>JBNMKL010000015.1:0-61227 GCA_050874305.1 Lachnospira sp. | reverse complement strand
GATGGAATATCAACAAGAACTGATGTCTCCTGATGAGCACCATTAGTATCAAGGAATGCTCTTGATATATTAACTATCTCCTTGCCTCTCCATGTAAGTACAAGTCTTGGATCCTCTGTTACAACAGCTACCTCTGTTGCTTCAAGATTCTCCTCTGCTGAATATTTAAGGAACTCTGCAACGTCCTTAGGATCGATAACACATGCCATTCTCTCCTGTGACTCAGATATTGCAAGCTCTGTTCCGTCAAGTCCTTCATACTTCTTAGGCACTTTATCAAGGTCAACTCTTAAACCTGCTGCTAACTCACCGATAGCAACTGATACACCGCCGGCACCGAAGTTGTTACATTTCTTGATAAGACGTGTAACTTCTGGTCTTCTGAATAATCTCTGCATCTTACGCTCTGTAGGCGCATTACCCTTCTGAACCTCTGCACCACATGTATCTATTGATTCCATTGTATGAACCTTAGATGAACCTGTAGCTCCACCACAGCCATCACGTCCAGTTCTTCCACCAAGTAATACAATGATATCGCCCGGATCAGAGTTAAGTCTCTTAACTGCTGCTCTTGGAGCTGCCGCTATAACTGCACCAATCTCCATTCTCTTGGCAACATAATCTGGATGATATAATTCCTTAACATATCCAGTAGCAAGACCTATCTGGTTACCATATGAGCTGTATCCATGTGCAGCCTCTGTTACAAGCTTCTTCTGTGGAAGCTTTCCCTTTAATGTATCCTGGATTGAACCTGTTGGGTCTGCTGCACCAGTGATTCTCATAGCCTGATATACATATGTACGTCCTGAAAGTGGATCTCTTATCGCACCACCAAGACATGTAGCGGCACCACCGAATGGCTCGATTTCTGTTGGATGGTTATGTGTCTCATTTTTGAAGTTAACAAGCCATTCCTCAGTCTTGCCATCTATCTCAACTGGAACAACAATTGAGCATGCATTAATCTCGTCTGACTCTTCCTGATCTTCAAGCTTTCCCTCTGCCTTTAACTTCTTCATGGCAAGAAGGGCAAGATCCATAAGGCATACGAACTTGTCCTTACGTCCCTTATAAATCTGCTCTCTGTCAGCAAGATACTTCTTATATGTATTCTCCATTGGAATACGGTAATATCCGTCTTTGAACTCAACATTAACAAGCTCTGTTGCAAATGTTGTATGGCGGCAGTGATCTGACCAGTATGTATCTAACACACGAATCTCTGTCATAGATGGATTACGCTTCTCAACATCGCGGAAGTGCTCCTGGATAAACAGGAAATCCTTGAATGTCATAGCAAGTCCTAATGAGTCGTAGAGCTTCTTTAACTCATCCTCTGCCATATCCTTAAATCCATCAAAATATATAATATCTGGAGGAGTTGGGAAATCTGTTACAAGTGTATCAGGAATCTCTTCCTTAGCCTGTCTTGAATCAACAGGGTTAATACACATCTCTTTAATCTTTTCCTTCTGATCATCTGTCAAATCACCAGATATAACATATGTAGTTGCTGTTCTGATAACCGGCTTCTCGTTCTCATTGAAGAACTTAACGCACTGTTCAGCAGAATCAGCTCTCTGGTCGAACTGTCCTGGAAGATACTCTACAGAGAATACGAAATCCTCTGGTTTAGCTGTAAATTCCATCTCATACACATCATCAACTGGTGGTTCAGAAAATACTGTTGTAAGAGCCTTATTATAAGTCTCCTCTGAAAGATTCTCAATGTCATAACGGATAAGAACCCTGACATCTGTTACTGACTTAACATCAAGATAACTTGTTATCTCGCTTAGAAGCTGCTTAGCACTGACAGCATAAGGCTTTTTCTTCTCAACAAATACTCTTTTAACGCTGCTCATTGTTTTCCTCCCGCTTATCTTTTATGAATAGCTTATTAGTGAATAAAATTAATTGTATCACAAGAATCAGAATTTACCAATAATAATTTAGAGAAAACTCTAATATTCTGAATATTTATTTTAGAATATATATTTATTCATGCATACGGCGTATTATCTTATACACAACCTGATTACCCATAACCGTTGGTGAAGTGTGTGCAAAGAATATTATTCCATCCGTCTGGCTGACTATCTGCGATTTGACAAATCCTTCACAAGGGTCAATTACCTCTCCTATTATATCCCCGCGGAATACCGGGTCTCCCGGATCTTTCAGTCTTCTGTAGAAACCGCCGTCATAAGTCTTAACAGGCATTAAATCCTGTTCATGTATTACACTTGCTATATAGCCGCTGTGATTATTGTATTTTAGTATTCCCATTCGTGTAAGGAATCTAAGAACTGATGAAACTGCCTGACGTGCTGACTTATCATCAATATTGTCAGTGCTGTTCGTATAGATTGAGAATGCATTAGTACCATTCATCTGCCAGTTATAGTTGAGTGTGACAGTATCCATAGGCTTAGGACTTCTTATCACAACATACTGTAACCCGAACAGATTGGCAAGACTTGCACTCTGATATCCTGTCTCCATCATCCTTACATGCGGTATGAAATCTCCCGGCATATAAAAGCTTGCAAACTGGATTCCGTAGTTATAGCCTTTGACATTCTCAAATAACATAGATGCTATGTAATTAGTCGTGTCACCATCAGCATCTCCCGGAAATGTCCTGTTAATGTCTGTATTATCTATAGGCCAGAATCTCTTGCCTACATTCATAGAAAATTTATTAGCTGTTGGGACAACCAGTATCTCATGGTCATGTGATATAGCTCCGTGGCTTTCAAGGTCTTTTAACGCTTTGATAAGCAGTGAACATATATACATCTGCTGTATCTCATTGCCACGCAATGCTCCGACAATACATGCAGATTTCTCGCCGCCGCCAAATCTGTAGCCTTCCACCTTGAAATCATCTCTATATAATCCCTGAAGTGTGAATAATGTCTCTTTTCTCATGATTATCTCCATTAACCAGTAATAATTATCACTGGATATTGCCTCCATATACTCTTGCAAGAAGTGCGCCCTTGTATACAACCGGATGTTCTCTTAAGGTAAATATAATTCCATCCACAGGCGATTCAATTCTCTGGACAACCTTGCCTGTAAGCGGCTCAATTATGTCACCTATATGTGTTCCCATGCTTATCGCACCAAGATTCTTAACATCTGCCACGAATATTCCGCTTGAGCAGGCTCTTATGAATTCAACCTGTCCCTCTGTCGATATGATTGGCTTCCTGACAGAAATCTGTTCGCCTTCCCATATACCAAGCTCTATCATAAGATTAAATGTACCCTCTATAAGCTGGTCACAATACTCCCTGTTAATTCTGTTGCCAACACCCATCTCTATAGCAAGTGTTGGGACATCCATATTGTTAAGACTGTATGCCAAAGTAGCATCAAGCACCGTCTTGGATGAATATATCCATACAAAATCGGTATTAATAATCTTTGCATATGGAAGAAGCTTTGCCCTGTTCTCCTCTGTAAGTCTTGCCTGTGGCATCTCCTTGATAAATATATTACTTGAGTGGATATCAAGGCAGAAATCACTGCCTATAATATTGTCAATGACACCAGCAGCCACATATTCTGCAACCGCACCGTTATTATCACCCGGAAATGACCTGTTCATATCAAGTTCAAACATAGGTATTCCACGGCTTCCAATATCAAGTCCCAAAGGATTAAGGTCAGGATAAATGTCTACTATGCCGTGAAGCTTCTCTGGATTGTTATTAATTCTTCTTGTCACTTCATAACATATATACTGTCCATCAAGCTCATCGCCATGTATTCCTGTAACTATGGAAAGTCTCTTCTCCTTGCCAGAAAATCCTTCTGGTGCAAGCCTGTTTTTGTGAACAGTCCATTTCTCATGTACCGGTAACTCTATTGAAACAACTTCTTCTATCATATATCTACTCTGTCCTTTGTTATGTTATATATTCTGCCATTCTATTGATTAACATCAAGATCCATAATTCCACGTATTGAAATCTTACCGCCAATATTGCGGATAACCATTGATACAAGCTGTGTATTAGGAGTATAGGTATTGCCGTTGACAATAATCTTAACGCCTGGATATAAATTTTTCATAACCTTGATATTGGCATTCTCTGATGCATATATAAGGTCACACAGTTTCATGGCATCTTCATTGAGCTTATTCTTCTCAGAATTTTTAATTATCTTTGACTGGAATACCTTATTGTACATCTCCTGCTGGAATTTCTCCGGCTGTTTTTCTTTTAATGCCATATATTTTTCAAGAAGAGTGTCAAGCATATCTATCTCAGTATCAAAATCCCTTATCTTGTTAACAAGGTCTGCATACTGCTGTCTTACCGCCTTAGTTGCTCCAACTCGTATCACAGTAGCAACACCTGTCTCTACTCCGGCATTACCGACTTCAACGCCAAGCATTCCCATGACATCGCCGCCCTGTATTGAACTCTGCTTTCCTTTAACGATAACCTTGCCATTAGCTACTATATTACAGTTAAGCATATAGTTAGCATACACATCACCAAGGCATTGTACAGTTACATTTTCAAGGAATCTGGCACTTATATTGCCGCCAGCTTCAACTCTTGCCAGACCTTTACCGTTGACACCATCTTTAAATATAACATTACCGCCAGCTCTTATAACAGCTGCCTCAACATGTCCACCAATTGATATATTGCCTTTAGCTGATATTGTAATGCCACTGATAACATTACCTCTGATATCAACATCTCCATTAAAATCAATATTACCAACAGATATATCTACATTACCCGGTATTGTAAGTACGCTGTATACATTAAGGTCAAAGTTTCTGTATTCAACCTTGCCATCATATGCAGCGTAATATGTATTACCATCTTCTGAAACTGTAAATCCCTTGCCCCTTAACGGACTCTTAGGTCTGCCAGCTTTAGGAATTAACAGTTTTCCCTTGACATCATATCCAAATATACCCTTAGTCGGCGGAGTATACTCTGCCAGCTTGTCTCCCGCACTGACAAGCTCAAACATCTTCATGTTATAATAATCAACTGAACCATCTGCACGCTCCAGCGGTTTACCAATATCGTCAAGATTAAAAAACAGCTCATATTCACCATCTGTGCCATCCTCTGCACACTTGCCTGATGCAATAAGCTCATTCGCATTATATATCTTATGCTGAAGAATGTTCTGTATCTGCGATTCATCTATCCCCATCTTAACACCGCTGTCTTCCAATGCCGCCTTGACGTCCTCATATGAATAATCATTTTCGCCATGCATTGGAACCGCCAGACGCAGATACGCTGACATATTATCTTCAGATATTGTGACGGATATTCTCTTATTTGGTTGTTCACTACCTGTATTCTGAACCATCATAATAGCCCTCCATGTCACTGATTAATTAGTCATATATCCCTATCTATAACCCAAGCCTTACTTTTTTCATGTCATCTGCTGACATATGTATGTTAAGAATAGGTGTCACATCCATCCCTGCTTCAAGTCCTAATCTTATCTGCTCCATCTGCCTGTAATCATATGCTGTGTCCGCATATACACTTACATCAACTCCCGACACAAGTCCTTTAAGTATCTCCTGGCTCTGAAGTTCGTCAGGCTCCCTGCCTGGCTGTTCTTTGCCCTCGCGCATCTGTTCCATCTGACACGCATCAATAAATGGGTCTTCATACTTTTCAACATCTTTGCCTTCCTGCAAGCCAAGTCTGACCTGTTCCATCTGCCCCGATGAAAATCCAGTCATCGCATATCCTGATACATCAAGTCCAGCTTCTAATCCAAGTCTTATCTGTCTCATCTGTTCACTGTTAAACTCATGTAACAGATACTGTGTAACATCAACACAATGCTCAAGTCCTATTCTTATCTCCTTAAGCTGGTACTCATCATACCCTTCATTGACAAAGAAACTTAAATCAATACCATTCTTGTCCGCGAGCCTTAACTGCTTTAAAACTCCACCGCTGCATCCTTTATTGACATAGTACATAACATCATACCCGTAATGGCTTGCAAGACGAATCTCGCGCATAATCGTATAATCCTTGTCCGAGTCAATAATAAATGTCAGATTGCTTCCGTCAAGCATCGCCTGCTTAATCTCTTCCATCTGTCTGTAATCATACTTGGGATTCGCATAAAATGATGCATCAAGCCCCATCTCAAGGCCAAGTCTTATTGATTTCATCTGGGATGCATCATACTCTGGTGATGCATACACAGAATAATCTATTCCATCCTTATAGCCCTTCATTATCTCCATGCTCTGAAAGCGGTCAAATCCAAGAGCTTTCATCTTCTCTTTATAATCGCTGCTTTCTATTATTCCAGCTATCGAATTAATAAGTTCCATAACACCTTATCCTTTCAATATTTCAATAATCGCACATAATATATCTGTTAATAATTATACAATAACGGCATATTTATTGCACTATATTTTTCCAGAAATCCGACAAAACTTCACTTATGCTGTTCCTATCAGTCACAACAATATCATCCCATTCTCTTGGAAAAAGATACTGCTGTTCCCGATTTAAGAATCTGTCATCAAGCAGTTCTATGACTCCGCAGTCACTGCTTGTCCTTATAACCCTTCCTGCCGCCTGAAGGACTTTATTCATTCCCGGATACACATAGGCATATGAAAATCCATCTTTTCCCTGCCCGTCAAAATAATCACGCAGTATATCCCTGTCCCTGCATATCATAGGAAGTCCTGTGCCCACTATAACTGCTCCTATAAGACTGTCCTGCCTTAGATCAATTCCTTCTGAAAATATGCCGCCCGCAACACAGAATCCAATCAGTGAGCCATTGCACTCTGAATTGTTAAACATTTCAAGAAACCATTCTTTATCGCGCTCTCTCATGTCCGTTTTTTGCAATAATATCTTAGTCTCATCTGTGTACAGAATCAGTGTGTCCTGCGTATCTTCTGTAAGTTCGTATGGCGAATACATGGACACATACATGTCATACACTTTCTGCATATATGCGTAGGATGGAAAGAACACCATGTATTTTCCATTCCTTGCTGTGATTGTATCATGTATATAACTGCATATCTTTCCGTATTCTGTATCATTTCTTCTTGTATATCTGCTGCTTACATCTCTGCCGATTACAATACGCCGTCTTTCCCTTGGAAATGTTGACTGTGCATATATCGCATAATCCTCTGCATTGCCAGTGAGCATCTCCTTAAAGAAATTGACTGGCAGCAGTGTCGCTGAGAAAAATATCGTGCTTCTTGCACTGTACAGCCTGTCAGCGATATTATTGGACGGGTCAACACAGAACAGGTTAACACAGAAGTCACCTTTAGAATTATGCTCTGTATATATCACGTATTTTTCATCAAGACAGTCATACATGTTAAGAAAATGGTTAACCTCAAAGAAAAATTCAAGCAGTTCTTTCCTGTAGCGGTAATTATTATGTTTCTCAAGAAAGCTCTGGATTCCCATGGCAAGATATGAAAGATATTCTGGCAGCCTTCCGAGCGAATCGCTCCCGCCAAATACCTTGTATGTCTCACATTCTCTCTTCATTGACAGAAGATGCCTGTTAACCCTCTCAAACTGCGCTATAAGCTTTCTGTCTGCATTTTCTTTGTCCTCTGATAAAAGCTTTTTAGTTTCTAAGACATGCTCTTTTACAAGTACTGCGCTGTACATTTCTCTTGCTCTGTCCACAAGATTATGTGCCTCGTCCACCAGAAATATATAATCCTTCTTGGAGCCCTGTGCAAAGTACCGCTTGAGTGCAACATTGGGGTCAAACACATAGTTATAATCACATATAATTCCATCGCACCAGTAAGTTGCATCTAACCCCATCTCAAATGGACATACGTTATGCTTACCTGCATATTCTGTCACTGTGTCCCTGTCTATTGACAGATTATTCGTTATCATGTCATACACAGCATCATTGACACGGTCATAATGCCCTTTTGCCCTGTCACAGTCCTTTGCGCTGCACACGCACTCTGTATTCGGACAGATTTTTTCTTTAGCGGTAAGAATTATGCTTCTGAAATATAATCCATTATCTCTTAAAAGCTTATAGGTATCATCCGCAACAGTTCTTGTTATCGTCTTGGATGTCAGATAGAATATCTTATCTGCCATTCCCTGACCCATAGCCATAACTGATGGAAATATTGTCGATATCGTCTTGCCGACACCGGTTGATGCCTGGATAAACAGGTTATTGCCACGCTCTACAGACCTGTACACACCTACAACAAGATTTTTCTGACCCTCTCTGTATTCAAATGGAAACTCTATATTCTCAATAGATTCCTGCCTTTTCTTCCTGCTCTCGAATACAAAATCACTCCAGCGTTTAAACTGCGCTGCAAGCCCGTCAAACCAGCTCACAACATCTTTTACAGGCAGCAGTTCACTGAATTTCTTTATCTCCTCGGTCAGTGGATTGCAATAAGTTATCTGCACTGTTATCTCATCAAGATTATGCTTCATAGCAAATATATACGCATAGCACATAGCCTGTGCCTTATGGACATATACAGCCTCTTTCATCTTAGAGACGTCCTGCCTTGTCGTCTTTATCTCATCAATTATCACGTCTGACATTGGAAGCTTGTTGCCCTCATCATCCTCGTCCATATCACATATTATGCCGTCTGCCCTGCCCTCTATGGCAACAACATATTGCTCTCCATCAGAGTCTGACAGCTCTATGTTATATTTTAATGGAACCTCAGCGTGATACCTGCTTCCAGCACTTTTCTGGAGCTTTCTGTGAATCCTTGCGCCCTCCTGCATGACACTGACATCCATGACTGCACCGCTTCCAGAGTCAATATCACCACTGCTGTATATGAACTCAACAAGATTTCTCACTGATATTCTTAATGTATTGCCCTTTACCTCATACATTACAACGTCTCCTTCACTATATTTAGATATTATCCTATTTTTGCAATATTTACAATGTCAGATACTCTTACAGCTTGACTTTTCAGATGTATAAATGCACAATCTAATTATCAATATATCAAGGAGCCGATGCATAATGATTAATATCTCTTTATGTATGATTGTAAAAAATGAGTCCGCCATATTAAGGCGTTGTCTTGATTCATATAAACCTGTCGCCGATGAAATCATAATAATAGATACCGGTTCGACAGATAATACCAAGGAAATAGCCAGTGAATACACTGACAAAATATATGATTATGTGTGGGATGACGATTTTGCGAAAGCAAGAAATTACGCTTTCAGTAAAGCAGCCTGTGATTATATATTCAGTGCTGATGCGGATGAGGTATTAGATAAGGCGAACCAGTCTGCGCTATTACAGCTTAAATCTGTTCTTCTTCCTGAGATTGATATTGTACAGATGAAATATGTCAACTGTGATGACGGCAATTCTGTATACAATTCAAAGAAAGAACTGCGCCCTAAATTATTCAAACGTCTCCGCACATTTGAATGGATTTCTCCAATCCACGAGACAATAAGATTAAATCCTGTCGTATTTGACAGCGATATAGAGATTCTGCATATGCCACAGACATCACACAGCAAGCGTGATTTTGGCACATTTGTGAAAGCACTTGATAAAGGTGTACGACTTGAAAATTATGTTGTAACGATGTTCTGCAAGGAATTATGGAGTACTGGTGATGAAGAAGATTACCGTGAACTTCTTCCTGTATATGAAAAATACATGACTACATACACTGATGCGTCATGCTTTAAGGAAGTAAGCTGTATTCTTGCAAGAATGTACAGACTTGCTGGAATGAAAGATGCATTTTTTAAGATGGTTCTAAAGCAGGCCGCCGACAATCCACCTTCTGAGATATGCCTTGAACTCGGTAACTATTACCTTTCTCTTGAAGACTACGAGGAAGCTGTTCTTTGGTACGTCAATGCCGCATACGAGACACAGCCTATACTTGATATACATGCTGGCGGTGACACACCTCTCAACCAGCTTGCTCTCTGTTATGACAGGTTATCACGCATTATGCATGATGCCGGCAATGACGAAGCCTCAGAAACTTACAGTGAGCTTGCCACTAACTACAGACAGCAGGCTGATAACTGGGCGATACCTGAAGAATTATAGATTTGAAGACCTGATTAATATAGATTAATCAGGTCTTCTTGATAAATTCTATTCTGCACTTAGGACACTTGATGCTTATTCTGCCCTTGCCCTTAGGAACTCTTATCTTCTGTGAGCAGCTTGGGCACTTATAAATTCTATGTGTCTTGGAATCCTTGATTCTTAACTTAATCCAGTTAAACCTTCCAACCACCTTATATCTTACCGAGAGATACTTCTGGTTCTCAGCATATCTCTTGGAAATGTTACGGCTTAACATTCTGAAATATGAATAAAACAGAACAATCACCGCTATATAATAAATAAAATTATTACGACAGAATAATGTGATAATTAAAAGTATAAGTGAAAGATATATAAGGAACTTGGAAAACTGGTCTGCTCCATATCTTCCCTGCATAAACTGCATTATCTTCTGCCTTAACTTACTCATTACAAAACTCATCCTTTCAAATAAAACTTATGTACATACTCTATCATATGGGCGGGCAAATGCAATTAAAAATCTATAAATTAATTATAATATAAATAATCTATTGACTTCTGGGGGTGGTCTGCTATAATCATCTAAAAAATATTAATGCAGAGTAGGATTGTGTGCGTTAAGTGCCAGGTGAACAGGGAGTTGTCATCCGGACGAAAAGTATTAGCTTGCGGTACACGATTCGCATCCCGCTGCTACATATCATGGATACAACAACCTCTTATGTAGTATCGAAACTACTGCAAAGGAGGTTAATTTTATGTCTATTTTCAAAGAATCGGCGGCTGAATTCAAAAATCTTAAATCAGTTGTCACTGCTGCGCTTTTAATCGCGCTTCACACAGTATTGGCTGTGTTTGTATCTATTCAGGTCACTGAGTCACTTAGGATTTCCATTTCATTTATTGCAAATGTTGTAATTGGCGCATTGTATGGCCCTGTTATGGGATTAGTATGTGGTGCTATTGGCGACGTTGTTCAGTTTATCATCAAACCAACCGGGCCTTATTTTCCGGGATGGACACTCAGTGCGGCACTGGCTTGTCTTATATATGGTATATTCTTTTATAAGCATCTGCCAGCAAAGAAAAATGTTAAAGAAATTGCAGACACTGACAATGCCCGCTCTAATCCATTCATTAAGATTGCAAGAATAATACTCCCACTCGCAGCCATGAACCTTATGCTCTGGACACCATTTGTGAAAGTCACAGGCAAAGGAGACAATCCTTTACAGTTTCAGGGAACAGGACTAAGCTACATCAAAGAAGTGCTTACTGGCGGCTTAGGCGGCGGAATTGCTAATATGGAGATTATCGCAGTGCTTTTTATGGTTATGTTCGTGGCTTTGTTCGTGCTTGGCTTTACAAGATACAACGTGATTCCACTCGTCATATCTATATTCATAACATTTGCAGGAATGCTTGCTGTATACACTGACAGAAAGACAACCAAGCCTTTATGGGGATTCGTTGCTGTCGCTGTTATTATGGTTGTATACATTATACTTACAATCGCAGGCATGTACAGAAGCGGCAAAATCGATATAGCATTTCTTATAAGAACGACTCTTGCGATAACTGTTGATATGCTGCTTGTTAACATTCTGCTTGGAACTTACTGGGTTACAGTTATGTACGGAAAGGGCTTTGCGTTCTATTTCACAACAAGATTTGTAAAAAATATTATCCAGCTTCCTGTAAATGTGATATTATCGTATTATGTCTTAGCTTTCATACGTGACATCCGTGCGAAAACAGGGCTGTAATTAATCATAAAACCAGATAAAGAGGACTACTATGAAGAAAATAATGATTGCATCAGATATTCACGGTTCTGCTTACTATTGCAGACAGCTTCTTGAGCGTTACGAGATTGAAAAGCCTGATTTGCTCGTATTTCTTGGAGATATATTATACCATGGTCCAAGAAATGACCTTCCAAAGGAATATGCACCTAAGGAAGTTATCGCTATGTTAAATCCATTGAAGAACAAAATCTTATGTGTCAGAGGCAACTGTGATACAGAGGTTGACCAGATGGTACTTGATTTCAACGTGCTTGCCGAGACAGCCCATGTATATGTCAACGACAGACACCTTGTTCTTGCACATGGACACAAGCTTGATGAGAAGAACATTCCTGCGCTGTGTGACGGCGATTATCTTGTATGCGGACACACTCACATCCCATGCTGTGAGGAGCGTGACGGATACATTTACATTAATCCCGGCTCTGTCTCTATCCCTAAGATGGACAGCGCACACAGCTACATGATTCTGGAGGATCATTTCTACTGGAAAGACCTTGAGGGCAATGTATATAAGACATTAGATTAAAAATATGCCAGAGCGGTTTATACACTGCTCTGGCATTATTAATTTATATCAGATTATTTTGATTATTTCGCTTGAATTACTTCTCTTTAACTCTCACAACAAGCATTAATCCCATCATTGCAAGCATAAGAGCCAATAACAATCCCATTCTGTTATTATCACCTGTCATCGGTGCATACACTGTAGATGTACCATCTGGATTAGATGTCACATATCCGCCTGTACTTCCAGAATTACTGTTATTATTATTCTGTCCACCAATATTACCAGCTATGATTGTCTTATCATCGTCATCATCCGGGTCATTGCCTGGCTCTGGCGTAGGAGTTGGTGTAGGAGTCGGTGTTGGTGTAATATTCTTCTTATCAACATCAACATAGGCAACTGCATATGTTGAGAACTTGTCTGTGTAGAATTCAAGTTCATTAGCCACATTAAGTACTGCATCAATCTGTGATATCTCGCTAGTTCCATCTGCATTCTGATGAATTCTTACAACTGTATATTTACGCTCTTTACTATCAATGTGGTTAATAAGGTCCTCTGGCAGTGACAGTTTTACAAGTACCTTTACTGCATTGCCGGATTTATCCTTTAATTCCTTTAACTGTGTTACTGGATTAGTATCAATCTGCTTGTACATTGATGCATCGAAATATTTAATTGTAACTACAGCATCCTTAAGTGCCGCTGTCTTTCCAAGAGCATTAACAGCCTTGATTCTGACATCCGCCTTATCCGTCTGGCTTATGGCACTCTCGTCTGT
Source organism: Lachnospira sp. (assembly GCA_050874305.1). Taxonomy (GTDB): domain Bacteria; phylum Bacillota; class Clostridia; order Lachnospirales; family Lachnospiraceae; genus Lachnospira. Next base: position 48,017 of record JBNMKL010000015.1, on the reverse strand, counting down.
TCCAGCTACCTCAAGCCATATCCTGGCATCGCTTCCTGATGCAATTGCGTTTCGCTCATCATCTGTAAATAAAGGAAGTAAATCTTTCTTGCTGTCAGCTAACTGTGCATCATCAACAACATCATTAGGTTTAACCTCTGCTGACTTCTCAAGGCTTCCTGTATCCGGGTCTGGCACTGTTCCAGTTGGCTCAATTATTTTGGTAAGCTTAGAGCCACAGCCATTCTTACACAGCTTAACTGCCCTGCCTTCCTCTGTGGCACCTGCCTCTTTAATAACCGTCCACTCGTCCGGGTAATCATGGCCTGTTGCTGGTATAATCTCTCCCTCTTCAACAGCGCCACATACCTGGCAGTGTCTTTTTCCTCTGTAACCATCTTCTGTACACGTTGGAGCTTTGTCTTTATCATCAACCCATGAATGTCCATTACGGTTAACTTTAATATTAGTAAGTACTGTCACATTGCCAGCTAAATCGCTCACCTCGATATTATACACATCATCTGATGGCTGTAATGTGTATGTATTATCTGTAAGAGAAATCTCTGTACCATTGACATATATGCTCTTTAAATTAGCATCTGCGATTGTCACTGTAACAGCTTCACAATATGTCTTATTACTTTCTGCTCCTGTTACCACTGGCTTATCAGTATCTACTACGAGTTTATCTGTAGATGTGTAAGATACGTTACCTGATTTGTCATAAGCCATCGTGTATACATACACAGATGCACCTGAATTGATATTAAATGTTCCATTATTAGCAATCTTTGTCCAGCCGGCAGTCTTACCCTTGATGTCATCCTCTGTCAACGCTGTATCGGAAAGATAATAATATATTTTATCCTCATCAACACCACTTCCAGTGTCGCTTACTGATATTGTCAATGTCCTGTTGATGTTATAATAGCGGACATTGCTATCTGGATTGGCAGTAAACGAATCCCATGTGTCACTTCCAGTTGTTACATTAATCACTGGATTGCTGTCATCCTTAATATGCCACTTAACCTCAACATTTCCAGTATAATTGCCAGTTCCTTTTACAACAAATGTATACTTACCATAGCTTGTGGCAGATGCTGTACCTTCTATTGTATAGTCGCTGTCTTTAGTTAAAATGTTTCCATCTGTGTAGCGCACTGTAACAGATGGTGTAATTTCGCTTCCGGTATATGGATATGAATTGTCGGATGAATCTAAGGTTACCATATCGGAAGTTATTTTTCTTTTGGTTATCTCAAATGTATCTTCTGCGCTGATAGAACCACCATCATATGTAAGTGTTACTACTGCAATATACTTTCCTGCATTAACAGGAGCTGCTATTGCAGAGCCAGTCTTATTTCCGTCACTGTCTGCCTCATAATATTCAATATTTCCTTTGCTGGCACCTGTAACAGATGTAATACCGTCACCTATAACGACATCTGATGAATTATTATTATATGCACTTCCATCATATGTCTTATCAGCAGCTTTGAGAGACATTGTGAGTTTCCGTGACTCACCATAATATGGGCAGGCATCTGCATTTTCCTCACCAACACACCAAGCGTAAACCTTACTGTTATCTGTGCTGTTTGTCTCATAAGTCCAGCTATGATTATGCTCTACTACCTGTGCAGTAAGAACAACATTTCCATAAATACCCTTTGTGGAAATTGTATCTCCTGCCTGATATGTTTCTGTAGTTCCGGCAAGTGTACTTACCTCATTGCTTTCACCAAACGCATCCGGCAGTTTTGTTGCTGTAGTTGTCACTTTCCAGCCTGTAAATATCTGATTTGATGTGAGTTTGCTCTCATCATAAGCCGGAGCTGTTACGCTATCTGTCTGAGTAAGATAATAATTTACTGTCTGTTCAGAAGATTTTGCTCCTGTGAATGTAATTGTATTATATGGATACTGAGTGTCATTCAAATTCTGCTGTGACTCTGCACCATTGGAACCAGCAACACCATTTTTACCGGCTGACGGAATACTGCTTAATCCAGAAGTTGAATTTTTCGTACTCTGATCCGTACAATTTGTAATCAGAGAACCGCTGTCACCAGCCATACCTCCGGCTCCGCCCTGTCCTCCAGTTCCAATAGATGCACCTTTACCACCGGCTGCTCCACCGCCTCCGGCTTGTCCATTGGCATACCATACTGTGAATGTGTTCAAACTACTACTACTCCAAGCCTTAAAACTATCATTTTTTGTACTTTCTATCGTTGCTGTATTCCCTGCAGTACCGCCGTTGCCACCAGTACAATTCACCTGTACTCCGCTGACATAAACAGTACCGCTTGTCATTGCCGTATTTACCGATGTACTGTTTTTTGCTGTGTCTGTTGCGGAAATCTTATTATAAGAATTCGCATTCGCGGTATTCGCATTCGCACTGCTTACTCCTGATTTACCATCAGCTCCGTTTGAACCAATTCCAGCTCCGCCTCCGGCAGCTCCGCCACCTCCGGCTCCACCAGTACCTACCGATGCTCTTCTCACAAACCAAGCATACGGATTGAATTGACCGCTTCCAGTAGTATTATTCATATTTGTTTTTAAAGATTCCTTTGAATATGTCCAAAACTCCGTATCGGAAGTTATCTGATTTTTTCCTTTAGCATATAGTCCTGTGAAGTATAGATAATTGGTAGCTCCACCATTTCCACCATCGGAAGCATTTCCACCATTTCCACCATTAGCATTAATGCTTCCACTTCCTAATACAACCAGTTTTGCAGTAGACGGTACATAAATTGCTGCACCACCACCTGTTGCACCACTTCCACCTGTTGCACCATTTGTTGTTTTTGCTTTTCCAGGATTTTCATATGCTGTTATTCCATTCACAGTAACTTTACTTGAAGCATCAAATTGTCCTTCTGTACCATTTCCACCATTTGTGGCATTTGTACCGTCTTGACCATAGACAGTTAATGTGACACCTTCTGGGATATACATATAAACGGTCTGATTTTCTCCGATTGCCAATCCGTTCTTTCTGGATTTATCTGCATTATAGGTCAGATCACTTTCCAAATAATAGATTCCATTATTTAAAGTTGTCTCTGAACCGTCCAGCTTATAGAGTTTTAACCCTGTACTGCCTGCCAGTGATGATAGTGCTGTGGTGGTATCATTATAGACTGTTGCCGCCTGAACACTTGTTGTCATTCCCGGTAAATTTACCGATGTAACAACCATTGCCGCTGTAAGCACACCCGTAAGGATACGCTTTGCTGTCATTTTTAATCCTTTCATATGTTCTCATTCCTTTCTTCTAACATCTCTGAAACAATCTGCTAAAAAAGCCTCTTGCCTTGTTTGATGTTGATATTGTATATTCTTCTGTTTCTACCTGTTCCGGTTTTATCTCAAATGGCGGTAAGTCAGAAAGATTGTCAATCTTTTCCTTTAATTCCGGTTCAAAGACCGGCTTTAACAGACATCTTTCTATCTGTACGCCCATTTGCCTTAGTATTTTTTCCGATTCGCCTGTCTGAAAGAGTATCTGCATATCCGGATACTTTTCGTGTATCCGCTCTGCCAGTTCCAAGCCATCCATCGTTATCATACTCATATCAGCAATCACAAGGTCAAATCCACTATCCTGCTGTATTGCCTCCCAAGCAGGTGTACCATCATCATATTCGTCTATCTGCACAGACGGATACTGTTTTCTTATCTCATCTACGAGCTTTCTCCTGCATATACATTCATCATCTGTTAACATTATTCTCATATTGCTAACACCCCTTTCCAACGTGTACCATGCCGGCATCTTGTAACTATGCTTAACCAACAGATGACATATGATTCTTTCCTATACTGTGAATAACAACATCTGTAAAAATGCAAAAAGGTATCAAAAACTACCACTATGAATTCAGATTTCCATAGCGGTAATTTTTGATACCTTTTTATATTCACAGTATATTTATTGTTGTCTAAAAAAGTCAGTCTCCTAGAGCCAAGCCAAGCCAAGCCAAGCCAAGCCAAGCCAAGCCAAGCCAAGCCAAGCCAAGCCAAGCCAAGCCATTATGCTTCTGGCTGTATGAATTTGTCAAGTTAATATTGGTATTGATAAAATTCATGGCTTTACTCTCCTTACCTTTTTGAAAATTATATCACACTAAACGTTGCCAAAACGTTGCCTTTTTTAGAAAAATATTTATTTTTTTGTATTTTTATTGTATTTTTATATTCTTTTTGTGCTTATTATTGATTTTTAGTATTGTATATGATATTGTATGTATTATGTATATATTCATAGTAGTGTATGTCGTGCAGATAAATTTCTATAGCATATAGATTTTGACATTCAATTATAAGCATAATTATATTAATAACTTTCACTAACATATCTTGATTATCTTTACAATGACTAATATAATGAAAAGGAGAAGCATGGGGGAAAAAGAAACATTTATTGCAGATGCAATTAATTCTGCTGACAGCAAGGCGCAATATGATGAGCATGTAAGACGTATTTTAAAGGATAAGAATATTCTGGCTTTTATTTTAAAGTATTCTGTAAGGGAATTTATGGATTATTCACTTGAAGAAGCCAAAGCTTGTATTGATGGAGAGCCAGAGGTCGCAACAAGGCATGTCAGCCCTGATGCTGTTCACGCTCTTGAGAACGAGAGCAACATTCCCGGCGAAGGCAGGATTTATTTTGATATTGTGTTTTATGTCAGAATGAAAGATGGCAGCAGGCAGCGAATGTATATTAACATTGAGGCTCAGAAGTCTTTTTATCCTGGTTATGATCTGGTAACCAGAGGCATAATATATCCTGCGAGACTTCTGTCACAACAGATGAATGTTGAGTACACAGCAGATAATTATGATGGTGTCAAGAAAGTATATTCTATCTGGATATGCATGAATACTCCTGATAAAAAGCGGTCGTACAAGAAGGTTGCAGACTCGATAGTTGAATATTCAATTAAGCCAACAATTCTCTACCCACATGATGGCACATTTGATACAATTTCAACTGGACGATATGATTTGATATCGACCATATTTATTAATCTTAATGCAAATACAACTACTACATCAAAAAATACTCTGATAAGCATGTTATCAACACTGCTGTCAGATAATATAAATCCTGATGAAAAGAAGATGATTCTTGAAAATGATTATGGCATTCCTATGTCTGTAGAATTAGAAGGAGAGGTGAACTCTATGTGTAATTTAAGTGATGCGGTTGAAGAAAGGGGCATTGAGCTAAAACTCATTTCTTTAATTATCAAGAAGGTTAAGAAGAACAAATCTCTTGCCACTATCGCCGATGAGCTTGAAGAAGACATTGCTGACATTGAACCCCTTTATAATGCTGTTATCAATGCTGCTCCTGATTATGATGAGAGAATGATTTATGATTCTATTACGCAATAAACTATAATTATATATGACATTACAATTAAATATACTTAAATTAAATATCATTAAACTAAATTTAATCAACCTAAATATCATTTAAAATTAAAAGCATGATTCTGGATTTTTATTAACTAAAATATTATTAAAATCCAAAATCATGCTTTTATTACGCAATCAAATTCCAATTTTTGCATTATTCTGAAAAACAGCTTCAAAAGCCCCACTTTTGTTGCATTTTTCGGAGCTTTTTGGCATTTTTTCATGTATACAGCCAAAACATGGGTTTAGCGAAGTGTATAAGATAATGTGTGTATAATGCGCCTATAATGCACACTTATCTTGCCACCCTCGCCACTGGTGGTATCTTATATCTTGATGCATAACTTAAAAACTGCTGCAGCGAGTTAGGGACCTTGTACATATCAAGGATTTTTTTCATAAATGCTATAGTACTCTTTTTGTATTTCATGTTATTAATCACATACACAGCCGCTTCATCATTATATCCTTTGGCAAACTGCTTGGCATATCTGGCAAATTTATTCTTATTAAGTTCCTCTATATTGTCATAATTCTGAAGTATCTCCAATGCCTCTATAATCTTGGTATTATCGTAACTTAACGGAACCGGGACACGCTTTACATGGATATTACCGATATTACATGTTTCCTTCGATATAAGTGTTGAATACAGCCATATTTCATCATCTTTAACATTAGTGAGAGCATATTTGGAATAAAGCTGCCCGCCTATATACATTCCGTCCATGTTGTCCTCGCCGAAGAAATGATTAAGCATATCGTCATTTTCTATAGGAGTATTCTTAGAATACATTCCCTTGGCTGCCCTTACAAGCACTCCCTCCTTTGTCAGACGCTCCAATGCTTTAAAAAAAGCTGCCTGTGACATCTTAGAAAATTCCTTTTCATAGAGATCATTAGCAGCTATTACACATCCATCTGGGCAACTGTCAAAGTAAGCTATTATCTTATCTTTGTATCTCATATATATTCCAGACTTTCAATTAATTATTTAGTTACCTCTTCCACGGTAAGCTCTATAGCCCCATCAATCTTTCTGAGGTCACTCTCATCATCAGGGTCTTCCATATTTTCAAGGTCATCATTTTCAGAAACCTTTTCATCTGCTGTATTCTCAGGCTCCTCATCTGCGGTCTTTACATCTTCAGCCTTATCTTTCTTAGAAGCAGTCTCTTCCTCATCAGCTTTTGCAGCCTGAGCCTCCTCTGCCTCTTTGCCATCCTCTATATCCTCGAAGTCGTCGTCATCATCAACGTAGAAATCCACAGGAACTATCTGGATTCTGCTGGCATCTGCTGTACCGATAACATATACAGTATGTATTCCCTCTTCGTTAGTATTCTCAACAAGATTATTGATAACACTGGCTCTCTTCTCTATATCACATGCGGCATTAACCCCCTCTGGAAGCACGATAGTTACAGAACTTGCCTTACTTGTGAAATCAATATACACATCCTTCTCAAATACAGCGAGTCCTAAATCTATAACAGCTTTAGAACCTATCGCCTTAACTTCACAGCCTGTAAATACCTCGTCATCAACCTCAACAACTTTGTTCTGGAATATGGCATTATACTTCTTAACCTCTGTTCCAAGGCTGTCATTCTCTTCTTTTTCAAATTCCGATTTTACATTCTTATACTTGTCATATGCGACTTTAGATGCAACTCCTAGTGCGCCAAGTGTAACAACTGTCTTAAAAAACTTATTCTTTGCCATAGATACACATCCTCCCATTTTAATATTCACACATTTTAATATTTATACATTTTGCTATTTATACATTTTGCTATTTACGCATCATGCAATGCCAGCTCACATCATACCGCTTACATGCACTGCAACATTTATTACATTATACCATATTCGCATTACCGATTCTATATCGCATTTTTAGAAAATACACATCCGCAAAAATTCTGCCTGTACAGGTTATACTCTCTCGACAGCTCTATTGAACGCTTATATCCTTCTTTTTTCTTAAAATCTGATAAAAGATATGGCACACCATACTCATCCTGAAGCTTTAAACCTATCTCATTGAGCTTGACACTGTTTTTTAAAGGGCTGATTGTAAGTGTAGTCGTAAAATAATCAAATCCCCGTTCCTTTGCCAGCTCAGCAGTTTTACGCAGCCGCAGCTCATAACACACAAAGCACCTCTCGCCGCCCTCTTTGCATTTTTCAAGACCAGCCACACTTTTATAATACTTGTCTGGCTCGTAATCTCCTTCAATGAAAGAAACAGGATATCTGGCAGGGAATTCACCTATAAATCTTATCTGTTCAGCTACCCTCTTCTGATACTCTGCCTGCTCAGATATATTAGGATTGTAGTAAAATACCGTGACATGGAAAAATTGTGAAAGATACTCTATACAATGACTGCTGCATGGAGCACAGCAGCTATGAAGTAAAAGATTCGGGACCTTTCCCTCGCGCTGCAGTCCTTCAACCATTTTATCAAGCTCTTTCTGAAAATTCCTGTTTTCAAATGGAACGCTCATTATCTGTCACCTATTATCTGCTTTAATGCTTCAAACAATTTATCCATCTGCTCATCTGTTCCGACTGTGATTCTTAAATAATTGTCAATCCTTGGCTTATTGAAATATCTTACGTAAATATTTCTTTTCTTAAGCTCTGCAAATATCTCAGATGCAGGAACAGTTCTATGTGAAGCAAATATAAAGTTAGCCTTGGAATCAGGGAATGTAAATCCTAACTTTGCAAGTTCTTCCATGCTTCTTGTTCTTGTTGCAATAATCTTATCTGTACACTCCTTGAAATATTCCTCATCGTTCATCGAAGCCACACCAAATGCCAGAGATGTAGCATTCATTGTGTATGAATTAACTGAGAATTTGACATCATTCATAGCCTTTATAAGCTTGGCACTACCCATTGCAAATCCAATTCTCATGCCCGCCATAGAACGCGACTTAGAATATGTCTGGACAACTAAGAGATTGTCATACTTTTCAATAAGTCCAACTGCTGACTTGCCGCCAAAATCAATATACGCCTCATCGACAATAACAACTGAATCCTGATTAGCCTTTATAATATCCTCAACCCTGTCAAGTCCCATGTAAAGTGCTGTAGGCGCATTAGGATTAGGGAATATTATACCGCCATTCTTTTTCATATAATCCTCTGGCACAATATTGAAATCCTTGTCTACAGGAACCTTTTCATATTTCACATTGTATACATCTGCCCAGACTTCATAGAATGAATATGAGATATCAGGAAACAGAACTGGCAGTTCCGAATTAAAAAATGTCATAAAACTCATGGCTATAACATCATCAGAGCCAACTCCTACGAATACCTGATCTGATGAAAGTCCATATCTGTGTGCAATCGCATCCACAAGTACAGATGCCTCCGGGTCTGGATAAAGACGCAGCTTATCCGTATCAAAGTTCTTCACTGCTTCTATAACCTTTGGTGAAGCAGGATATGGATTCTCATTGGTATTAAGTTTGATAACGCCGGCAGTTTTAGGCTGTTCTCCCGGTGTATAAGGTTCTACTCTTCGTATATACTTTTCCCAAGTTTTCATGGCATTACATTCCTTTCTGGCTCAACATTAATGCATAACTAATACAAGCAATTATACTAGCTTTAAAAAAATATGTCCATATCCAAAGTCAAAGCTGGCAGACTTATCAAAGCTGGCAGGGTTATCAAAGCTGGCAAGCTAAACATCTGCTATCTTTTTCTGAATACTGCTATAATTCCTTCTTTATATGACAATGTTTCATATCCCTTAGACTCATAAAATTCACTGATATCATAGTCATACTCTGCACCCCGCAAATCTAACGCAAGATACTCTGTTTCTTTATCTGTGTAATAATCCTCATATATTATATCTCTCTGCGATAAGTGGCTGCAAAGGAATGTTCCTGCTGTAACCTCTGCATCATCTGGTATATGTGATAATGATTCATCAATCTCTTCATATATCTGTCTATATGCAGAATTGTTATACATGTTAATATAATCAAATCTGCTTATCAGCCCCGATGTAAAACACAATCCCGTAACAATCCCCATCATGCATAAAGTCTTTAATGAGTTATGCTTTTTATCCTCTTGTATACACAAAACTGCCATATAAAACAGAAGCGTTGCACTTCCAAATGTATATTGAAAATTAATGTCATGCATATACTCATATGAAGGCATCAGATTAAACATAAGAAATGGTCCTGCAAGAATATACAATCTGTAATCCCTGCAATACAGCGGCAGAAACAGCATCGGTGCAAGAACTGTTATTATATATCTGATATTACCTTCACTCATTATCTGTGAGATTGTGTAACCTGGATTGATAAATATTGTCGGTATCATGCCAAGCACATTGCCATCATGGCCATATATCATATTATTAAACCTGTCAGTCGCTGTATTAACTCCTGCATTTCTTATATATGCTACAGTTATCGCGAAATAAATAACAGACACCAGCATAACAGCCACAGATTTAATATATGATTTATCTTTTCTGCCCCTGCTTACAAGCATGTATAACCCTATAAATCCTGCATACACAGCAGCGTCCTCTTTGACACTAAGCAAGAATATAAGTGCTGGCACAATCCCTTTCCACGAATTACACTCAAATGCATATAACAGACAAAATACCGCCACTGGAAGAAACATATTCTCATGCACATCATATCCACAGCCACCTGCAACGTATGGCATAAAACAATATATACAGCAAATTATCACTGTCTTTAATCTGCTTATTCCTTTCTTATCACACAGCAATGCAAGTGGAATCACGGCAGCGGCAAGAACAATCCCCTGACAAAACTGAATTGTCTGTGCATAAGGGAATACATAATATACTGGGAACAACAGCCAGAATACAGGCGATGCATGAACCTTGAAATGCGACATAAGCACATCTCTTTCAAGCGTTGTCTGCATTGTCAGATGATTTTTCATATAATGAAACATCTGGAAAAACAGTCCGCCATCAAAGTTTGGCACATTATAGGTAATATATCTGTACACAGCAGTAATTCCTATAAACAATGCTATAACAGCCGCTGCAAGCGTTATCAGTATAATCATGCATTTTCTGCTGATGGCTATATCCGTAATCTTCATATTCCTTGATGCATAAAGAAATGCAAGCAGAACAAGTCCTGACACTGCAAGACATGTATATATTTCCTGCTTTAACGCCACAATTACCAATCCGCATATTAATGTAGCTGCAAACATCACATAATCCATCATTTTATCTGCCTTAAATCTGATAGAAACTGCCGTTAAAACTACTGTAACAGCCAGAATACACAATACATACATAAAAATATCAGTATATCCAACTGTCGCAAGGCTTTCTACCGGGTTAAATGTACCAGATGCAAGCCTTATCATATTCACACACGAAACAAAGCACCACGCAGTAATTAAACTTACCACGCAGTGCTTTATTAAAGAATTCAAGTATCCTGTATTAATCTTATCAGCCAATTTCATAAACCTGTCCCCATATCATATGCTTTCGATAAATTTAGATATAAATGTAAGTGCTGCACCTGCCGATGCTCTCATATCAGAACATTCTGAGAAACTTATATATTCTCCGTCTGTATCAAATGAGTAGCGGCCAACAAGCTTCTTCTTAAGAATATCCTCGTAATCCCTTAAATATTCAGCAACTTGACCACCTATAACAATATCACAGTCACATATAGTATACAAGTTATTAATACCAATTGCCAGATTATCAAGATATTGTCCAAATACCCTGCTTTTTTCTTTATCACCATTCTTCATCTGTCCGAAAAATTCATTTAATGATACACCATACTCTTCTGACAGACACCTTGATGACACATAACTTTCAAAGCAGCCTTCACGGCCGCAAAAACATTTTCTGCCACCCGGATGAATAGTCATATGACCGAATTCTCCTGACCTGTTGTGATTACCTGACACATCAAAGTTCTCATCAAATATTGCTCCACCTACGCCCTGGCTCAACATAAGATAAATGTATCTCTTATGCTCATTGCCACGCATATTAAACCAGTACCATGCATAACATCCCGATTTGGCATCATTCATGGCAATCCACTGATATGGTATGTATTTTGCAATATCTTCTATCGAACAGTTTTTTACACCCATAGTTGGTGCATTAACAATAATGCTGTTTGTGTCATCAAGAATTCCCGGTATCGTAATTCCAACTCCCAGGATTTTGTCCCTGCTAACGCCAGCCCTGTCAATGCACTTATCTACAAGCGTGGCACACTGTCTGTAATATTTATCTTCCGGATTAAATATGCCATCCATATGTGTCTCTGTAAGAATATTCCCATACATATCTATAAGCCTTGCATGTACACCATTAGCAGCTATGTTAAGCGACACTGCATATCTGGCATTAGAATTGACTGAAAATATCTGTGCCTTTCTGCCGCCTGTTGAGTCAAAACTGCCATCTATGACAATTAAATCATCTTCAATCAGTGCTTTAAGATTCTGATGTATTGTCGGCATTGAAAGTCCGATTTGTTCAAAAATCTCCTGCCTTGAGGTCTGCCCTGCTTCATAGATATATCTGTATATTCTGTTTTTATTAATTAATTTTACGTCTTTTGATGTAATACCTGATTTATTCATTACTTTCCAAAAACAGCTTCGTAATCTTTCTTAAACTTCTCAATACCTGCATCTGTAAGTGGATGATGTACCATCTGCTCAATTACCTTGTAAGGTACTGTTGCGATATCTGCACCTGCAAGAGCGCAGTCTGTAAAGTGAATTGGATTACGAACGCTTGCACATATAATCTGAGTCTGTATGTCGTAATTAGAGAAAATGTCAACTATATCCTGAATAAGCTGGATTCCTGGTGATGATATATCATCTAATCTTCCAAGGAATGGAGAAACATATGTAGCTCCGGCTCTAGCAGCAAGAACTGCCTGGTTAGCAGAGAATATAAGTGTTACATTGACCTTGATTCCTTCTGATGTAAGTACTTTAGTAGCTTTAAGTCCCTCTGCTGTCATAGGAATCTTAACTACCATATTAGGATGAATTGCTGCAATCTCTCTTCCTTCTGCAATCATTCCCTCTGCTGTCTCTGTAGTTGCCTTAACCTCGCCACTTATAGGACCATCAACTATTGAAGCTATCTCCTTGATAACCTGATTGAAATCTCTTCCCTCTTTAGCAATGAGTGAAGGATTAGTTGTAACACCACAGATAACTCCCATATCATTAGCTTTTCTTATCTCGTCAACATTAGCAGTATCAATAAAAATTCTCATAATTCAAACTCCTTTATTTAATTTTAATTCTTTATTTATCAAATCCTGTGGCAGCTGATTCTACAGCTTTGCAAACACAGGCTTTAATGCTGGATAAATCATCTTGAACTTATTGTAACATTCATCATATCTTGCCGCAATTTCTTTATCTGGCTCAATAACTTCTGAAACCTTGCATATCGCATCAGCCGCAGCCTCAACGCTTGTATATTCGCCTGTGGCAACCATTGCAAGCATCGCAGCCCCCATTGATGGTCCCTCTTCAACCTTAGGTATGACAACTGACACATTAAGCACGTCAGCAATTATCTTACGCCACAGAGGACTCTTGGCTCCACCGCCACAAAGTGTAACTTTATCAATATTAATGCCAAGGCTCTTAGCAACCTCAAATGAATCTCTTATTGCAAATGCAACTCCCTCAAGAACAGCCTGTGTCATATCAGCTCTTGATGTATCCATCGTCATCCCTGTAAATGTTGCTCTTGCAAGAGGGTCATTGTGTGGAGAACGCTCTCCACTAAGATATGGAAGATAATACACATGGTTGCGTCCAAGTTTATCATCTGTTATATCCTTTTGTTCCTCTGTGTACTTCTTTGTATCCAGTATATCATCCATCCACCACTTATTGCATGACGCCGCACTAAGCATACACCCCATCAGATGATATGTTCCATCTGCATGGTCAAATGAATGAAGTGCATTGTTCTTGTCCACACCAAATTCTTTACTTGATATAAATATCGTTCCACTTGTACCTAATGAAATATTACACTTTCCATCACCGACCGTTCCAGTTCCAACTGCAGCGGCGGCATTATCTCCTGCACCAGCTGCAACCTTTACAGTCAGTGGAAGCCTTAATTTGGCTGCCATCTGTGGTGTCAGGAGGCCAACACAGTCACTGCTTTCATATATCTTTGGAAGCTGTTCCTTCGTGATTCCACATATCTTAATCATCTCATCTGACCATGTTCTGTTCTTAACATCGAACAGAAGCATTCCCGATGCATCTGACACATCTGTACAATGAATGCCTGTGAGCTTATATGCTATATAATCCTTAGGAAGCATAATCTTTTTAATCTTCGCAAAATTCTCAGGCTCATTTTCCTTTAACCACAACAGTTTAGGTGCCGTGAATCCCGCAAATGCTATATTAGCTGTATACTCTGTAAGCTTGTCTTTGCCAATCACATTGTTAAGATAATCACATTCTTTGATAGTTCTTCCATCATTCCAGAGTATAGCTGGTCTTATGACCTCATCATTCTCATCTAATATGACAAGTCCATGCATCTGTCCACCAAAGCTTATACCGACAACCTGCTTTGCTTTAGATGAATAATCATACTCTTCACATCCACATGCACTGTCATCATCTGCATCAACAAGTTCTCTTACGCCGTCAATAACTGCTTCAAGCCAGTCCTCTGGGTTCTGCTCGCTCCAGCCCGGCTTAGGAAAGCTGATTGGATATTCCTTAGATACAGAATTCACAACTTTGCCATGCTCATCCATAAGCAGCATTTTAACAGCAGATGTTCCAAGATCAATACCTATATAATACATGCATCCTCCAATCTAAGAATGTTATGAAAATGGATTCTCATTCTTATAAAGTACTCCTGCTGGATGGTTATATCCAACTTCTTCAACTCCAAGATACTTAAATACTTCAAATAACTGCTTGCCAAAATGTCCAAATGCAACTGCACCATGATGAGGGAAATTATTCTCAATAAGATAATGTCTGTAAAAACGTCCCATCTGAGGTATTGCAAATATTCCGATTGCACCAAATGAACGTGTTGCAACTGGAAGAACCTCGCCCTGTGCTATGTATGCTGTAAGCTTGGCATCTGCTGTGCTCTGAAGTCTGAAGAATGTTATATCACCAGGAACGATATCGCCCTCAAGAGTTCCATTAGTAACTTCCTCTGGAAGTGAACGTGCCATAATCATCTGGTTTCTCATCTCGCAGAATGAAAGTTTCTTAGATGATGTATTGCCACAATGGAATCCCATAAATGTATCTGTAAGAGTGTAATTAAACTTGCCCTTGATATCCTCATTGTAAATATCTGATGGAACTGTATTATTGATATCAAGAAGTGTGACAATATCATCACTTACAACTGTTCCTATAAATTCGCTTAACGCTCCATATATATCAACCTCACATGATACAGGAATTCCCATAGATGTAAGTCTTGAGTTGACATAACATGGAACAAATCCGAACTGTGTCTGGAATGCTGGCCAGCATTTACCAGCTATTGCAACATATTTTCTTGAACCCTTATGTGCCTCTACCCAGTCAAGAAGTGTAAGCTCATACTGTGCAAGCTTTGCTAATATCTCAGGCTTCTTGTTGCCCTCGCCAAGCTCCTCCTGCATGCTCTTAACTGTTTCAGGGATTCTCTCATCTCCCTCATGCTTGTTAAAGCTCTCGAACAAATCAAGTTCAGAATTTTCCTCAATCTCAACTCCAAGGTCATATAATGGCTTGATAGGTGCATTACATGCTATGAAATTAGTTGGTCTTGGGCCAAAGCTTATAATCTTAAGATTCTTGATTGCATATAAAGCCTTTGCAATAGGAATAAACTCATGAATCATGTCTGCACATTCTTCTGCTGTTCCAACCGGATAGTCAGGTATATATGCCTTAACACCTCTTAATTTGAGGTTATAACTTGCATTGAGCATTCCACAGTAAGCATCTCCTCTTCCGCCTACAAGTCCGCCGTTAGCTGATGTCTCCTCAGCAGCAGCTATGAACATCTTAGGTCCGTGGAACTTCTTTGCAAGCATAGTCTCTGCTATCTCTGGTCCGAAATTGCCAAGGTATACACAGAGTGCATTACATCCTGCTTTTCTTAAATCTTCAATTGCCTGCATCATATGAATCTCACTCTCAACTATACAGACTGGGCACTCATAGATTTCTGATGCATCATACTTAGCTGTATAAGCCTTAACTAAATTCTGTCTTCTTGTAACTGAAAGACTCTCTGGGAAACAGTCACGGCTCACTGCTACGATTCCCACTTTGATACTTGGTGTATTAATCATCTTGACTCCATTCCTTTCTGCGCTTGGCGCATTAAATTATTGTATTTTAAACTGTTATGTTGGTTCCTTTTAACCCTTCAAATGCACCATCTATATGTGCATCCTTATGTGCTATAAGCCACTTGTTGGTAGCTGCTAAAAGCCTGTCCTCTCCGCTGTTCTTTCTTGGCATATCCACGTCATAATTAGTACCTTTAGGAAGGACAACAACACATTTAAAGCCTGCTCCATCAACACCACATGGCGCATAATGAAGGGTTGTGGCATATATCTCAACAGCCGTTCCCGCCTTAACAAGAAATGCTTCAATATTAGCTGTGTCATATGTATAATCTTCCTCAATATCCTGCTGTCTTCCAAGCAGAAGAATCATATCTGTGCATGCAACATTGACCTCACTGCTTCTATGATATTCTACTGCGTTAAGCTTCTGATTATGACCATTACAGAATCCGACCTGAACTGGATAATCTCCATAGTACTCTTTCTCCATGATATTGGCAAAATCTGTACTCTCAAGAGCTTCTCTGGATGGCTCATATATCACATCTTCTGGAAGTGGCGTGCTCTCCATCGCCTTAACCACATCATCTGTGGCTACACTTCTGATAACTCTTCCGTACTGCTTAAAATTATCATCACAAACACTGTATATCTTCATATATATCCTCCATGTCATGAATCACAATTAACTTTTATAAAAGTGTTTTACAAAAGTTAATATTATAGTAACACAGCACACCACGCATTGCAATATTATTTTGTTAATCTTAGAAATACCACGCTAAGCCAAGGAGCATTTTACACTTACTAAATATTGCATAAAGAAACTCCGGCAGCCTGACTGCCGGAGTTTCCCTCTAATTTCATAATTCCACTAATTACTTTGTCTATGTATGAGTGTCTTATAGCCCGCTCTTCCCTCCATTACCTCGCCAAATGCAGGAAACTTCTTAAACAGCCATTTAGCTATATAATATGCAGCTATTCCATAAAGGCTTCCAAGTACAAGGCTTACAAGCACATCAGTTGGATAATGCACTGTAAGATATAATCTTGATATAGCAATAAGAGATGCAAGCACGATTGCATATATACCTTCTTTCTTACGCCACATAAATATTGCAAGTGCTGCTGCAAATGAAGCCGATGTATGCCCTGATGGAAATGAATAATCACCTATTGAATTAAATATATTATAGAGATTTTCAAACTCACCACTAACCGTAAGTGGCTGCCCATCAACCCAGAAACATCTTGGGCGGTGCCATATATTCTTCATGATTACATTACAGAATATAACAGAAAGCACAAGTGCAATCAGCATTGTAAATCCGACTTTTCTGTATTTTTTAGGCAGAAGTGTCATACATAATACTGCCATAAGTATCCAGAACAGTCCTTTATCTCCAAGTGAAGTAATTGCATACATAATAGGATTGAGTATCGGATTATGTAATGACTCAAACCAATGTAATATCTGAATTTCCATTATTAATTTCCTCCTATAATATACCTACTGCCTTCTTGGCAAGATGGTCAGCTTCCTCATTACCCTCAACACCTGAGTGTCCTTTGACCTTTACAAATCTCAATGAAATCTTATCTTTAACCGACTGGATATAATCATGGTAAGCTATTGTACCTTTTTTGTTACGCTTCCACTCACCTGTCGCCCACATGCTGATTCCCATATAATCATAATATATATCAAGACTTCTGATTCCTAATTCTAATGCCTTTTCAACAGCAGCCATGCTTCCAAGAACCTCTCCTGCCACATTACGCATAGATGCCATCTCTGCATCATCACCACATCCTGACAGAATATATTTCTCGCCTTTATATGTAAGGAAACCGCCATATCCGTATACACCCGTTGCCTGATTAAATGAGCCATCTACAAAGCTGTATGCCTCTGACTCTTCAACAGAAGCAGCCGCCCCGCCTGACATATATTCAAGCGCAGCTTCTCTCTGGGTGAAACTTTTGTATTCAGCTCCCTTAAATCCAGTCACAAGAGCCTTACATTCATCCCAGTTCGTATATATACCAGGTTTACGCCCCTTTCTTACAGCATAATATTTCATAAGTCCCCTCTTTTCCTCTTTTCATAACCCGTATATTTTACTCAAATATTCTATACGCGTCAACACTTATTAAATAAACAAAAGCTAAACAAAACTCCCAAGCCTGTAAGCAGCCCACGCACGCTAAGCAGACCGGGCGCATGGGATGCTTAGCGTGCGTGGGCTGCTTACAGGCTTGGGAGTTTTATTCACTCAGAGTGGAATGCTGTTACGCAGGCACAGTCTACCCCATCCTGTGACGGACGACTGTATGGGCTGACCGGGGAGCTGCACAGCACCCTTTTTCAATGCGGCTTTCAGCTTATCGCCGTACATGTATGCATCATTGCCATTCACTATCCCCCACTCCATAAGAAGTGCCGCACTTCCGGTCACGAATGGGACTGCAAAGGATGTTCCTGTCACAACATTTGCAACATCCACATACACATTTTCACCCGGTGCAACTATGTCTGGTTTGGTTCTTGCCACATATCCTGTTTCAACAGCATACCCACGCCCGGAAAAAGCAGCAGGTGTCATGGTGGCACCGTTATATGCCCCAACAGTTACCACATTATCTGCTGTTGATGGAATTGTAAATGTAAGTTCTGCTGAAGGACGCAAAAATCCCGTTCCCTGATTGAGTGTCACAGAAGACGCCAGCCATATATTAAAGTTTCCGTTCTTTATATAATTAGCTCTAAAAATCAGCTTCCACAAGCCTGATGTAACATAAGCATCTCCATTCAAGCCAACATACACTTCCCTTGCATCGCTGTATGGCTTTGCCTCACCTGTATATGTTATCACCTGTGTATCCGCAAGCCTTGTTCTGTGTACTGTCATACTCTCTTTTGGAAATGCGTAAGACACATTTCCCGGAGATACAAGTGTCACATCTATGTCATCAAGCGCACTGAACCATATTGCAAAGCTAATGTCTGGCTCATAATCTCTTACCGCAAGCTCCACTGTCCTGGTCTCTGACTGTGCAATCTCTACATACGCATGAATTGATGCTTGTGCCTCATTGCCGCTTCCCACACATATCAGGCTTTTCCACACACGGCCCACATCATTAATATAAGCTGTCTGTATATCATCCGCCAGGTGAGGGCCATAATTGCTACCATAGCTTATATTAACCGCCACAGGCATTCCAAGTTCCGCCGCAGTTCTTATACAATAATCAATAGCCATCATCATATCTGTAGTGTGTGTAAATCCATCATCCGCCCTTCTTAATTTCACAAATATAATAGATGAACCATATGCCACACCATCATTGCCACATGCTATTTTGCACACATTAATTCCATGATTGGAATAATCATAAAACAATGCCTGATTGTCACCATAAATTGCAGGATTATTTCTCATTACAAGTTCATCATTGATATCCATGTCATCATATATTCTGCCACCCTGCTGATCCCACAGCCTTATAATCCTTGTTGTTCCATCTTCATTCCTGAAAGCTCTGTCCGAGACATCAATCCCAGTATCAATCACCGCCGTTATAACACCTTTACCACTCAGTTCTTCTATTCCATCCGATTCATTGTAAACAGGCGCAGCCACAGTCCTCGCAGGAATACAACCAGCGCGCTTCTCATTAATTAAATTATAATATAACATTTTAGGCTTTTCTATATATTCTATCATAATTTCGCCCGCAATCAGATTGATATTATCACGCGATGTCACTATAATTGCATAATTGCAAAGCAATACTGTAACTTCACTGTCAGGATAATTGTCCTTAATAAGACTTACAAATTCTGCTTCAGACCTAGCATAATATTTTACAATTATCTCCCATCTGTCCCTTTCCACATCAACACCAGCTGACAAATCACCAGATGACATTCTCTCCCTCTGGGAAGATTCAAGACTGACAACCAGAAGATTTTCTAATTTCTGACTATATGCCATTTTTCACCACACATAATACACTCATACTAATATATGCCATAATTCACCTGAAATATAAATACAATTTTTCTGTATTATCATGTCAAACAGACACTTTATTCAATGTAAATACAGTTTTTATGTATTATTATAAAATCAATCAAAAAGTAAAATCTATGTTAATAACAATCATTAGAAATGAGGTACTTATGGAACAGGTAAAAGAAGATGCAAGTTTATCAGAAAAAGATAAAAAATTCAGGGATTTTGCCCTTAATGGCAATCTATGGAAAGTAATATTCTATGTATGTATTCCACTATCAGCATTCCAGCTTATCAATCATATGTTTAACATTCTTGATACAATGATGGCTTCACATGTAAGTGCTGTCGCTGTATCAGCTGTTGCCTATCTTTCACAGATACAAAATATGATTAGTGCAGTAGGAACTGGTCTCGCTGTCGGAAGTACCCTTAAAATAAGTGAGGCATATGGTGCCGGGGATTATGAGCTTGTAAAGAAACGTCTGAGCACCCTCCTTGCCATATGCAGTATCATTGCAGCTATCGTTCTTCTGCTTATCCCGGTAACACAACTTTTTCTTAAAGTTACTGGAACTCCTGAAGATTTCATAGCTGTTGGCACAAAATATTTTATAATAACACTGTTCTCTACCGTGCTCAGCTTCTTCAATAATGTATACATAGCAATTGAGCGTTCAAGAGGCAATTCCAAACGAATTTTAAGACTTAACATGTTCGTTATAACACTTAAATTATCTATAACTGCCATATTCATATATGGACTTAACGCAGACATAACAATGATTGCTGTTGCAAGTGTAATATCACAGAGTTTCCTTTTTATAATGGCGATACATAATCTTACAAGTGGCAACAATGCATTTACATTCGGCTTAAAAAGTATACATTTCAGTAAGCTGGTGGTCAATCCTATGTTAAATCTGTCATTTCCTGTAATCGTTGAGAAGGTTGCATTTGCACTTGGAAAGACGGTTGTCAACTCAATGAGCAAGGAATATGGCTCTGTGACTGTTGGTGCGCTTGGAATCTCTAATAATATCAATGGTATAACAACTCAGTGCCAGAATGGATTCCAGGATGGCGGCTCTGCGATAATAAGCCAGAACCTTGGTGCCGGCAATGTCAAACGTGCACTGGGAACATTCTGGAGACTGGTAATTATCAACGCTTCCATCGGACTTGTAGGATATATTCTTTTAAATGTATTCATAGACCCAATTACATGGCTTTTTGCCAACAGTACGGAAGGCTTTAATGCTGAATTCCAGCAGACAATTATCAAGGTATTCAGATATGATTCATTCGGTGGATGCGTTCCTTTAGGTATTAACTCTGCTGTTATGGCTCTTCTCTTTGGATTTGGCAAGACAAAGCTTACATTATTCTGTAACTTCTGCCGTGTGTTTGTATTCAGAATCCCTATCTTATGGGCATTGCAGAATTTCACAGCACTTGGAAGCGAGAGTGTCGGTATCGTGATGGGTGCCAGCAACATCCTGACAGCCGCTCTGTCATGTGTGGTAGCAGCTTTTGTGATACATGACATTAAGAAAAAGGGGATGGAATAGGAGGTGCCTCCCACCACTCCAAAAGCCCCAGTGCAGCGGATAATTTTTATTCAGGCTGGACATTCCGATGAGCCTCTTAAAGCAAGAATCGTGTTCAGCAAAGGCTTCCACGATTCTTTGAGTCTCATCTCCATAGCCTGAAACAAAAAATTATCCGCTGCACTGGGGCTTTTTCATCGCTAGCGAAGATACTGCCTGTATCGGAGATAAATTTTTTTGGGGGGTAAATAATTCACATGGGGTACATTTTAATTTCGCGCGCTTTGCGGACTCAACAGGGTCACGCCCCATAAAAGATAAAATGTATTGGATGGGACAAGCCCATCAATACATTTTTAGTTAAGTCTAGCCTAGGGCTATGTATATTGGCGGAAATGGCACGAATTTACATAATAAATCCAAAATCAGCCATATTTTGAATATAAAAATCATGATATTGGCTTAAAACAAATAAAAGTTGCGAAAAAATCCAGAATTTAACGGAAACTTGGATTTTTTTGCAACTTTTTTAACCATTCAGAAAAAGTAGTGGTTTAGCGAAGTGTTGCACAATTCATTAATATCTGCTCTTATTGGCTTTGTTCACGCTCACGATAGCTATAATGAGGCATACAACGCAGAGTACAAGTGATATGATGACAATTATTGTCTTTAAATGGTCATTAAAATCAGATTTTGTGGCATTAGAAGATGCCGCTACGGCTGTCGCATTTTCTATCTGTGAATCACTGAAATACTCATTGATTGAACCATCAAAAAAGAATCTCTGCACTGTATTGTACTTGGTATCATATACGAACCAGTCTGAATTACCAGCACTATCCATGCCATAAAACAGATAAAATTCAGCAGTGTCTTTTCTTCCACTTGGCTTTAACACATCAACATCCGTATCATTAATCTTGATTGTCTCAATCTCAAATCCTGCTGGAATCTCCATTCCGTCAGTTACAGGAAGATATGCATAATGACTTTCAATCTGTTCCATATCTATATAAAGGTCGTATGACTTCTTGACAGAATCATATATGTAATATCCAGCCTTGCCTTCACCATCCATTGATACAAGATAAACTAATGTAAGCTTTTCACCAAATCCCTTGGCGGCCTTCACGGTTGTTCCATCTATCTCAATCTCTGTCTCCTCAAATCCTGTAGGAAGAGGATGTGCCTCGAAATCTCCATCAACAGCATATTTTAAATTACCAACAGTAACCTCTTTGGCGCCTTCCTCTGGAACAACTGGCTCAGCAGGAGTATCTGGCTCTGATGTCGCAGGTTCAGTTGTTGTTGTCGATGTATCCTTATAAGTACTGATTGTATATGTTTTCTTAGTACCATTCTCTGCTGTTACAGTTATATAAGTCTTGTTATCACCCGGATCCATTCTCGTTCCAGATATTGATACAGTCGCTGATGAACTGTTTGCAGTTGCACTTACTACAAGCTTTGCAACATCAGCTCCGACAGTCATTGTGTATTCTGTCACATCCTTAGAGAATGCTGGTGTCAGTGTTCCCGGACTAACTTTAAGTGATGACAGAAGATTATCAGATGATGCCGTCTTAGGTGCATTACCTGTAACCTTGCCCGAACCAGCATTAACCTGCATATAATCTCCTGCAAGTGATGCTACAGAAGAACCTGATGATACGCTTACCGTACTGTCTCCTGCCTTTAATACTTTGAATGTAATACTTCTTGATTTAGATTTAAATGTATCAATATCAATCCACACTACTGTACCAGCAGAGCCAGAATCTCCTCCTGATACATACTGGAGTGAATCTGCATCGTATATAAGATTAACCTTAGTAGCTCCAATCTCTGTATCAGATGATATTGTAACATTGACAGTTACCTGGTCTCCAACATTACCACTTGTGCCACTTACTGATATAGATGCATTTGATGCTGCATACACATCAGATACATTAAATATCATAAATACTAATACTGCGGCAATTACACACATTATCACTGATATAACTGATTTAACATTTTTCATATATTACCTCCATCAGTCTCCAAGAAGCATGTTCTTAGCCTTGACAATATCCATAAGGTCAACAGAGCCATTATTGTCTATATCTGCCGCACTCATGTATGCTCCTTTAAGTTCTGAATTACCAAGCATCTGATTCTTAATCTTGACAATATCAAGAATATCAATAGCACCATCGCCATTGACATCTCCCTTAACAACAGCATTGTAGCTTGCTATCTTGCTATCAGACGAATTGTATACATCAACCACATCACCTGTAGCAACACTGCCAGATTTAATCGAACCACTGGCATCTGTAATGACAATTTTGCCTCCACCTGTAACACTGATATTGCCTGACACACCATCTGCCTGTGTTCCAGCTGTGATTCCTGTCAAAAGACTATTCTCT
The DNA here is from genome assembly GCA_050874305.1 of Lachnospira sp. Taxonomy (GTDB): domain Bacteria; phylum Bacillota; class Clostridia; order Lachnospirales; family Lachnospiraceae; genus Lachnospira. Next base: position 24,186 of record JBNMKL010000015.1, on the reverse strand, counting down.
GTATCAATTGCATAGACACCTGATGATATCTTTCCATCTGAACCACTCTGTGAATTACCCCTGGCGACATTGATTGTGTATGTTCGTACTGTTCCATTGCCAGCAGTTACCTTAATATTAATCTCAGTAACACCATATTTTAAGTTATATGTACCAGTTCCAGACACCTTTGCTTTATCTGATATAGCTGATGCGTTAACAGTCACACTTGACACACCGCTTCCTACAATAACATTGTATTCTGATGTGTATTTGTTAAATGAAGGTGTGAGCGTATTGCCATTGACACTTATATCAGCTAAAAGGTTATTAGGATTACCATCACCTGTTGGCTGGCTGCATGCACTTGATGGCATGTTATTATACACTGGTATATAGAAAGTAAGTGCTGTGCTCTGCTTAAAGCTCTCTGAATATGCCTTGGAGGCACTGACTGATTCACTCATTGCAGCACATATATTAGTCATATACTGATGATAATATCCACCACTCTGTACATCAAACTTCTCATAGTAGATTGTATTCTGTCCGATTGAAATATAACCACGACTGATAAATACTGCACCGCCAATAAGTGCCGTCATTCTTGTATTCCACGGACGGAGTGTTGTTGAATCTGAAGATGCGGCATATACAAGTCCTCTCTGTACTGCTGTAAGACCACCGCCAGCATAAGCTCCTATATTATAATAGTTGTAATATCCTTCATGTCCGGCTACAGTTCCTGATATAGAACTTCCTCTTCCATCCGTTCCCTGCTCCTGCAGAATTCTTGTTGCAAGATGATATGGACTCACTCCACTTCTTGATGCTGTATACATTAACGCTGCTGCGTAATTAGCATACTTTGTTCCGTCATATGTAAGGTCATGGCTCGAATTAGCCATAAATGTTCCCGACAGCACATTATTAACACCCTCAACATTATGTGTAGATGAATCATATGATAATGACTCAAATGCAAATATATTAGTTGAGTTGAGATAATTTCTTGGGTCGGCACAATATTCAATAAGTGCTCTTGAAGCCTGAACCCAGTTACCACTGTCCATAGCTACATATTCATCTGTATTCCAGTCATAACAACCTGACTCAATAGATTTCCACGAACTTACCGCAGAACCATATATAAGGCTTCGTCCTCTGACATTCTCGTTGTCAATAAAATCTTTCCATGAGACATTAATCTTCTTCGCAACAAATTTCCACTTAGGATACTGTGCATGAAGCTGTCTTAAACCAGCTTTGTATGACTCAGGGAATCCCTGTTTTGTAAGATAGCTTTCAAAATCAGTATTTTCTTCATATGTATAATTCTTAATCTCTGTGACATAATCACTTGACACATAGCCTGTGTTATAAGAACCATTCAGTGTAAATCCTATCTTATACCACTTATAAGTCTCAGAAGTACTGATAATTCCTAAAATGTCAAACTGGAATCCACCATTAAACTTACCATATGAAGCATATGATGTCCCCGGGCCTTTACGGATATTAACATTAGTACATCCGTTAGATATCTGTCCTTTTGATGATGTTGTCTGGTCTGCATACACCACCTCAGTGTTAACCGCAGGAAGCTGTACAGCCAGTGCCGATGTAAATGCAAGCGCCATCACCGATACTGCTGCCACAGTTTTTCTGACAATCTTCTTTATTCTTGTATTCTTTTGTACTAAATAATTGTGAATGTATCTCAAAATAATCCTCCAAAAGCCTGACAGAGAATCTATCTTCCGAATTCAGAAAGCTTAAGATTCTCATTTCTCTCAAGAACCATGTTAACACTCCAGCTATTAACAAACAGGAGAAGTGGATTGTCCTTTAAGTCTTTAATCTTCTTCATATCTGATGTTCCAACAATTCTGTTGACATCAATCTCCTCTGGATTCTCAATCCATCTTATATGCTCATATGGGAGAGTTTCCAGCTTTATATCTACATTGTACTCGTTCTTTAAGCGGTATTCAAGGACTTCAAACTGAAGAACACCTACAACGCCAACGATAATCTCCTCCATTCCAGTATTAAACTCCTGGAATATCTGGATAGCACCTTCCTGTGCAATCTGGCTGATACCCTTGATAAACTGCTTTCTCTTCATTGTGTCCATCTGACGTACTCTTGCAAAATGCTCTGGCGCAAATGTAGGAATACCTTCAAATGCGAATTTCTCATTAGAAGTACATATTGTATCACCAATAGAGAATATACCTGGGTCGAATACACCGATAATATCACCGGCATAGGCTTCCTCAACTATGTGTCTTTCCTGCGCCATCATCTGCTGTGGCTGTGAAAGTCTTATCTTCTTGCCACCCTGCACATGGTTAGCTTCCATTCCAGCCTCAAACTTGCCTGAACATATTCTCATGAATGCAATTCTATCCCTGTGAGCCTTATTCATATTAGCCTGAATCTTGAATACAAATGCTGAGAAATCCTCTTTGACAGGGTCGATAAGACCTTTAGAAGAATTTCTTGGAAGTGGTGATGTAGTCATAGACAGGAAATGCTGAAGGAATGTCTCAACACCAAAGTTAGTAAGGGCTGACCCGAAAAATACAGGTGTAAGGTTACCAGCCTGAACCTCCTCAAGTGAGAAATCCGCACTTGCCCCGTCAAGAAGCTCTATATCCTCATTAAGCTTGTCATAGAAGCCATCGCCAATCTCTGCCCTAAGCTCATCTGTTCCAGCAAGAATATTCTTAGTATCAACTTCCTTCTGACCGTTCATCGCAGCCTTGAAAAGTGATACCTCCTTAGTATTCCTGTCGTACACGCCCTTGAATTCCTTGCCACATCCGATAGGCCAGTTAACTGGACATGTGCTGATTCCCAATACATTTTCAATATCGTCAAGAAGTTCAAATGGGTCGTTAGCTTCTCTATCCATCTTATTAATAAATGTAAATATAGGAATATGTCTTAAAACACATACCTTGAACAGCTTGATTGTCTGTTTCTCAACACCCTTGGATGCATCAATAACCATGACCGCTGAATCGGCAGCCATAAGTGTTCTGTAAGTATCCTCCGAGAAATCCTCATGTCCTGGTGTATCAAGGATGTTGATACAATATCCATCATAGTTAAACTGTAATACAGAAGATGTTACAGAGATACCTCTCTCCTTCTCTATCTCCATCCAGTCTGAAACCGCATGCTTTGCTGTCTTTTTACCTTTAACTGAACCAGCGAGGTTGATAGCTCCTCCGTACAGAAGGAACTTCTCTGTAAGAGTTGTCTTACCTGCATCGGGATGGGAAATTATTGCAAATGTACGTCTTTTCTCAATCTCTTTACTATAATCTGGCATTATTAATATCCTTTCAAATCAAATCACTCTACATTATCTCTATACGCAAAGTAAGCCCATGATGCTATTGCATCACAGGCTTTCTGTTACCTGTATTATTTTACTTGTTCTGGTTAAGTGCGAACTTGTAAGAAACCTCTGACTTATCATCAATCTTACGGAATACATTGACAACTACATTCATAACTTCTGGGAACTTTTCCTCATCAGTCTCTATTGTAACAATCTGTCCGTCATCCATAATCTCAACTGAATCAGCCTTGGCATCATTGATGATTGCCTGCTTTGCAGCCTCAACCTTCTCTGGTGTAGTAAGCTTCTTGCTTGCGCTCTTATATTTAACACTATATGTTCTCTTCATTATAATATCCTCCAAATTCCCATACTTGTTGTAAGTATACAATATTTTTACAGTAACTTCAAGAATTTTCTTATAATCATAAGCTTATATCCGTTCCAAGTGCAAATGAATAGATGATTTTTTCTTTTACCGGCATGCCTGTAATCTGTGAAAGTGCCTTGGCATAATAGTCAAGCTGCACGCTGTAACGTCTTATCAGCACGTCTTTTCCATCTTTCTTAGAAACTCTGTCCGTCTTATAATCAACTATGACAAGACCGCCATCCTCTTCAAAGTACATATCGATAACGCCCTGAACAAGCTGTCCTGTAGATTCATCATCTATATACACAAACGGCTGCTCTCTTTTAAGGCTTCCTGCCTCATAAGCATCTGCGGCGCGCTTTCCTGTATCAGACATCACATACTCTGCTATATCTTTTGCCCTGACACATTCATATTGTGCGGCTGTGATACGCTTATCTCTTAACATATCATCTAACTGCTTCTGGACAGACGCCTCTGCCTGTTTCTTGTCATCGAGCTGCAATTTTGAATAAATCAGACATTCCATAATCCTGTGATATGCTGTTCCTCTTAAGTTTCCTTTAAGCTCCTCATCGCCAGACATCATAAATTTAGGCACTATATCCGGCTGTTCCTCCGACCTGACTTCTTCACACGCATTTTTGACATCATCTGAAAGCATATCTTTATCCTCAAAATCTTCGCTGTGAAGTGCCGCTTTAAGTTCTGAAACTGTAACCTTTGATTTGACATGCTGTTTTAGTTCGTATGGATATGGTTCTATCTCTTTCTCATGAACAGCTCTTTCATCATGTCTTATTTCTTCAATCTCCGGCTGTTCCTCGACTGTCTCATGCACTGTCACTGTAAATGTATTATCGCCCTCTGTATCCTGTGACAGCATGGCAACTGGCATAACCATATCAAGGAAACTTGTACAGCCATCAATCTCTGAATAATCGTATGTGTCATTGGTAAGAAGTCTGTTCTTCTGCGCTTCCCATTTGGACATGGCTGAATCCATGGCACTTCCAACGCAGCCTGTCATTATAAGCTTCTCTTTAGCTCTCGTCATGGCAACATAAAGGATTCTCATAAATTCGCTTGTATCTTCCTCTCTGATTGCCATAGAGATAGCATTTTTAATAAGAGTCGGGCTTTTAGTCCTGCTGTCAAGCCTTACCACATCTGCGCCTATTCCATAGGTCTGATGTGTGATTACTGTTCCGGCAGCATCTTTATGGTCCATCCTCTTTCCCATTCCTGCCACAATAACAACCGGAAACTCAAGTCCCTTGCTCTTGTGGATACTCATGACACGCACAATGTCGTCTTTTTCTGACAGAACAGATGCCTCTCCAAGTTCCACATCATATGTCTGCAATCTCTCAACATATCTTAAGAAATTAAACAGTCCGCGGTAGCTTGTCTTCTCGAAATCTCCTGCCTTCTGTAACAATATATCAAGATTAGCCTGTCTTCTCTCGCCCGACGGCATAGTTCCCACATAATCATAGAAACCTGTTGAATACATGACATCCCATAATAAATCTGACACCGACATGACATCCGATTTAACCCTGTAGCTTTCTATAAGCTCACATAACTCTGATATTCTGGCAGCAAGCCCATCTTCCACATGCACCTTGTCTGTACTGTTTTCACATGTGCCATTTTTATCTGTGCTGTTTTTATCTGAATCATTTTCTTCCTGACTACTACTTTCCTCGTCAGATATAACCATATGCATTATATCATACAGTTTTTTCTTCTTATCGAGGCTTCTTATGACCGCCATATCTTTGGATGTCATCTGTCCGAAATATGACATCATGACTGCTGCCATAGGAATATCATTGAGAGGATTATCTATTATTGTAAGAAAGCTTAATATAAGCTGTATCTCATGGACTTTAAAAAAGCCTTTGGAATTCTCTGTATATGCTGGAATTCCCTGATTCATAAGGCTGTTCACTATAACCTGCGCAAAATCTTTTATCGTCCTTGATATGATAACAATGTCACTATATCTTACCGGTCTATAGCCGCCTGATACATTTTTATCAGACACAACATGTACTTTTCCATCTTCTGTACTCATCAGCTTCTTAATGACATCACCTATCACCTGCGCTTCCGCTTCCGCAGATGACATATCTGTACCATCCTTGGCAAACACATTCATCTCTGTCGGGCAGTCTTTCCCGAAATCTAACGTTTCTAACTGCAAATCACCTTTGACAATATACTCTGGACATGCCGGGTAATCAGCACCATGATAGAGCATTGCAGCTTTGTCATATGCAATGCCGCCGTACTCCTTTGTCATAATTCTTTTAAATACGCAGTTAGTTGACTCTAATATATTATCCCTGCTTCGGAAGTTATTCTGGAGCTGTATCTTAACACACGCCTTTTTGCCATCTTTTACACCCGTCCCAGATATATCAGCCACATCCTCGTATGTGTCGCTTTTATTCACAAAAAGCTCCGGGCAGGCCATTCTGAAACGGTAAATACTCTGCTTCACATCACCAACCATGTATATATTGTTGTTGACATTTTCACGTCTACTCTTAGATACCGCAGTAAGAATCTGCTCCTGAAGCATATTACTGTCCTGATACTCGTCAATTAAAATTTCATTGTAATAATCGGACAAAGAATCTGCGACAGAAGAATATGTGAGTGTTCCGTTATCATTGTGCACAAGAATATCGAGTGCAAGATGTTCCATATCGTTGAAATCAATTATATTTCTTGTTCTCTTCTCATCCATCATTCTACGTGAAAAATCTTTTGCAAGCTTAATCATCATAGTGACAGCACCGCGGTTGATATCGATATCACGCTTCATATTGTCAATGCTTCCCGATATCATCTTTTTCAAAGTCTTGTCAACATATTCCTTGAATGCTTTTCTTCCATTCGAGACAAATATTTTCTTATCCTCATTCTGTGGCTTTACGCATCTTTTTAATGTCGAAAAGCTGCTGACTTTAACAAGATTAACGAATCTTTCAAATGTATCTGCCGACATAAGCATATCTATCATATTCATATCCTGCTGGATATTCTCTGTATAAGGTGCAGGGCCATCCGGACTGTTGCAGACACTCAGATATTCTTCATATCTCTGTCTGTAACCTGCAAGTATCTTTCTGATATTATCCCACATGTACTTAACACATATGTTACCGCTTATATCCCCATCTGTGTCATACATTGCAAGGCTGTTATCATACCACGCATCTTCCCATGGATAACTTCTTGCATATCTGTATATTTTAAGTATTATATCGACAAGCCTGCTGTCATCTCTTCCTGTTCCATATGCATCAACGAGTGCTGTAAATTCATCGCCAGCCTCAGTATAGTACTCCTCAAGCATCTGGTTCATCACATCATTTTCTATGAGCCTTATCTCTCCCTCGTCAGCCGTCCTGAAACCCGGGTCGATATCTGTCTCTGTAAAATAATTCCTCACAATATCAAGACAGAAGCTGTCTATTGTTGTAATCCTGGCATTATTGACAAGTGTCTGCTGCCTTATCAGATTCTGGTCTGACGGATTAAGCTCTATAAGCTTGTCTAATTCAAGTCTTATTCTCTGCTTCATCTCGGCTGCCGCCGCTTTAGTAAATGTAACGACAACCATTCTGTCAATGGAAACCGGATTCTCAGGGTCTGTTATCTTTCTGATGATTCGCTCTACAAGCACAGCCGTCTTACCAGAACCAGCCGCTGCCGATACTAATATATTACAGCCACTTGTTTCAATAGCCTGTTTCTGGCTAGTCGTCCAGTTGTTTGCCATTCTCATCAACCCCTTTCTCCATATTCTCCCACATCTGCTCGTCTTCAAACTTCTTTAAATATCTGAAACCGCTCTTTAAGTTATCTGTAAATCCACACACAGACGAGTACGGACAATAATCACATGCACTGTTAGTCCCGGAACTGTACGGATTAACAGCTACTTTGCCATTAAGAATCTCTTTTCCTACATCCTTCATCTTACGTTCCATATATCTTCCAAGTACATTTAACTGGTCTGTGTTATATACCTTGCTTGATTTCTTGACACTTCCGTCCTTGTTAAAATCAACCGGAATCACTAAAGATTTACTGCGTTCCTCACTGTCCATCATCTTTATAATATTGATATTGCTGTTAGTAGCACCTGCCAGACGGAGCTTTTCAAGAGTCATCTCATCTAAATCACGCACTTCCCCACTCTCATCATCAAGTGCATCTCCATCAACATCAAGTATAGGGTCGCTCATGTTGTAATAATATATTCCAGCAGGAATGATATGCTTGTCGGGATGTCTCTTTTGTTCAATCTGCATCGCTGCATCAAGATACGTCACAAGCTGCATTTTGATTCCATAATACGTCTTTAGAAGGTCAAACTGTGAATTACCTGACTTGTAATCTACAATTCTTACATAGACATTATCATCATCCTCACATATATCAATACGGTCAATCTTACCCTTAATCACCATTCTGGCATAACCTTCATTAAGTGCTATCTGCTCCCTGTCCATCTCAAATGGAAATTCAAATGCATCTGGTGCAAACACTCCCGCATCCATATGCTTTCCAACTGCCCATAATGTCTTATCTGCCAGCTCTGTCATTCGCTTGATTAAGAACTGGTTGCGGTTCGTATCAAATAAGATATCATCCGCATAATCCTTGGAAATTTTCTCTATTGTCTCCCCTATCATCTGCCTTCTCTCATCTGCTGACAGCGAACCCGGAGAGCGTTTCTCATCTTTTAACTGTCTGCACACATTTTCAATAATACTGTGCATGATAGTTCCAAAATCAGCCACGGCAAAATTGTACTCATCTCGTTCCTCAAGCTTTAATCCTGTCTTTAAGAAATATGAGAACATGCATCCTGTAAAACCCTCAAATGTTGACACGCTTCCATACAGCACGTCACCATATAACTGTAATGCAAGTGTCTCGCCAAGGTCTTCTATAAATTTATTCTCTTCATATACAAGTTCTGCCTTAGGTATTCTTATATACCCAAACTGCTCTGTCACATCCCCCAGCTCTGTCACTGTAACATCAGGGAACATCTGTCTTATAGTTCTTATTATGTATGACGGAAGTATTCCTGCTCCGTCAGAACCTTTATTAGAATAACTTATATACAGCCTGTCTGATGGCTTGGTAAGAATCAGATACAGATAAAATCTCTGTACAAATGCTTTTCTTCTCACATCTGCTGACAAGGCAACATTCATACTCTCAAGCTTGTCCCTGTCTGCCTCTGAAAGCACACCACGGTTATCATTTTTCTTAGGAATTATTCCCTCATTAGTTCCTAAGAAAAACAGTATCTTAATGTCATCAAGTCTGGTTCTTTCAATATCACCAACCATAACACAGTCTGATGATGGCGGAATAAGTCCGACCTTAATCTCCTGGAATCCAGAATCAATAATTTTGTTAAATTCGGACATATCAACAATCTGGTCACCAAGGAGTTCAACCATCTTGTCAAATAATTCTATTGTCTTTCTGTATATCTGTTCATACTCGCTTTCGCTGTCAATGGACTCTGCCAGCTTCATAAGCTTGTCAAAGCAGCCAAGGCGGCATATAAATTCATACAATGCCTGTACTCTGTCTTTTACCGTTGATGTTTTACATTTTAATACATCCTCAAGTGCTGTCACCGGCTCTATAATCTGTTCTCTTAAACGGTTCATGTCTTCAAGAACAAATCCATTCTTTGCCCTGCCTTTTCTTATCCATGTCTTATGCCATGCACTGCTTCCATGAATTCCTGTTGCAAGACAGTAATTCTCTAATATATCTGTCTCCTGTCTTGTTATGCCTGTAAGACCACAGCGCAGATACCTGAATACACTGTCATAGCTGTAATTCTTCAGTATCACTTCAAGTATGCCTCTTACAAGTTCAACTAAAGGATTATCTGTGACTGGCTTCTTGGCATCCACAAACACTGGAATGTCATTCTGCTTTAATATATTGCCAGCCATAACGCCATACGATGAGATATCACCTGAAACAATAGCAATATCCCTGTATCTGTAGCCTTCATGTCTTGTAAGCCTTATAATCTCGCTTGCCGCATACTGTATCTCCTCTTTGGAAGTTCTGGCATTATATATTCTTATATCATTATCACTATCATTTCTTTCATACCTGCCCCTGAAAATGTTCTTCTCAAGAAATGCTAACTGCTCACTGTTAAATCTCTTTGATGGACCTTCAATTAATATGTCATCAAGCGGAAGCTGTTTTTTATATACCTCATCACTTATAGCATGAAGCTTATTTATCATTTCCTTGCTCATGAAGAACAGATTTTCCATACCATCCATGACATTAGGCTTTTCTGTCACATCTATTGTTACTGTAACTGTAATCTTTCTGGCATTTTCAAGCAGAATCTTAATCAGCTTATACTGTATAGGTGTAAATCCTGTAAATCCATCAAAAACAAGCTCGCTGTTCTTAATAATATCTGATTTATCCACGTAATCACATAAAACATCGAGTATCTCTTCGGATGTTATATAATTGTCGTGTAAATATTGTTTAAACTTGTCATATACAAGTCCGATATCCCTCATCTTGGCATTAAGCAGCGCATTGTCCTCAATTCTGTCTGCTATCGCCATCACTTCTTCTGGTGAATGGTCGTATTGCAGAAGCTCCGATATGACAGATTTTAATTCTGATACAAATCCTACACGGTTAATATTACCGCCATAATATCTTAAATCTTTTCTGCTGTCCTCAAGCACTTTTCTTAATATAAGATTCTTGCCTGTATCATCTAAGACCGGTCTGTTCTCGCCGCCTATCTCTGCAAACACCTTGAAAGCAAGTCTTTCAAAGCTGACAACATCTATGTTAAGAATACCTTTTCTTGGATGGCTCTCAACAAGCTTTCGCTGTGTTGACATTGTGTACTGTTCTGGCACAACAACTATATAATTGTTGTCTCTATTATCTAATGATTTATGAATAACATCTTCTATAACTAACGTGGATTTACCTGCTCCAGAACCACCTAGCACAAGCTGTAATGCCATATATAAAAATCTCCCTTCTGGAAACTTGATACATAATACTATCTACGACTGAATATATAATAATAACATTTATATATATAATAACATTTATTCGAGGTCATGCATATGAATTCTAGCACAAAAATATGGGTAATACCTAAGGGATTGATTATTGGAGCCGGAGCTGCTATTCTTATCGCCATTATTCTTGCTGTAGTACTTATATTAACAGCCGGCGGCAGTTCTGATAATCCTGGCAATGCACCAGCTTCATCTCCTGACGCTCCTGCTTCAAGCGATAGATTACAGGCAGATAACAGTGATTCTTCACAAGACACAGCCAGCGAAGATATGTATGTTCCCGGCGTATATACAGCTTCTATATCACTTGACAACTCGCCTATGTCTATCAAGGTAACTGTTGATGCCAACAACATCAACAGCATTGACCTTGTATACACTGACGAGGCTATAACAACTATGTATCCGATGCTCAGCTCATGCTTCAACGAGCTTGCTAAAGAGGTGTGCGACAAAGGCTCCACTAAGAATATTACATATAATACCGACAACAGATATACTGCTGCGGTTATATTGAAGGGAATTGAGGGGGCGTTGGAGAAGGCAATGAAGTGAGGTTACCCTCACTTCTCCACCTTCTCAAACTCACCAGCTACCTGAACTAGCAGATCACGTATCTTTAAGTGCTGTGGACATATCTGCTCACATTTACCGCACTTGATACACTCACTTGCCTTGCCATTATGTACTGTATGGACATTGCTGTAATAGTAATCTGCATTCCAGTCCTTGAATACTGTCTTTGCATTCATACAGGCAAATAAATCCGGAATAGATATATTCTTAGGGCAGCCTGCTACGCAGTAACGACAGGCTGTACATGGAATCATATGCTTAGAGTGGAACACATCTGCAACCTTTCTTACAGCTTCCATCTCTGTGTCATTCAATGGAACGAATTCCTTCATATAGCTTAAATTATCATTCATCTGCTCTGTATTGCTCATTCCTGACAGAACCATCATAACTCCATCAAAACTTGCAGCAAAACGTATCGCATAGCTTGCAGGACTTCCACCATGGAGAGCCTCAAGAATCTCCTTTGCATCTTCTGGAAGGTTAACAAGGTTACCGCCCTTGACAGGCTGCATGATAATCACCGGCTTGTTATGCTTGCGACAGACCTCGTAACATTTTCTGCTCTGTACAGCAGGGTCGTCATAATCAAGATAATTGAACTGAATCTGCACTACCTCAACCTGTGGGTACTCTGTAAGAATCTCGTCAAGAACCTCAGCCTTATCATGGAATGATATGCCAAAATGCTTGATTTTGCCCTCATTTTTAAGTTCAAGTGCCGTCTCATATGCCTTGCACTTCTTAAAATGTGCAAATATGTCCTTAGACTGTGCATGCATAAGGTAGAAATCAAAATATTCAACTCCACATGCCTCTAACTGGCTTTCAAAGAAAGGACGGATGTCCTCCTGCTTGTTAAAATAAGGCATTGTGAGCTTATCTGTAAGAATATACTCTTCTCTTCTATGTCTCTTTGTAAGACACTCTTTGAGTGCAAGCTCACTCTTGCCATCAAGATACCCATGTGCTGTATCAAAATAATTGAATCCCTGTTCAATAAATTCATCAACCATTTTACTTGTCTGTGCTATATCTACTTCTCCATTCTCCAACATTGGAAGTCTCATACAGCCAAATCCAAAATTCTTTTTAACGTTATCAAAATACATAGCGCTTTCTCCTTTCAGATTAAAATGGACAGAAGTCCATTTTCTTCTGTCCATTTTAACACATTTTATATTACTGTGCTGCCTTAATTCTCTTAATTATATTAATATATTTTGAACTAACCTGTTCATTAACTGGTTCTGCTACGCTCTGGAACTTTGCAACCTGCTCCTTAGTAAGATATGTTATCTTACATCCGGCTTCCTCAGCCTGCTTGATTGCCTTTTCATCATATTCTTTCATCCATTGTCTCTGAAGATGGCTGACCTCATTGGCACACTCACGGATAATCTGCTGATCCTGTGATGACAGCTTGTTCATTGTCTCAGTCGAAGCTACTATCATCTCCGGAATTCTTGTATGCTCATCAACTGTTATATATGGTGCAACCTTATAATGACCTGTTGATATATAAGATGGCCAGTTATTCTCGGCACCATCAATTGTTCCATCAGATATAGCATTATATATATCACCATATGATACATTGACACCCTTTGCACCACATTTTTCAAGAAATGCAAACATTGAATCTGTGTTAACTCTAAGTGTAAGTCCTTTCAGATCATCTGGGCTTGTCACAGCTTTGACGTTGTTGTAGAAGTTTCTTGAACCACCTGAAATCCAGCAAAGTCCTTCAATACCATTATCTTTTAACTTCTGTGCCTTTAAGAATTCATTACCAATATCCCCATCAAGGACTTTCCACATATCATCTTCGCTTCCATACAGATATAATGCCTGAAATGCCTTTATATCATCATAATATGTCGCTACTGGTGATGATACACGCACAAAGTCAATACCACCTACTGTTACCTGGGCTATCTGCTCTGCCTCTGTTCCAAGTGTCTGTCCGTGATACACCTCAATGTTAATTCTTCCATTAGTCTTCTGCTTAACAAGTTCCGCAAACTTATCACACGCAAGTGCTGTTGGATGATCACCTTCCTGTACATCAGCCATTATAAGTGTTGTAACATTTTTATTGCTGCTTCCACATCCAACGAGTGCAAACATAAGCATCATCATCACTACTGTCAGTAATATTCTCTTTTTCATATCAAGCTACCCCCGTTCCTATATTCTTGTAAAACGTCCAACAGTTTCATCAAGTCTGCCAGCTGCGGATTCTGTATGTAACATTTCTTCCTTAATCTGGCTCATTCCCTCTGTCAGACCACATGCATTGTTAGAAACCATAGTAACTCCATCAGAATTTTCACTGATTGTCACTGACATACCCTTAATAAGAGTTGCAACATCAACCATTGTCTGCTTAAGCTGTGTAGCATTATCTGTAAAGCGCTGAAGTATATTATCAAATTCCTCTGCGTCTTCATTATACTGCTCACCTATATTAACAAGCTTGTCGTAATCAGGCATTACAACATTGATAATAAAATCAATCATCTTATTAGCATTGTCGGCAAGCTCACCTACTGAATTAGTCACATCGCGGCTTATTGCCTGAATATCATTGGCTGTATTACGGCTTGAATCAGCAAGTGTACGGATTTCATCGGCAACTACTGCAAATCCTTTACCTGCTTCTCCTGCTCTTGCAGCTTCTATAGAAGCGTTAAGTGCAAGCAGATTAGTCTGGCTTGATATACTTAAAATGTTATCTGTAAGTTCATTAATCTTCTCAACATCTTTACTCTTCTCAAGTGATGCTTTAACAGCCTCCCTGATTTCATCAGCCATCTTACTTGTGTTATCTTTACTCTCAATTCCTTCTTCTTTGAGTTTGACCGCTTTAACCTTGATATCCTTAGCCATTGCTGAACCATTGTCAGCTTCTTTGGCTATATCTTCCATGCTCTGACTTATTGAATCTGTCTGACCGCTTATATGCTCTGCTGTTGTAGACATTTCTGTCATACCTGCTGCAAGCTGCTGCATTGTTGCGGATACATCCATAATATTACTGTCTGCTGTTCCAATCTGACCATAAACAACATTGACACTCTTCTTTACATCCGCTGTGTCATTCTGAATTTCTGATATTATTCCGTCAAGAACTTCAATAAACTTATTAACACCAGCTACAAGCTGACCTATCTCATCTTTAGATTTCTGTGTAACACGTACAGTAAGATTACCATTGTTATCTTCTATATCATGTATAATATTCTGAAGCTCTTTAGTTGCAATCTTAGCCGGTCTTGTAATACAGAATTTAGCAAAGAAAATACTTATAATAAATACAATAACAAGAAGTACTCCAACAGCAACAAAGACTATTCGGCTTGTTGATGTACTGCTTTCAAGTGATTTCTGTGCACGTGCTGTATTAACAGTATTCTGCACTTCAACTGACTGCACGCTTATCTCAAGCGCACTGTAAAGCTTTGAAAGCTGATTATCAATTGCAGTTGCATCAGTTATTGTTTTGCTGTCAATCTGTTTAATAACTGAATTATATTGGTCTTTATATGTTCCATATGATTGTTCAAGTTTAGTAACAGCATCCTTTGCACGGTCAGTTACAGCGCTCTCTTTAAGATTCTGGAATGATGTTACTATAGCACCCTGTGTCTTAGTAATTTCACCCAGCTTAGAAGACTTTTTATCTTCTGGTGCAAGAAGATATTCAAGCATCTGTGACTTGAGATTAACTATATACTCAGATATAGTATCAACTTCCTTAACACTCTCAATATACTTCTGACTGATTTCATTAGTGATATTACCCATACTGTTAATCTGTGAATTAACAATCAGAATACCAGCTGCACATATCACAAACACTAATAACAACACATAGTTAATTTTGGCACCTATAGATTTCAACTTTTTATCCCCCTTAGTTTATTAAAAATATTAGAACCAGCTTACGTCTTCACCATTCTGGACATTGACAAAGCCATCATACTTTCTCTCCTCAAGCTTTCCTAGGAACTTGCCCATCTTCTTTGGCTTAACATATAATGATGCAATATTTCCTTCATTTCTAAGTTTATCTGCAACTTTAACAGCAGCCACAAAATCCTGCTCATCATACATAACAGCAATCTTTTTCTGTCTGCTTGTTATATCTATTCCATGCTCCATAAGGATTGAGAAAATTCTCTCAAATCCGATAGAAAAACCGACTGCTGGAACATTCTCGTTAAGGAACTTACCGATAAGGTTATCATATCGTCCGCCGCCTGCGATTGCTCCCTTGAAATCAATACTCTCAACTTCAAATACAGTACCAGTATAATATCCCTGTCCTCTTACTAATGAAAGGTCAAACACTACATCATATGCATTATCTGTAAGCTCACCAACTGTATCAATAATATGCTTAAGACTCTCTGCTGGTGTCTTATCTTCAAGCATGGCTGCAACTGAATCAAGACTGAAATCCTTCTTCTCAAGGAAAGCTTTGAAATTCTCAACTGCCTTGCCATCGAATCCCTTATCATTCAGCTCTTCCACAACGCCATCAAGACCAATCTTGTCCATCTTATCGAATGTGATACATACACTGTCAAGGTCACTCTCTGCAAATCCAAATGATGCAAGAACTGCTCTTAACAATCTTCTGTCGTTAACCTTAACCTTATAGTTCTTCATTCCAATTGCATCAAGAGCTTTAGTTGTTGTAAGAATAAGCTCTATCTCACTGTCTGTTGACTCTGAACCAATAATATCAATATCACACTGTATGAACTCTCTGAGTCTTCCCTTCTGTGGGCGCTCAGCTCTGTATACCCTGTCCATCTGGATGCACTTCATAGGTATTGTGAGCTTATCCTTATTATTAGCATAATATCTGCTGAGTGGCAGTGTAAGGTCATATCTTAATCCCATATCTGCAAGCTCATTCTCATTCTGTGATGTAACGCCCTTTTCAAGAGCCTTATCAAGCTTATCTCCACGCTTCATAATCTTGAATATAAGATTAAGATTCTCACCGCCATCACTCTTATCGAGATTCTCGATATCTTCTATAATTGGTGTTGTGATATGCTCAAATCCATTCTCCTTATATACAGATAAAATCTTATCTGAAAGGTAATCTCTTATCTCAACCTCATTAGGAAGATAATCATTAGTTCCCTTAACAGAAGTTACTTTCATGTTCCATTCTCCATTCCCATTAATTAATTTATGCCTGGGACATCTCTGCCCCAGGCACATATATTAGTTATTAGCTGCCTCGTCAATAGATCGTCCTATATCATGTCTCATGTATTTGTTAGCAAATGTTACCCATTCTGTTGCCTCGTATGCATTAGCCCTTGCCTCGACAAGATTCCTGCCAAGCGCTGTAACACCAAGAACACGTCCACCATTAGTAACGACCTTGCCCTCTTCGTTAAACTTGGTTCCTGCATGGAAAAGATAATATCCATCCTTGCCCTCAAATCTTTCCTGTCCGAATATCTCATATCCTTTCTTATATTCAACAGGATATCCATCTGATGCAAGAACAACACATACACATGCATTATCTTCAAACTGAAGATCCACTTTATCAAGTGTTCCATCTATACATGCTTCAAATACTTCAACAATATCATTCTTCATTCTAGGAAGAACTACCTGAGCTTCTGGATCGCCAAATCTTGCATTATATTCAAGAACTCTTGGTCCCTTTGGTGTAAGCATAAGTCCAAAGAATATAACCCCCTTGAATGGTCTTCCCTCTGCCTTCATCGCATCGACTGTAGCCTGATATACATATTTCTTACAGAAGTCATCAACTTCCTTAGTATAGAAAGGACTTGGTGAGAAATTACCCATACCGCCAGTATTAAGTCCCTTATCGCCATCTAATGCTCTCTTATGATCCTGTGCAGATGACATTATCTTGATTGTATTGCCGTCAACAAATGAAAGAACAGATACTTCACGTCCTGTCATAAATTCCTCAATTACAATTGTGTCTCCTGCGGTACCAAACTTCTTGTCAAGCATAAGTTCATCAACACCCGCAAGAGCCTCTTCAAGTGTATTGCATATGAGGACACCCTTACCAAGTGCAAGACCATCAGCTTTAAGTACAATTGGGAATTCTGCTGTTTTTAAGTATTCCTTTGCATCCTCTGCGGATGTAAATGTCTCATATGCTGCTGTTGGTATGTTGTATTTCTTCATAAGGTCTTTAGAGAATGCT
Source organism: Lachnospira sp. (assembly GCA_050874305.1). Taxonomy (GTDB): domain Bacteria; phylum Bacillota; class Clostridia; order Lachnospirales; family Lachnospiraceae; genus Lachnospira. The sequence continues at coordinate 6,547 of JBNMKL010000015.1, read as the reverse complement.
TTAGAGCCTTCAAGAATAGCTGCATTCTTTCTTGGACCAAATACCCTTAATCCTTCTTTTTCAAATACATCAACAATACCGCCAACTAATGGATCATCCATTCCAATTACAGTAAGGTCTATCGCATTATCCTTTGCAAACTTAACAAGCTTGTCAAACTCCATAGCCTTGATATCAACACACTCTGCAACCTGTGCTATACCAGCATTACCCGGTGCACAATATATCTTATCAACCTTGTCTGACTGGCTGATTTTCCAACATATCGCATGTTCACGTCCGCCGCTTCCTACAACTAATACCTTCATAATCTCTGCCCTTTCGTATATTATTTGTTAGCAATCATATTAATAGCAGCTGGAAGAAGCTTCCACTCTGCCTGTTCCATAACTCTTCTCTGTAAGATTTCAGGAGTATCGCCCGGAAGAACCTCAACCGCCTTCTGGAAGATTATCTCTCCTGTATCCATTCCCTCATCCACATAATGAACTGTTGCACCTGTAACCTTGACACCTTTTGCAAGTGCTGCTTCATGAACTTTAAGTCCATAGAATCCAACTCCGCAGAAAGAAGGAATCAAAGATGGATGGATATTGATAATTCTATGTGAATACTCATGAACCATCTTCTCTGGAATCTTAACAAGAAATCCAGCTAATACTATTAAATCAACTGAAAGGCTGTTAACCTCGTTAAGAAGTGCCTCGTTAAATTCATCTCTGCTTGCATAATCCTTAGGTGATATGCACATAGCCTTGATGCCATTCTCTTTTGCTCTTGTAAGAGCATATGCATTAGCATTATTGCTTATAACTGCCGCTATCTGTGTATTAGTAATCTCACCAGACTTAATTGCATCAATAATAGCCTGAAGATTAGTTCCACCGCCAGATACCATAACTGCAATTCTTAGCATAATGTAACTCCCTTCTCTCCTGCTTCAACAGAACCAACTACATATCCCTCTTCACCTGCTGCCTTGATAGCCTCAAGAGTCTTATCAACATCTGCCGGGTCAACTGCAAGAACCATACCAAGACCCATGTTGAATGTGTTGTACATCATTGTCTCCTCGATGTCTCCATCCTTCTGTAACATCTCAAAGATAGGTGGAATCTTGTAGCTGTCTTTCTTAACAACTGCTCTTACTCCATCTGGAAGCATTCTTGGAATATTCTCATAGAAACCGCCGCCTGTGATATGGCTGCAGCCCTTAACCTTAACGCCTGCATTCTTGATTGACTTCATAGTCTTAACATATATCTTAGTAGGAGCAAGTAAAGCCTCTCCAAGAGTTGTTCCAAGTGAATCATAATATGTATTAAGAGATTCCTCTGTAATTGTAAATACGCTTCTTACAAGTGAGAATCCATTGCTGTGTACACCGCTTGATGCGATACCGATAAGTGTATCACCAGGCTTGATATTCTCTCCTGTTATTAAATCCTTCTTCTCTACAACACCTACAGCAAATCCTGCAAGGTCATATTCATCTGCTGGCATAAGACCAGGATGCTCTGCTGTCTCTCCACCGATAAGAGCACATTCTGACTGTCTGCATCCTTCTGCAACACCGCCAACGATTGTTGCTATCTTCTCTGGATAGTTCTTGCCACATGCGATGTAATCAAGGAAGAAAAGTGGCTCACCACCAGCACATGCAACGTCATTAACACACATTGCAACTGCATCTATACCTATTGTGTCATGCTTGTCCATGATAAATGCAAGCTTAACCTTAGTTCCGCATCCATCTGTACCTGATAAAAGAATTGGCTCCTCCATCTCTTTAATCTTAGCAAGTGAAAATGCTCCTGAGAATCCGCCGATTCCACCGAGAACCTCTGGTCTTAATGTTGACTTAACTGCATCCTTCATAAGCTCTACTGACTTGTATCCAGCTTCTATATCTACTCCAGCCTTCTTGTAATCCATATTATCCTCTTTTCTGTGCCCCGCACATATATTTTTCTTAATTTAAGATGTATGTGTCAATAATCCACTCACATCATTTTAATAATTCTTATATCCAACTTCCTGTAATCTTGCATCCTTCTTCTGAACGCTTTCCTTTAAGCCCTGACTGTATGCCTTAAGCTTTTCAAGAAGCTTCTCATCAGATGTTGCAAGTATCTTGGCTGCAAGAAGTCCTGCATTAGCTCCCCCGTTAATTGCAACAGTTGCAACAGGAATTCCAGAAGGCATCTGCACTATAGAATATAATGAGTCCCTTCCACCTAAAGATGTTGTATGCATTGGTATTCCAATTACTGGCATTGGGAAAATTGCTGCACACATGCCTGGCAAATGAGCTGCCATACCTGCTCCAGCGATAATTACCTTAAAACCTTTAGCCTCAGCAGTCTTGGCATATTCAAAGAAAACATCCGGTTCTCTGTGTGCAGAGATAATAGTCATCTCATACGATATACCTAACTCTTCAAGGATGTCTGCTGCCTTAGCCATAACAGGCATATCAGAATCACTTCCCATAACAATTCCAACTTGTGCCATATCTTTCCTCCATTCTGCAACCTATGTCGCATAAAAATATACTAATTTATTTTACTTTTTTTTACAGTCAACGTCAACCTCTAATGCATCATTAAGCTTATCACATCCTGCAAGAACAAATCTTCCATCCCTTATGATGTCAATTCTCTCTCCATCAGGGTGGATAGCAGTGATTCTGCCTATCTCATCATATGGAATAGTTATATCTGTATGACAGTTAAAATAAGCCTTTTCTGGCTGGGTTTTACGCTGTATTGATACCTCATTATCTCTTGATATAATCTCCTTGCCATCAGGATTGTATACAGTTACATCCTCCGACCTTGAATAACATGTATCACCAACGGCAAAATGAGGTCCCATCTTCTCAACAATCAGAATTGGCAGCTTATATAATATGTCATATTTTCTCGCACACATATAAGCGGTCGTATTCGTTCCTATCGCAAATTCTCCAATTGGCAGTGTATCGTGGCTGTAAAGAACATTTTCTTTAAAAAATGCCTTGTTCTTCTCCTCATCATCGAAATTATCACAGGAATAATCCGAAACCATTCCGTCCTTGAAATGCACAGTAAGATTCTTGAATCTGTAATCGTTAAGGTATACCTCGCTTACATTAAGAACGCCATCTGTACCCTTTAATACTGGTGATGTAAATACCTCTCCAAGTGGAATATTCACATCTGCAAGGCAGTTCTCAAACACCGTCTGGCTTGACTTGTCAGCTATTGGCATGATTGATACATGCATGTCTGTCTTATTGCCATTGCCGCCCTTAATCTCAACATACTCTGAGCCGTCAAGCGCAGCTATTATATGCTCCTGTATAACCTTATACACATCATAATCGAGTGTATTGATAGCAACTATCTCGTCAAATATCTCATCATAATCACTTCCAATCTCTGGAACCGGGTAAGCAATTATAGTAAAGCTTCTCTCCTCACCCTTGATATGATTATTGACGATTGCCGACGACTCATTATCATATCTTACTGAAAGCTTCTGCTGACGTGCATCAAGCTTTAAGCACTCCTTCTTCTCAACCGGTTCAAATGGTTCTTCTCCGAATGTCTCCATAACAGCAGGGCCGCCAAACACTCCTGCGAGCTCTGTATTTTTCTCATACGCCAGTTTAAGTGCGCCAAGCTTTCTTTCCACAAATGCTGAATCCATATACAATGCATTGTCAAATCTGTGGTCATAATCCATCTGTTTGTTAGGATTTGCGCCAAAATATCCAATCTTGATATGCATACGCTTGTTGATACTGTTAGAAGCTGCCCTGTAAATTGTTGTGTCAAGTCCAAGAGCCTTAAACTGCTTTATATCTTCTCTCACAAGTCTCTCAAATCCAAGGCTGTACCTTATATTGACTGTTTTTTTCTTAGATAAATCTTTTCTTCCAAGTTCAAAACCCTTGCGGTATCCTTCTGTAAATGTATACGCCATATCGTGTATCTGCTCATCGGTAAGAGTGTTAAGATGCATGCTTGTCTTAATCTCATTATCTGATATATATTCACCAAAGCGGTACAGATAACGTGTGTCTGAAAGGTCTGCATTCATAATAATATTAACTGCAAAATCAAGTGATGCATCAATCTGCTCACGAACCCTGTACTCAACGAAATCATCACTATAATCGCTCACATACCAGTATATGATATCTTTTAAATTCTTATATTCAGGAATGCCATCACTGAAACTGCAATATACCTCGACAAACATTTCAGCTATAGCTGTGTATTCACTGTCTCTTAATTCATATGCATAGACGATAAGGCTTCTTATCTCAACATATATAAATGACATTATCTGTCCATAGTCATCACCAAGCTTTGACACTGCATATGCAGGATTGGCAAAGCTTGACTCATAATTATCACCAGCGACATCACTATATAACTTAACATTGATATCCTTTAATTCTTCAAGTGATAATCTGTCATATTCACCTGATGCAATCATATTTTTAACAGAATCAACATACAAAATAAAGGATGCAACACGTCTGAAAAAGTCCGTATAAGCATCCTTTAAGCATGAATCTATTGTATTGGTATATTCTGTATCTTGCGCTATCTCTTTGATTCTTGCCATAGCAAGACTGAGACGCTCCTCAACATTATCATTAAACATATCTTTCCTCCAGATTCTTATTATTATGATTAATAAAATATATAGTCTTATAGACCAAGTCCCATGAGAATGACCGATATCATGAATATAGTAAGCAGTCCTCCTGCCAGTGAACCAATCCATGACATAGTATAGAACTTGTCATCTTCCTTGAAGCTTAAAAGCCCTATGACAGTTCCGATTATAGAAAGCATTATTGCCAGCATTCCAAGTGAACCTACTTCCATGCCGGCAGCTCCGCTTTTCTTAAATGATATATACACCGCACCTGCAATACAGGCAAGTGACCCAATATCAATCAGTGTTGATATTACACCTCCAACGGTCTGACTTTTATTGGAAAATTTATATTTGTTGAATATACGCATATTATTTATATCCTCTATCCCTAATTCTATACGCACTTTAACAGACGGCAGCTGTCCTAACCTCTGTGCCTTACCGCCTTGAGTATAAGAAACAGAATATATCCCACTACGCCCCCTAGTGTGTTTAATATCATGTCATCGACATCAAAGCTTCCAACTTTAGATAATAGCTGGATCAGCTCTATTCCGATGCTCAGCTGGAATGTGAGCAGGAATACCTGAAAGAATTTAAGCTTATGTGTCGATAATGATGGCAGAAAATATCCAAATGGAACAAATGCAAGTATGTTGCCGCCTATATTGAGAAATACAGGCCACATTCCAAGAGTGTCTACATTATAAATAAATCTTTTAATTTCCTTTAAAGGACGAAGATTATATCTGTAGCCATTATTAGAGCTTACTGTTCCAGTTCTCCCCAGACTTTCTGCAAAAAACATGAAGTAAACAAGCAGTGCAATATATCCAAGAAACAGAATCCATTCAAGGATTTTCTTTGATCTATTCTTACTCATCCATTACCCCGATATATTATTATTCATTAAAATAACTGGTCAGATTTATGAGCAAGAAGTCTTGCTCCGTTAATTATCATTATAACACCTGTGCTGACTGCCACTGCTACAGTAATAACTCCTATAACAAGGCTGCTCACGCCGATGTGCTTCATCTTCTTATATAACTTCTCATCCATATAATATTCCTCCTGCACACAGTTTAATTACGCATTCTTAACGCCATATTCTGCATAATATGCATCAATAGCCTTCTTTAAATCATCATCAATGACTACCTTGCCATTGCATTCTCTGTTGTACAGGTGCTCAACAACATCTGCCATAGATACAATTGCGCTTGTTGGGAATCCATATCTTTCCTTAATCTCATCAAGAGCACTCATCTTGCCGCCAAGACCAACTTCCATACGGTTAAGTGAAACCATAAGTCCCTTGATTGTTACGTCAGCAGCTCCTCTTACCTTGGGTACTGTCTCTTCCATTGACTTGCCTGATGTTGTTACATCCTCTATCATTATTACCCTGTCGCCGTCTTTTAACTTGCTTCCTAAGAAACCGCCCTTATCGGCGCCGTGGTCTTTCTCCTCTTTACGATCTGAACAGTAACGTACTTCCTTGCCATAGAGCTTGGCATATGCTACAGCAGTTACCACGCTTATTGGAATACCCTTGTAAGCTGGCCCGAACAGTACATCGAAATCATCACCATATGTCTCATGAATAGCCTTGGCATAATACTCACCAAGTCTTGCAAGCTGTGTACCTGTTACATATGCACCAGCGTTCATGAAAAATGGGGATTTTCTTCCACTCTTTAATGTAAAATCACCAAACTTAAGTACATCACTTTCTACCATGAAATCTATAAATTCCTGCTTATACTGTTCCATTGTATCTTAAAACCTCCTGTTTATGCGACATTGCGCCGTTATTGTTATTCCATAAATGCTTTACTACACACTTTTTACACACTTTTTTATACAGCTTCCATTTTCAACATTT
>JBNMKL010000014.1:0-63516 GCA_050874305.1 Lachnospira sp. | reverse complement strand
TTAATTCTTTATCTGTCATAACTGGCCTCCATTTCACATACATCAAATATTTCATAGCAACTATAATTATTATAGCAATTCTATGATATAACTTATACTGAAATAATATTTGATTGTATGTATTTCACATAATTAATAACTAACTATCACAACGCAGTTAAATGTGACTAAAGAAGGGAGATTGCGGATTTATAATGTATCCGCAATCTCCCTTCTTTATCATATCAATAGTTCTATGTACAATAATCTGATTACTTATCATATTCCAGATAAGCGCCCTTCATAGGGCTTGCCGCAAGTTCACTGAATAATCTCAGCACGCCTTTCTTATACTTTCTTTCTTTTGGTTTCCATGCTGCCTTTCTCTTTGCAAGAATCTTATCAACCTCTTCTGGCGACATTCTCTTTCCTGCAACACCTACTATGTTAAGTTTTCTTGCTTCAACATCAATCTCAATAAGATCTCCCTCTTCGACTAATGCAATAGGACCACAATCTACAGCCTCTGGGCTGCAATGTCCAATAACTGGTCCTGTTGAAGCTTCTGAAAATCTTCCATCTGTTATAAGTGCAATGCTCTTTCCAAGTTCCTTGTCACTACTTATTGCCTCTGATGTATAGAACATCTCTGGCATACCGCTTCCCTTAGGACCTTCATATCTTATAAATACTGCATCACCTTTCTGCACCTTATGATGAATGACAGCATCAAGACACTCTTCCTCACTTCATATTTATCTGTAAACTTCGATAGTCCAAGTGGATCTTCCTCTAAAGAATTCGTGCTTATAACATATGTTCCTGAGCCTCGTCTTACCTCTAAAATTCCTTTGGATACAAGACTTTTAACCGTCTCTCTTATTGTACTTCTACCAACCCCATATTGTTCTGCCAGCTCAAATTCGTTAGGTATCTTTTCTCCAATATTAACTGGTGTATTAATTATATAATCCATTAACTGATCCTCAACCTGAGTTGCAAGCAGCTTTTTATTCATCTTATCCAAATCATTCATGTGCATGCCTCCAATGCATTAAACATCTGATGTCTTATTAAATTTTATTATTCATTTATCCACTATGGCAATAAATAATTAATAACTTTTGAATAAAAGCACATGCTTTTCTATTAAATTCCCATTCCATTAAATTTTCACTATCTGATGTATGTATTAAGCCACTCCATCATGTCAAGCTTCCCACTGCCACAGTACTCATGACCATCTAATGTAAGATTTATCTTTTTTAATTCATTTTCTGCTTTGCTTGTACTCAGCACCTCATATTCACCGTAAACAATATCAAATTTCTTTTTAAAATCTGATATATTGCCAGTATTGTTCTGCTTCCAGTCAGCAGCTACAAGCTTTACCTGACTTTCCACCAATGAATTGCCTACAGACATTGCCATTATGTCAACAGTCTGCTTAATTACATTATTATCAGATACTTTATCGTTAACTGAAATGCTGGCATCTATACTATCAAGCATGTTCTGAATTTCTTTAACAGCATACGGATTCATGCCTGATAAATCAATTCTTTCTACATTTTCTTTTTCTGATTGTTTTGTTGTTGGTTGTTTATTATCTACTTTCTGTGATGAACTTTGAGTTGTTGTTTCAGATGCCCTTTCAGATGTTTTCTCTACAGATGTTGCACTAGTAGTACTTGTGGTGTTCCTTCCATCTTCTGCCTCAGTATTATTGCCACACCCGACAATGCTTATTAAAGCAATAGCAGCTAATATGTAAATTTTCTTTCTCATGCACGCTCTCCTTTATGTTTTTTATTACATACTGTGATACCATCCAATAACTGCTTCTCCTATTCGCTTTTAGTATTCGACTACAAGCATCCTGCAATCTTCACAGCAATTTGCCTCAACTCTTGTCCTGTGACTTGGTTTCAGCTTTGTTATCTCCACAAATCCATCTGCATTCTTTGCATTTTCAAACACGCCCGGAACTTCATTAGCAAAGCTGAAAGCTCCGTCTTTACTGCTGAATAAATAACCTTTTCTCATTTCTTTGCCACATTTTGAACATTTCATAATGCTAATCCTCCCCAACTAATTTTCTGCTAAGTTCCATTGCATTTTTTAACTGATTCTCAAACCTCTCTGCCTGTACCAGAGCTATTCCCTCTTCGTCACCTAATACAACAAGGCGGGAGCCATCCTGTATCCCATACTTATCTCTCGCCTCTTTGGGAATCACAATCTGTCCGCGGTTGCCAACCTTTACAGTTCCCCATAAGAACTTTCCTTCTGGCGGTGGAGCCACTTTGGTGTTTCCAACTTTTTCATCATAGTGCATCAAACTGTCAATTTTAATTCCATAAAATGATGCAAGCTTGTCGCATTTTTCGATATCCGGTATCGTCTCACCCTGTTCCCATTTGGCATAGGACTGTCTGGAAATTCCAATAACCTCTGCTACCTGTTCTTGTGTCAATCCTTTTAAACTGCGTAACATCACAAGATTGTCTGCCAACATAATCACCACTCCCTTCTGATAGTTACATTATATGCTTTGCACTGTTTGATTTACACCATACAAACTTGTCATCTTTTTCTGATTTATGTTAAATTTAACTGCGTTGCATATTCATTTAAAATATAAATCTTACACAATCGTTTTTCCTAATTCATATGCCTCTTTTAAACCTTCTGTGTTTTCGACATCACCCTTATCTTTTGCGCCTCTTACCAGCACCATTCCTGCATCTTCCAGTTTAAAGAAATTCAATACCATCTGATACTGCACTTTAATTGCATCAAATAATTCTGGCAATGTAGCTGCTCCTACTAATATTAATGCAAGTTTTTTAACTGTAAATTCATTACGCATTGGCGTATGTAATCTGTCAATAACCGCCTTTAACTGTGCGCTGACGCCATAGAAATACACTGGCGAAGCAATCACCAGAACATCCGCTGACTTTAATTTTTCATATATTATATGCATATCGTCCTGCTGAAAACATGCATGTCCGTTTCTTTCAAAACAGGTGTTACAGCCAATACACGGATTTACTTTATAATCCTCTATTGAAAACACTTCAACTGTGTTATTCTTATCTTTTTCTGCCCCTTCCACAAATGCTTGCACAAGCTGGTCTGTGTTGCCGCCTTTTCGTGGGCTTCCTGATAAAACAACTATATTACTCATAATCTTTATCGCTCCAGTTATCACAAAATATTATAAATATATCACATCTGATACAGTCCTATCCTGATTTCTAAAAAATCTGTCCCGGTAATTTCTTCTTTACCTTTGGAGGAAACTGCTTGTCAAATTCTTCTGCTTCTTTCTCATCAACCATGTATCCAGATGGTGTTGCATACTCCCCTGAAATTCCGTCCAAAAAACCTGGTATTAGTTCTTTACACAAGAAAAACGAAGCATCCTCGCCTTCGGGCAATCCATGATAACGAATACCGAACTTACTTGCTTGTCTGAATCCACTTTTGCCATAAAAATCAATATTTCCTTCCATGCATACAGCTCCACAGCCTAGTTCTGAAGCCTTCTCCAAGGAATAATCAAGCAGGATTTTCCCATAACCTTTTCGCTTAAACTCATTTTTAATACATATCGGTCCCATTGTCATAATAGGAACACTTCTACCATCATCAGTGGCAATAACCGCTTTCATAAACATATTTTGTCCAATAAGCTCACCATTCTTATACATAACAAAATCCAATTCTGGAACAAATGCTTCATCTTTTCTTAACTGATTAATCACATAATGTTCCAGACAGCCTGGGCGATACACATTCCAGAAACTGTTCCTTATAAGATTTTCCACTTCACGATATTCACTTTGTTCTTCCTGACGAATTATTATGTTGCTATTTAAATTCTGACTCATATTCTTGTTCCCCTTTCCTGAACTTTTCTAATATGACTGCTATAACTTATAATTCCATTAAAACCTGTAAGTCTTTTGAAAAATTGTCTATAACAGTCTCAAACTCTGTTTTTACTCTTTCTTTATCATTTGAGCCATCATAGACACTGTAATAAAAAAACATAATTGCATATAACTGATTTGCCTTGTTTGCTGCATCAACAATTTTCATGCTTTCAAACAAATCTTTTACATATAAGGCTGGTCCAGCAACAAGATACTGCTGATATAACGCCTGCATCTCTTCGCTTCTAAACTGCTCTATAGTAAGCATTTTTCTAAATGATGATGCAAAATCATCCTCCGTCCAGTACTCAAACATGGATTTACTATATTTAATAAAATCATGTAATGAAACTGTCTGGTATTTTTCTGGTGTACTTTCTTTGCTGCCTTCTGGCATATCATAATTATCTGCCTGACTGCTGTCGCCCTGTTCCATGCGCTGCACAATGCTGTCAAAAATGTCTCTTTTACTCTTATAATATCTATATAATGCTCCCTTTGTCATATCGAGAGCACCAGATATCTGGCTTACAGAAACTGCCTCATATCCATCTCTTGCAAAAAGATGAAGTGCAGTAAGCAATATCTCTTCTTTTCTATTTTGCATATCAAACCTCCTAAGCAAAAAATGAACGACCGTTTACTTTATTTTAGTAAACGGTCGTTCATTTGTCAAGTGTATACTATATCAAAACGTTCCCTCGTTATTTCTTATACCAATCAAGGTATATATCCAGTTCCTTCATATAAATTAAATACATATCCATCTGTCTATTTTTTAATGCAGTATTAACTAAATCCTGCATTGCTGCAACAAAATTTCATATGCCATTGTTGCAAATTCTCCTGCTGCCCCGAATAATCCTAGCCAGCATTACAGGATTACTTTCTGTAGATGATTCATCGTAAAATATTCCGATAGACTCTCCTGTTTGTACATGAATTGAAGACAGAATTGAATTTCCCTGAAGCTTATATGGTGTATCCAGCGTAAACTTATTTGATGAGATTATTTTGTAAATTTTGAATTTATTCATAAAGTGAATCAAGTGTCAGCAGTAATACATCTTCATCCGATAAAGATTCAAACCAGTCGGTATATCCTGACAATGAAAAGAAAATATACTTTGAAACCTTGTATTTCGCTGTAATGAGCTTTCCTCTTCTGAGTAAGGTTTCATATATTCCCTTATCTATCTTCTCATTTTTGAATTTACATTCTCCAATAACAGCTTTTTTATCTATCTCAGATATAGCTACAACATCAATATCCGTAGATTGTGTTCTAATCTCACCATTCTTATCAGCAATATTTTCTACGCCCCACCAACTGCCTACAGAAGTTATAAAACAACCATACTCACCTTTTATTCCCTGTTTTAATGTATAATATCTGCACATATCTTCAAAAACTGCTCCCATAAAAGAGTGTAATGCTGGCTTAACTACCTTTGTGTAATATACTTCACCCTGCCCAATCTCAATTACACTTGTAGCCTTCGGAATAAACTCATACCAGAATTTAAACATATAATCTTTCAAAACATATTGTGTTTTCTTTTTATTCTTCTCATCTGTTATACATTTTTTCTTTTCAACCAGCCCAACATTAATCAGCTTATCTAATGAATATAATACTGTCTGCTCTTTCTCGCCAATTTTTCCCGCAATATTATTAAGTGCATTTTCACCTGAAGCAATCTGTTCAACAATATTATTCACAATTGATATATCAGAAAATTCCTGTGTCAGAAGATTCCTTGTTTCATCATATAGATATCCATCCGTTCTGAAAAACAATCTTACAATATTTTCATCAATACTTTTTTCAGGATCAATCATCGCCAGATACCTTGCAACACCACCTGTAATTCCATAACATATTGCTTTATCTTCATTAGAGTAATCTGGAACAAATTTTGCCGCATCCAGATAATTAAATGCTTCTAATTTAATCTGTGAATCGCGTCTTCCAAACAAAGGACTCTTTTCACTAAGCACCTTATTTTCCATAAAACTGAGTGCTGAACCACACAGAATAATTTTCAGATTTTTATCATTCCAGATGGTGTCAATATATTTCTGCATCACGGACAGTAATGCATCGTCTTTTTCTGCCCAATAAGGAAGTTCATCAATTACAAGTATCAGCTTATCGTCTTTGACATTCTTATCAATAAAATCAAAAACCGCTTCTATTGTATTGAAACTGATATTCTCTACACCCGGCAAAAATAAATCAACTACCTGTTTTGAAAACAACTCTAAGTTTCTATTCTTTCCCACTTTAGTAGCTGTATAGAATATAGTCTTTTTGTCTTTGACAAACTCTGTGATAAGTGTAGATTTTCCAATACGCCTGCGACCATATATTACAGTCATGCCAATTCCATCTTTTTCGTAGAATTCATTCAGAGATGCTAATTCTCTTTCTCTTCCTATAAACATATATTTCGCCTCCAGCTTTATTCAAATCATTTTTGTTCAAATCAATTTGAACAAAATCCTTCTGAATTAAATTTAGCACAAATAAGTGCATCTATCAATCATTTTTCTTTAAAATAAAGCCTCCATTAATTTTTCTAGATACTCAATCTAATACTAAATCTTTCAAAAAGGCTGCGTATTACACAATATGCATACGCAGCCAACTTAATGATAATTGTTATTATTAGACCATTTCTTTTCATACCAGCTATCCTTATTCCCTAGATATTTCATTTAATATAATTTCCACATTTCTCATGTAATAACTGTATACCAGATGAACTATCAATGCAAATAATGCATTCACTACAATAATAGGCAGGCACCAGACTACTCTTATTATCACAAATGTCCTGTACACATAAGCTGCAACAACATGTGGTAAAATGAATCCGATTATGCAATTCCCCAATGCCACAAATAACCACATCCATGTAAAAACTCTCTTTTTCGCTTTTAAAGATATTCCATAATGCTTCATTCGGATTATAATTAAAAATATTAATAAAAACACGCATATATTTATGATTGGTGATACACGATAATATAATTTTAACAATACTGCAAAATTTCCTTGTACACGGTTATAAATCTTGCCCGAAATATACCTGATATAGTTTTGTGCCGCTTTGTTGCAATCTTCTATTTTTTCTTCATTTATTTGCAATCCCTGTGCCTTTAAATCATTCATCAACCGTACTGTGTTATCACTAACATCAATATGTTTTTCATCAAAAATCCTGTCATTCTTGATGCAGTCAATCATTTCCTGCTCACACTCAGATATCATATAATAAATATCCGCAGCAATATATCCAGACTTGAGACTATAAACATCAATCTGTGACTGCGAATAGTCCTCATACACACCGAAAACGCCCTGATAATTCTCTGTATCATACATTAAAGATATAATCAGATGGTCTGAAAATACTCCCAGCATGTACCATGTTAATGATATTGTAAATATAAGAAAAATAAGGCATATATATAATACATTATTCTTTTTAGTTTTTTCATTACGCAGTCTGGCAATACTATCATCATCTATATACCCTGTTTTCTTATATTCTCTTATAATTTTAAACAAACTATTTCTCATAACTTTATACATCCCTATTATGCCAACGCCAACAGTCCTAAAAGTATCATTATATTCTTTTCCCAAACACTCTCCATTTCTAATTTCTATCTTTTTATTGCATTCCCCTTACCTATTGTAACAGATGTTCCTATTTTATACAGCATCCTGATATTGATTCAATCCATCTTGCAGAAAACGGCTAATTCTTGCAGAAAATGACAATCTAAAAAAACTCTGTAGAATATAGTCACCATTCCCTGCCATTCCACAAAGCATATTTTGTCAGCTTTTCTACGCTATCGATAATCTCATTCTGAACTGCCTCTGGCATCAGCGCCAGTTCAGAAGCAAAAAACTGTTTCATCCAGTTAGACAATCCCTGCTCCCCATCTTTCAATACTGTAGGTCTGTCATAATCATATATCCTGTCAATCTGAAATCCGTTATCTTTTAAACGTCTTTCAAATCATTCCATCTTTCTTTAATACCTTGTATACATTTTTTAATAATGCATCATGATCGTCTATCCAATGAAATACAGCATTGGAGAATACTACATCAAACTCATTCTCAAATGGCAGGGCAAGCGCATCACATTGCATAAATTTTATGTTCTGAAACTGGTGCTGTGCTTTCTCTATCATATTAGAAGAACTGTCAACGCCAATAACTGTATGTGCCAGATTCGACAATTGTGCAGTAAGTGTACCTGTTCCGCAACCCAAATCCAGAATTTTCTGATTCATGTTATCAGGCACGAACTCAAGCAGTCCTTTACCATACTCTGCAACAAAATCATGCTTATTGTCATACAATGTAGAATTCCATTCCATATGTCGTTCCTCCAACGCCCGTTATACTAATACTCTTTTTTATCCAGTCTGTACAAAACAATCGCAACCAGTAATTCAACAATAACGATAACACTTCTGACCGCAAGTATTCTATACACTTCTTCAATTGACGTAAGCCTGTGCAGCATATCTCCATACAGCGCAGTAAGATAAATAGCTGCAACGGATGTCAGGCAGCTCCAGTGGATGCCAGCACCTTTTTTAACATTACTATACATTTGTACAAGCATTATATACAGATTAATTACAAAAATGACAATAAGCTGGTTATTAAGAAATGACCCTACAGATGATAATTCCATGCCAAATGGGACATGTCCATTGCTAACCATTATAATATACGTCCATGTTACCACCAGACCCCACGCAAGCGATATAATCGAAATATATTTCATGCACTTGATAGATTTTGATTCATCTGGATATAATTCTTGACTCTGTGATTTACACCTATATATTATTAATCCAAATGTTATTGTCATAAGAATTATATATAGCAACCCGAATCCAGTCTCATTCAGATTGATACTTGTCAATCCGACAACCCCGGATATAAGGCAGCATAAAACCAAAGGTACTGCAAACACACATCCTAATATGCCTCTGCTTTTCTCCTTCTGCTGCATTCTCGCAAAACGTATGATGTCTGTTATGACTTCTTTGTCATCTCCTTCTGACTCTGCATTGCCTGTCACAATATCCTGTATCTTGAGTTCAAGAATAGCCGACATATTTTCCAGCACACCTACGTCTGGAAAACTTTCTCCTTTCTCCCATCTTGATACCGCCTTGTTAGTTACACCTAACAAATCGCCTAATTCACTTTGCGTATAATTCTTTTTTATTCTGGCTTCTCTTATAAGCTCACCAGTTTTTTCTTTGTTCATGATACCCGCCTCCTTTTTCTTAGGTTGCTTCAATCGTATCAATTATATCATTATAGAGCAATCTACTGTAGCGAGAATCGCCGTGCTGGCGCAGTTTTCCTTACTTTGGCACGCCTATTGCGGCAGCAATAATGGAGGATTATTTAACAGTGCCACAATAACTGATGCATATTTCTTCGTACCATAATCCTCAACAATGCTTGTTATTCTTGCCCCTGCATCCTTGGATGAAGCTCCACATAAGAACACTCTTTCATCTGCTGTACCATAATCTAATATTATAAATCGATCATGAAATATTCCACCAGTTTTCTGCATTGATATCTTAACATCTGGATATTCTTTACAAAAATCTGCAAATTCTATATTATGCAGTTTATTACTTCCAACATTATCACTAAACAGTACAATAGACACTCCCACTGGAGAATTCTTTAGATGCACCAGTGTTCTTAGTCCTATGTAATTATCAACCACATATATTGAATGCTTTGCATTCTTATAAATAGAATCATATGTCTCATCTGCACTGCAAAATTTGGCATTATACATAAGCCATTTCTCATCATCTGTAACAAAACTATTCATCATATCAGCAAGCTCAGATTTCGTTACAACATTCTTAAGTCCTTCCGCAACATCAGAAATCTGTTTTTCGAGAGATATGATATCCGAATTAATCTTACTAATCTCAATTTTATTATTCGCAGTCTCCATACTTAATTGAAGCAATTCACGCTGACCAATCAGATTGCGGTTTTCTAATATATAATCTTTCATTTTTTTGAAGGTTCTTATTAATGCCTTACTCTGTTTAACAGCTAACGGACCTTTCAAGACGGTCATCAACATATATAATCCTTGCTCTGTGAATACATGGGGATTATATCTGCTCTTACTGTTAATATTTGCGGTCAAAAAATTTGACCGCAAATATTCAACCTCATCATCTGTCAACTCAAACATAAAATCATCATCAAATTTTTCAATATTATTTTTTACCTGTTGGTTAAATGTTTTTGTGCTATATCCATATATCTCTGCCAAATCTGTATCCAATAATACCTGTTTACCTCTAATCTCATAGAGTTTTTCTTTCAGATATTCTTCAGTTACTTTTATCTCTGTAATATCAAATTCTTTCTTTTCATCTTCCGCCATAAATCCTCCTATCTGTTTTGTTCACTATGCCAACTCTTTTTACTTCAACACCTTATGTATCTGCTTATCTGTTGCCACTGGATAAAACTCATGCATATAATCAACTATCTGCTGCCATGAATCACCGGGATTATCTTTATAACATGATGTCACATAATCATATCCATAGATATGTTCAATAGATGAATATACTGCAACATCCCATCCATATTCCTCACCTTTCTTGTTCAATCGCTTCTTAAAATCACAATTACAAAGGTATGTTTGCATCATAAGATTCGTTATTGCTCCATCAAATCCCTTTTCTCCATCTTTGCCAAAGCCCGCCAATTTCTTTAAATCAGTCGAATATATTTCTGCTTCTGACTTATCTTCTATAAAATTATCCATAATCTTTTTATGCTTATTAGGTGCTTTTCCATCCTCATACAATGCATCAAAATCGTATCCATCACGCCGATAATTAGCAAAAACCGGAATCCACTTTTTTGAGATAAACCCAGCTTTTTTGTTAAAAAATTTGCCATAGACTATATCATGCCTTCTCGCAATAACTGCACGCCACATCCAAGGGTCTCTCTCAACATCATCACACCACCAGTACTTTGGAACAGTTCTCTCTTCTAATGAAAATCCCGGAATATCATTCCTGAACAGCGGAAGAAATCCCACTCTATTAATATACTCAATTGCCTCATCTACTGTATGTATGCACTCTGGATCATCCCATTCAACACCATACATAATCCATTCTCCTGATTCATTTCCCATGATTTATCCTACACTTCCAATAACCTCAAATTTATTTTCCACCCCACACAACATCTGGCTGCTCAGCCAAATGCTCGCCGATGAACTTCTCCATCCATATCATGTCGTACCATCTTCCAAATTTATAGGCGCATTTGTGGAATATTCCCACCTTGCTGTAGCCTTCTTTTTCATGAAAGCTCACACTTGCATTAGTAAGATACTCATCCTCAACCTCTGTATATGCAATGCAGGCATTTACATTAAGAATATTCATGTCTTTAAGTCGTTTTTCAAGCTCCGCATAAAGCATTTTTCCTATACCCATCTTTCGTGCATCTTTGTCAACATATATGCTTGTCTCCACGCTCCAGTCATATGCCGCCCTTGATTTAAAGCATCCCGCATAAGCATATCCGACAATTCTGCCATTATGCGAATCCTTCTTCATAACATTTCCTGCACCATCTTCATCGCTGACATTCTCTACCGCCACAATATATGGATACTTTTCAAGCGTATTCTCAATTCTCTCCCTAAATTCTTCAACCCTCGGCACATCATATTCATAAGTAATAGCCGTTTTCTCTACATAATATGAATATATATCAAGCAATTCCTTTGCATCCTCCGGTGCCGCTGTACGTATACTTATATCCCTCATAATCTCATCCTCCAAAACTCAAAAATTCACACTATGCCGCAATTATACCCCCGTCCACCACCACACGCAATCACTCCAACACAAATAATCAGCTATATTAAATTTCCCACGCTGGAAGGGAGCTGAGCCTTGGGTTCGGGCTGGCACACCGTCAGGCTTGGCGTATGCACCTATACATAATTTGCATGACGACTACCGTGTGATTCTTAGGGCAGTGTTAGACAAAAACTAAGCCATTTGCTAAACGTCCAAGCGAAGCGCGTTTTTAGCAAAATGGCTTTAATAAGTTTTGTCGTGCTGCCCTTAGAAGCACTAGGTACAAAGGACCAGCAAATTATGTATAGGTGCATACGCCAAGCCTGACGGTGTGCCAGCCCGAACCCAAGGCTCAGCTCCCTGCCAGCGTGGGAAATTTCCACATATAACTGATTATATAAAAATGCTATTCTGGCTCGTAAACAACTGATTCTCCACCTTCCTTATCCTCTCTCCATCAACCATAAACATCCTCGATATAAGCACATCCACCCTTTCTCCCGGCTCGATAAGCTGCTGCCCAATTCTTCTGTACGCCTTGAGCTTCTGTCCTAATATATCAATCTTTAACTCAATCTCATTTCCTGCAAATGTGACTCTCTCAACCACGCCCTCCTGAACAGAAGCCGCATATTTTATCTGCTCATTTTTCTTGTTAACCACAACATATTCAGGTCTGATAATTGCGTGTGAACCAGCCGCCTCATTTTCAAATCCCTTAAATTTTCCATAATCATCTATAGATGAATTTTCTCCTAAGAATTCTGCCACAAATGGAGTTGCCGGATTTTCGTACAGTTCAATAGGCGTGCCTATCTGCTCGATTCTTCCGTGATTAGTGACTATTATCTCATCCGCAATCTCAACAGCTTCCTCCTGGTCATGCGTTACGAATATGCTTGTAATACCGACTTCGTTAATTAGATCACGAAGCCAGCTTCTAAGCTCCTTTCTTACCTTCGCATCAATCGCTGCAAATGGCTCATCAAGCAGAAGCAGTTGTGGCTGAACCGCTAACGCTCTTGCAAATGCAACCCTCTGTCTCTGTCCACCAGAAAGCTGTCGTGGATACCTTTTTTCAAGTCCTTCAAGCCCCACAAGCCTGATAAGCTCTGTAACCTTCTTATTAATATACGCCTTGTCTGCCTTTTTAATCTTTAATCCAAATGCAATATTGTCATACACATTTTTATATCTGAACAGCGCATAATTCTGAAATACAAATCCGATTCCTCTGTCGCTCGCCTTTACATTATTGACAATCTTTCCATCTATGTATATATTGCCGCTGTCAGGTGTCTCAAGTCCTGCAAGCATCTTTAATATAGTAGTTTTACCACTTCCAGAAGGTCCGAGAAGTGCTACCAGCTTACCCTTTGCAATCTCAAAATCAATATCCCTTGATGCCTTATAATCACCGAATGTTTTATTAATATTTTCAAGTCTTACATATTCATTTTCATGTGCCATCACACTTCACCATCCTTTTTTCCTTTATATTCCAGTACATTTCTTAAAATAAGAATTACAAGTGACATAACTACCAATAATGCCGACATTGCAAATGCGCCTGTGAAATCAAATGCCTGATAGGTAACTTCGATATGAAGCGGCATTGTGTTCGTCTTGCCACGCAGATGTCCCGATAGTACAGATACAGCTCCGAATTCGCCCATCGCTCTCGCCGAGCAGAGTACTATTCCATAGAGCAATGCCCATTTAATGTGTGGCAGTGTAACCTGTGTAAATATCTGGAACAGATTGGCTCCCATAAGTGCCGCAGCTTCCTCCTCGTCCGTTCCCGCAGAAGTCATGACAGGGATAATCTCCCTCGATATGAATGGGAATGTCACAAATATTGTTGCAAGCACAATTCCCGGCACCGCGAATATTATCTTGATATCCATCGCCTTAAGATATGGATATATAGCACTGCTTCGTCCAAATGTGAGAACGAATATAAGACCTGCTATTATTGGCGATATTGCAAGTGGAAGGTCTATAAGTGCCGACAAAAGCTTTTTGCCCCTGAATTTAAATCTTGTAATTGTCCATGCCGCAAATACTCCGAATATCGTGTTAACAACAACTGTAATCAATGTAACCTTAACCGTCAGAAGTACTGATTTGACTGCGTATTTGTCGCTTATCGCTTTGACAAATGCACCCCAGCCATCACGAAATGCTGTGACAATCACATATATCAGCGGAAGTATAAGCATTACCGCTAAAAATACAGTTGCAAGTATTATAAGTGCCCATTTGACGATTTTATCTGCACTGCTGACATTATTAACATTTTCTGACTGCTTCATATCTATAATCACCTCCATCCATTTTAATTGATGCCGCTTACAATCTTAGATGAGCGGCTCTGTACAACTGCGTTGACAAGTAAAATAACGAATGCAATAACAAGCATAACCAGTGAAATCGCGGTTGCGCCAGAATAGTCATACTCCTGAAGCTTAGACATTATAAGAAGCGGCGTTATCTCTGTCTCATATGGTGTATTGCCAGCTATGAAAACTACGCTTCCATACTCGCCAAGGCTTCTTGCGAATGCCATTGAGAATCCTGCCATCACTGATGGCAGAATCTCTGGTAATATTACATGTATAAATGTGGCTGTACGGCTTGCACCAAGCAGGCCTGCCGCATCCTCATACTCTTTATCAATCTTTTCAAGAACAGGCTGCACGCTTCTTACAACGAATGGAATTCCGATAAACACAAGCGCAACTACAATTCCAATTCTCGTATAAGCTATGGAAATTCCAGCTTTCGCAAATATACTTCCAACCCATCCATTGTCAGTTGTAAGGTGTGTCAGCGCAATTCCGGCAACGGCGGTTGGCAGGGCAAAT
Organism: Lachnospira sp.; assembly: GCA_050874305.1. GTDB lineage: Bacteria > Bacillota > Clostridia > Lachnospirales > Lachnospiraceae > Lachnospira. The sequence goes on along the minus strand of JBNMKL010000014.1, from coordinate 48,803 downwards.
GGCAGTTCTATTATTCCATCCATGAACCTTTTCCATGGGAAATCGTATCTTACAAGAACCCACGCCAGCACCACACCCATAATGGTATTGATAACCGAGGCAATTAATGCCGTTATAATACTTACTTTGTAGCTTGCAATCACTCTTGGTCTTGTGATTGTATCTATAAAATCCTTTAATGATAAATGCGCACTGTATACCGCAAGTGAGCAAAGCGGAATGACAACAATAATTCCAAGTATTGCAACTGTTATTCCAAATGATAATCCAAATCCCGGTATAACCGTTTTATTTTTCAATCTATTTTTCGTATATGCCATCAAATACTCCTCCGTCTGCGAAATGCTTTTTAGAAGCAGATGTCCATCCTCCAAAGTGATTAATATCTGTAAGGTCAAGATTAGTTACAATCCATTTTCCATCGGATGGAATCTGTGTAATAACATTTGAGCCGCCCTGATATACATAATCATTAAGAATTGATTTGTTAGATGGACGATAATACCACTTTGCCTCAAGTTTCTGTGCCTCATCTGTGTAGAGATATTTCAGATATTCGGTTGCAACCTCTCTTGTGCCTCTGTTGTCAACAACCTCATCAACTACGGCAACTGTTGGCTGGCATAATATAGAAACTGTTGGAACAACTATCTCGTACTCGCCCGGATGCTCATCTAATGAAAGAAATGCTTCATTTTCCCAGGCTATAAGCACATCGCCCTGTCCATTCTCAACAAATGAAGTTGTCGCTCCTCTCGCACCAGAATCAAGTACTAAAACATTCTTATATAATGTCTTCATGCTTTCCTTGATTGCTTCCTCTGGCTGTCCCTGCTTCTCAAAGTAATACCATGCAGCCAGATAATTCCATCTTGCACCACCGGATGTCTTAGGATTAGGTGTTATGACACCGACATCACTTCTAAGTAAGTCATTCCAGTCATTTATATTTTTAGGATTGCCCTTTCTTACAAGGAATACAATGCTTGATGTGTATGGAGAGCTGTCTAAGTCAAACTCACTTGTGTAACCCGGCTCAATAAGTCCTGCATCCTTAACCGCATCTACATCACCCTCAAGAGCAAGTGTTACAACATCCGCTTCAAGTCCGTTGGCAACCTCAAGTGCCTGCTTGCCAGAACCACCATGCGATTGTGTTATTGTCACATCCTGTCCTGTCTTATTCTTCCAATAAGAAGCAAATATTGTGTTGTACTCCTTATAAAGCTCTCTCGTTGGGTCATATGATACATTTGTAATCTCCACACTTGGAAGTGATGATGTGTCTGCTGCCTTAGTACCGCATCCTGTGAATACTCCTGCAGCTAATATCGCTGTAAGACCTAATACTGCAAATCTCGAATTAAATAATTTCCTTTTCTTCATAATTTTCTTCCTCCTTATAGATACATTTCATTATCAGACAGAACTAATAATTTATTGCCCGTCTTTTAATTCATATCTTTGTGATATGATTTGTATGAATTGGATTATATTGTCTTAAATGTGTAATAACAATCATTTAAACTGAAATCGATTACACGCATAATCCTCATTCTGTGTAAAGCCACCTCTTCATCATGAATTTTTATGTAAATTATGCATTTTTCAAGATGTCCTGCGCCACATAATACGCATTGTATGAAAGCGTTTTCACCAGCTTATTTTCAAGCATTTTCATGATTTTTGATGCGCTGTGTAAACGATTTCACATTGAATGCTTATTTTTTATATAGATGTCTGTTATAATTGGAACAAATATAAAGGAAGGATGTCTTAATATGTCTATTAAAAAGATTGCTGAAATTGCCGGAACATCAACTGCGACTGTATCACGTGTACTCAATAACCCTAATTACAAATGTTCGGATACACAGCTCCGTGACAAGATATGGCGCGCCGCTATGGATTTAAACTATGTTCCTAATGAGGCCGCAAGGGATTTGAAAAAGGGTGTCAGAAATGAGATATCACGCCACTATCTTCTCGAAGTTCTTATAACAAGAGTTGATGGCATTAATTCTGACCCTTTCTTTGAAGAACTGCTCCGCGCCGTTGAGACACAGATTCACGACAACTCATGCATATTGTCGAAAGTGTGGTATCAGTCAGTATTTTCAGACGATAAAAGATGCGATGCCAGAACCATTGAGTCAATCATAGCCAACATGACATCCGAAAGTAACCCCGCCAATGGTCTTATCATCATTGGAAAATGTAATAGCCTTGCCATCCAGAAGCTTCAGAAACACTACAAGAATATCGTGACTATCAACCGTAATTCCTCTAATTTCGCTGTTGATGAGGTTGTATGTGATGGAAAAAAGATTGCTTCTATGGCTGTCGAACACCTTATAAGTTTAGGTCACAAGAAAATAGCATATGTGGGTAAATGTCTTGGAGAGTCCCGATATCAGGGTTTCTGCGAGACACTTGGTAAGCACTCTATCGAACTTTCCCCACAATATCTTATCGAGACAAAGCAGACAGAAAATGAAGGCTTTGAAACCATGAAATCCTTCTTAAAACTTGATGATCCGCCAACAGGAATCTACTGTGCCAACGACATCACAGCAATAGGAATGTTAAAATGCTTAAACCAGTTCAAGAACTCAATATATATGCCATCTATAATATCAAGCGATGATATTGAGCAGGCACAGAATATACGCCCTATGCTCTCAACTGTACAGCTTCCAAAAGAAAATATGGCAAAATTTGCCCTCTTTCTTCTGCTTGACCGTATCCGTGGCGCACACAAAGAAATTGTAAAAATCGAACTGGAAGGCAGACTTATCATACGAAGCAGCTGCATGCGCGCCGAAGATTGCACCATGCCTGAATATTTCATATGATATGAAATATTTGAACCACGTTCACATTTTTATCAAACTTTTAACACTTTTTCATCAAATATAAGTCTTATTCTCTTAGACATAAAGAAAAACCAATTACAATCATTCATTGATATGAGGAGGATACGACTATGAAAAAGATTACTAAAAAATTAATTGCTCCTGTTATTGCAGGAAGCCTTATTATCTCATCTTCTATGTGTGCATTTGCAGACACAACAAGCAACAATATGACACCACCTGACGGCAGCTCTGGTAATGGTGCTCCTGCAAAGCCTGATGGAGAATCTGGCAATGGCGGTTTGGGTGCTCCCGGCGGTGCTCCTGGCAGCTCTTCAAGCGGTGTATCAAGCTATGATGCGGTTATGTCACTCACAAGCGACACTACTATAGATGGCGAATCACTTTCTTCAACTGGTACTGATGAAAATGTCATTGATGTATCAGAAAATGCCAATGTCACAGTTAAAAATTCAACTATAACAAGAACTTCTTCTGACAGTACTGGCGGTGACAATTCAAGTTTCTATGGTGTCGGCGCAGCACTTCTTGCAAGAAGCGGCAATCTCTATGTATCTAATGCCAATATAACAACTGATTCAGCCGGTGGTGCTGGTGTATTTGCTTACAAGGATGGTACAGCTTACGTTGCAGATTCAACAATAACAACAACTAAAGATACATCTGGCGGTATTCATGCTGCTGGCGGCGGTAAATTATACGCATGGAACTTAAATGTAACAACAAGCGGTAACTCTTCCGCTGCTATCAGAAGCGACCGTGGCGGTGGAACAATGGTAATTGACGGCGGAACATATACATCTAACGGAAGTGGTTCACCTTCTCTTTACTGTACAGCCGATATAAGTGTCAACAATGCCACACTCACAGCTAACGGCTCAGAAGCCCTCTGTATCGAAGGACTTAACACAACAAGATTATTCAACTGCAATCTCACAGGTAATATGCCTGACAACAGCCAGAATGACTGCACATGGAATGTAATATTATATCAGAGCATGTCTGGTGATTCACAGGAAGGTAACAGCACATTTGAGATGGTCGGCGGCAGCCTCACAGCCAAGAATGGCGGCATGTTCTACACAACTAACACAGAATCAACATTTATACTTTCTAATGTAGACATAACATATGCAAGCGACAGTGAATTTTTCTTAAAATGTACTGGTAACAGCAACCAGCGTGGATGGGGTACTTCTGGAAAGAATGGTGCAGACTGCAGCTTTACTGGTATCTCGCAGAAAATGCAGGGTAACGTCATCTGGGACAGCATCAGCCAGCTTGATTTCTATATGACTTCTGGAAGCACACTTGAAGGTGCATTTGTTCAGGACGAAAGTAATGCTGGCAATGGCGGCAGTGGATATTGCAATGTATATATCAGTTCTGATTCAACATGGACTGTAACTGGTGACAGCACAATAACTAACCTCTACAACGCAGGAACTATCAAAGATTCTGATGGTAAGACTGTAACAATCAAGGGAACTGACGGAACAGTTTATGTCAATGGTTCAAGCTCTTACACAATAACTGTCGGAAGCTACAGCACTTCTGTTGATTTAAGCGGTGCATCATCAGTTGACAGTTGGAGTTCATACGAAGTTGAAAGACCTTCACAGCTTGGCACTGCCACAGCTACAAGCTACACTTCTTCCACAGCAAGCCAGACTTCCAACTCTGCTTCTGGAACTTCAAACAGCAGCACAGTAGCTGCCTCAGCTACATCAACTGGCAGTTCATCTGTTCCAACTGCCGCTGTCGTAGCCGCATCTATGGGCACAGTGATTGTAGCGGCTGGCGCAGTATATGTTATATATAAGAAAAAGCACTAATTATTTCTAAGGTTTGTATTATTTTAAATAAAAAATCAGTAACATTTTTCTTCTTATTTTTCTATAATTAAATTAATTTATTACCTAGTGTATGGGCTTTGGCAGAACAAATGCTTATACACTAGATTTATATAGACAAGGAGGAATTCTATGGCTCAGATTAATTTACTTGATGAAGATTTTAAAGATTTCCCTATCGGAGATTTTCCTTTTGATAAGAACCACTGTGCAATGGGTGAATATCATTTCATACATTATCCGGGTTATTACGGCAGATGGTACGACCCTGTCTGCAATCACACATATAATGGTCAGGGCGCATCATGGATTATAACAGAATACAACGGAGCGCATTTCATGGAACAGATGCGAATTCGCAATGATAAGCCTCACAGAACATTTCCTATGCTCACAAGTGGCGACAGATTCTGGAAAGATTATGAGATGACTGCTTCTATCAGAATGTTCACTACCAAATGGGGTACTGCCGGAATCGGCTTCTGCTGCCAGAATTCAGCTAATCTTCTGGTTCTTGTATTCGAGGAACACGAATTGAGACTTGAATACAGACACAAAGAAGACATTGAGATAATTGAGAGTGTGCCATTCGACTACAACTGTGATGACACTTATATAATGAATGTTAAAATATCTGGAACACATGTTGTGTGCAGTGTCGATGACAAGATTTATTTTGATACTGACACTTCATATGCTGCTCAGGGCGGTAAAATTGCCATAACTGCGACTATTCCGGCACAGTTCGGATATGTTAAAGTAACTACAGATGAATCAACTACCAAAGAAATTGATGCGGCAAGAGAAGCTTATAATACTGCCTGCAAAGAGGCACAGGCACGCTATCCTAAGATGAAACTTGTTAAAAAGATTGATTTGAAGGGCTGCGGTTCTGGAAGACAATTACGTTTCGGACACCTTCTTGGCAATGACGAGTATCAGATGGTAATCGCGCAATGCCAAAAACGTGTAAACCGTGATGCATATGGCACAATTAGCTGTCTCACTGCATTTGACCTTGACGGCAATATTCTCTGGCAGCATGGCGAGCCTACTGACAACACTGAAATAGGCAACATTTCTGCAGATATGCCTATGCAGATATATGATATAGACGGCGATGGACGTGACGAAGTAATCACTGCCAAGAATTTTGAAATTCTTATCCTCGATGGTGCTACCGGTGAGGTCAAGAAACGTGCCAAAACACCTTTTTCAACGCCAGAGGAAGACGGAACAATTATCGGTGTTCCTGATAAAATCTATGCATTTGACAGAATCAATCCTGATGGAATGAGAATATGCAATTTCAGGGGACTTGATAAGCCACGCGACATTCTTATCAAGGACAGATATTGCAGGGTTTACGCATTAAATGATGACCTTGAGGTTATGTGGCATTTCCAGAGCGATAAGAACACAGGACATTTTCCATATGCAATTGACATCAATGGTGACGGACATGATGAGCTTCTCGTTGGTTATAACATGCTTGACTGCCACGGAAATAAAATCTGGACAATGCCAATTATGAATGACCATATTGACGAGATTGTTCCTGGAAAATTTGTGACAGGCCCTAACAAGGGCAAATGTTTCTTTGCTTGTGTTGCTGGTAAAGAAGGCTTTATTATCAGTGATTTTGAGGGCAATCTTCTCAAAAAAGACGGAATCGGACATGCGCAGCGTGTAAGTCTTGCAAACTATCTTCCTGACAGGGAAGGCTATGAGATGGTTGTCGTTAATTTCTGGGGACATCAGGGAATTATCTACTTCTATGACAGCGAAGGCAACGCTTTATGGGAGATGGAGAATGAGCTGAATGGCAATCTTCTTACACCTGTCAACTGGACTGGTGACGGACAGGATTTCATTCTTCTTAATGCTGACGTTGAACGCGGCGGCATGATTGATGGCAATGGAATTCAGGTTGTACGTTTCCCTGATGACGGCCACCCTACTCTCTGCGCGGAAGCCGTTAATCTCCTTGGTGATGCAAGAGATGAAATCGTCACATGGGATTACAATAACATGTACATATACACTCAGGACGATAACCCTAAACAGGATGTATATAAGCCTTTCAAATATCCTGATTACAATGCTTCTAATTATAGGGGCGAGTATTCTTACAGAGAGATTTTCTGGTAGAATGGTGCTATTTTGACGCTATTTTAATGATACTTTGGTGCTATTTTGCTTGCCACTTTGATGCTATTTTGAAATTGGATTTTTTGACAAATTTATCTATAAAAAAATCCAAAAAGCGTTGTCATGCACTTCGCTAAACCCATACTTTTTCTTTATATTAAAAAAGTTGCAAAAAAATCCACATTCCAAAGAATTACTGGATTTTTTTGCAGCTTTTATTCGTAGCCAGCCAACTTCAATATATATCGACTGACTTGTTTCTTGTTTTGGATTTATTCTAACAAATTACCTCATTTCAGCCAAACACACTTTAAATCAACTGTGTAATTGACTTAAAAATCATCTAAATTCACCAGATAATCAACTTAAACATTTATGCCAATCCATTAACTATGTAACTACATTAAATGTTATATAATCCTCTATGTAACCAGATTAAATGTCATTTGTCTCTATTAAATAAATATAATACTTATCTTGACTTAATCATTGCAATCACAGCAAGCACGGCATTGATGAGGCACCACACTGACCATATAACCAAATCACCATAATTTCCATATCCTGCAAAACCTGACAATGCGGCAAGTCCAAAAAGAATTATAAGTGCTATATTACCACCATTCTTTTCACTTGACCTTGTTACAATTGACACAATTCCTCCTGCAAGCATGAGCAGGCCAACAAAAACTCCTACGCTGCCAGATGTTCCGCCATTGGCTTCAACTGCGTTAACTAATCCTGCTGCGCATGACTGGAACATAACAACTACAAATAATATAATTGATATTATTCCTGATACTAACTTCCATGATTTCATAATTCTTCTCCTTATCCTTATATTATAAATAACAGTGTTGATACACCCTGTTTTTATATCTACTACTAACCGCCAGCCAATCAGTTAATTACAAATCTTTAATCTGTATCTGCTTCTGCCATATTACCTTTTTGCTGAACATTTTAGTCACCTGAACTGTTATAGGCGATGTCCTGTCTGCTGGTGCTGAAAGATGCTGTGCTACTCTCACCGTCGAACCTGGCAGAACTTCATTATAATATGCAGTGCTTTCACTGGTAGTCTGAAGCAATGTTGTCTCAAGCTGGCCTCCATTCTGAAACACCTTAATATCATATACAAATCCGCATATTTTATTTTCCTTCTCATTATTAGTGTAATCAAAATAAATTGATAAAAAGTCTCCCCACACAGTATCTGAATCATATCCAGTCTTAATATACGTCAGCTCATCATTAACTCTTTCTTTACCCGAAGCTGCCGCCTGAGCCGCAGATGCCTGGGCAGTTGCAGATATTGTTGCCGATGCAGCCGCAGTCGCAGATGAATCTGCTTTTACAGTTGTAGTCTGGCTATTCTTAGATTCCTGACTGTCAGACTGGCTGCCATTACTCACTGTATTGTCTGATTTCGCTGTATCTGCTGCTTTTGTTGTCCTCACAGCCGCCAGACTGCTGTCTGTATTTTTATTAGGATTGAGATTCGGCAGTGAATCACCAGCAAACACTATCAGAAACAGCGCTGCTATCCCCACTGCCAGCATACATATAAGCATTATTATCATGCCTGTCTGGCTATCCCCATCTTTCTTATCACTCGCCATATCCATCCCCCTCGTAAATGTGTAAAAGTGTCTTTTCATATGTTATTTGACAACAAATTTTTATGTGATTTGTCATGCAACTGGCAGCTACATATATTCAAAAACCGACCTGCCACGGCTACTATATCACAGACAATATGTAAAAAAGTGTGCTGACAGCACACAATTAATAAACAGCACATTTTTAATTTTATTAATTTATATAGTTGACTATTAATTTATATTATGGTATATTCTAATTAACCAATTGGTTAATTATATTTATCAAGGAGACTTTTTTGAATATAGATTACATTAATATTAGAGTTAAAAAGAATTTTACAGATTATAATCTTATGCAAAAAAGACTTCCATTTAGCTGGGTCAGAACTATAAAAAAACATATTATCAGGCTTGAAGCTGCTGATAATTTTGGTGATTTTTTAAAATTAGGTCTTGGTAAACCTGAACATTTAGCAGGTTATAGCGACATAAGGTACTCTCTTCATATAGCTGCTAATACGAGACTGATAATAATGCTGGATACAAGCAGTGATTTAATCACCGCTTGTAATAGAATTATAATAATAGGAGTATGTGATTATCATGGCAATAAAGAAAACTGGTTTATCTCATAATTTATTAATTCATCCCGGTGAAACTATCTCCGATATACTTGAAGAACGCAATATATCACAGGTAGAACTTGCCTCCTTAACAGGTGTTACCCCTGCCTATATAAGCAATGTAATATCTGGCAAAAAGGATATTTCATCAAGATTTGCATATTCACTTGACTATGCTTTGGATATTCCTAAGTCATTCTGGCTCAACCTTCAGGCAAAGTATGACTGCGAACTTCTTGAAATTAATGAGATTAATACTATAACTAACGAAGAACTAAACATTATTAAAGACTTTGGCGATGTAATCTCATACCTGAAAAAGAACGCATCGCTTACACCATCTTCCTCAGATAATGATTTAATTCTTCTACTCAGGAGATTGCTTCATGTAAGTAATCTGGAGAATCTTAAGAATGTAACATATAATGGCTCATTCAAAGCCATACAGCCACTTAATACGAATCCGTATGTTTTAGGCGCATGGGTGCGATTATGCCAGCTTTCATATGAACATACACACCCTGATGTACCATTCAATCCAGATAAAATTAATTATTTAATAGATGACATTAAAAATCTTATGGTTAATTCTAATGCTGATGACAATATAGAAAACTCTCTAAAACAGATTTTTGCATCATATGGGATTAATTTCTCTATCATGCAGTGCTTTAAAGATGCACCAATATATGGATATGTATCAGGAAAACCTGATGGAACTTATGAATTAACATTAACAATTAAGGACAATCACGCAGATATTTTCTGGTATTCATTATTGCATGAACTGGGTCATATTATGAATGGCGATGCTAAGAGAAACACAAGATTTGTAGATGATGGATCAGATAAAAGAAAAGAACTTGCTGCTGATACATTTGCCAACAACATGCTATTATCACATCAGGATTATGAGATGTTTATTAATAATAACCATTTTGAAATAGAGACAATCAAAAACTTTGCATCTTCACAGCGTGTTATTCCATATGTCGTGATTAAAAGATTACAGGACGATAATAAGCTCAATAAAGATTCCTATAATGAATTTAATATCCAGTATCAATTATAGATTAGTTGATACCGGATATATTCATACTCCATAATTATATTTTGCCCTACGCCCCTATTATATACAGCACCAGAAGCATAACAATCACAACCATTATAGTAAGTCCGAACCCCAGACTTACCATAACAACAAAGCTTCCAACGCCCTTTTTACCCATTCCAGGGAATTTATCCCTGATATTAAGGTAATTGCCATACCACAGCGTATTAATAAGCATTGCAATGAACATTGCCACTCTGTTAGCTATCAGATATGTATTGCTCGCCGGTTCGCCATTATCAGTAACCTCAAGCTGTGATGATACTGCTGCCATGAACATATACCACAGAACAGCCGCTATACAATAGACTATATTGCCGCTTCTGAATCCCGGCGGCAGAAATCTTCTCCACGAATCCTGATAATTATTATTCCTGCTCTCAACACCGCCATTTCCATTTACAAAAAAGCTGCCACTTACAGCCACCAATGCCCTATATAATTCATCTGCTGACTGATATCTGTCCTTGGGATCAATCATAAGGCATCGGCTAAGAATCGAATATAGTCTGCACTGCTTAACTCCTGCGCCCGGCTTATCACCAGTCATAAGATAATTGATTGCCGCTCCAAGACCATATATATCCGTCCTCATATCCGACTGCCCAAACCCATACTGCTCCGGCGCAGCAAAATACTGTGTTCCCAGCATCCTTGTATCTTCGTCCCTGTCAAAGTTAACATTTCTTGCAGCATCAAAATCAATCAGATATGCATGTCCGTTTTTATCAATTATTATATTGGATGGCTTAATGTCCCTGTGAATTACTGGAGGAGTCATTCCATGAAGCTTTATCAGAATCTGCGTCAGATCCGTCATAACGTGATACGCATATGAATCCCCTGCCAGTCCATTTTCATGCATAATCTGTAATAGATTTCTGCCCTGAATATATTCCTCTATAATTATAAGCTTATTTTTATCCACAACACACTCAATTATATCTGGAATACCATCAATATGAGACTGCATAAGCTGCTTATATACTGGCTGAAGATATATATCAACCATCTTTTTGACATATATCTGGTTATCCTCTATATTCTGCACAAGAACTACATTTTTCTTTTTGTCAATAACAGTAAGCGTCTTATAAAACGATAACCTGCTCTCCTCTTCAAGTGTCATATTCAAATTCCTCATTGTAATATTGTTAATGTTATTATACACTATCATGTGGTAAAAATGTTATCTAAAACATTATACACATTAAGAAAGCGGGAAATTTACATCACCATGAACGAAAAACCAACCAATGAACTTGATAATATATTATCAAATGCCAGACCAGATGATTATAAATCTTTCATTGATTCCAATAATATTAATCCAGACATCAGCATTGACAGATATTTCAACAACTATATATCAGACCACCATCTTATACTCTCTGATATCATCGCAAGATGCTCTATTTCCAAAGACTATGCCTATCAGATAATAAATGGAACTAAATCGCATCCTTCAAGAGACAAGGTTCTGGCGCTCTGCCTTACATGTTATATGGAAGTTGCAGACACTAACAGAGCATTAAAAATCGCAGGCCTCAGTCCACTCTATTCCAAAGTGAACCGTGACGCTGCGATAATTATAATGATTAATAACCATGTATTCAGCATAGCCCAGATAAACGATTTTCTTGAATCTAAGGGACTTGATATACTTTGCGATTAAGATTCAAGTTCTTTTTGTAACTCTTCCTTTTAAATATTCCTAATTCATTGTTATATTCATAACCTGTATGAGTAATATCCAGGCAAGTCCATAATAAGTAACCACTGCAACAAGGTCATTAACTGTTGTTATAAGTGGGCCGGATGCTACCGCAGGGTCAACCTTAATCTTATTGAAAAACAGCGGAACCAGAGTTCCCACAAGGCTTGATATAATCATTGATAAAAGAAGTGATACAGCAACGCATCCAGATATCAGCAATGCCTTGTCAATTGAATAGCCTTTAAACAGTGCTATATAGCCGCCAAGCAGTACAAATGTTATCACTCCGAGAAGCATTCCGTTACCAAAGCCAACTTTCATCTCCTTTAATACAAGTGTCAGCTTATCTTTTGCGCTAAGCTCATCATCCATAAGCACTCTGATTGTCACGGCTAATGACTGTGTTCCAACATTTCCAGCCATATCAAGTATAAGTGACTGGAAACATATAACGATAGGAAGCACGGCAACAACTCCCTCGAATGCACCTACTACAGTTGAAACAGCCATTCCAAGGAACAGCAGGATAACAAGCCAAGGCAGACGTTTCTTCATGCTCTCTTTAGTTGTCTCGCGCAAATCCTCCTCGGCAGTCAGACCAGCCAGCTTTGCGTAATCCTCACCCATCTCGTCATCTACAGCCTCTACTACATCCTGCGCTGTTATAATACCTACTATCTCTTTGTTGTCGTTCAATACTGGAAGAGAATCCTCGGCATAATCCTTTATCTTTTCTATGCTCTCTGATATATCCTCATGGTCAGCAAGATATGGATATGAGTAACTAATCAGCGAATCCAGGTCATCATGTTCCCTTGCAATAATTAAATCCTTCAGGTCGATTGCACCACAATATTTACCATTATTATCAACCACATAGATTGTAGATATATTGTCATTATCTCCTGCCTGCTTTACAAGCTCATGCATTGCCTGACGGATGTTCAAATCTTTCGATATGCATATATAATTGGTTGTAATAAGACTACCGATTTCATCCTCATTATATGAATTGATAAGTCTGATATCTGCCTTGATATCTTCATCAAGAATCGGACGAATCTTATCCTTAACGCTCTCATCGATATTTTCTAATAAATCTACCGCATCATCGGAATCCAGCTCATTGATAACTGCTGCGAGCTTATCAACTCCCAATTCGTCAATGTACTCCTCTGGATTCTCTATATATGGGATAATTCCTGACACCCACTCCATACCGAGGGTATTATACAATGCAGTACGCTCATCCTTTGTAAGATATGCAAGACTCTGTGCAATATCATTCTCATGGTAATCGCTTAATCTCTCTAAAAGCTCGTCCCTGCTATATCCGCTTCTTATTATCTCAACAATCTGCTCTACGAACTTTGGTTCTTTTAATACTTCATTTCTCATTTTAAGCCTCCAATCTGCCCCAAAAAGGGCGCAAAAAATCCATCGTAGCAAAAATGCTACACAAACACTGATGTTGTGACATTTCTGAGCGATGGAATAAGGCTTAAATATTATATTTTACAATATGGCTATCTATAGACACTTGAAAATAATCCAGGTCTCTTAAATCCATCGCTGTATGTAATTCGACTCTGACTATCACAACTGTCCATACAATTCGCCTCCTTATAAGCTTTATACATTTTCTTCTGGTTTATTTTTAACCGAATAGATTATACCACTGCATGATTTTCATGTCTATTAAAATTTATGTAAAATCATATATGCAAAGTCAAATACATATCGGCTGGAATTGTGGATTATATATATTATATTGAATATATAATCCGGAATTTAAAATTAACATATCAATTTGGCTTAAATAACCATTTTTCTTCTACAAAATCCAAAATCCCTGCTTTTACACTTCGTTAAACTAGATGTTTGGCTCAAATCAATATTAATTGCTTATTTAAGCCAAATTTTACTGACTTTCTGGATTTTGCACCGCCAAAATCCTATGGCTGCGCCAAAACATTTATTAATGCAGGATATGAAATGAAGAATCCACTTTTTAATCATAAAATGCATAAAAAAGGATAGACAGTCCATCGACCATCTATCCATAAAAATGCCTATTTCATGCATTTTTCAGCTTATTAAAGCCTGCCATCAATTAGCCAAAGTATCTCTTTAAAAGCCCCTCAAAAGCTTTTCCATGTCTAGCCTCATCACGAGCCATCTCATGAACTGTATCATGGATTGCATCAAGGTTAGCAGCCTTAGCTCTCTTTGCAAGGTCAACCTTACCTGCTGTTGCGCCGTTCTCAGCATCAACTCTCATCTCAAGGTTCTTCTTAGTGCTGTCTGTTACAACTTCGCCGAGAAGCTCTGCAAACTTAGCTGCATGCTCTGCCTCTTCATAAGCTGCCTTCTCATAGTACATACCGATTTCTGGGTATCCTTCTCTGTGTGCAACTCTGGCCATTGCAAGATACATACCAACCTCTGAGCACTCACCCTCGAAGTTAGCTCTTAAATCAGCAACGATATCCTCGCTTACACCCTTAGCTACTCCAACTACATGCTCAGCAGCCCATGTCTTCTCTCCTGACTGTGCTGTAAACTTGCTTGCTGGTGCCTTACAAACTGGACAGACAAAATCTGCTGAAAGAGACTCTCCTTCATAAACATATCCGCATACATTACATACATACTTCATAACATTAATCTCCTTTTCTTGTTTAAATTTATCTATCTCCTATCAAAATAGGAATGATTACTATTTACATGTTTAATATAACATCACATTTATCTTTTGTCAAACACTAATTACTAATTTTATTAAAAATTTTTAACATCATTTGGGGATATCTACTGTCCGCCTCTCTTACAAGGTCCGCATACGCCATAAAAGAAAGATGTACTCCCCTCGATATCCCCATCAAATACAGAATTCACGCTGTTAAGCAGATCCTGTTCCTTCATCTTAAATTCATCTGCTATCTCTATATCATATATCTTCTTGCAGCATGTGCACTGGAAATGGTAGTGTGGTGAAACCCTTCCATCAAAATGCACAGAACCATCTTCGCACGGTACTTTGATAACGTGTCCCATATCAACAAGCAGTGAAAGATTACGATACACCGTTCCAAGACTGATATTCGGATAATCCTTTCTGACACTTGTGTATACAGCCTCTGCCGTGGGATGGTCTGTTCTCGATATAAGATTGTTCATTATAGCATCTCTCTGTTTGCTTCTTTTTATACCTGCCATATTAACTCCTCAACAATCTATAAGCATTTATAACAATAATAGTATTTATTACTATAATAAATGATAAATTTCTTATTTACAAGTGGAATTTTTATTTTTTCAACTCTCTAAAAGTTAAATTGGAGACTTCCCATATATCTAAAGTAGAAATTTTAGCTTTTTACTTTCCATAAAGCGGAATTTTTGACTTTTCACTTCCCTAATGCTAAAATTTCATAATGTTAGAATCTTATTTTCCTAGAAAGCAGGGGGAATTTTTCTATGAATATGCTGCAGATAAGTGAAGCAATGAGAAATGGTAAGTCAATACCGGCGAAAGAACAGATGAAGCTTATGATTTCTCTTTCTATTCCAGCCATTTTAGAACAGCTTGTAATGACAATGATGGGATATATTGATACGGCAATGGTAGGAAGCCTTGGATACATGGCAACAGCTTCTATTGGTGTTGTATCTACTACTATATGGCTGATTAATGGAATCGCGAACTCTGCTTCGGTCGGCTTTTCTGTACAGGTCGCACAGTATCTTGGAGCAGGACGCGATAGAGACAGCCGTGACGTGCTCTGCCAGGCTATTATGTTTAACATAACATTTGGAATAATAATGAGTTTTCTGGCTATTATGCTAGGACAAATTCTGCCATCACTATTAGGCGCAGAAGAAGCAATACGTCCTTATGCGAAGGCGTATTTTTGTACTGTAGCTGCCTTCCTGCCATTCAGCATGGCTTCATCGATGTATTCCAGCATTTTCCGTTGCAGCGGCAATGTAGTTATTCCAAGCATTATGAATGTTGGAATGTGCGTGTTAGACGTTATATTTAACTTTTTTCTTATATACCCAACAAGACAAATCGGTGGTTTTACAATATGGGGAGCTAATCTTGGTGTAAGAGGTGCTGCGCTTGGAACCGGTCTTGCACAGGCTTGTGTAGGTTTATTCTTACTTATACTATTAACAAGACGGAAAGGTCCACTGCGCCTGCAAGGGACAGAGCACTGGCGTTTCACCAGAGTCTGTATGCACAATGCATTTGTTCTGGCAACACCTGCTGCCCTTGAGCGAACAACTTTATCGCTCGCGCAGATTGTTATGACTTCTGTTGTCACAAGCATGGGGCCTGTCTCTGTCGCTGCTAATTATGTCGCAGTACAGACAGAAAGCATCTGCTATCTTCCTGCCTATGGTGTGGCTACAGCAGCCACGGCACTTGTCGGACAAAGCATCGGAGCTGGACGTGCAGACATGGCAAAACGCTTTGCCTATGGAACTACAGCACTCGGATTCGGGCTGGTAACGATTACCGGCAGCCTCCTATTTGCAGGTGCGCCTGCTCTTACAAGCCTTTTAACGCCAGAAGCAGAAGTAATCGCACTCAGCACACGGGCACTCAGAATCGTAGCATTTTCTGAACCGCTTTTTGCTGTCAGTATCGTTGTTATCGGAGCACTCCGTGGCGCCGGTGATGGTAAAGGTCCATTCCTGATTAACTCATTCAGCATGTGGGGAATCCGTGTCATGACGGTTCTTCTGTTCACACGCACTTATGGAGTTATCGGTGTCTGGGCTACTATGTCAGTAGAACTTGCGCTTCGTGGCATATTTTTCCTGATTCGTCTGATAAGAGGCCGCTGGGTTCATATATCAGCATTAAAATAATCATGGTGAAAAGGGGCAGAATCCGATAATCCGGTTCTGCCCCTTTAAAACAATCAAATATTTAGTCTATCTCCCTGTATTACATATCTTCATCGCTGCACCATTCTCCATAACAGAGAATCCATATTTCTCATAGAATGGTGCATTATTTTTATTTTCCGGCATCACCTCTATATAAAAGAAATCCTTATATTTTTCTTTTATATGCTCAATCATTTTCCCTGCAATACCTTGGCCCTGATAATCAGGATGAACCAGGACATAGTGTATCTGTGCTAACATCTCTGAATCATCTAGCACTCTTGTCAGTCCCACCAGCATATCATCATCCCATACAGTAAGCACTGTTGATGAATTCATAAGAGCCTTATATAAACGCTCCGGATAATTACCGGAAATCCAGTTAACCGATAAAAACAGCTGCTGTACCTGTTCCTGTGTAAATGTCTTTTCCTCTGTATATCTAATCATAATCTCTCCTTATCTGTGATAATCACATTTCTGGCACTGCACCATTTCATTCATGCTGTCGTCTTTATAGAAAATGTCCGACCATTGGCATATGTTCTGCAAAATTGGAACAACTGATTTTCCTTTCTGCGTCAGTGAATACTCAACACGCGGTGGAATCTCATCATACGATTTCCTGTCAACAATCCCGTCTTCAATTAAATCTTTCAAAGTCGCAGCCAGCACGGCATCGGTAATATTATACATTTCTTTACGAATCCCGCTATAACGCAGCTTCTCGTTGGCAGACAGAACACATATAATACGAGACTTCCATTTGCCGCCAAAAATTGCCAGTCCATATTCAAGTGGACATCTTATGTCATCATCTAATTTTTTCTTATACTTTGCCATATTAAAATACCTTCAAGCTATTATTTTAATTTATTATAGCCTGAAGGTATTCATTTTTGAAGTTACTATTAAATTTATTAGTATGTATCTGATTAAATTTCTTTCTTATTCTCAGCACCAGGTGTTGTGACAATTACTTTGGCTGGAGTGATTATAAGTGCTCCCTTCGCTGTTGCGGCTCCATTAAACATTTTCTCAACCATTGCTTTAAATGTATCTACCAGCTCTCCTTCTGTCACATATTCTGCAGTTCCCTTAATCTGGTACCCTTCGAGACTTTCTGCATCATATGCTGAAATTGCTATTTTTCCGTTATTTGCTTTGATGTTATTTAATGTTGTCTCAAGAAAAACATCTCCTACAACCAGCTTTCCATCATCTGTCACATCTTTGAATGCAACTGGAACCACGTTTGGCTCTCCATCTGCACATGTGGCAATATCCCACATGCCATTCTTTAATACTTTGATTACTGATTCAGTTAACATAAAATATACCTCCGTTATTATTTATTTTTGTTTATCCAGGATATACTTATGTTAATGAATTTACTTTTGATATGAAAGATATTAGCAAATTTATAAGCAGCTATTAAATTTCATAGTATAGGATTGTATATATCTCTACTACTTTATATCACTGCCGCTTACTAATTTAGGATGCGACAGTGTTGCTTGGAATACCCTTCTATTATCCTTGACATAATTCAAATAAGGAATCTGAAAATGAGCATTCACACCTGCTTTTTCGCATATCTCTTTTACTGTTATATATTCAAAATTCTTCTTACCCAGCTTTTTCACTTTTCTTTAAATATCGGATATTTCTCCTTATCAGCAGCTGTAATTTTACGAAGTACTTTGCAAGGGTTACCAACGGCAATTACACCTTCTGGGATGTCTTTATTTACAACACTGCCTGCACCAATAATTGTATTACTTCCGATTGTAACCCCCGGCAGCACAGATACATTAGCTCCAATCCAGACACTATCTCCTATAGTAATTGGTAAAGCAATCTCTAATCCTCTATTTCTTTGTTCACTGTCAATTGCATGCCCCGCTGTTGAAAACACACAATTGGGCGCAATAAATACATTGTTTCCAAATGTTACTTTTGCGCCATCAAGTATTGTAACATTATGATTGGTATAAAAATTATCTCCCACATAAATATTAAATCCATAGTCGCAATAAAAAGGAGCAGTTATAGTAATATTTTCTCCGATATGTCCCAGAATCCGGGATAACAACTCTTTTTGCCTTTCAATATCTGATGGCTTACAATTATTATACTCAAAACATAGGTCTGCACATCTGGTTCTTGATTCTATAATTTCCTTATCATTATTTGCATCATACAAATATCCATTTTGTGCCTTTTCCCACTCTGTCATTCTACATTCCTCCCATTAAACAAGCCCTAATTGACCAATTAACAATAGCCACCTATTTTTCCTGCTTTCCCAATTACAGAAACTAAAGGTCATAAAAAAAATAGCCAGATTTTTAATCAAATGGCTATTTTTTTCAATATATCAACCTGAATGCAATCAATTTTTCAAAAGTGTTACTTAATATCCATCACGAATTTTTCCAGCTTTTCCTGATTATCCTTTGCCTTATCACTGCTGCGGTCGGCTAATGCAACAGTGTTTTTCAGATTTTTCAGGCTCTTTGACAACTGTGCAATACATCTGTCATTGTCTCCACCACCGCTGAATGTGAATACCGCATCTATCTTGTCAGCCACACCATATTTCTTAATAAATGTATTGACTGGCGATGCTGGCATGCCCGCCCATATCGGTGTTCCTAATATGATTTCATCATAATAATCTACATTATCAGGAACGCCTTTTATCTTCGGTGTTCTTCCAAATGTCGACTGCATTCCTCCGACAAGCATCTGCTTGACTGTATTTTTAGGCAATGGCTTAACTAAATCTATCTCGAATATTTTTGCTCCTAATTTCCTGGCAATATCTTTTGCCGCCTGCTTCGTATTACCTGATAACGAATAATAAATAACTGCTTTGCTCATATCTGTTCCCCTTACAATTACTTTTCGAGCAGTTTAAATGCACCAACTAATTCTTTCAATCTGTCAGCCTGGCTTGCCAATTCTTCACTGCTTGCTGAACTTTCCTCTGCCATAGCAGTGTTTTCTTCTACAACAGCGGCAATCTGGCTGGCTGCCTCAGAGATCTGGTTCAGTGACTCTGCCTGAGCCTCAGAAGCCTCGGAAATCTCACCGATATTCTTTACAAGCTCATTAGTCTTATCTACAGAATTTAACAGCTTTGCTGCAGTTTCATCAACAATCTTTTTACCTTCTTCTACAGCTTTCATTGCCTGAGCAATCAAATCATAAGAACTCTTGGCAGCATCTGCACTCTGTTCCGCAAGATTACCAACCTGTGTAGCTACTACTGCAAATCCTCTGCCCTCTTCTCCAGCTCTTGCTGCTTCAATAGATGCATTCAATGCTAACAGATTTGTCTGTGCTGCAATATCATTAATTGTATTGATAATACCACTAATCTGTTTAGAACTTTCGTTAATTAAATCCATTGATTTAACAACTTCCTGCATCTGCTCATTACTGTTAATAATATCATCGCCAACAACTTTAGCCATATCATTAGCATTGTTAGCATTCTGTGCATTTTTCTGTACCTGTTCAGAAACGTTTATAATTGTACTCTGTAATTCCTGTACTGAACTAGCCTGATCTGTTGCACCCTCGGTAATATTCTGTGCGCCTTCAGATAACTGTGCGGCATTAGAAGCCACTTGATCAGAAACGCTGTTTATCTCATTCAGAGTGTTAGATAAATCCTGTAATACTTTTACAAGCGCTGTTTCCATCTCTCTGAAATCACCTACATTATCAACTTCTGGAGCAATATTGAAATTGCCATTTGCCATCTCATTAAGACCTCTTGAAAAGTCTTTGATTATTGCACGCAAAGTATGTGCCATCTGTGCGAATGTATCTGTAAGCTGACCAATTTCATCATGATATACAACATCCACAGTCGCTGAGAAATCACCAACTGCAAGCTTATTGGCAACATCTACAACGCCATCAATTGGCTTAATATATTTACGAACCAGACGGCTGCTGATTAAAATAATCAATGCAAGTGATGCTATTGCAATAAGTATCATCAATGTAACCAGAATAAGTGTACTCTTATTCAAATCAAACTTGGAAAGTGCACTCGCTGCCCACCATACCTGACCTGCTGCTTCCACTGGTGTGTAGAAACGCACAAGACTGGTTCCATTATCTTTTTTCGTACTAACATGGAAACTCTTGCCAGTTTCAATTCCTGACTGAATCTTTGAATACTGCTTATTTGAAAGAAGTGTGTCCAGACGTGTTCCCACATAATCCATAGATTCACTGTCATAAATCATTGTACTGTCATTAGTCAGAATATCTACATACATACTTGGATACTTAGAATCTGTAGAGCGAAGCTGACTGAATGTATTCAGATTGATATCAACAAGAATAACACCCTGAGTTTTGCCATTGTATACAATAGGGAAAGAAGCACTTACCATTTTTACGCCCTGGTCTTCATAAGGGTCTGTAAAGCTCTCTTTCTGGGAAGTTGCTGCATTTTTATAATAATCCTGAGAGCCATAAGTACTATAATCTCCATAGCTTTGTACTTTTCCATTTTTTGCATCTGATTCATTAACATAAACTGTATAATCTTTGATTCCAGGATCAAATGCATTTGGCTCGAAAAATACACCAATACCAGCAAATTCCTCGCTGGCTACTACTTTTGTTCTTGCTACACTGAGAATAAACTCCTCAATTCCTTTATTCATCTCCTGGAGATTTACATTGTAGACTTCACTCTTCTCTGTTACTCCACTGTAGCCTTTCTTACCATATTCATCATACTTGTCAGTTATATAGTCCTGAAGAATCTGTGCTGTTGCAGCTGCATCATCCAGAACTCTCTGCACTGTGTTACCATTCTGCAAAGCAATTCCCTCGAATTCACTATATACAGTTCTATTCAAAGAGCTTGCTGCCAATGATGCACTGATTGCAATCATAATTGTCAGGCTGATAACCAACAGAATAGCCGTCGCTACTGATATCTTGTACGATATCTTCTTGTCACGGAATCCCTTCACGGTATCATTTTTTTCTTTACTCATATGTACACCTTCCCTTCATATCAATGTCTTAACTTGTTTGTTAAACTTTAAACATCTTATGAATAGTGTAGCACTTTATAAAAATTTTACAATCAACATTAACCAAAAACATTCCTAATATTATAGGTTAAACTTTGTGCAAATAGTACTAAAGTCACGCTTGCTTACAACTGTAAGAAATATTCGACTGTTTTTTATTATTTCCATATCCTGTTCATAAAACATCTTTCCAAGTTCTTTATCATACTGAATATCTATATCTGTTTTTCCTATAATCGAATTATCTTCTCCACTATTAACAGCTGGCTCAATCTTAGAAGTATAGATATACCTTCCCTCTCTGTCTTTTGCAAAGAGCACATCAGGAATTGTATTATATTTATAAGCATATTTTAACAAATCATCAACTGAGTAGTCTTTCTTATCCATTTATTTATCTCCCCTTTAAATTCAATCAAAAAAAGTCAAATACACTCTAAGCCTTTCAATCACATAGGTCAATACTTTTTTATATATTACTGATTTATTTATATTTATCATACTTATAAATAAAGAAGACTACAGATTTTACTACTCTGTTTAAAAAGTAAAATCTATAGTCTTCTTTGATTTCATAACATTATTTACTTTAAATTCACAATACTCTGATTAGGACAAATTAATGTGTGCCTTACACATTAACAACTAGAACTCATAAGGTGGATTTCCTGAGAAATCTGCAATAACACCGTGTGGACTCTCAAGATAGAATACCTCGAAAATAGGATTATCTGCTGTCTGATACTGTCCTTTAACTATAGGATTGTTCATGCATCCTTCTTTCACGCTCATGTTGTTCTCAAATACAGCCTTGCCATGAAGACGAATCCACGCATATTCAGGAGAAGATACGGATACCTCTACTTCTGGATTGACAAGCATGTCTTTGTAAACATCCTTTGTGTTGTTAGTACAGAACCAGAGCTTTCCATCCTGTTCAAAACAGAACATGAATGGACGGCACTTTGCCTTTCCGTCACGTCCTACTGTTGCCATATACTGCACTGGATTTTTCTGTAAAAATTCTACTACTTTCTGCATATTAATTACCTCCTTGATTTGTTGTAATCGTCTTTGTTACATCTTGCAGATAGAAATATATCATCATCTCGTTGTAATGTCAATAGTTACATCAGGTTTTTGTAATCTTTTTGGTTACATCTAATTCACACTCAAAAAGAGCTTCAGATTCATCATCTGAAGCTCTTTCTATCTTATTATTCCTGCTCAATGCACATATCAACATCTTTCTTTACATCTGCCAATGTCATCTGTGAAAGTTTCTCTTCCATAGCCTTCTGAACCTCTAACAACCTGTTGTCAAGAACGTGATGGATATTCCTTCCTACCGGACATTGCTGGTTAGGATTCTCATGGAAATGAAATAATTCCTCATCCGGGGCACACTCAACCGCCTTATATATATCTAAAAATGTAATCTGGTCAAGTGGTTTTGTAATCGTCACACCACCAGTTCCCCTCGCAACTTCAATCAATCCAGCCGCCTTTAACTGCTGCAATATCTTCCGAACAATTACAGGATTAGTACCAATACTGGCTGCCATAAAATCGCTTGTCATCTTCTGGTCTGAAAATGTATCTATACATGAAAACATATGAATTGCCATTGTAAATCTGCTTGAAATCTGCATTTTTGACACCTCTTATAAAATAGTAGTGTTTGTAGTCACTTTCTATATAGATTATCATAACAGATGGAGATTGTAATTACAATGGTTACATTTTAATCCATCCGCCCCATCTTACTCTCGCGTTTGTTCTGGTACATTGCCGCATCTACTGATTTGATGCACTCATCAATCCCTCTGTCGTCTATACTTCCAAAGCCCAAAGCAACAGAATATGGATATTTCACTAATTCTGCTTCCTCGCAGACAGCTTTTTCAAAGCTGTCAATCTGTTCTTTAAAATGTGATATAGATGCATCATCCGATATAATGCAGAATTCATCACCACCTGTACGATAACAGTCTGCAATACTATCAAAATGTCTGCGTAAAAGAGCCGCAGTTCTTGTGATTGCATCATCACCATATGTATGACCTAAGCTGTCGTTAATGAGTTTAAGATTATTAAGGTCGGCAATTAATATACATCCAGATGAATGGCTGTTATTTCTCAGTTCAGTGAGTTTAAGCTCATAAGATGAACGGTTCTGTAACTGTGTCATTGTATCTTTAAAAGCCAGCTCACGATATATCGCATTTCTTGCTTCCTGAAGAGAGCTCTGGGTAATCATATGTATTACTGAGTATGTCAGATACATAAGAAGAACTATAAGTCCATAAGTAGAATATTTAATCATTCCATCGGCTGGCTTTGCCCTATAATATCTTATGATATCAATACATATAAAAGTTCCAATAATCATAAGTGCATAGTAAATACTTTTGTCCTCTGAACTATTTTTGTGTATATTCTTAATGTACGTAACAATAACACTTATTACTATAGATATAACCTGTATATGGACAATAATCAGCCAGTCACTCCAATGTACAATATTCAATAACTGCAATGCAAATATAATAATTGTCACTGTAAGTTCCAGCCAGAAAAGTATGCGTATATACAGCATTTGTTTAAATGAGTCATACGTAAGTATAAATCCGGTTACCAGCAGTGGCAGCATGAAAAATGAACAGTATCCCAGAAACGCCACTACAGAGGTTTTATCAAAAAATATCTGAGATGTATTCGATAATGAATAAACCCATATTGCACTATCAATTGATGTAAGCCCCAGCCAGCGCAGTCTCACAGCAAGCCCGCCTTTAATGAACATAGAAAATATAGTCAGTCCGATACCTGCAAGCAATACCAAAAGGCTCATTATTATTGACAAAATATGTCTCTTAAACATATTGAAAACCAGCGCGCTTTTAGAGCCAGAATACATCTCAAACAATGTGCTGATTTTCAGGCTGTTGTGCATATATACAGTCAGGTCAAAATCACTGTATGGCACCTGAAAACAGTACCAGTGCGAAGGACTTGCCAGATTAAGCACATCATCCGAAGAATCCTCATGAACAACAAGCTGATTATTCATGTAAATGTCACATGCCGGATTGTAAGCATAGAATGAAAGATAATCCCCTTTTAACTCACTCTTGGCAAAGTGCCTTGTTATTACGACGTCATAACATTCGTCTTTTATGTTCGTGGGAAGAAAAACCTTTTCCTGCTTGTCGTTATATGACACATGAAAATTATCATTTATTACTGAAAATGCATCATTATCAAGGCTCAGGCTTTTTATATGTGTGTTGTTATACATATATATTGTAAGAACTGCGATTATGAATATCAGAATTAATACGCAGGTCTGCTTGATATCTATATTTTTTCTTTTCATTAATACCTCTACAAAATCTGAAATTTGTCTGCTGAATTATCTTCAAACAGGCATATGGAATAGTATAACATGAAATATACAAAAAATGGAAAGTACTCTGCAATTTTAATCACAAAATACTTTCCATTCAAAAACTTTATCTCTTTATTCTGTTATTATATTCTTATTTGCCAGCTTTTACCTTCTTCTCTCTTCTGACAAAAAGACAGACACATATAACTGCAAAAACTACAGTTGCTGCTATGAGTATAGGCAATACTGGAATCTGACAGACACCTGCGCTTATAAGCTTGAGTCCCTGATAAAGTGTGAATACACCAAATACAGAGAATATCGCGAATGCAAGTGTATTAAGCAATCCGTCCGGAGTCTTGCTCTTTAACAGATAACCAACTAACATTCCAAGAATATCTGCCGCAAAAAGTCCTAAAGAACAGCCAATCCAAACAATAAGTGCTGAACTCATACCCTCATTTGCGCCAAATGTTATGGCTGTAAGCTGTGTCTTGTCACCAAGCTCTGCTACGAAAAATGTACAGAAAACTGCAAGTGGTGCAAACTTAATCTTTGATTTGCCGCCCTCTTCCTCTTCATCGTCATCATCGCCAGCAACTGTTGATGCCGCAAAGTAAAGGAATGCAAGTGCCGCAATTGTCTTTATCAGCCAGTCAGGAATGAACTCACTGACAAGTCCGCCAGCAAGAACAGCAAGTCCGTTAAGAACAAGGATTGCTGCTGCCGTTCCCGCTATAATATCTCTTAACTTGTATTTAGAAGTAAGAGCTATAAGCATAAGCTGGGTTTTATCGCCCATCTCTGCTATGAACTCAGTAAAAAATACTTTTAAAAATAATAACATTTGTATGATACCTCATTTATCTTAATATGATATAAACTGCATATATCGCATAAAGTACAACCATCGATAATCCTTCGATTCTTCCGATTCTCTTCTTGGTTCCCGCAAATATCCATACACACACTGTAAATACAATAAGCACGCATAAATCAATGATATTCTCAGTAATTATAGTGATTGGACTGATTGCTGAGGCAATACCAAGCACCATAAGTATGTTAAATACATTTGAACCAATCGCATTACCAAGTGCCATATCGACTTCATTCTTTCGTGCTGCAACTATTGAGGTTACAAGCTCAGGAAGTGATGTTCCTATTGAAACAATAGTAAGTCCGATAAGTGTCTGGCTCATTCCAAGGTCACTTGCTATTCTTGATGCGGCATCTACTGTCATATCCCCACCGATTGCAATCGCTACAGCACCGCCAACAATGAAAAAAATACTGAGTGGCACTGAAATCAGCTTGATATCTTCATCTGAACCACCTTCAATCTCAACCTTCTTTCCTTCCTTGCTCGCCTTTAATGCAATCTTAATCATGTAGAAAATGTATCCTGCAAAAGCGCCAAGGAATATCACACCATCAAGATGTCCAAGTGTCATACCTGATTTGTCACCAAATCCGGCAATTCCTAAAAGCATTAAAAGTCCTGCACAGATAAGTGACAGTGGAATATCTCTCTTTATCGTTTCTTTTGCTACATTTACTGCAGCAATCATTGCACAGACGCCAATAACAACCATCAGATTGAATATATTGGAGCCGACTACATTACTTACGGCAAGCTCATTATTGCCTGTAAGTGAAGCTGATACACTGACCGCTGTCTCTGGAAGTGATGTCCCCATTGCAACAATTGTAAGTCCGATAATAATAGCCGGAACATGCAGTCTCTTTGCTACACTTGAACTTCCCTCCACGAAAAAGTCTGCGCCTTTGATAAGCAGCACAAAACCTATAACAAGAAATACAAGCACAAGAGCAAATGGTGCATTGTTAATGAAATTTTCCATGTTTTCCTCCTTTTGTTCTCCATAACAGTGTTGTCAGACGAAACACCTGCTATTACAAGTATATCCAGCAGATAAAAAAAGACTCATGTATATCAATTCCAAGCCGATGCACATTGCATAAGCTGTTAATCGATATACATGAGTCTCATTATTTAAGATTTGCCAGATTATACTCTTTAATATAATCAGAATGTTGACAAATCACACTTCCGCGCTAACTACTCCCTCATGGAATATTAAATTACTTGATAAATAATATCAAATATTGATGTGTATGTCAACGAGTTATTATAGTTTTCAATTATCCCCAGACTTCTTCGGCTATTTCCTTAACAAGACGAAGCTTAGCCCACTGCTCTTCCTCTGTAATCTTGTTACCAATTTCACAAGAAGCAAAACCACACTGAGGGCTTAAACACAATCTGTCCAGTGGAACATATTTAGCAGCTTCATGGATTCTGGCGATAATCTTTTCCTTATCTTCAAGAACTGGCGACTTTGTTGTAATAAGACCGAGCACTACTTTCTTATCCTCTGAAACCTTTGCAAGTGGAGCAAATCCACCAGATCTTTCATCATCATACTCTAATAATAATGCATCTACATTTTCTTTTGCAAATACATAATCTGCCACTGAGTCATATGGACCGCTTGTAAAGAATGTTGAGTGATAATTACCTCTGCAGATATGAGAAGTAATAACCATATCATCTGGCTTTCCTTCAAGTGCAAGATTGTTTACCTCAAGAAGCTGTGACTTAACATCATCTAAATTAATTCCAAGAGATTTATACCTCTGCTTTGCAGCATCTCCAACAATAGCACCCCATGTACAGTCATCAAGCTGTAAGTTACGGCAGCCTGCATCATAAAACTGTTTAATAACATTCTGATAAGCTTTTCCAATATCCTGAATCAACTCTTCATTAGTTGCATAGAACTTCTTAGTATTTTCATAGTTTGCTGGAACAATCATCTGCTGAAATGTCTGTGCAGGTGCTGGGATTGTATACTTTGCAACAGTATTCTCATCCTCAAACTGCTTTAAGAACTTAAAATATTCCACAAATGGATGTGGCTTTGCCTTAATCTTTCCAACAAGATATGTATCATCAAGTAGAGCTAATTCTGCATCAAATTTAACTCCATTGCCTGTATTTTCATGTGCTACGCCATCAAGCCCCCACATAAAATCAAGATGCCAGAAAGTTCTTCTGAACTCACCATCTGTAATTGCATGATATCCAAGTTCCTTCTGCTTCCCTACTAACTTAGTAATCTCCTTATTAACAATGCTGTCATATTCTTCCTGTGTAATTTTTCCATTCTGATATTCTGCCTTAGCATCCTTTAAGGCCTATGGTCTTAAAAAGCTTCCTACAAAATCATATTTAAAAGGTGTTTTTAATGTACTCATATTCATATCCTCCGTCTTTTTTAACTTGAAGATATTCTAACAATTAATTATTCATTTGAAAAATACATTAAATTAATCGTTCTCCATAGTTTAAAGCTATGGCATAATGATAATATGTCTCACTTGGTTTGCAAGCATTTTCATGCAAAAAGGCAGATACCACATTTCCATGATACCTGCCTTAAAATCTTATTAAATTAATCCATCAATCCAATGAATTGAGCCATCTTACAGATTAAACTTGTTGATTGCATCCTTAAGAGTTGTTGCAATCTGATCAAGCTCTTCTGTTGAAGAATTAAGAGTTCTCATTGTCTCTGTAACCTCAATAGCTGAAGCTGTAACCTCTTCTGCGGCAGCTGCTGTATCTGTAGCGATATTAGCAACATCACCCATAGTCTTGACTACATTCTCTCTGCTCTTGTCCATCTGTTCATTGAGCTGTGCGATATTATCCATACCTTCTTTAAGAGCATTAACTGAATTAGAAATATTGTTAAACAGCTCTCTTGCTGCATTGATTGACTCGTTCTGCTCATCAATGATTGCATCACTTTCATCCATTGTCTTAGATACAAGCTCAGATTTATCTGTAATCTCACCAATTATCTGGATGATTTCATCTGTAGAAGCCTGTGACTGCTCTGCAAGCTTTCTAATCTCATCAGCTACAACTGAGAAACCACGTCCGCTCTCACCAGCTCTTGCTGCCTCGATACTTGCATTGAGTGAAAGAAGGTTTGTCTGCTCTGTTATCTGAGTAATTGCATCAGATATAAACTTAATCTTCTCAATACTCTCTATCATCTCTGCAACTACCTGCTTAGATATCTTAGAGTTGTCCTTAGACTTCTCACCCTTACCAATAAGGTCTTCAACAATGCCAATACCCTTGTTGCTTAATTCCTGTGTCTCTGCTGACATATCGTTAATATCATTAACATATGCTCTTGTCTCATGAAGCTTTGCTGCAAGTGACTCGACATCATCTGTTGCTACTCTTGTACTGTCAGCCTGTCCAGATGCTCCCTCTGCAACATTCTGAATAGCTTCTGTAACCTGATTAACTGTCTGAGTTGTTGTATCACTAATCTTAGCAATCTTATCAGACTCATCAATAAGGATACCCGACTTTTCTTCAACGCCCTTGATAAGTGAAGATACATTATCAACCATGCTGTTGTAATTCTGCTTCATAACACCAAATTCGTTGCTGTTCTTAACTTCAATTCTTGTTGTAAGATCACCATTAGCCATCTTATTAAGAGCTACGTTAATCTTCTTCATCTCTGTTCTCATCATTACTGTAACACCGATAGCTATTATAACGCCAATGATAAGAGCTATAATTGAACTAAATGCTGTATTACGGGCAATCTTATTAGTTGTTGCCTGTGTCTCTGATGAATTAATAAATCCTACAAGAGTCCACTCTGTAACAGCATCCTTAGATGCAACAATATGAACATTCTGTCCGTTAACCTTCTCATCAAATGAAAATACTGTATCATACTGCTCAGATGACAAACCTGAGATAGTTTTCCAGCTATCAAGTCCTGTAACTGAATCTGTTACATATGTATTTTTATCATTGTTAACAAGAATCTTACCATCCTTGTTAACAAGAATTACGAAACCTGTGTTAAGAAGTCCGATATTCTGTACATAATCCTCAACCTCTGAGAAATCAATATCAAGACCTACAGTACCATAATTATCCTTGTTAGTGTACTTGATTTCCTGTGAAACTGTGAAAATCTTCTTACCTGTTGTCTTATCTGTATATGGGTCAGAAAATGCTGAGTAGATTGAATTTCTGGCTGTCATTCCCATACAGTTCTTGTACCATACTTCATTAGTATCATTAACACCAGATGTAATAATATCACCCTTGTTAGATGACTTACCTGTCTCTGCGTTATACTCAGCCCATCCTGTTATCTTCTTACCTGTTACAGTTGTAAAGAAGCCTCTCTCCGCACCATTAGTAACCTTAACAGATGCAATAAGTGAATCTTTAACTGCCTTGGCATTATCATCAAAATCACCCTGGTCCTCAAGATGCTTAACCTCATTCTTACGAGTAATAAGGTCTACTGGCTGAGCCAGTGTCTTAAGATATGTAGTAAAACCACTCTGTGCTGTCTGAAGAGTCTGCTCACTTGTAACCTTCATGTTACTGTTAAGTGAATCTTTAGTTGTGGTGATTGCACTGAATGATGTAAGTAATATTGGTATAACTATTGCAATCAAAAAGAATATAACAAGCTGAAAGCCTATACTTTGGTAGAATTTAGTCTTTTTCATATCTCCCATCCTTTCTATGAATATGTGTTTATTTCTTTACAGCGAGATTATATCATATCAAAAGGATTAAGTAAATGCAAGGACTAATTCTAGCCTACATTTTCTACAAGAATTTCTTCAAGTGCTGTATGACTGCTTGAATGGCATCTTACTACATTGGCGTTACACTTCTGTGCTTCCTCAAGCGCTGTCTTTACCATCTTGTGGCATACTGTATTGGTAAACAATATAACAAGGTCAGGACTTCCTATCTGTTCTCTTAAATTACCCTTCATCCTTGTAAATACCTTTGCCTTACAGTTATGCTTTTTACATATCTGGATATAGTTACGTTCTGATTTTTCGTTACCACCTATTATACATATTGACATATGATTACACTCTCCTTACTTTTGTTAGTTATAACTAACCTTGTAATTATATTATAACAGAGTGTTAATCTCGTCAATGTGCTTATTGATTTAGCATTATCAATAAGCGCTTAATTATTCCCAATACCCTAACTGGACACCTTTAAGATAGATTGCCTTTGCTTTGGTATAGTATCCATATGAATTAAAATGTGTCCAGTCTGCACGAAGCTTCTTGGATATCATTCCGTTCTGAAATCCTCTTAAATCACGCTTAGTTGTAAGAAGACCTGTATCTCTTAATCCATTGGTAATCATATATTCCCTTGTATTAAGGAAATGTTCTCCATATGCCTCACGTAATGCGGCTTCCCAGTATGTGTCATTAAGTCCTATCTTATTGCCCTCACTGTCACGCATTCCCTGATTAGCATCCGCTGAGTCACCTGGATCATCTGTGTCACCTATTATTATATAGTATGGATTACCAAATCTCTCTATTATAGAGTCATATTGTGCAATAAGTTCTGAATATTCTCCATGCCATCCACCATTACTTCCCATCTCAATAATAAGAATGTCATTGCTGTGGTCTGCTGCCGCTTTAGGTGTAACCAGTGTTCCTGCTGGAATAACTATACATGTATCCCCATCATACTCGAACTCTTCATAATATCCGACACCATATTCTCCCATAGCCATACTGGCTGTAAGCTCGTCCTCCTGACTTTCTGTTGTTTCCTCTTCATAACCACCTATCATAGCCTGTTTGGCTCTGTTATCTCTTATATCATTAGCTGACTGTGTTGGAAGAAATGCTCTCGTCTCAAATGCCCATGTTGTATCGGTATTAGACGCACTGGCTGCAGGCTCCGATGTCTCCTGCTCCCCATCTCCTTCATCCTCTTTACTTTCTTCATAATATGTGTAATAAGCTGTATCTCTTCCATCATCGTACCTTGTAAGTCTCAAATCCACAATATTATAAGCCTGCTCATCATCATCAAATGATGAGCCGCCAAGTGTATACATCTGACCATTAATATATACGACGCCATAATAATCATCGTAAAGATTGCCATAGCCGCCATAATTCTGTACATACTCAGGTTCTCCCTTTTCGTTAACGACTTTAACATCTGCACCATGATTGTAACCAACTACAACATCACGGTCTGTATACAGCTTAATTCCGCCTGCACGGATAGCAATCTCTTCTGAATTTTCGCCAGATACACCATAATTATATGTCTTGATTCCCGTAAAATACTCTAATGAATCAGGAAATGTCCAATATGATATATCCTTCGATTCTCCATCAAGCTCAAGTACAGCATAAGATGCGCCGATACCCTCAGTCATACTGTCACCCCAGCACACAATATTTCTCTTAGCTCCATCATACGGAACAGCTTCATTTGTAAGAGTTCTTCCTGGAAATGTAAAATCAAACTTTGTTGGTCTTGTAAGGTTTTCATACAAATCCGCATCAGCCCCATCATCTGCTGCCGTCTCACCATTATAAAATGCTTCAAGCTCCTCGTCTGACACCGCAGAATTCTCCTGTAAAGCTTTGCTCTTTGATACATTTTTATATATGAATACACCACTTAATCCAACTATCATAATTATCATAATACATATAAGTGATGCTGTTGCCCTTATTTGTTCACGTCTCTTCAAATCAATATCCCCTGTTTCATCTTCTAACGCCATACTACATGTTGTTATCTCTTATTATAGTATACGTAATTCCTTTATACAAAGTTTTCGCCTATATTTCACATAAAATTCATAAAATCATATATTTCCAAAAGATTTTTTGACCTGCACAGCACATTTGTGATATATATAACACATAGACATACATTAACTATTATATAAGGAAGAAACGATTAATATGCTTACATATTCTATCACTGACACAAAAGGATTAAGCCTCTATGAATATATCTATCAATGTATACGTGACGACATTGTAGATGGCAAACTGGCTGCCAATGAAAAACTCCCTTCTAAAAGAGCATTTGCAAAAAACCACGGAATCAGTACCGTCACTGTTGAGAATGCTTACGGACAGCTTATGGCAGAAGGCTATATATATTCTCTGCCTAAAAAGGGATTTTTCGTATCAGCAATAGAAAAACAGATAAAAAAAGCTCCATTTCAGCCAGTTACATATGAGATGCCAGATGAAGCCCCTTCAGAAGAATTTATTGATTTCATATCAAGCAGGACTGCCACAGAAAGTTTTCCATTTGCCACATGGTCTAAAATCATGCGCCAGACATTAAGTGAACAGGAAGACAAGCTCTTATCAAAGCCATCTGTTGGTGGTGTGTGGCCGCTCCGTGAAGCTATCGCCAAGCATCTGTATGATTTCAGAGGAATCAATGTGTCGCCAGACCAGATTATAATAGGTGCCGGAACTGAATACCTGTACGGACTTATCGTACAGCTTCTCGGACGTGATAAAATCTATGGATTGGAAAATCCATGTTCCAATAAAATCAGGAATATATATCACTCGCTTGACGTTGAAACTGTATCATTGCAGATGGACGGAGAAGGTATTCTTCCTGAACAGGATATATTAAAGGAAACAGATGTTATACAGATATCGCCTTCACACCACTTTCCAACTGGTGTAGTTACATCTGTCGGCAGAAGATACAGCCTGCTTGGCTGGGCTAACGAATCTGATGACAGATACATAATTGAGGATGATTTCGACAGTGAATTCAGATTGCAGGGAAAGCCTATTCCTTCGCTGTTTTCAATAGATGCCTCTGAAAAGGTCATATATTTCAATACATTTTCTAAAACACTGGCATCTACTATCCGAATCAGTTATATGGTTCTTCCTGCACATTTACTGGAAAGGTTCAAGGAAAAGCTGGGCTTCTACTCATGCACTGTATCTAACTTTGAGCAATACACACTTGCAGCATTCATCAATGACGGATGTCTTGAAAGGCATATCAACCGCATGAGAATCCAGTACAAAACTATACGCGACCAGCTTATAAACCAGATACGCCAGAGCTGGCTGTCAGATTATGTGTCAATCAGCCAGGAAAATGCGGGATTGCATTTTCTTCTCACAATTGACACTGATATGTCGGATGAGCAGTTAAAGCAGAAAGCCTCTGATATGGGAATTGCAGTGTCATTCCTGTCAGACTACTACGATAAAAATGAAAAACATGCCTACCTGAGTGATAAGCATGTTGCAGTCATTAATTATTCTGGTCTTGACAGTAACGGAATTGACTTGAAGCTCTAGTATTTCTGAAAAAACTCTGCTATCAGGTCTACAACCTGTCCGCTCTCTGGAAGAAATGGCTCAAATACGCTGAATGCATGTGTAAGGTTTTTATTAGCTTCAAAATCCACAAGCTCATGTTCCTTACCGGTGTCAGCCAATGCCCTTTCAAAATCTGTTGTATATTTTCTTAAGTGGTCGTCATGGCTTGTCACCATCCATACTGGCGCAAGGGCATCTATAAGCTCCTTGTTCTCTGGATTGACATATCTGCCAAATGGCGACTTCTTATACTTTTTGCCATATAAAAACTTTGGCAGAAACATTCCTATCTTATCAAATCTTGAAGTATAGAACATTCCACTTATAAGTGCAAGTGCATTGATATGCATGTCTGATGGTCTGACACCTGCTGCCTTTGCAATATTATCATTATTCTGGATTGCATTGACATATGTTATAAGACACGCACCGCCGCTGTCTCCAACCATGTATACATGCGACATATCGCCATTATCTGATATTATGCGTTCTTTAATATAATCCATAGCCATGAATACGTCATTAAACTGGTCATATATAGTGCAGTCTGGAATAAGCTGATATTCTATGCTGTATACAAGATATCCTTTAAGGCTTAACAATGCACAAAAGTACTTGTTAAATTCCTTATTGCCAAGTAAAAGTCCGCCACCGTGGACATTGATTATAACCGGCAATACCTGTCCGGCTCTGTCCTGTGGTCTGTATATATCAAGGCGGTGTGCCTTGTTGTTGTCATCTGCATACGCGATGTCCTTCTTATAATCCACTCCTGATGGAAATGTGAATTTCTTGTCTCTCTCAACACATGACTCCTCAAAATCACTGCGCTGCTTATAAAATTGTTTTGTTATAAAATTGCTCATTATGTCCCTTTCAATCAGCCCAAATGCTACTTGTACATATTAGCACAAATTTGAGGAGAGGGGTAGATTAAATATCATCTTCCAAGCAAAAAATCAATTAAATTCTTATGAATAATTCCATCTATTGAAAGCTGGATATGATCCATTGATATTACATATTTAGGATAATTGTCCTCTATATTCTTGTATGCACCAAATTCCCGTTCAATCACCTGCTCATCACTTAACAGATAAGCTGCCTGTACATAAAACTTTTCCTGCCCTTTTTCTGCAATGAAATCTACTTCTCCCTTATATGTCTTTCCTATATATACCTTGTATCCTCTTGAAATAAGCTCGTTATAACAGATTGTTTCTACAATATAGTTATACTCATCTTTAACCCTGTTTTTCTTTAGTCTGAAAAAGCCCAGGTCGCATACATACGTTTTTTCTTCATATGCAAGAACTTTTTTACCCCGTATATCATATCTTGATACTTTATCACATATACATGCTTCTTCCATATATCTTAGATAATCATATACTTTTGGAGTTGATATAACCTGTTCTTTCTCATTCAGTGCATTAGAAATATTATTTCCCGATAGTGTAATTGATGAATTAGCGACTACATATTCCATTACCTTTTCTAACATTATTGGAGATGCAATCTTATTTCTCATAATAATATCTTTTAAAACAACTGAATCATATATGTTAGATAATAAAACCTCTTTACTGCTCTCATCATCTTCCTTACACACAATCGGAAAACCGCCCCATTTCATATACTCATCTAATAATTCATCATATGTTTTGTCAGTATTATTTTCTTTTTTAAATTCACAAAACTCACTAAAATTAAATGGCATAATTCTAAATGAAATAGTCCTTCCACTAAGATGTGTAGCCAGTTCCCCACTTAGCAGCTTTGAATTAGAACCTGTTATAAATATACTCACATTATGAGATACACGAATCGAATTAATAACCAGTTCAAATTCTTCAACATTTTGTATTTCATCAAATAACAGATAATACTTATCTTCATCTTTTATATAATTTTCCACGTAATCATTAAATGCATCTGGATTACTAATTTTTCTGTATTTATATATTTCAAAATTAATATATAAAATATGGTCATCTGCAATGCCATTTTGGCTTATCTCTTCAATTATCTGCTTCATAATTGTAGATTTACCACATCTTCTGATTCCAGTTATTACCTTTACCATCTCAGAATCATAAAAAGGACGTATACGCTCAAGATATTGTTCTCGTTTTACCATAATGCACCTCCAGACTAGTTTTAATTATTTTATCATCGCAAAGCAAAAACATCAACGATTTTAATTATTTTTAAAACCATTGATGTTTTTGCTTGTGGGTTTAATTATATTTTAAACCAAATCGTGTGTTTTATTCATTATCACCATGCTAAATTAAACAGATTATAAATTTGCCTTCATCTTTTTCTTGCAGGCATACATACGATTATCTGCCTCGTGGAAGATATCATCTATATCCTGGGAATTACCCTCAGCAACACCAGTTGCAATACTGTAATCCTTGATATCGCCTCTCAACCCGGCACACTTCTCTTTCATATTGTTAACACATTGCTCAAATTCAGATGAATCAACATTTTCAGCTAATACACAGAACTCATCACCACCTATTCTGTAACACTTGCCAATACTCCGGAAACAAATGTCTAATAATTCTGCTGTC
Organism: Lachnospira sp.; assembly: GCA_050874305.1. Taxonomy (GTDB): domain Bacteria; phylum Bacillota; class Clostridia; order Lachnospirales; family Lachnospiraceae; genus Lachnospira. The sequence goes on along the minus strand of JBNMKL010000014.1, from coordinate 11,675 downwards.
TTACAGATAACCTGGTCTCCGTAAGTATGTCCATAATTATCATTGGCTTGCTTCAGACCATTCATATCAGCAATCAAAACAGTTACTTGCGTATTTTCTTCTTTTTCCAGCCTGCTCTTCTCCTGTTCATATGCAAAACGGTTTCCAAGATGTGTCATTCCATAAGTGTATGCCATAGCCTGTAAAATCTCGTTTTCTATATCTCCTCTTCTTAACTCTCTGCCTTCTCGTATTAAGTCAATTCCCGCTTTTAAAATAAAGAGTGTTATACCAATAATCAGAATCTTTCCGCTGTTTGCTTTACTAATAAAGACAAAGTATAAAAGCTCAAGAATTGTGCTTATTACCAATATAAGTATTCCACTATAAAGTTTTCTTCTCTGCTGCTCCTTTTCAACTTTGTGGACTGAAAATAGTGCCAGAAGTAACCCAATCACTATCAATCCAAGATATACGCGATTCATCCACTGTGATTCAAATAATGAATATATGCCAGTGGCAGCAAGAACTAACTGAACAAGATTTAATATAACTCCAACATAACACAAACCTCTAAGATATATCTTATCTCTGAATTCTTCATAACTTAACATAAATCTCACAAGTAAAACAGGCATCATTCCATATGTAAAGTAAGTAAGGTATATAACAGCCTGCATATTACTCATAAACAGCTCAAGCACATGACACTCCATAAGCATCCATAGTCCAGTATCAGCTGTAAAAAGTCCAAGGAAAAGCATCTGGGCTGATTTTGATTTGTGAATTGCAAACAGACCATTTACTATATAATATATGCCAAGTCCGACTAAAAGTATTGTTAACAGCAATGTCCACAAAACGCTTTCAAGTATCATAGATACAAATGATACCTGTGTTCCTGCATAGATTGTTGGAAGATATCCTGACACAGCCTGCATATCATACCCAGGCTGCAACTCTATGGTAAGCAGCTTTTCACTATAGTTACCCAGCTGCAGGCTCTTCCAAAGTGAGCCATATCCCATTGAAAATGGTACATTAAATGCCTCACCACTATCATAAATCAGAGTATCATCAAGATAGACTTTTGCTCGGCTCTGTCTGCTTCGAAACATAATGGCATTACAATTCGTCAGTTCATTCTTATGTAAAACCGTTGATATCTTAATCGTATCCATATCAGGGTTCTCTATAGTGGCTGGAAGAGTAGTGTCAACCTCATTATTTCCCCAGCTTACATGAAACGTATTATTCATCTTATAACATTTATCTATATGAAACCCATCATACCCAGAAGTTTTAAATATAACAGCTGCTGCCAGCCCTATTAATATAATTATTCCAAGCAGCCCCATAAGCAAGTCCAGATAATTAATCTTTTTATTTACCAATTTTACCATTCCTGCATTTCTCCTTGAGATAACATAATTATTTTAATTTATATTTTATATTTTAACACAAAACCAAAGATACTGTATAGACATTTCATCTACACAGTATCAATTATGTTAGAATTATCAGAACAAATCCAGCATATTATCCAGATATATGGTTTCCCTTACGTGTATCTGGTACTCTGGCTTTGTCATATAATATAGAAGAAACTCTAAAACCAGTGCACTTCCAAGTCCTCTTCCCTCAATTTTATAGTTAGTAAATCCCATAGGAATATATGTATTTTTAATATCATCTACTCCGATGAATCCCGGATTGCTCATCGCCTTAGAAAATCTGTAGCCATTGTCGGAATCAGGAGCCACACAGCGATGTTCTGGATATTTTTCCCCAAGATTTTTGCTGCTGACAGCCTCGTAACAATTCTTCCTGTCAGTGCAGCCAAACCAGCAGCATTCATTGCACAGAAATTCCACCTTGTCTTTCTGCCACTGTGACATTGCATTTAACTGTTCAAATGCTTTATTCAGACGAAAATCTGGCACAACATAGCGGAAGTCCTCTCTATCTGTCTCATTTAAAAAGTCCTCAAAATCCGTGAGAACCTTAGTTGTTGATGATACAAAATAAAATCCCGGATAATTCGCCTTCAGATAATCTAAAAGCAAATCTGAGTGGACAATAATGCCATTTGCCACACCATTTTTATTCTCAAACATGGTGCAGAGCGCATTACATCTTTTATCTCCCAGATGTTCGTTCTTAAGAAGTGAATTACTGAATGTAAGCCTTGCTGAAATTCCGTATTCCTGCATAAGCCCAAAAACTTCCTCCGGCTCCGCCTCTCCGAATCCGGCGCGTCCTCCACCCCATATACAATCTGCCGGCGCACCGTATATAGATCCTATGTCGCACCAGTCGTAGAAGTATTCCCTGTGCTCGCGGAATAATGGCAGGAAAACCTTGTACAGTTCATAAAATTCAAACAGCCCTGGAAGATGGTAATAGGCTGTGCCTGTTTTTTGTTTATTCATATATTTTATAACCTCAATTTTTCTTCATCACGAAACACATACTCACCACAAAAACTATCGCTTCCACAACCAGCATAACACCCCACAAACTGTCTGCGCCAAACATAAGTGGAAAAGTTTGTCAACATTTTTATAGTTTCTGGAATTATATATTTCATATCTGTTACAATCTCATTATAATTTATATCCTATATCAAGTTAAACTTTGTCCACTTCTGTGAATGTAACCTTCTTATAAATATAATGCCACGAAAAACAAGATCCATGCTCATGCCAAGTGCGATACCTATTACACCCCATCCAAACGCAAATCCAAATATCGCCGAAAATAACAGCCTTGCAGCAATTGTCAGTGTAATAGAGGTTATCATGGTAAATTTGACATCTCCTGCTGCACGCAGACCATTACCAAGAGGTCCAGCAAACGGATATGCAATACCATTGAAAATATTATTAATCAGTACCAGCCAAATCACCAAAGTTTTTGCCTCTGGAGATATAACAGAATAATGTATAATCAGTGGCGTAATTATAAAAATAAATGCATTCCATATTACAGACAATACCAGAGTAATCCTGTTAAGCTTTTTAAAATAGTAATTAGCTGAATCTATATCTCTTGCACCCATACACTGCCCAATTACAGTTGTATATACGGGTGCCATGGCAAGTCCCATAATAGATGCTAATGACCAGATACTCTGAGCCATACCATTGGCAGCAATCTGATATGTACCAAACAGTGCAACCATGCTTGATAAAGCAACCTTTACAAGCTGATGCACACCATTTTCAATACCATTAGGCACTGCAATTCCCATAATTTTGCTTTGAAGTGAACCATTCCAACTTAATATATAGGACATCTTATAACATATAGGAAGTCTGGAATTAAAACAATATACTGTTACAGCCGCTGCCGAGATAATTCTTGAAATAAGTGATGGATACGCTACACCCGCTGCACCCTGATTAAGAACAAATACACCAATACAATCGCCAATTACATTAATAATATTCGTAACTACCGAAATATTCATTGTTACATCAGTTTTTCCAATGCTTCTGCAAAGAGCAGCCCCTGCATCATAAACAGCAAGTGCTGGAAGCGAAAATGTTGTTATAATCAGATAACTCTCACATGCCTTCATAACATCTGGTTCAATTTTACCAAATAACAATTTTAAAAGTGACTGATTAAATATCAGTATTAATGCAGATAAAGCAACTGATATAATAACTGATATCAGCAAAAGCTGACCAGCTGAATAAGATGCCGCATTCTTATCCTTTTTTCCGATATACTGGCTGATAATAACAGCACCTCCTGATGAAAGTGCTGTAAATAAAAAAATCAGAACAGTATTAAACGATGTTACCAGTGAAACACCAGATACATCTGCCTCTCCAGAAAAACTCACAACAAAAGTATCAGCAATTCCTACAAACATTAAAAGAAACTGTTCAATAAAAAGTGGAAAAATCAAATTTTTCAAGTCTTTATTCGTAAACATATCTACACCTCGTATCTGCTGACAAAACTGTCCTTACATCTATCAAGCATACTGCCTGCTTTCGCCATATTCCAGTCACAGAAACGTGTTGCAATCATAGACGCAATCCCATGTGCATGCATCCATAAATTGTCGTGAAGATAATCTGCCTCTTCATGGCTGATATGATATATTTCCATGAGTTCTGTAATAGATTGTTCTATAATAGGAAGAAGTGTACGTTTAATTTCAGAAAAAGCATTGGCTCTCATAAATAAATAACAGAAAAGATTTGATTCATTTTGTGCAAAACTTATATATTCACACTCATATAACCTGATTATCCCGTCTTTACAATAGCCTTTCATAATATTTTCAAATTCTCTTACTGCTAATAAATTCAGTTCCCTACGCAATTCCTCCATCCCTGTAAAAGACAGATATATCGGCTGGGTAGAACATTTAAGTTCTTTGGCAAGCTCCTTTACATTAACTGCCTCAAATCCGCGTTCTTTTAATAATCTTAATGCTGTATCTAATATCATCTCTCTTGTAACCTGTTTTTTAGCTGACATAATCTTCCTCCATTAATAAATATATTTATCAATAAACGCATTTATTTTATTCCCCAGTTAAAAAAATGTCAACTTAATTATAAATCAATATCATTCCGCAATATTTTCCAACATAATTCGACAAATTTATAAAAAAGGTGTAAAATAAGAATTAAATTTTACAAACGTGTTTAGATGCAGGGCATCGCATTTGAATAACAAAAACAGGAGGATATATGATATGGCAAAAGAAAATGAAGAGCCTAAAAACAAAGGCCCCAAAAACAAATCACCCAAAAAGAAAGGCATACAATTTCAGATTCAGTCTAAGATAGGCGGAGCAATTGTATTAATTATGTTACTGGTAACCATACTGGTAATAACAATAGTGTATAATCTTCTTATCACTTCCAATAACAATGAATTACAGCAGGATTCGGAAGCTGTATCACTTCAGGTAGAAAAATATTTCTCACCATTTGAAAGAATGGTAGAACAGATGGCACTTGACAAAGATGTCCAGACTCTTTTATCTACTACTGGTTCAGGACAGCGTATGACAGATAATACATTATATCGTACAGTTCTCGACAAGATGGTATCTGTCGCAGGTCTTGATAAGCAGAACATTGAAGGAGTATTCATAGCAGATATTGATAGTAATGCATCTATTACATCAGCTGGCTCAATATCAGGTTCTGACTATAACGTTACAACTCGTGCATGGTATGATTGTACTAAGTCGGGAAAAACAATACTTACTAAAACATACTTATCAGCAAGTACAGGAAAGATGATTCTTAGTGCTGCTACACCAGTATATGATTCATCTAAAAAACTTCTTGGTGTTGTAGGTATTGATGTAAATATTGACACTATCATTAATATGATGGGCGAGTATACAATCGGTGCTAATGGTTATTCAATGCTTATGGCAAGCGATGGTGAATTCGTATATCACCCAGATTCTTCATTGATTGAAACTATGATTCAGGACATGAAAATCAGCAGTAATGTCTCAACAGCTGTAAGTTCTAACACAGCACAGCGCTTAAAGTATAAGGTTGACGGACAGACAAAGTACGGATATATGAAGCCAATCGGCAGTACAGGTTTTATCACATTAAGCTGTATTCCTAAAGGACAGTATTTCGCTTCACTTACGAAAGCCATTATAATGCTTCTTGCCTTAATCATAGCAGCTGAAGCTGTAATAATAGTTCTTATTAATAAGATATCTACAAAGATAGTTAAGCCTTTATCTGAATTGAATGATGCAGCATTGGAGCTTGCAAATGGTAACTTTGATGTTACTATTGACGTTCATTCCAACGATGAAGTCGGAGAGCTTGGACATTCAATTGAAAAAACTGTTAACAGACTTAAGGAATACATCGACTACATTGATGAGATATCAGATGTACTTGCTGCTATGGCAGATGGTAAGCTTGCTATTCATTTAAAATATGCATATGTAGGTGAATTCCAGAAGGTAAAGGATGCTCTTAACCATATATCTGAGTCTATGACCCAGGTTATGACAAGCATCATGGAAGGTTCAAGCCAGGTATCATTAGGTAGTGATGACCTCGCCAATGCCGCACAGAGCATGGCTGAAAACACTGAGACACAGGCTGCATCTATCGAAGAGCTTCTTGCAACAGCAACAACAGTTGCCGAGCAGGTTAAGGAAAACAGAGATAATTCAGAGAAATCTGCTGAGTATACTAACGAAGTTGCAGAGGTTATGAAGGCAAGCAAAGAGCAGATGAACGCTATGCGCGAGGCTATGGATAAGATTCAGGAGTCTTCTAAGCAGGTTGTTGGTGTCATCAAAGCTATTGAAGACATTGCAAGCCAGACTAACTTACTTTCACTCAATGCTTCTATCGAAGCAGCCAGAGCTGGTGAGGCCGGCAAGGGCTTTGCTGTAGTAGCTGGAGAAATCGGTGGTCTTTCTAATGAGAGTGCCAACGCTGTTAATACAACCCGTGACCTTATTAATATCTCACTTGAAGAGATTGAAAAGGGCAATGCAATCGTTAATGACGTCATCGCTTCTCTTGATGAAGCAGTTGAGCGTGTCAATATTGCTAACGGAATGATTCAGGATACAGCTAAGATGGCTGATGTCCAGATGAACAGCATCAACCAGATTCGTGAAGGCATCAACGACATGTCACAGATTGTTCAGGATAACTCAGCTATGGCTGAGGAAACTTCTGCAACAAGCGAGGAGTTAGCTGCACAGTCAGTTTCTCTTAACGACCTTGTACAGAGATTTGAAGTTAAGTAAATTTTTAGCTGGATAATTTAAAATTAAAATTATAAAAAATTGATAGCCACGCTGTTAGATTGATATGTCCCAGAAATCGCATATATCAATCTAAAACAGCGTGGCTATCCGCTTATATAGTTTTACTAATTTGATTGTAAAGAACTGTCTCTGTTCCTGTTATTAAATCTATCTTTTTCTTATAAAGAAGCTTCCATGATGCCTGATTCTTTGAATAATCCATCTTTTCTTCGGGAAAAAACGAACGGCAGAAATACTTATCTCCATCATCATTAGATAAAAACAAAAATAAATTTCTGCTTTCCATTTTATTTTCCATAAGATAATCAGCCTCAATCATTGAATACATATTTACCTTTTTATTGTATTTAAATACTGTATCATTACTGTCTATCATTTGTTCAAGTAATGGCAAAAAGTGTACTCTTTGCTCTATCTTTTTATAAAAATCAGATGATTCTATTTTTTTAATTGTAATTGTTCCATCTGCTATTTCATCAAATACTTTGCCTCTATCTCTGCTCAATTCAGGTCTATCCACAAGATATTGCAGCCCCATAAGATGAAAACAATCTTTTTTATCAAATAAGATTCTTAATGTAACTGCAACGCCTTTTCTTCCCAGCACAAGCTCATATTCTGTTGACAATAACGGAATAAATGCATTTATACAATCTAAAACATTTCTCATTACAGTTCTCCACTACTTCCTTATAACTAAGAAAGGCTCTGCAAAAGCAGAGCCCTTCTAACATTTTCTTTCGAGAATTAACCTCTAGCCAGATTGTGGTAAATGTTAAACCCTTATAAAGCTCATAAGGCACTGCTCTCTGGCACAACACCTTACTTTACCGCTTGGCAGACACTCAAGTTGTCTGTCTTTAATATTATATTACCTGTAATATGAAAATATGTCAATTCAAAATTAATGACTTAATAAAAAATTAACATTCAAGCAGTTAGATATACAATGATTTCTTTACACTGAAAACTGAATATAGACTTATTCAGCACACTCCATTATAATCTTCTCGCACATATCATATCCCAGCTCGGAGCTATTCAATGACAATGTATAATTACCTGCCATTCCCCACTTCTGCTCTGTGTAAAAGCGATAATTTGTCATACGCCTTTTATCAATATCTGCCATCATTTTGGCGGCTTCTGTTTCCGTAACCTTGTATAACTCACAGATACGCTTCGTCTTTTCTGGTATATTACCATGTATAAAAACATTCAGGACATCATCATGGTCTTTCAAGATGTAATCCGCATTTCGCCCAATAATCACACAACTTTCTTTATCTGCGATTTCAAGAATAACCTTTCTCTGTGCTTCATACACCATATCTTCAATTGATTTTCCTGTAGCATCACGTCCAGCAAAGGCATATGCAAACAAGCCTTTTTTCGGAGATAATTCCGCATTTTTCTGAATATATTCTGGCGAAAATCCCGACTGTTCTGCTATCTGGGCTATTATATCCTTGTCATAATATGCAATTCCAAGTTTTTCTGCCACCTGCTTGCCAATGAAACGACCACCGCTTCCGAATTCTCTGCTTATTGTAATAATTCTTTTTGCCATAACCAATTTCTCCTTATCCTAAACTGTCAACCTTGTTCCTTTTAATTGTCTTTAAAAATATATATCCTACAAGACAAGCTATCAGTTCTGTTATTGGGAATGCCCACCATATCAGTGAAACTCCTGCCTGTCCATTTCTTACAAAAACGGAGAAAATTCCTGCCAATGGAAGTATAATCACAAGCTGTCTTAGAAGCGAAATCACAAGAGATTCAATACCTCCATCTAACGCCTGATAAATCCCCTGATATGCCACATTTATTCCTGCAAATATAAAGCTGATAGATATAATTCGCATTGCTCCGATAAAATACTCCCTTGACTGTCCGGCATTGAACAGAGTTGCAAATGCATTTGGAAAAACTTCTGTAATGATTATTCCTAAAATCATCAAAGCGGCTGTATATATCAAGCCATATCTGATTCCGTCCTTAATTCTCTTTTTACTTCCCATTCCATAAGCAAATGCAATTATTGGTGTGATTGCATCTCTTAAGCCAAATGCAAGGAACAATACAAACTGCTGAACTTTGTAGAACAGCCCATATGCGGTCTGTGCCGATGGATTAAATTTCAAAATAAGATTCATGACATAAACCATAATTGACATAAGTGCCTGTGCAATGATTGCAGGAAGTCCGATTGAATATATTTCCCTGATAATTGTGCCGTCTGGTTTTATATATTTCATGTCATGCTCAAATTCTTTATTTAATCTCAGATGAAAAATTAATAATAATACCGCTGATAAAATCTGTCCTATTACAGTTGCGTATGCAGCACCTTCTACTCCCATCTCAGGAAAAGGTCCGATACCATATATCATAACTGGGTCAAGAATAATATTTATTAATGCTCCAGCCACCTGACCTATTGTTGAATACAATGACCGTCCTGTTGCCTGCAATAACTTCTCAAACAGTGAAAAGAAAACAATTCCAAAAGACAACACACAACATATTCTAAGATAACTCGTTCCCATTGAGATAACCTCTGAATCAACCGTCTGTGACAATATGTATGCTTTTACTCCAAAAATTCCGAACAATAAACACACTACATAAATAACCGCTCCAAGAAATAAACTATTTCCTGCAACCCTGGCTGCTTTCTTCGTATTGCCCTGTCCAAGTGTTCTTGCAAGCAGCACATTCGTTCCCACTCCTGTTCCAATTCCAATCGCAACCATAAGCATCTGAACCGGGAATACAAGGGTAAGCGCATTAAGTGCTGCCTCGCTTCCCACTCTCATGTTACCAACAAAGGCACTGTCTACAATATTGTAAACCGCCTGTAATGCCATAGATAATATCATTGGTAATCCCATCTGAACCATGAGCTTATTTACCGGCATCTCCTTCATCTTGTTACTCTCTGCCATCTTAATATTTTCCTCCTTCTCCACACAAAAAAGTGTGCAGTTTATCGCATAAGCTGGACTTACGCTGATAAGCTACACACTTTTTAACTGTATTATATATTTTCATAATGTGCGACAGCAGGTGCACAAAAAACGAGCAGCAAAACTGGATTTACGCTAGTCTGCTACTCGTCTGTGCATTATTATATTTTTCTTTTTCAGAAATGTCAAATAGAAACTTTTATTTTTCTGGCTTCAATGGCCCATAGAAATAGCTTGATGTTGCGCCGCCATCAATAAGGAATGTTGAGCCTGTTATGAAAGCGCCTTTATCGCTCATGAGAAGTTCTGCCACATTGGCTACTTCGTCCGCTGTTCCCGATCTTCCGGCAGGACATTTGACGAACATATTCTTATAGAAATCTCCTCTTGGCCCATTAAATTCATCTATTGCAAGTGGTGTCACAATAATTCCCGGTGCGATAGCATTCAGCCTTGCGCCACGCATGCCCCACTCAACAGACTGAGCCATAACACGCTTTTCGTTACATCTTTTTGCCAACTGGTACGCATGGAGTGTATCTTTAATGTTCTCTGGCTGTAAGATGTCAAGTTTTAACAGTTCTTCTGTTGGCGCTGTCGCAAGCTGTTCATCCTCTGCTGCTGTCAACTGTGGCATTCTGGATATTTTTATCACCCATGACAATCTTCTTTCCATAACCCACTCGTCTTGCTATTGCCATAGAAATCTGTCCTGCACCAGTTACAATCATAACATCTTTTTTACTCATTTTTAATTTCTCCTTCCTGTAATTATTCATTTCGTTATTATTACTCTGCATTGTCCTTAGCCCATTCTGCTACAGCTTTCTGCGCCTTAGATGCATCTGCGCCGTGAATTGCTATACCTGTTCCAAATGATGCATTTTTGCAAATCTTTCTAAGAGCGCGCTCGCTGTTTCCAAGTCCACTGCCTTCGTGTGTCATAAGTGCCATCACTTTCTTGCCTGTAAAATCAAGCTTTTCAAGCTGTGTAAATACGGCAACAGGGTATGTTCCCCACCAGCATGGGCCACATACGAATATATTTTTATAAGAATCAATGTTATCAAGATACTTCTTTAATTCTGGACGCGCATTCTCTGCAAGCTCTTTCTTTGCCTCTGCTGTACACTCGTTATAATCCTTTGAGTAATCATTTACTGTCTCGATTTCAAAAAGGTCGCCTCCGACTGCATCTTTAATAAACTCCGCACAGATTTCTGTGTTACCTTTTTTCAGGTCTAAAATCCTGCCATTAACATAGTTCTCACCCTTGCGTGAATAATAGATAATAAGATTTTTTTCCATAATTTATGTATCCTCCTTATATTTTCTGAAATGTTTCTTTCTAATGTGTTTCTTTATCCGACAGATCTTCCTGTCTGATGTGTTTTCTCTATCTGGTACAAGAATAGTATATTAATACTTCTCAATCAATTCTTTATACTTTAGTTATTGATAATTGAATTACGGGGAATTACCAGGGAGGTTTCTATGTTTCTTCGACAGATTGAATATTTACAGGCTGTAATTGAGAATGGCAATTTTTATCTGGCTGCTGAACAGTGCCATGTCTCGCAGTCAGCAATCTCACAGCAGATTAAGAAATTAGAGTATGAGCTGGGCGTAAAATTATTAGAACGACATAACAGGACATTTTCGCTTACTCCTGCCGGAGAACATTTTTACAGAAAAAGTCTTGTCATTATGTGGGATTTGAACCAGCTTGTCAGAGAGACAAGAAAGATTGCAGACAAGGACAAAGCCACTATCAGAATCGGGTATTATACCTGGATTCTCGGATTAACATGACGAGGTTGGTGCCTCAACTCCGAGTGCTTCATAAATCTCAGCCTGCTTGACAAGCATTTCACCAATTCTTAGCGAATGATTTGCATCCTCAAAGCATTCCAAGACGTCAAGTTTAT
>JBNMKL010000013.1:0-65518 GCA_050874305.1 Lachnospira sp. | reverse complement strand
ATACGGATGATTGTTTTGTCGCAGATTCAATTATACTGATTATTTAGGGGGTAGTCACTTTTTTTATGCAAAAATATGTGAAAACCCTTGAAATATAAAGAAAAATAGAAAAGTGGAGTGTCAGAGTTGACACTACCTTAAACAACTGGAGGGGATGCAACATGAAGATTCAAGATTTTTGTGACATGAATAAGTTTGAAGATATAATGCGTAACTGGGCTAAGAGTACAGGCCTTGCTACAGTGGCAGTTGGTGCAGATGGCGAGTATATTAGTGATTGTTATAATTTTACGGATTTCTGTATAGGGCTTACAAGAGGTTCAGCTGAAGGATGCAGAAGATGTGAGAAGAATGATCGTGAGGGACATGGAGTGTATTCCTGTCATGCAGGACTTGTTGATTTTGGTATTCCGATAACACTTGATGATGGAACTGTATTAGGAAGTGTAATTGGTGGACAGGTTCTTCCAGAGAATCCTGATGAGGATAAGTTCAGACAGACAGCCAGAGAATTAGGAATAGATGAAGATAAATATATAGATGCTCTTCATAAGGTTAATGTTAAGTCAAGAGAAGAGATTGAAGCATCAGCTAATCTTCTTGGTGATGTTATCAACATGTTCGTAAGGGCGAGTTATACATCTAAGGTTAATTCGGAGATAATGGATGGACTTAAGGAAGGAATCAGTCTTGCTGCAAAGCAGGTTGTAACTGCTAATGAGAATGTCAAGCAGATAGAAACATATAGCAGCAGACAGAGAATACTCGCACTCAATGCAAGTATAGAGGCAGCCAGAGCTGGTGAGGCAGGAAGAGGCTTTGCAGTTGTTGCAGAGGAAGTACAGAAACTTGCACAGGGCATGGCTACAACAAGCGTTAACATCAAGAAAGTGCTTGGGGAAGTTACAGAGACTATCAATGGTCTTAATAAAAATGCATAGGTAATAGTATTAACAGGCTGTCGTACTAACGATTAATCGTGAAGCGGCAGCCTTTTTGCAGAATTATTGAAAATATGGAGAAAATTAATGGCTGGTAATAGTAAGAATAAATCTAATAAATATATGCTCATTGGTCTGACAGCGGCTCTTGTTGTGCTTGCTGTGCTAATTATTGTGCTTGTGAGAGTGTTTGTACATAAGAATGATAATGATACATCTGCGAAGGTTAATGTAAGTAAAGCAGGTTCAGTGGTCAATGCACAGGTTGAGACAAGAGATTCATCATGGGATACACAGAGAGTTGATGCTACAGTTGAGATTCAGATGGATGATTTTGCCGCGGTGGTTGGAACACAGGTTAAGGTAGCTGCGCTTGTTACACCAGCTAATACAGATTTATCTCTTACATGGAGTTCAAGTAACAATAGCGTATTTACAGTAACCAATGAGGGAGTTGTTGTTGTAAGGGGCAAAGGAACTGCTGTTCTTACTGCAACAGCAGGTAATGTGTCAGATTCTATTGTTATAGAGGGTATTGATTCAGTTGCATCAGGTTCCGTTAATAATCTTCCAATCTATACAGCAAGTAATGGTGATATAAGTTATTCTGGCAATACACAGAATAATTCTGGATATACTTATAATCAGGGGGCACCTGGTGGACAAAATGAGTATAATGGTGGACAGAATGAACAGAATACACAGATAAGTTCTGAAAATCAGGGCAGTCAGAACCAGAATAATCAGAATGGACAGAACCAGAACAATCAGGCACAGCAGCCAACTGGCAGTAATTCTAATAATAATTCAGGCAACAATTCTAATAACAATCCAACAGGGGGCAATGGAGGATATAACAGTACTAATGTGGGAGAAGTTCTTCCTTCTAATGGATTTACACCAGTTATATCTAATGTGTATACATATGAAGAGAATGGACAGTATTATGGTGAGATAGTTACACAGCCTAATGTTACTATTATTTATATTAAGCAGAGAGGCGCTGGATTTGATTCTAAGGTTCAGTCAGTCATCGCCAGCATGATACCAGAAAGTTCTTCACAGGTGTGGAGTACATATCAGACAGCTAATACTGATAAAACATTTGTTGCAGATAACAAAAAGGTAAGAATAGTAGTTGCAGCAGGTGGTGGTCATTCGCAAATTGTAATATACAATTAGATTTTATTGTGTTACAATAATGTAGAATATAGTATTTGTGAGAGGTGGAATCATTGCTTAATGAAAACAAGGTCAAGATGATGACCAAGATGGCTATATACGAGAAGAATGAAGGAAAGAAGATGCTTCGTAATGCCAGATATTATAAAGGCGATTATGTTGCATTAGCAGCCTTAAAGAGTACGATTACAACTACATTGGCATTTATAATTATTGTTATTATGATTGCAATCAGTAATACTGAGACAATAATAAGACAGATTAACAGCATGGATTATGCAACACTGGGTAAAAAGATTGCTGTGTATTATATCATATCACTGATTATATATGCTATTATTTCTGGAGTATACAGTGCGTACCAGTACGATAAATCAAGAAGTGGAATCAAGAGATATTTTATGAGGCTTAATAAGCTTGAAAGATTCTACAATGGACAAAGAAAAAGGAAGTAATAGTGGAGGATATATATGTATTTTTTATTAGAGTTAAGGGAAAAGATAAGAAAGATATATGGCGAATATAATGTCTATATAAGACCAGCGGTTAAATTTGTTGTTGCACTTGTGTCGTTTCTTATGCTTAATATGAGCATCGGATATATGACTAAACTCAAAAATCCATTGATAGCTATTTTATTGGCTGCCATATGTGCATTTATACCAGGTGAATTTACAATACTTATATTGTCTTTATATATGCTGGCACATCTGTATGCAATTTCAGCAGAATTCTGTCTTATAGCACTTTGTGTTATTCTTGTAATGTATCTGTTGTTTTTACGATTTGCACCTAAGCAGGGTTATATAATAATTGCAACTGTTATGTTGTGCGGACTTAAATTATATGCAGCGGTTCCTGTAATAATTGGTATTGGACTTGGAATATCATCTGTTATTCCTGTATCATTTGGTATTCTCATATATAATATAATTAGAACTGCAAGTGAGTATGAATCAGCTATTACCAATATGTCAGTGTCTGATACTGTACAGCAGATGTCATACATAGCAGAGAGTTTTGTTAATGACAGGGCTTGTATTGTTATGATTCTTGCAGCTGTTGTATCAATTATAGTTATTGGATGCATCAAGAAACTTACAATTGATAATGCATGGACATATGCACTTGTTGCAGGAGCACTTGTTGAGTTTCTTATACTTATGGTTGGAATACTGGCACTTAACGCAAAGCTTAACTATATCAGCATGTTCATAGGACTTATTATAGGTGTGGCTGGTGGATATGTGTGTAAGGTCTTACTATTCAGCGTCGACTATAAGAGAACAGAATATGTGCAATTTGAGGACGATGAATATTATTACTATGTTAAAGCAGTGCCTAAGATAACACTTGTAGGTGAAGATGTGAGAGTTAAGCAGATTAACGGAAAGAAGACAAGAAAAGCTGATACAGTATCAAGAACAACAAGAGTATCAGACGTAGATACAGATGAAGATGATGAATAATTGATAATTAATTTGAATGATATCAGAGGACAGGAGGTATAGGTATTATGAGTACAATGAGTAGCTTTGCACAGAATTATCTGACAAAGCTGTATATGCCTAGAGTTGCCTGGACAGACATAATCGAGATTCTGCTGTTAGCAATAGTTATATATAATGTTTTGGTATGGATTAAGAATACTAAAGCATGGGCTTTGCTAAAGGGAATCATAGTTGTCTTGATTTTTGCTGTTATTGCATATGTTCTTAATCTTAGAACAATACTGTGGATAGCAAGTAAGACAATAAGTGTTGGAATAATTGCCCTTGTAATTATTTTCCAACCAGAGTTAAGAAGGGCTCTTGAACAGCTTGGACGAAAGAGAATATGGTTTGGGTTCCTTAATGTTGGGGATTCACACAGAGGTGAAAGATACAGTTCTAAGACACTTAATGAGATACTCCGTGCTGTGTATGAGATGGGAGCAGTCAAGACTGGTGCGCTTATAGTTATAGAGCAGGATATGATGCTTGAGGAATATATAAGGACAGGTATTGAGGTAGATGGTGTTGTAACAAGCCAGTTACTTATCAATATATTTGAACATAATACACCATTACATGATGGTGCAGTCATCATAAGAGGAAACAGGGTTGTTTCAGCAACATGTTATCTTCCGCTTACAGATAATAATCTTAGTAAGGATCTTGGAACAAGACATCGTGCCGGTGTTGGCATAAGTGAAGTGACAGACAGCCTTACTATAATTGTATCGGAAGAGACAGGAGCAGTTTCTGTTGCTATGGGTGGAGAGCTTATAAGAGATATAGATGAAGATTCACTTCGCAATAAGCTTGAATACCTTAGAATGAAGAATATTGATGTTAAGTCGTTCAAGTTATGGAGAGGAAGATTTAAGAATGAAGGAAAAGATATTTAAAAACTTTTCTCTGAAGATTCTTTCTGCGGTAGGTGCATTGATACTGTGGACTATAATAGTCAATATATATGACCCGACTACCAGTGTAACCATAAGTAATGTCGCTGTTGAACTTCAAAATACAGAGAGTCTTACAGACAATGATTATACTTATGAAGTGGTTGATGGCAGCAGAATATCTGTGTATATAAGTGGTCCTAAAAGTATCATAACTGAACTCAAATCAAGTGATATAGTTGCAACTGCTGACCTTAGCAAGATAACAGCATTTGCGGATTATGTTGATATTGATGTTAAGGTTGTTAAGGATGGCAGAGAGCTGAAGAATGTTGAGGTTATACCAAGGACAACGGCTGTCAGACTTCAGATAGAAAACAGATTAACTAAAGAATTTACAATAAAGCATTATATAGAAGGAAATCTTGATAGTGGCTATATGATAGGCGGTGTGAGCATTTTTCCAGATTCCGTTAAGGTGACAGGTTCATCGTCAGCAGTTGGAAAGATTGCTAATGCAGTAGTTACAATCAATGTTGCAGGCAAAAACCAGAATTTCAATGAAAATGTGGCAATAAGTCTTGTGGATAATGATGGCAGTGTTATAGAAGACGATTCGCTTGTCATGTCAAAAGGTGATGCTGATTGTGCTGTAACAGTTAACCAGATAAAAACTGTCAAAGTATCTGCTGATGGATACACAGGAACAGTTTCTGATAATTATGTTGTAAAGAGTCTTGATTTATCGCTTAATGAGATTGAAATAACAGGTCCGGCTAATATTATAAGCGGAATTAATGAAATTAATATTCCATCGTCAGCAATAGATGTCAATGGTCAGTCTTCAGATAAGATAATATCAGTTAATCTTGCAGATTATGTTGATAAGTCTGTAGCATTTACATCAGATGCATCTGTTACAGTGACAGCGCGGATAGTAAGTAAGGACAGCAGGGAATTCAGTGTGCCTGTATCCAGAATAAGGATGAACAATCTATCATCAGATATGAAGGCATCATTTGACACATCTGTAAGTTCGCTGAGTATCTCCGTTAAAACTGATAGCGGAGATTTCCAGTCATTTAGTTCAGATGATATAAGCTTGTCTGTAAATCTTGCATCTTTATCAGCAGGAGAGCATATAGTTGCAGTAAATGTAAGCCTTCCAGATGGCTACAGTGTGGACGGAACTTACAGGGTTAAAGTTATAATAGAAAAATCTGAGCAGCCTACAACACCGGCATCTAATACCAATGTGACAAGGTCTGCTGTTGAGGCCAATGGAACGGCATCAGGACAGAATAGTACATTACAGACAACGGCGGCTGGTAACGATAATAACCAGCAGACAAGAAATAATTAAAAGGGGAGGACATCATGGTAAGCAGAGATATTACAATAGACAGCACATTAGGAATACATTTAAGACCAGCAGGAGCTATGTGTGAGGAAGCGGTTAAGTACAACAGCAAGATATCTTTCGAATATGGTGAAGGTAAAACTGCCAATGCCAAGAGCGTTATATCAATTCTTGCGGCTGGTGTTAAATGCGGGGATGTTATACGTCTTACAGCAACAGGTGAAGATGAACAGAAAGCTCTGGATGCTGTAACTGAGGCATTCACAAAGTCATTAAAGGAAGATTGATTTGAATATACGTTTATATTATAATAGGTATATAAAGTAGTACGAAAAGATAATAAAATTATAGAAAAGAGGTAAAGTTATGGGTTATATGGAAACTTACAAGGCTTGGTGCGATAATGAATATTTCGACGAAGCGACAAGAGAGGAATTAAAATCTATAGCATCTGACGAGAAAGAGATAGAGGACAGATTCTACAAGGACCTTGAGTTTGGTACAGGTGGTCTTAGAGGTGTTATTGGCAATGGTACTAACAGAATGAATATCTATACTGTAAGAAAAGCAACACAGGGTCTGGCTAACTTTATTATCAAAGAAAATGCTGCTGACAGAGGTGTAGCTATTGCTTACGATTCAAGAAGAATGTCTCCTGAATTCGCAGATGAGGCGGCACTTTGTCTTGCTGCTAATGGAATTAAGGCATATATATTCCCAACACTCCGTCCTACACCAGAACTTTCATTTGCATTAAGAGAACTTCATTGTATAGCTGGTATTGTTGTTACAGCTAGCCACAATCCACCAGAATACAATGGTTATAAGGTATATTGGGAAGATGGCGCACAGATTACAGCACCTAAGGATTCACAGATCATATCAGAGGTTAAGGCTGTTACAGATTATAATACAGTTAAGACAATGGATATTGATGAGGCAAGAGCCTGCGGTCTTTACAATGTAATTGGATATGATATGGATGATAAATATATCGCAGCATTGAAGAAGATGAGTCTTAATGGGGATGTTATCAAGTCAGTTGCTGACGATATCAAGATTGTATACACACCTTTCCATGGAACAGGTAATGTTCCGGTAAGAAGGGTACTTAAAGAATTAGGATTTAAGCATGTATATGTTGTTCCAGAACAGGAGAAGCCAGATCCAGATTTCACAACACTTGACTATCCTAACCCAGAAGACCCTAAGGCATTTACACTTGCTCTCAAGCTTGCAAAGGAAGTTGATGCAGATATTATTCTTGCGACAGACCCTGATGCAGACAGACTTGGAATATACTCTAAGGATACTAAGACAGGTGAGTACATATCATTTACAGGTAATATGTCAGCTATGCTTATAGCAGAATATCTGTTATCACAGCGTAAGGAGAAGGGATTATTACATTCTAATGGTGCATTTGTTACAACTATAGTATCAACAGATATGGCTAAGGCGATTGCAGCAGAGTATAACCTCAAGCTTATAGAGGTACTTACAGGATTCAAATTTATTGGTGAGCAGATTAAGTTCTTTGAACAGCAGCATACATATGAGTATGAGTTTGGTTTTGAGGAGAGCTATGGCTGTTTGGTTGGAACTCATGCAAGGGACAAGGATGCTCCAGTTGCAGTTATGGCTTTATGTGAAGCAGCAGCTTACTATAAGTCAAAGGGAATAACTCTCTGGGATCAGATGATTAATATATTTGAGAAATATGGTTACTATAAAGAAGGACAGGTTGCCATAACAATGAAGGGTGCAGAAGGGGCTTCTAAGATTGCACAGATGATGGATGATTTAAGAAGTAATCCTCCTAAGAAGTTTGGTGATTGGAATGTTCTTGAGACAAGGGATTACAAGAAGGATGAGGTTGTAAATCTTGCAACAGGTGAGAAGCACTCAACTGGATTACCATCTTCTAATGTTCTTTACTATGAACTTTCTGATAATGCATGGTGCTGTGCAAGACCATCAGGAACTGAACCTAAGATTAAGTTCTACATGGGAGTTAAGGGCACAAGCTTAGAGGATGCAGCAGTTAAGGAAGAAGCGTTAAAGAAAGCAGTTATGGAAGCTGTAGGACAGTAATCTGCAATTATTAGATGTTCAGCATTTTTTAACAATTAGAACACAAACTAAACACATTTCATTGCTAACATACAATCATAGCGATGAAATGTGTTTTTTAACATTTCTGATATAACATTGAAAGGAGAACTAATATAATGTACGACGAGAATCAATATAATAATCAGAATGGACAATACGATAACCAGAATGGACAGTATAATAATCAGGATGGACAGTACAGATATTCTTATAACAATTATGGTAACATGGGAAGCATGCAGGGTTATGAAGAGTACAAAGCTAATAAACAGCAGAATAATGGAGACAGGAAAAAGAATTCGGGAATAGGAAAGAGAATCGCAGCGGTTGTATTATCAGCAGTATTATTTGGAGCAGTAGCAGGCGGAACAATGTATGGGGTTAATTATGCAGCTAATAAAATTAATCCAATACAGTCTAACAGCAATGTAGAGATTCCTACAGTATCAACTGGAATGTCATCAACAACAACAGATTATGATGCAGGCAGCAGTGCTGTTTCTACTATGAATGTAACAGATGTTGCCAAGGCAGCACTTCCAGCTATGGTACAGCTTACAGGAACAACAACTGTAACATCATCATCTTATTTTGGATACAGCCAGTCATATGAGGCTAATACAAGCGGAACAGGTATTATAGTTGGAAAGAGTGATACAGAGCTTCTTATTCTTACTAATGCACATGTTATTGAATCAGTTAACAATTTAAGCTGCACATTTGCGGATGGTGAGTCTGTGAGTGCAACAGTTAAAGGTTCTAAATCAGATAAGGATGTGGCTGTTGTTGCAGTTACATTGAATGACATCAAGAGTTCAACACTTTCATCTATAGCAATTGCGGAACTTGGTGATTCAGATGATGTAGTTGTTGGTCAGGATGTTGTAGCGATTGGTAATGCACTTGGAGAGGGCCAGTCAGTTACTAATGGTATTATTAGTGCGCTTGACAGATCTATAACAGTTAACAATGTAACATTTGAAGGATTGTTCATGACTAATGCAGCTATCAATTCTGGTAACAGTGGCGGAGCACTTCTTAATGCGGATGGTAAGGTTATAGGTATTAATTTTGCTAAGACTTCAGAAGATGGCGTTGAGGGTATGGCATATTCAATTCCAATCTCTAATGTAAGAGAACTTATTGACAGCCTTATGAACAGACAGACAAGAACAAAGGTAGCAAGCGGTGAGCAGGGTTATCTTGGAATAGCTGCAATTGACATTACAAGTACAATGGCAAGCTATTATGGATATCCACAGGGCGTTCAGATAAGAACAGTTGAGTCAGGTTCAGCAGCAGAGAAGGCAGGACTTGGTAAGTATGATATAGTTGTAAGCTTTGACGATCAGACAGTAAGTTCAATGACAGGACTTCAGAGTCTTATGCAGTACTATAAGGCTGGTGAGACGGTTACAGTACAGTATTATCATCTTGAGGGTAATCAGTATGTTCTTAAGTCTGTAGAAGTAGAACTTGGAAGCAAAAAGTAATAATGTTTATAATTATTTAATTGCCATAATATTGTTTAATAGTTATACTAAGGAATATGTACGATGTACTTTAAATGAGATAAAAGACATGGAGGACAGTTATGTCAGATTATAAAGAAGTAGATGATAACAATAATAATGACGAATACGAAAAGGTATGTTATATCTGCAAAAGAACAGAGAGTAAAGCAGGAAAGATGATTTCTATGCCAGGTAATATCTATATATGTCCTGATTGTATGCAAAAGACTCTTGATACTATTAACAATAGCGGTGTTAATTACGAGGATATGATGAAGAATATGAATAATATGCCTAACATGGGTAATTTCAATGGCATGTTGTTCGGTGATTTTATGGATAATATGGGAACACCTAATAAGCAGAAGGTAAAGAAAAAGAAAGAAAAATCTGAACCAGTCATAGACCTTAAATCAATTCCAGCTCCACATCATATCAAGGAACTGTTAGACCAGCATGTTGTAGGACAGGAAAAGGCTAAGAAGGTTATGTCTGTTGCAGTATATAACCATTATAAGAGAGTTGCAGAGCAGTCAGATGATGTTGAGATTGAAAAGTCTAACATACTTATGATTGGACCAACAGGAAGTGGTAAGACATATCTTGTTAAGACACTTGCTAAGATTTTACAGGTTCCCCTGGCTATAGCTGATGCTACTTCTCTAACAGAAGCCGGTTATATCGGTGATGATATAGAGAGTGTTGTATCTAAGCTTCTTGCAGCAGCAGATAATGATGTTGAGAAAGCTGAGCACGGCATTATATTTGTTGATGAAATAGATAAGATTGCCAAAAAGAAAGAGACACGAAGCAGAGATGTCAGTGGTGAGTCAGTGCAGCAGGGAATGTTAAAGCTTCTTGAGGGAAGTGATGTGGAGGTTCCAGTAGGAGCTAACAGTAAGAATGCAATGGTTCCGCTTGTCACAGTTAATACTAAGAATATTCTCTTTATATGTGGTGGTGCTTTCCCTGACCTTGAAGATATAATCAAGGAGAGGCTTAACAAGCAGGGCTCAATGGGATTTAATGCAGATCTTAAAGATAAGTATGATAATGATGAGAATCTTTGCGAGAAAGTTACTCTTGAAGATTTAAGAAATTATGGAATGATTCCAGAATTTTTAGGACGACTTCCAGTTGTATTCTCACTTGAGAAGCTTACAGAGGATATGCTTGTATCTATCTTAAAAGAGCCTAAGAATGCTATTATTAAGCAGTATAAGAAGCTGCTTGCCATGGATGAAGTTCTTCTTGAGTTTGATGATGATGCATTAAGACTCATTGCTAAGAAAGCTCTTGAGAGAGACACGGGTGCAAGAGCATTGAGATCAATACTGGAAGAGTATATGCTTGATATTATGTATGAGATTCCTAAGGATGGCAACATAGGAAAGGTTACTATCACAGAGGATTATATAAGTGGTAAAGGTGCTCCAAGAATAGAGATGAGAGGGATAGAGATTCCGCTTATTGAGGCTGGGGCATAAAGTGAGAGCTGTTTTAAGGGAAAGATTGGCTGAAAACTGCTGGAAGTGTGAGGAAAATCCAAATCCTTTAAATTATTTTTACTGAAAATGGGAGATTAGCTGAATATTAATAAAAGATGTGAAGAAATCCAAGAATTGATGAGAAATTGGATTTTTTCGCATCTTTTTTAATTTTAATCCGAAAATGAGGTTTAGCGAAGTGAGAAAGATGACTTTTTGGATTTTTGAGTTGAAAATCATATGAAATACCCAACAGAGCTTCCATATAATATAATAATTATTAAAAAATTACAGGGGGCATGTTATGGCTGCAATAAGCAGAGAAGAATGTGCAAGGTATGCAACCAGTGAAGAATATATGGATTTCGTATTTAACAATAACACGGCTTATTATGATGCTGAAACTCTGGGCTGTACACAGATAGTTGATGAAAACTGGTCAGTAGGTTATGGTAATCTTCCAAGGGGGCTTACTATGTCTGTGACAGACCTTAACTATCATATAATTCCTAAGTTATATGCGACTGTTGATTCATCAAGTTTTGACAGCTCAGGCATAAGCAGTGTGCTTAACCAGCCATTGCTTGATGTCAGGGGAAGGGGAGTTATTATTGGTATTATAGATACTGGCATTGATTATACATATGATATCTTCAAAAATAGTCCGGTTGACAGCCGCATAGGAGCATTGTGGGACCAGACAGCAGAAAATAATGATGACAGCCAGAAAAATAATAGCCTGAATGATGACAGTCAGAATAATGATATTGATGTGCTTTTTGGAAATGTGTTTTATAGGCAGAATATCAACAGGGCACTTGCAGTGATGGAAGAAGGCGGGGATTATAATAGTATAGTAGATTCACGGGATGAATCCTTACATGGGACATACGTTGCAGGAGTTGCCGCCGCCGCCGCACCAGAGGCGGAGCTTGCAGTTGTAAAATTAAAGCCAGCCAAGCAATATCTGAGAAAATATTTTTTTATAGCAGATGACCAGCAGGTGTATGAGGAGACCGACTTGATGCTTGGGGTGAGGTTTCTGCTTGAATATGCAAGATTACAGAAAAAACCGCTTGTTATACTTATAAGTCTTGCAACGGGAAGTGGGCCAAGAACTGGAGCAACACCATTAGCTAATGTGCTGGCACTTGCAGCGGCAAGAACCAATGTTGCAGTTGTCACTGCAGTTGGTAATGAGGCAGATAACAGGACGCATGTGTCAGCAACAGCAGTATCAGATAATAGTCCATATGTTTGTGAATTAAATGTCGGTGCAGATGAAGAAGGGATTGTTATAGAATTATGGGCTGGTACTATGGATATTCTTTCGGTGGGGTTTGTGTCTCCATCAGGAGAAATTGTGGCAAGGATTCCAGCAAAGGATAATGTGATTAATACGCATGATTTTATATTTGAGAAGACAAGGATAACTGTTGAGTATCAGGTTGTTGAGGAGTTATCGGGATTTGAACTTGTATTTATAAGGATGATAAGACCAGCACAGGGCGTGTGGAGAATTAATGTATATAGTCTTACTACAATACTTGGAACATTTAATATGTGGCTTAATATGAAAAAATTAATGGGCTCAGACACATATTTTCTTAATTCAAATCCAGATACAACACTGCTTGAACCATCATCTGACGAGAGAGTTATAAGTGTTGGCAGTTATAATCATAGAACAGGAAGTGCAGATATAGATTCTGGGCGTGGGTATAATGCTAAGGGAGCGGTTAAGCCTGATGTGGTAGCTCCAGGGGTTAATGTTATATGGCCGCCATATGATAACAATATTAATTCAAATTCTGTCAATGTACATGGGGTTATGAGAGTTATGAGCGGAACAAGTGTTGCGGCTGCACATGTGGCTGGAATGGCAGCACTTCTGCTTCAATGGGGCGTTACGGATGGCAATAACCGCCTTATGGGTAATAACCAGATTAAGTCAATTCTTACAAGGGGAGCCGTGCGTAATGTGAATATTGAGCAGGAGGGAGAAGGATATCCCGACCCGGTATCAGGGTATGGAAGGGTGAACATAATGGATTCATTCCTTCAACTGAGAATTAATTGATAAGATAAAGGGATAATTATGTTTAACCACGCGTTAATTAGGTTGCGTGGGGGAGAGGGAGTTTGATATAATGGCAGGAGTAGAGATTAATATACATGGTTAACATGGGGAATGAGGAAAAATATGGGGAAATATAAAGCGATATCGTTGGACCTTGACGGAACACTTATGGATAGTAATAAGCAGCTTCCGGATGTGAACAGGGAGGCGTTGTGGAAAGCTATAGATAAGGGTGTGGCTGTTATTCTTGCATCAGGGAGACCTTTGTTTGGTGTGCTTCCAGTGGCAGAGAAGCTGGAGCTTAAAGATAGAGGCGGTTATGTTCTTGCATATAATGGAGGTAATATATGGGATTGCAAGAATGAAAAGCTTATATATTCAAAAACTGTTCCGCAGGAGTGTGTACCCGATATCTGCAAAGTTGCAAGAAAATATGACGTATCACCTCTGACATATTATAAAGATCTTGTAATATCAGAGCGGGCAGAAGATGAGTATGTGTTAAAAGAAGCATTCTGCAACAGCGCAAGGGTTATGCAGATTGATGATATACCGGCATTTGTTGATTATCCAGAGGCTAAGATTCTTCTTGTGGGACCTCATGAAAAGCTTCTGCCAGCAAAGGCAGAGTTAGAGCAGTTATATCCTGATATTCTTGATTTGTTCTTCTCAGAGGATTATTTCCTTGAGGTTGTACCGAAGAATGTCGGCAAGGATATATCTCTTAATGAGCTTTTAAGGCAGATTGGAATAGAACATAGTGAGCTTATAGCCTGTGGTGACGGAATGAATGATATAAGCATGATAAAATACGCTGGACTTGGCGTTGCAATGGAGAATGCTTATCCTGCCGTCAAGGAGGCAGCAGATATAGTTGCACCTAAGAACGATGATGGTGGCGTGGCGTATATCGTTAACAAGTATTTTGAGCTGGCATGATATATAGTAAGACAAATCGGATGTATCACTTCCTATATTGAGAAAGTGATACATCCGATTTTAATTTTAATTAATTATTTAGCTGATTTAGTTGTTGATGTTGTTGAGCTGGAATTTTCTTGTTTGCAGCTTTCAACGAATTCATCTACATCAAATACTTCATCATTCTCAATTTTGTTAACAAGCTTGATAGCTGTGTTGATGTCATCATAGTCCGGTGTAAGGCATGAGGCATAGTTTCCATAAAGTTCACAGTACATCGAACCAGATGACTTGGCACCTACGGCATATGCCTGTACATTCCAAGGCGTTGAGTTAGATAACTGGCCTTTGATAAGGTTAGTTATAACTTCCGTTGGCATGTTGGTAAGAACCATATTACCAACAGCATCAAGTACAGAAGAGTAATTAGCAAGTATTGCAGGTGATGTTGCCTTTTCAATCATACCAGCAATAGCAGCTTCCTGATTACGTCCTCTCTGCATATCGCCATCTGAGAACGCCTTCCTTTCTCGTACAAATGCAAGTGTTTTTTCACCATCACATTCATTAGGTCCAACAACGAAATGATATGTATTTTCTGAAGCTTCCCATCCGTTGGTAAATGCAACAGATGAATTGATTGTTATACCACCGAGTGCATTGATAACATTTACGCATCCAGTAAAGTTAATCTTATAGTAGTAATCGATATTGATTCCATAAAGGTCTGTCAGGGCTTTCATCGAATATTCAATACCAGAGTTACCAGCATGCGTAAGCTTGTCTTTGCCAGATATCACAGTTCCATCTTCAAGAAGACGTGATATTGTGATTCGGTAATCTCTTGGTGTGGATAAAAGAAGCACCTGTCTTGTCTCAGGGTTGATAACTGCTAAAAGGTTAACATCGCTTCGACCTTTATCAGCGATACTTCCGTAACTGTCGCTTCCTGATATATATACAACAAAAGGAGCATTTTTAGCTACAACATTGCCTTTGGAAACAGTTACCTGCTTGGTGATTCTCACAGAATCAATAACTTTGGTTTTTTCATTAAATTCATCATAATCTTCATTCAGACTGGATTTGATACCGGAACTGACGGCGATAACTTTGACTTCATTATTGTCATACAGTTTGTTAATCAGCTCTTCCCAATTGTTGTATCCCTTGGATGCAAGTGTGCATGAATTGTCTGTCTGAATCTTATCGATAGCTTTTTTGATAAGTGAGCCTTCGATATTATCGTTATATCCATATGTATAACCGACAGTATCTTTGATAGATTCAGCCTTGTCATTGGCAAGAACAACAATATCTATAACATCAGATGTTGTTATTGTATTACCATTGATTTTGTTAAATGTTGCATTTACTTTATCACCGGCAAAAAATCCAAATGTCATGATGATAGTAAGAAATACAGCGAGAAATTTACCAATTCCATGGGCTTTGTTAAACTGGGAAGTAAAATCATATAACACCAGCAGTCCTAAGATTACGAATAAACCTATCAAATAGTTCAGTGGTAAAATATTAAGCTGTAACACTTCATATGAGAAAAGGAGTGTTGCTATTAATTGTACCAGAACCAGGAATAATCCAAATAAAGCGACACGACCCCGGTGTCTGCGAATCAACTGCTTTTTGTTAAGAGTTGACTTCTTTTTGAAGGCTAATGAGATGTCCTGATTAGTCTTGGAAAAAAAATTAGACATAATATCCTCGTTTCTGCATAAGCATAAAAAATCTACTCTATTATACTACTTTTTGTCAGAAAGACAAGAAATATCGTACCTGGAATACATATACTGCTGATACCTATAATATAGTATATGTGTTTCAAAGATGTGACTTAATGAATTGATAGTGGTTAATTAATTTAATAAAAAATACTAAAAAAAATTCTTGCCAAGATTAATCAATCACTTTATAATATTAGCATATTAAATCGCTAAAGGCGTTAATGGAAAGGATAACTAAAATGGGTTACGTTGATGAAGTCTTAGAGTTAGTTTCAAAGAAGAATGCAGATCAGCCAGAATTTTTACAGGCTGTAAGCGAGGTTTTAGAGTCATTAAGACCAGTTGTAGATGCTAATGAGGAGCTTTACAGAAGCAATGCTATTCTTGAAAGAATTACAGAGCCAGACAGAGTTCTTATGTTCCGTGTTCCTTGGGTAGACGATAAGGGTCAGGTTCAGGTAAACAGAGGTTTCCGTGTACAGTTCAATAATGCAATTGGACCATACAAGGGAGGCTTAAGATTACATC
The DNA here is from genome assembly GCA_050874305.1 of Lachnospira sp. Classification (GTDB taxonomy): domain Bacteria; phylum Bacillota; class Clostridia; order Lachnospirales; family Lachnospiraceae; genus Lachnospira. Next base: position 49,259 of record JBNMKL010000013.1, on the reverse strand, counting down.
CATCTGTAAACCTTGGTATTATTAAGTTCTTAGGTTTTGAGCAGATTTTCAAGAATTCACTTACAAGCTTACCAATCGGTGGTGGTAAGGGTGGTTCTGACTTCGATCCTAAGGGTAAGTCAGACAGAGAAATCATGGCATTCTGCCAGAGCTTTATGACAGAACTTTGCAAGTATATCGGTGCTGATGTCGATGTTCCAGCTGGTGATATCGGAACAGGAGCAAGAGAAATCGGTTACATGTTCGGTCAGTATAAGAGAATCAGAGGAATGTTCGAAGGCGTTCTTACAGGTAAGGGACTTACATACGGTGGTTCACTTGCTAGAACAGAAGCTACAGGTTACGGACTTCTTTATATCACAGAAGAGTTATTCAAGTGCCATGGCGATTCATTAAAGGGTAAGACAGTTGCTGTTTCAGGTGCTGGTAATGTTGCTATCTATGCTATCCAGAAGGCAGAACAGCTTGGTGCTAAGGTTGTTACATGTTCAGATTCAACAGGTTGGATTTATGATCCAGAAGGAATCGATGTAGCACTTCTTCAGGAAGTTAAGGAAGTTAAGAGAGCAAGACTTACAGAGTATGCTGCAGCTAGAAAGTCAGCAGAGTACCATGAGAAGAAGAACGGCGAGCACGGTGTATGGTCAGTTAAGTGTGATATCGCTCTTCCATGCGCTACACAGAACGAGCTTGACATCGAGGATGCTAAGCAGTTAGTAGCTAACGGCGTTAAGGCTGTTTGTGAGGGTGCTAACATGCCTACAACTCTTGATGCAACTAAGTACTTCCAGGATAACGGTGTATGGTTCATCTGTGGTAAGGCTTCTAATGCAGGTGGTGTTGCAACATCAGCTCTTGAGATGAGCCAGAACTCAGAGAGACTTAGCTGGTCATTCGAAGAGGTTGATGCTAAGCTTAAGGATATCATGGTTAACATCTACCACAACATCGATGATGCTGCTAAGAGATACAACATGGAAGGCAACTATGTAGCAGGTGCTAACATAGCTGGTTTCGAGAAGGTTGTTAATGCTATGCTTGCTCAGGGCGTTTGCTAATTAACATTTTGAATTAAATAAACTCATATTGGGCTGCTGCTTTGATAATTTTGTCATGGCAGCAGCCCTTTTTGGTAATTAGCTAAAAGATGCTGTAATAATGGGCGAATCTATGCTAAAATACTATGAAATATATATAGACCAGAGAAAGGAGAACTACGATGCCTAACCTGTTTAATGATATTGACAGACTGACAACTAATGATATCCGTATGGAACTTGCGCTTATTAAGAATATTAATCTTACTAATATTGCTAAAGAAACTGGCAGCAAGGTGGCTGGCGTGCTTGCAAGAATGGCTTCGTCATTAATACAGACGGTATCGCAGGGTTCTTCTATTGATTATGAAGTTGTAAGGATGTCAGATGTTATAAGGAAGGAATATGACGAACTTACAGGCATGACAAGGGAAGAGTTAAAAAGTACATTTAAAGAAACACTAATGCAGAAGTTTAATGCTTTGCAAGGGACCGATAATATTATGTCAGAAGAAAAGGTATCATATTTGATAGTGTCGGAAGCAGCAAGAATGTATGATATACCAAGATATGCATCATATGCTAATAAAATTCATAATATCGGCATATATTATAATAAAGATGTTTTGCAGGCTATTCATGAAATGATAAGAAAACAAAGCCCGGAGGAAGCTGAAGAGTTTGATCAGAGATTGCAGAAAAGGCTTGATATAATATCACTGGATGCCAAAAGAGATTTATCAAAAAGACTTTTTCCTAAAGAATTTTCGGGACGTGGAATAGCAAGAGTTTTAAGACTTGAAAGGCATACGCAGTATCTTGAGATAGCTGTATCAATTATGGGAATAGAGTGTTTTGATTATATATCGGCATATGCATATACATCTGTAATTTCACTTAAAGGATTTAACAGGATAAGCCGTTCAGTATATGCACAGCTTGTGTGGAAGATTTATGGCAGTGCAGAAGTTTCAATGAATAATCTTCCTTCGTATGTTAATACAATAGAAGCTGCCAGTATAATAGCAAAAGAAAATAAATTCAGGCAAATGCTGAAAAACAGAATAGAAGCGGATAAAGAACTTGAAAAGCTGCGTGATCAGTTTGAAAAAAACGGACAAGATAAAGAAAAAATGCTTGAAAAGATAGCATCCGTACAGGAGATATATGATAATTCCCATATTGAATTTGAAAAGCTTGAAAAAGATAAAGATGTATATATGTCAGGAGTACGGCCTGAAGCAGAGACAAAGAAATATTATGCACAGGTTAATTCTGTAAAAAGGCAGATGGACACTGGTAAGGCAGAACTTGATGCAACACAGAAAAAATATACTGAACTTCTGGCTAAAGGACTGGAATTAGACAGGACAATACAGCAGAAGGAAGCGTATAGCCAAAGACTTCATCAGGAAACTAATAAAGAGCTTATTGAAACAACGCAGGAGATTAAGCGGAAATGGAATGAATTCTATACAAGCATAATATTTGATGATTCGGTATATGGACAGGCGGTTCTTACATTTGTAAGAGATGAACTCCTTAAAATAGAAGAAGTGCTTGCTGAGTTTATGGAACTTTCAGATAAGAATGCTGCAGATAATGAAAATGGCATTATATATTGTAATGTTTCAGAGCATAGTGTGGCAAAGATATATCATGATGGAAAGACTATAACATCTATAAGCAGATAGAAAGAGTATATTATAATGCAGGACGAATATAAGCAGGTGGTGTCCTATCTTGACAGCATTCCACAGTTTATGGAAGGTTATGGCGTTAACCGGAGCGAGGCAATGCTTAAAGAGTTGGGAGAGCCAGAACAACATTTTAAGATGATACATGTAGCAGGAACTAATGGAAAGGGTTCAGTATCTTTATACATACATGACATTTTAAAGGAAAATGGTTATACAACAGGGCTGTTTACCTCTCCGCATCTTGTTGATGTAAGGGAGAGAATAAGGATTAATGGTGAAATAATAAGCAAGAATGATTTTACATCATTTTTTAAAATTGTTAAAAATGTTGATGAAAAGCTTGGTGGTGGAAAACTTGCCTATTTTGATTATATTCTGGGGATAGCAGTGCTTGCTTTTGACAGATATAAGGTTGATTTTGCGGTTATGGAGACAGGGCTTGGCGGGAGACTTGACTCAACTAATGCATTAAAGACGCCGATAGCAAGTGTTATAACGACAATCAGCCTTGAACACACAGCGATACTTGGTAATACGATTGCTAAGATTGCCTCTGAAAAAGCGGGAATCATTAAGGATAATGGAACGTTGGTGTATCTTGATGGAAGAAACAAAGAGGCTGATGATGTTATTAAGGCAAGGGCATCAGAATGTGGATGCCGCGTGGAGCTTGCATACAGGGGAGACATAATTAATTATAAAAACGAAGGAAACTATATTGATTTTTCGGTATCTAATAGGTATTATAGTAATGATTGCTTTAGAATTAACACTGGAGCAATGTATCAATTAGATAACAGTCTTGAAGCATTGATGGTGGCAGGTTCACTTAATGCACAAGGAATTATAGATACGTCTTTAGATAAGACGAGGGCTGCGCTTGCTGGTGCATGCTGGCATGGGCGGATGGAGCGTATAAGGGATAATGTATATGTGGATGGAGCACATAACCCAGAAGGGATAGCAGGTCTTGTGCAATCAGTTCCATATATAGCAAAAGACAAAAAGAGAGTACTGCTTTTTTCGGTTGTGAGCGATAAGAATTTTAACGACATGGCAAGGATTATATGTGATTCACATATATTTGACCATATAATTATTACACAGCTTGAGGGAAGCAGACAGCTTGATGCAGATATAATTAAGCTAAGCTTTATTGATAATGGAGTACGTCAGGTAGATGTCTATGATAAGCTTGAAGTGGCATTTGGACAGGCGGTACATATTGCACAGGATATGCATGGGGTATTGTTTGTTTCGGGCTCGCTGTATCTTGTCGGTGATATCTGTAGATTATGTGGAGGATTAGATTAAAATGATAGATTTTGAAGAAGAGATTAAAAAGTTTAAGCCAAGTCTTGAGGTTGAAGATGCAGAGGATGCAATATACAACAATAATGTACCAGATATAGCAGATCTGATTAATAAGATGATGCAGGATGCTAAGACATCTAACAATAGAAATTAACTAATGTCTGGATGTGGAGGATTCATATGGAAACAATGGCAAAAAGAGCGTTAAGTGCTTCTAATGCATATTATAATCTTGGACTTTCGATGGCAAAGGTCCGTAATCTTTCTGGAGCGATACAGAATCTTAAGATAAGTCTGGCACTTAATAAGAATAATATAGATGCAAGAAATCTTCTTGGACTTGTGTACTGTGAGATGGGAGATGTTGTTGAAGCGTTAAGCCAGTGGGTTGTCAGCAAAAGTATCCAGAAGTCAGATAATATAGCAGGTGCTTATATTACACAGATACAGTCTAATCAGGCAAGATTTGAGCTTATATCAGCAACAATAAAGAAGTATAACCTGTCTTTAAAATATGCTAAAGAAGGCAATACAGATATGGCGACAATACAGCTTAAGAAAGTGGTTTCCCAGAACCCACAGCTTGTAAGTGCACAGCTTCTGCTTGCTCTTATGTATCTTAAGAACAATGAGTATCAGAAAGCAAGAAAGCCAGTTAATGCTGTATTAAAGATTGACCATAATAACATAACAGCTATGAGATATCAGGCTGAGATAGAAGAAGCGCTTAATGTCAAGAAGAAGGAATCTACTCTTGGTGTGCTTACCAAGAAGAGCAGGGACCTTGAAGCAAGGCCTTTAAGCGGTAATGATGTCATAGTTCCAGGCTCATCATACAAGGAGCCAAGTAATGGTGCAGTTACAGTTGTTAATATTCTTGTTGGTGTGGTTATAGGTGCAGCAATCATATGGTTCCTTATTATGCCATCAAGGTTTACTGGAATGAGGGCAGAGTATAATAATACATTACAGCAGTATAGTGAACAGCTGTCATCGGGTAATGTTGAGCTTAATTCGTTAGAGACCCAGCTTGACCAGATTAAGACAGAAAAAGAAAATCTTGAATCACGTCTTGAACAGGTTAGTGGAACAGACGGAAGCAATAAGCTTTTGTTATCAGTAGTTTCATCCGCTAACAATTATATAGCTGGTAAGATGACAGATGCGGCAGTAGATCTTATAGATGTAGATGTAAGTGCACTTCCATCAGAGGGTGCAAAGACATTGTATAATACAATTTCGGGTGCGACAATGCTCAACGCGTCAACAGATTTATATAACCAGGGATTAACATATTATAACCGGAGAGATTATACAACAGCTTCGGATTATATGGTTAAGTCATATCAATGCGATAAGACAAAGGTAGATGCAATATACTATGCAGCCAAATCATATGCAGAGCTCGGCAATACAGAGAATGCCAAGAAGTATTATAATATGATAATTGACGGATTTAAGACAAGCAGATATGTTGCGGAAGCCACAACATATGTAAATACTAACTAATAGCAGAATTTGATATACTCTGTTTAATATAATAAAGTACTTTTAAGATGAACCCTGACAGGAACAGTTCCTGTCAGGGTTCTTGCGTGTAAAACATAAGGCAGCAACGAAAGGAATGAGTAAACTATATGAATGGAGAGAATGCATTATCAAAAGATGAAATCAGGAAAGCGGATTACATCTATATTGTTACAGGTAAAGTGATGGTTATAAGTCTTAATGCAGAGCTTGACCATCACCTTGCAGAGGAGATGCGAAGTGTTGTTGATGAGATTATTGACAAGCGTGGTGTATGCAATATCGTGTTTGACTTTAGCAGAATACAGTTTATGGACAGTGCTGGAATAGGACTTATCTTAGGAAGATATAAAAAAATACGGGATTTTGGAAAAATATATGTTGCAGGTGTTAATGAGTCAATAGACAGAATACTTCTGATATCCGGGCTTCATAAGATAATAACTAAATGTAATGATATTAATGATGCTGTAAGGAGAGTTGAATAAATGAGTGTGAATGACAAGAATAGACAGGTAATGGATACATTAGAGCTTATTATAGAATCAAAATCAGAAAATGAAGGGTATGCCAGAGTTGCAGTGGCGGCATTTTGTACAAGACTTGACCCGACACTTGAGGAGATAACAGATATCAAGACTGCTGTATCAGAGGCTGTTACTAACTGTATAGTTCATGGCTATGAAGGCAGGTATGGGAAAATATACATAAATGTTAACATAACCGGGCAGGAGGTTGAGGTTGTTATAAAGGACAATGGGGTAGGTATAGATGATATTCCCAAAGCAATGGAACCATTGTATACCTCCAAACCAGAACTTGAGCGTTCCGGAATGGGATTTTCATTTATGGAGGCATTTATGGATGAACTGGTTGTTGACTCTGTGAAGAACAGAGGAACGATAGTGACAATGAGAAAGAAAATTGGAGAAGCAGCGGGCGAATAATGAAAGAAATGTGTGGACTTAGCGATTCTACCAAGGATTTGATTGAAAGGGCACACAGGAAAGATAAAGAAGCAAGGGATAAACTTATTCTCGATAATATGGGGCTTATAGGCAGCATTGTTAAGAAGTTTGAGGGAAGAGGTGTTGACAGGGAGGATTTATTCCAGATAGGCAGTATAGGGCTTATTAAAGCAGTGGACAAATTTGATACAAGTTTTGGCGTTATGTTTTCAACTTACGCTGTCCCAATGATAATGGGAGAGATAAAAAGATTTTTAAGAGATGATGGCATGATAAAAGTAAGCCGCAGTATTAAGGAGACTGCATATAAGACATATATTGTCAAGGAGCGTCTTGAAAGAGAATTAAAGAGAGAGCCAGCTATAAGCGAGATTGCGGAAGCGCTTGATATGTCAATTGAGGATATAGCAGTTGCAATGGATGCAAGTGCAGATGTGGAGTCACTTCAAAAGACGGTATATCAGGGCGATGGCAGTGAGATACTGCTTATGGACAGAATTCTTGATGAGAATAATGAAATCAGGAAGCTGACAGACAATATAACGCTTGAGGAGCTTTTATCGCATCTTGATGGCGATGAAAGGCGCATAATTTATATGAGATATTATCAGGAAAAGACTCAGGCGGAGGTTGCACGTATACTCGGGATATCTCAGGTACAAGTGTCGAGACTGGAAAAAAAGATTCTGTTGAAGATGCGAAAACACGGAGGATAATAATAGATAAATATGGTAACACAGCGAATAAGCCTGTCTCATATGGGTATCATAATAGGGAACTATGTGATATGTATACGGAGGCAGGCTTATTGTGAGTAAAAAAGTGTATCTTGTTTTAGAGAAAGCGGCAAAGCTTTCAGGAACCAAAGAAGATAAAAAGATTAATGTTAAAATTGCTGATGTATGTACAGTTAATTGCCAGGACAAGCAGATACAGAACAGAATTGAACATATGCAGGTGTGTACGCTGGATGTGTATGAAAAAAAGCATGTCAGAAAGCTTGTGGCATTGACAGAACTTATTGAATTAATTGAGAGTGAAATGCCAGATGTTGATATTAATCCAGTTGGCGAAAACCAGGTACTTGTTGATTATGAGGTTTATAATCAAAAGCCTGTGATCCGGTGGATTATGATAGCATTTATGTGTGTGTTTTCTTTTATTGGAAGCATGTATGTGATAATGGCATATAACAATGATGTTGGTACAATTGAGATATTTGAAAAAGTATATAATCTGCTTGATATATCAGATTACAGTGAGATGAACATTATAGAGATTGCTTATGGTGTAGGGCTGGCTCTTGGAATAATTGTATTCTATAACCATTTTGGAAAACTCAGAATCAGTGACACGCCAACACCTATACAGGTTGAGATGGATAAATATGAGAAGGATGAGGAGGATTCCCTGATAGCAAAACTTTCAGGGACAAGTAAGAAATGATACTTTTGTGGATACGGATTATAGCAGCCACAACCTTTGGTTACTGTGGAGGAATAGTGACTTCGGCTGGATATTTTGCTGTTATTAATAGTATAGGAATGATTAACAGGGCGGCTTCTGTGACACGCACAAGAGGACATATTCTTCTGTATGAGGATGCTATTGTAGCGGGCGTGATAGTTGGAACATTTCTTTCACTCTATGACGGTATGTTTAGTGTACCTAAGGCGGCAGGAGCCGTAATAATAGCGTTTTATGGGTTGTTTGCTGGTATGTTTATAGGATTGTTTGTAGTAAGTCTTGCAGAGAATGTCAAGGCGATTCCTATACTTGTGAAGCGTGTCAATGTGGCGTCTGGATTAGGACTGGTTGTTACATGCATAGCTCTTGGCAAGGCAGTAGGACACATTATATATTACACAATTCTGTACCGGTAAAAATATTTTAAATTAAACATTTAATGGGGTAAGGAGGTGCATCTGGCATGGATAATACCAACAAGAAAGTAAATGAGGCTAAGAGAAATGAAAATTACAACAAATATGTTGAGAATGTAACACCTAAAAATAACTGTCTTGCCAATTGTTGTAAAGCATTTATAACAGGAGGGGCTATATGTGCTTTAGGACAATTAATTATTAATCTTTATATGATGACAGGAATGTCTAAGGATGATGCAGCAATGTGGGAAACCATAACGCTTGTAGGCATCAGCGTTATTCTTACAGGACTTAATATATATCCGCAGATTACAGCATGGGGAGGCGCTGGAAGTCTTGTTCCGATAACAGGATTTGCTAATTCTGTTGCTGCGCCAGCTATTGAGTACAGGGCAGAAGGTGAAGTGTTTGGCATAGGATGCAAGATATTTACAATAGCAGGTCCGGTTATACTGTATGGTGTAATGATAAGCTTTGCTCTGGGAATATTGTATTACATCCAGATTGCTGTGTTTTAAAGTGTTAAGGAGGACTAATATGCATATAGGAAAAGCTAGTATCAGGCTGGAAAAACCAGTGTATATAGAATATACAGCTTCAGTTGTAGGCCAGAAAGAAAGCGAAGGCCCACTTGGAGATGGATTTGATGTAATTGTGCCAGACCCGATGTTTGGTGAAGATAACTGGGAAAAAGCAGAGAGCAGGCTTCAGGAGATGACTATAGATAAACTGTTTATTAAATCAGGACTTAAATATGACGATGTGCAATATATGTTTGCTGGCGACCTTTTAGGGCAGCTTATTGCAACATCCTTTGGGTTAAAAAAATATGAGATACCATTATTCGGTTTATATGGAGCATGTTCGACATTTGGAGAAGCAGTGTCTCTTGGTGCATTAACAGTTGCTGCTGGTGGCGCAGAAAAGGTTGTGGCATTAGCATCAAGCCATTTTGCAAGTGCTGAGAAACAGTTCAGATTCCCGCTTGAGTATGGCAATCAGCGCCCGGCGGCTTCAAGCTGGACAGTTACGGGATGTGGAGCGGTTATTTTGTCTGATGCTGTAGATGATAGTAAAAGCAAAGTTGTTGTAAAAGGTTTTACGACTGGCAGGATAGTTGATTATGGCATCAAAGATTCGATGAATATGGGAGCAGCTATGGCACCTGCGGCAGCAGACCTGATAGAGAATAATATAAAAGATTTCGGGATTGAACCATCGTATTATGACAAGATAATAACGGGCGACCTTGGAAGCATAGGAAGTAAAATCCTTATAGACATGCTTATAGAAAAAGGAATAGATATATCAGGCAATCATACGGACTGTGGTGTGCTTATGTTTGATTCACAGACCCAGGACACTAAGGCTGGTGGAAGCGGCTGTGGCTGTTCAGCATCAGTATTTAGTTCATATATTTACAATAACCTGTCTGAGGGAAGATGGAACAGAGTGCTTCTTATACCGACAGGAGCATTGCTTTCAACCGTGAGCTATAATGAGGGGCAGAGTGTCCCTGGAATAGCACATGGAGTTGTTATTGAAAGGGGAATGTGATATGGAATATATAATTGCTTTTGTTGTTGGAGGTTTAATCTGTGTTGTTGTACAGATACTTATGGAAAAGACAAAGATGATGCCGGGAAGAATAATGGTTCTCCTTGTATGTACAGGTGCAATATTAGGATTTGCGGGATTGTATGAGCCGTTTGCTGATTTTGCTGGTACAGGTGCGACAGTGCCACTGCTTGGTTTCGGACATACACTTTGGAAAGGCATCAAATCAGCAATAGACCAGTATGGTCTGCTTGGATTGTTCAAAGGAGGACTTACGGCGGGGGCTGTTGGTATATCGGCGGCTATGATATTTGGATATATTGGTTCGTGGGTCTTTAAGCCTAAAATGAAGAAAAAATGATTAAATTAAAAATAAGAGCCTGACGTTATTGTTTGACGTCAGGCTCCTGCTATATCTGTTATCTTGATGATTTGGTCGTTGGCTGAGTGTTATTGCTCTTAGTTGTTGCAGTGTTGCTGGATGGAAGCGTTGCAGTATTATTATTACTTCTTGTTGTTGAGCTGTTATTGTTGTTATTGCTCTTAGTGGCACTTGTTGTACCATTAACCTTAGTTGGGCTGGTTGTTGTGCCAGTAGTACCATTAGTTGTTGAACTGCCTGTACTTCCATTATATGTTGATGTTCCTGAATGTTTGTCACATGGAGAATTTAATTCATCCTGTGTTATTGAATAAGCCTGATCCCATGTAGTATATTCAGGTTGGCCTTCTGCATCAGTTGGAGTGTTGACAGCAGATTTTTTAATCATAATCTTGGTTGTTGTGTTAGTGCATCCACTTCTTGCAATCTTTCCAGTGTCATTACATATTGTAACCTTGATATGAATATCACAGGTTTCTGTAGGTATCTGGTCTGTTGCAAAATAATCAGTTATAAGCTGGCTTCCTCTAGGATCCTGATCGCACAGACCAGGAACAGCAAGCTTGCCTGACTGCGAACATACTTCAGCTTCCTCAATTCCATCAGGTTTTTCAAATGTTCCTGTCTGCATTCCTGCATGAATTCGTTCCATAATATCTTTCCACATCTTAGTGTGGTTGATAGATCCCGGAAGAGCTTTAGAGTTATCGTCGTAACCCAGCCATATAGATGCAGTGTAATATGGTGTAAAACCGCAGAACCATTTATCAGAGTCAAACTGTGTTGTACCTGTCTTACCGGCAACTGGCTGACTGCTCATCTTAGCAGCACCACCGGTTCCGCCTGTGTCATTGATAACTGATTCAAGCCCGCTTGTGAGAAGCCATGCGGAAGTCTTCTTGAATACTGTAGTCTTTTCTGGTGTTGAATTATCAAGAATAACATTGCCTTCTCTGTCTGTAACTTTAGTATAGTACACAGGAGTGATTCTGACACCGCCGTTGGCAATTGCTGAATAAGCAGATGTCATATCTATATTGTATACACCAAGTGTCATACCGCCAAGAGCGAGTGACTGCACAACGTCGTGATTGCCGTTGATAGCGTTCTTAGGTGATACAAGTGATGATATACCTAACTTAGTCAGATAGTTAAATCCGACCTGAGGTGTAATCTGTGTAAGAACTTTAACGGCTGGTACATTCTGCGAGAACTTGAGAGCTGTACGTACAGACATAAGTCCGCGGTACTGACCTTCTGTGTAGTTCTTAACAAGTCTTGCATCTTCACCTGAATAGTAGTAAGGAGCATCATCAATAGGTGTTGCAAGTGATATGGCGCCTATATCAATAGCAGGACCATATGCAACAAGAGGCTTGATAGAAGAACCAGGCTGTCTTGTTGAACTTGTTGCTCGGTTAAGAGTTCTGTTACCTGATTTTTCACCACGTCCACCGACGATTACTTTAACATAACCTGTTGACTGTTCTATCAGTGTGAATGACATCTGAGGCTGTAATGTAAATGTAAGATTCTCAGATACAACAGTGCCTCCTTTAGAAAGGAGATATTCACGGTACTGGTCAACATAAGACTGTGCCTTCTCCTGACTGCTGAATGTCAGAGTAAAAGACGAATTGCCTAATGTATTAGTATAATAATCTAAAAGGCTGTAGTGGGAATAACTTGATATAGTACCATCTGTGCCTTTTATTGATATATTGTAGCTGATTGAATATTCTGTATTGGCTGGATAGTAACCTGGGTCGTTGATTACATCATCAGCTATAGCCTGCATATCCATATCCTGTGTAGTATAGATGGATAATCCACCTTTATATATAAGATTGGATGCCTGGCTTTCTGTATAGCCCTTCTGTTCCTGGAGGTCTGCAACCACTTTTTCTATGACAGTGTCGACAAAATAAGAATAGGTTGTTGCACCGGCTACCTCAACGTCATTGCTCTGGATTCTTGCATATACGTCATCGGCAACAGCTTCATCATAATCAGCTTTTGATATATATCCCTGCTCAAACATATTTTTTAGTACACGTCTCTGTCGTTCCTGATTCTTTTCAGGAGATTTGGCAGGATTAAGTTTGCTTGGACTCTGTGTTATAGATGCTATAACTGCACATTCGCTAAGCGTAAGGTCTGATACATCTTTGCCAAAATATCCCTTGGCGGCAGATTGCACACCGTAGTAGCCATTACCAAGGTTGATAGTGTTGAGGTAATTCTCTAATATAGTCTGCTTGTCCATAACAGTTTCAAGCTTGACCGCAAGATACTGTTCCTGGACTTTTCTTTTTATCTTTTCTATCTTGGTTTCGTTGTAAGCTTTGAATACATTATTCTTAAGGAGCTGCTGTGTTATTGTACTGGCACCCTGTGACATCTCCCCGTTGGTAAAGATAAGAGAAGCTGCACGGACAATTCCTTTGATATCAATACCATTGTGCTCATAGAATCGTTCATCCTCAATTGCAATGAATGCATGCTGCAGATTGATTGGAACATTCTCAATATCAACTGATATACGATTTGAACCAGTTGTGGAGAGCGCCTGGGTTTCATTGCCATAAGCGTCGTATATTCTTGTTGCGTACCCTTCTGGTGACACATCTATTGATGATACATCAGGGGCGCTGGCTATAATACCCTGGGCTGCACCAAGAGCCAGGCAGGAGCCTGCAACTATAATGGTTATAACAGCTATGAATAAAAGCTTTATTCCAGCTACGCCAAACTTGGTGCCAAGTTTGGTTGACGAGGATGTAAGCATTTTCTTCTTTTGTATTATGCCTTTTTTGCCATAATTCATATTAAGTAACCATGCCTTTCATAAGTCTTAGATTAAATATGCCATCAGATGGCATTTATACCGTGAAATTATATCACAAAGACATGTCTTTGACAAATTATATAATTTTCAGCATAATAGAGGTTGATTTGATTAGAGATAACTTGCAGTAACAGTGTATAGGAAAGTTTATTACAGAAAGGTTATAAATTATTAATATGAAGAGAGTCTTAAAGACAGGTAATGCTGAGATTGTAGAGAAGAAATCGAGATTTATAGGGATTGTGCTTGATGTTACATCTTCAGAAGATGCGCTTGAAAAAGTTAATTTGATTAAGAAGAAGTATTTTGATGCACGGCACAGCTGCTATGCGTATATATGCGGCGATGAAGGGATGGAGAGAAGATTCAGCGATGATGGTGAACCTTCGGGAACAGCGGGGAAGCCTATGATGGACGTGCTGGCTGGATGTGATGTAACTAATTGTCTTGTTGTTGTTACGAGATATTTTGGAGGTACCCTGCTTGGAACGGGAGGCCTTGTAAAGGCATACAGCAGTGCAGCCAGACTTGCACTTGATAACGCAGAGTTAACTGAAGTTACAACAGGAGTTAAGTGTAATATACAGGCTGATTATAACAGCATTGGCAAACTGCAGTATATTCTGGCATCAATGGATATACCAGTGCTTGATACAGTATATGAAGAAAATGTTGTGTTTGAGATTGTTGTGGATGCACAGCTTACAGACAGGCTTGAGAAGACATTGCAGGATGAATTTGCAGGGAAAATAGGGCTTAATAAAGGTCATAGTGTGCAATTTTATAAAAGTGATAATTCTGCAGTCATATTATAAAGAAGAAAAAGAAATTAATAATGGTAAATTATCACAAAAGAAGTATAAAAAACTAAAAAAACAGTACCATTATAGTAAAAATGATATAAAAAATGATTTAAATAATGATTAGCATAGTGCAAAATTTACATAAAAAGCTGAATATAATCAGTCGAAAAATCATTTATAAAGTATATTTTTTAATAAAAATGTCGAAAAATGTTAAAAATGACAATACCTGCAAACCGCATGAATACGCCGTTTTCACAAAATGAACAAAAAAAATACAAGAATTGTTCAAAATAGTCTTGTTAAAATAGCACAAAAATGGTATTATACGTTTGTCTTAAATATGAACAGGGGTCGTAGCCCCCGGAAACCGATAAGGAGGGTTTATAGGTTTATGAAAAAAACAGTTAAGAAACTTACAGCAGTAGGTCTTACACTTACATCTGTAATGGGTCTTGTTGCATGTGGCAACAACGGTGGAGCAGCTTCTAATGGTGGAAGCAACACAACAAAGGAAGTTACTAAGCCAACTTCATTCTCAGTAATGGTTGATAACACAGTAGTAACAGAGGAGAATGGTGGTAAGGCATTCTACAAGTATCTTGAAGAGGTTACAGGTCTTGCAGAAGGAACTATCAACTGGGTTCGTCCACCTCACTCAAGCTACTATGATGCAGTTAAGAGTGCTTTCACATCAGGTTCAGAGGCAGACGTTGTTCTTCTTTCATCTGATTACTATGCATTATATGCAGCTAACGGAATGCTTTGGGATATGACAGATGCTTGGAACAATTCTGAGACAAAGAATTCAGGCAGACTTATCTCTACAGCTGACAACGTACTTTCAGCTCTTACAGTAGCTGGCGAGGACGGAAAGAAAGCTATGTATGGTTTCTCTCCATACCGTGGTAATGGTTGTTGTACATACATCAAGAAGGCTTGGTTAACTAAGGCTGGTATTGATGTATCTAAGGTTGAGAATGTTACTATGGACTTCAATACATACTATGGCTACTTAAAGCAGTTATCTTCTTCAGTTGGTCACTATGTAATTTCAGCACCAGGTTTCGTATCTGATGAAGCTCCATATACTAACTACCTTCCAGAATTCTTCCAGAAGGCTCAGTATTCATTCTATCAGAACACATCAGGCAAGTATGTTGATGGTTTCTCAGAGCAGCTTATGAAGGATGCTCTTCAGAGAATTCAGACAGCTGTAGCTGATGGTGTTATTGATAAGGCTTCTAACGGCCAGACAACAGCTGATGCTCGTAACAAGTTCTATTCAACAGATGCTTCTACAGAGTCTGGTGTATTCACATACTGGGCTGGTACATGGGCTGATACATTAAAGTCTAACCTTGAGTCAAAGAAGCTTGATAGCGAACTTATCGCAATCAACCCAATCAAGGAACTTGGTAAGTATGTTGAGAGATTATCACCAGCTTGGTGTATCACAGAGAAGGCTCAGAATCCAGAAGGAATCTTCAAGTACTTCATCGATACAATGCTTGATGGTGGCGATGTTCAGTTAGCTTGGGAAGCCGGCGCTAAGGGAACACACTGGGATACAAAGGCTGAGTCAGTTACTCTTCAGGGTAAGGAAGACAAGCCAACAACATATACAGAAGGACAGTTCCACTTCCTTCCATCTCCAGAGAAGCCAAACACACTTCAGAAGAAGAACCACATCGATCCAATCCTTGCATTAGGCAAGCTTAAGGATGGTGTTCCTGCACCTACAATTTCTGAGGTTGCTCAGAAGAATGGTGACTGGTTCGCTAACAACTGTGAGCAGGCTCAGGCAGTTCCTATGACAGATGCTACAAGTGATTACCTCAACGATGTTAACAAGGCAAGAAAAGAGGTTGTTGCTAAGGTTGCTCTTGGTGACTGGACTGTAGATCAGGGTATGGAATACTACAACCAGCAGGTTAAGACATATGTAGACCAGATCCTTGCTTCACTTAACAAGTAATTTTTATAGGTTTATATAACCAATCTTACAAAAATCCACATCGGGATGCCCACTCAGTGGGCATCTGGTGCGGATTTGATTTTAGCTTATGAATCTATATGATGATGTAGGCTTTAAGAAAAATATAAGAAAGAGGGTATGAAGATGCAATGTAAGTCTTGTAATGCAGAATTACCTAAGCACGCTAAGGTTTGCCCAAGATGTGGTGCTTTAGCAGACGAGAGAGCTACTGCTAACATTAAGATTATTGCAATCATTGGTATTGCGATTGCTATGATCGGAAGCATGTTACCATTCGTTCAGAATACTGATAAAGAATTGGTTTCTGATGCCTACAGCTTCATGAATATTGATATAGCTGCTTTATGGTATGTATATCTGCTCCTTCTCGTTGCTTCAATTCTGTTAGTAGTTGCAAAGAGAGAAAAATTTTCAATTATAACAACAGCTTTAAGCTTTGTTCTTTATTTAGTTTCATTCTTCGCTGTTAACTTTAGATGTTATTCAGGAAGAAATAAGTATGTTACATATTCATTAACAGACCTGTTATCTAATGGTAGTGGTGATAATAAGTACGCAATTGGCTGCGGTATGTTTGTTATTATCATCGGTACTATTATTGCAATAGCAGGATGTTTCTTTGATATTGTAAAGTACTTCAAGAAGGATCTTGGCGTAGACAAGAGATTCCTTTCTAACTCTATTAATCAGAGTGTATGGACAAAGATCTTCTATTACAGAGGATTCTACCTTATGTATTTACCAGTATTTGTAATGGTTATTTTATTCTTCTACTGGCCAATGCTCGGATGTCGTTTCGCATTTACTAAGTATGTAATTAAGGCTCCATATTATGTAGGTCTTTATCACTTTAACAGAATGTTCACTAACGATATCTATTTCTGGAGAGCTTTCAGAAATACACTTATCCTTTCATTAACTAAGTTAGTTCTTAACACTGGTATGGCTGTTATCATCTCACTTCTTCTTAATGAGATCGTTAACTTAGGCTTCAAGAAAACAGTACAGACAATCGTATACCTCCCTCACTTCATGTCATGGGTTGTTGTTGCATCTGTATTCAAGATGATCCTTGATCCTAATGCATCTGGTGTTGTTAACAGTTTATTACTTAATGCAAACATCATATCTGAACCAATATATTTCCTTGGTGATACAAGATATTGGAGAAGTATGTTCTATATTATGAATATCTGGAAAGATACAGGTTGGGGAACTATCCTTTTCCTTGCTACTTTATCAGGTATCAGTCCAGACCTCTATGAGGCTGCACAGATCGATGGTGCTAACCGTTGGAACAGATTAATACATATCACACTTCCAGCTTTGGCTAACACTATTATTACTGTATTCATTCTTAACCTTGCTAAGGTTATGAACCTTTTCGAATCAGTATTCGTTACAAAGAACGATGCCGTAGTTGCTGTTGCCGATGTTTTACAGACATATATCTATGATAAGACATTCGGTTCTGGTAACTCAGACTATGGTTATTCAACAGCAGTTGGTTTATTTAAGTCATTCGTCGGTATGATCCTTGTACTTGGCTGTAACTGGGCAAGTAAGAAGGTTCGTGGACGTGGTATCGTATAAGGAGGGTTAGATAATGAGTGATAATCAGATAGTTTTAAATAAGAAAAAGAAAAAATTCAAAATCTTCCCTCTTGTTAACGGACTTATATTCATTTTGATTTCGTTATTCATCTTACTTCCAATGTGGAAGGTTATCATTGATTCATTTGATGCACAGTCATCATATGGTTTCAAGTGGTTAGCCAACCAGTTCACATGGGGTGGTTATAATGCCGTTATAACAAGACAGTCAATCTACAGACCATTCGTGATTTCATGTATCACAACTGTTGCTGGTACATTCCTTGGTTTGTTACTTGTAACACTTGGTGGTTATGTATTGATTCAGTGGGAGATGCCAGGAAGAAACTTCCTTGCTTATATGCTTCTTTTCACTATGATTTTCGATGGTGGTATGATTCCTAAGTACCTCGTTATGAAGGAATTACACTTACTTAATACACTTTGGGCAGTTATTCTCCCAATGGCTATTAACGTATATAATCTGGTATTGATGCGAAACTTCTTCGAAGGTATACCAGAGTCGCTGTTCGAGGCGGCGGAGATCGATGGTTGTTCTCCTATGAGAATATTCTTTACAATCGTTCTTCCACTTTCAAAGGCAGCCCTTGCATCAATTGGTCTTATGTTTGCCGTTTCATTCTGGAATGATTATACAAACTTCAAGATCTACATTACAGATAACAAGTTATTTAACTTCCAGATCAAGCTTCGAAGCATGGTTATGGAGTCTGATATTCCTAATGATGATGCGGTTGACCCTAATACTATTTCTTCTGCTACAGTTATTGTTGCGATTTTACCATTCGCAGTTATTTATCCATTCTGCCAGAAGTACTTCGTACAGGGTGTTAACGTAGGTGCCGTTAAGGAGTAATTAAAAACTTATGTTATATCTTAGGAGCCGGTTTTACCGGCTCCTTTTTTTTACCATGCATCCATAGAAACTGCCGGTGTTTCTGCTTAGCGTAAGTGAAACCTGCACTTAGCGGGAACTACATCTTGCATAGAAAGACGCTTCTTATATCAAATAGTGGAAGCGGAATCTAGTTTCTCTCAAAATTTGGATTATTTAGACATTTTCCTGAATAAAAATCCAAAAAGCAGGTATTTTGCATGTCTTAAATCATCTTATTTTCTTAATTATGAAATACTGTTTCTAAAAATCCAAGATATACTATATTCTTAGCTTAAATAGCGTAAAACAATATGATTAAGCCAAATGCGAGGTTTAGCGAAGTGAATAGATGTATTTGAATTATTTGAACAGATGTATTTAGATTCATATTCTTGATTTGCGTGATTATATCGGGAATAATTTCTGTGACTTAGCGGGAAAAACGGGCAAAATATGTAGATTGCCAGTACAATTTAATGGTATAATAGACAAGCAGTCGGGCATAGTACATGGTATGAAAAGTACAAGATGTGTAAGGGTACGTGGTTTGCAAAGGTACAAGATGTGCAAAAGTACAGACATATTTAAGCAAGATTGTAACTAACTGCCGAAGGGGGTTATATGGGTACATTAGAAGATGCTATATATCTTGAAAAGTTACAGGAGATAAAGAGAATTCTTGAAGATGAACCATCACTTATAGACAGCAAAGATAAGGATGGAGTGTCGATGGCTCTGCTTGCAGCTAAGACAGGTAATCTTAAAATAATAAGATACATAGTTGAATATTCAAGAGCCAATATGAATATTCATGATGACCAGCATAGAAGCATGCTTCATTACGCTGCTATGTCAGGTAATGTTGAATCGTGTCAGTATCTTGTTGAGAGAGTTGGATTATCACCTCTTGAAGGTGATGTTAATCTTGTGACACCAATAGATATTGCATATAGTAATAGATTTCTTAATCTGAGAGAATATTTTGAAAAAGAGATTGGAACAAGCTATAACAATCTTTACAGGAATCCTATAAGAACTGGATTTTATCCAGACCCATCAATTGTAAGAGTAGGTGAAGATTATTATATGGTTAATTCTTCATTTATATATTTTCCATGTATACCAGTCTCACACTCAAAGGATCTGGTTCACTGGCATACAATAGGTTATGCGATAACTAATCCAGAGTGGGCTGCGCTAGATGAGCTTGAGGGTGGAAGAGGATACTGGGCACCTGATATATCTTACTATGAGGGAAAGTTTTATATAACAGCAACTTATAGAATGAATGATGATGGTAATGTATACAGAAAGCAGATTATCGTAAGTTCAGAGAATCCAGAGGGACCATACAGTAAGCCTTCTATTATAGATGAAGATGGAATTGACCCATCAATATTCACAGATGATGATGGTAAGCGTTATATGCTTCTTAACAGGGGAGCAAGAATCCTGCCGTTAGATAAAGATGCAACTAAGCAGATTGGAGAGGCAACACTTCTTTATTATGGAGATAATAAGAGAGCACCGGAAGGCCCACATTTGTTAAAGAAAGATGGTTTTTATTATCTGTTTGAGGCAGAGGGTGGAACCGGTCCTGGACATAGAATAACTGTTTCAAGAAGCCGTGAGCTGTATGGAAGATATGAGCCATGTCCTTATAATCCGATTATGAGGCAGACTGATGAGACAGCCATAATCCAGCGATGTGGACATGGAAAGCCGGTTATGACCCAGACAGGACAGTGGTATATGGTATATCTGTGTGGAAGAAAGATTGGGGAAGGATACAGCCTTCTTGGAAGAGAGACAGCACTTGACCCGATTACATGGACTGCAGATGGATGGCCGATAGTCAATAATCTTGATGGCCCAAGCACATTGCAGATTAAACCGGATTTACCAGAGACAATATGGGAAGAGAGCTTCGATGATGATTTCAAGGAAAAATATCTTGGAACTGACTGGTTATTCCCGCGTTCACCACAGATGGACGGCATAGATATTAAGTTGTCATGGCTTAAGATGAAGGGAAGCAGGTTTGACCTTAATTCCATGTATGCCAGGAATATTCTGTTAAGAAGACAGACATCTTTTAAATTCCAGATTGAATGTAAGATGAAGATGCCACATATATATCCGGGACAGGATGCAGGTGTTACATGCTATTATGATGAGAACACATTTTTAAAATTCGGTCTTTTTGCGACACAGGAAGAGTCACCAAGGCTTCTTGTAGGCGTGAGGGAATATGTTGACGGATATAGAGATGGCAATTTCGTGGAAATCAATCCTAAAGAGAAATACATTTACTTTAAGATAGAGGTCAATAATCTTCAGAGAGTGTTCTATGTAAGCTTTGATGGCGAGAAATACACGAAGATTGAGGTGCTTAGCAACGTGTATTATCTGTGCGATGAAGGACTTAAAAAAGGTAAAAGATTCACTGGCGCGATGATTGGAATGTACGCATATGCAGGTAATTTTGCACATGAATATGCGCGTACACATGGCGTGAGAATTGATGAAAATATGTATGTAGAGTTTGATTACTTTAATTATAAACCACTACAGTAAGGCATTAAAAACATTTATAAGGAGGATATATGATAAGCAGAAATATTTCACTTGAAGACAAGCTGATAGAACAGCTTACAGCACAGGTTGATTACAGTGACAATGAAGTGACTGGAGCAGTTCTTAATGCGTTAGCTGACATGTATAAGGCTGCTGGTGATAACAAGTTTACGGAGGCAGTTAAGGTTGTTGCAGATAAGGCTCTGGAAAACACAACATTTGATGATAAAGAGAGCCTTAAAAATTATGAGTGTGGCAAGGGCTTCTACTCAGCATATGATGTGACAGGCGATGAGAGATACAGAGATGCGGCTAAAAAGATAGCGGCACAGCTTGACACACAGCCAAGATATGAGGAAGGCTTCTTTGCAGGTTCTCAGGATAATGGCGTCAAGAAGTTATGCAGAACATACATGTATGCACCATTTTATATGAATTATGAGACTAAGGATGGCGGCAAGGAGAGATATAACGATATTATTGCCCAGATAAGAAGCTATCACACTAATATGTTTGACAGCTATAAGGATAAGCTTGGCAGTGATGAAGCAGCGTATAATATCGTGGCTCATTATGCCGCAGCACTGATTGATGCAATGGAAGTTATGGATCAGATGCTCTATGAGATATATCACGAGATGCTTGATTACTACAGAGAGGCTGTTAAGGCAGTGGTAAGCTCTGGCGCAGTTATTGGAAAGGGAGTTAAGGCTGACTATGTATTTGGTTATGCACTCCTTAAAGGATGCCGTATGAAAGCGGTTATCACAGAGAAGTATGAGGATGTTGTTACGGGACTTATGGATTCATTGGACGAGTCTGCTGACAATACATATATGCTTGCCATGAAAGCTATGTATTACAGTGAAGCTATAAGAAACAGGGAATATCAGGATTACGGACGTGGAAAAGGAGGAGTATTATGGAGTTAACAGTATTATCTGTTACAAGCAGAAGTGTAGTTGTTGAGCTTACAGATTCAGGAAAATATTATTCAAGAAGTTCATATGATATATGCGTGAATGGAGAGAAATTTATCAATACAGATAAGGTTATAACATCTCTTCACGGGTTAAAGCCAGATACAGAATACAGTATTACAGCAGAGTTTGAGGGTAATACATATGGTCCTGTAAATGTTAAGACTAACTATGAGTATGTGACACTCAATGTACGCGAATTTGGTGCAGTTGGTGATGGCGAGCATGATGATACTAATGCAATCCAGTGTGCGATTATGGCTTGCCCTAAGGATTCAAGAGTACTTGTGCCAGAAGGTACATTCAGAATAACAAGTCTTTTCTTAAAAGACGATTTAACATTAGAGTTAGCAAAGGGAGCAACACTTCTTGCTTTCACAGACAGAGAGAAATTCCCAATCTTACCAGGGCTTATACAGTCATATGATGAGACTGATGAGTACAACCTTGGAACATGGGAAGGTAATCCACTTGATTCATTTTCAGCAATCATATGTGGTATCAATGTTAAAAATGTGTGCATCACAGGTGAAGGTACTATTGATGGCAATACTACACATGATAATTGGTGGAAAAACTGTAAGGTCAGAAATATAGCATGGAGACCTAATCTTTTCTACATCAATCACTGTGAAAATGTGATAATGCAGGGAATAACTGTACAGAATTCACCATGCTGGACAATCCATCCATATTTCTCTGACCATCTTAAATTCATAGATGTGAAGATTAAGGCACCAGCCGATTCACATAATACAGATGGATTAGACCCAGAGAGCTGTGAGGATGTACAGGTAATCGGTACATATATATCTGTTGGTGATGACTGTATCGCCATCAAATCAGGTAAGATATACATGGCTAACAAGTACAAGGTTCCAACAACTAATATGATTGTAAGACAGTGCTGCATGCGTGACGGACATGGCGCTGTAACTGTCGGAAGTGAGATTGCCGCAGGTGTTAATGATGTACATATAAGAGACTGCGTTTTCATGAATACAGACAGAGGATTGAGAGTTAAGACAAGACGTGGACGTGGTAAATTATCAGTTCTTGATGATATTTCATTTGAGAATATCGATATGGATAACGTTATGACACCATTTGTTGTTAACAGCTTCTATTTCTGTGACCCTGACGGAAAGACAGAATATGTAAGTTCTAAGAAGCCACTTCCAGTAGATGACAGAACACCTTCAATTGGAAAGCTTCTCTTCAAGGATATCTCAGCTAAGAACTGCCATGTGGCAGGAACTTATATATGTGGACTTCCAGAGAGCAAGATTAAAGAGCTTACATTTGAGAATATTGATTTCTCATATGCAGAAAATGCTAAATCTGGCATTGCGGCTATGATGGTTGGCTGTGATGAGAGTTCTAAGCAGGGAATGATAGTTTCTAATGTAGAGACACTCCGCCTCAAGAATGTTAAGGTTTCCGGATGTGTCGGCGAAGAAATTCAGGCAGATAATGTCGATAATATAGTGAAAGAATGATGAGACAATGAATTTACATGCACCAAAGAATATTGATGTGGATAAATGGTTTATTGAGTGCTACAAAAAGCATCAGGGCCATCCACTCATTATATTGATAAGGCTTTACAGGGGTAATTACCACAAATTCGTACTTGCGGTGTTGTTTTTCCTTATAAAGCATTGTCCTGTGTGGGTGCTTCCAATTGTTACAGCTAACATAATCAATGATGTAACGACAGGGAGCAGCAACACTGTAAGGGATATAATCATACAGTGTATAATTATGGTTGTGCTTATAGCAATCAATATCCCGACTAATTACCTGTATACAAGGT
The DNA here is from genome assembly GCA_050874305.1 of Lachnospira sp. GTDB lineage: Bacteria > Bacillota > Clostridia > Lachnospirales > Lachnospiraceae > Lachnospira. Next base: position 25,374 of record JBNMKL010000013.1, on the reverse strand, counting down.
ATAAGTCTCTTGCGACACGTTATGCCGAGACAGGACTTAGAAAGGCACTGGTAAGAAAGCTTCAGCAGCTTTCAATTTCATATCATAAAGAGACACAGTCAGGAAGACTCCAGTCCAAGATTATAAGAGATGTGGAGGCGGTGGAGACACTGTCAACACAGCTTCTTATCAGTACCCTTAATATAGCTCTTAATATAATTATATCGCTGTCGGTAACTATAACTAAGAGTATGATGGTTTTCGTATTTTTCCTTCTGACAACACCGATTGCTGCGATTACAATGGTGTTTTTCAGAAATGTCATGCGTAAGCGCAACCATGAGTTCAGACATGAGATGGAAGAGACTTCCGCCCAGGTTATGGAGATGGTTGAGATGATACCGATTACAAGGGCGCATGCGCTTGAGGAAAAGGAGATTGATAAGATAAGCGACCAGTTGTTCAACGTGGCAGAAAAGGGGTACAGACTTGATGTTATACAGTCAGTATTCGGTTCTGTTGGATGGGCAATATTTCAAGTGTTCCAGATTATATGTCTGGCATTTACAGGTGTGCTTGCTTTGAGAGGTACGATATTACCAGGTGATATAACACTTTATCAGAGTTATTTTGCAACTATTGTTAACCAGATATCTTCATTTGTGACATTAATTCCAACTATTGCCAAAGGTGTTGAGTCAGTCAATTCGATTGGAGAGGTTCTTCTCTCTGATGATATAGAGAAAAACGAAGGCAAAAAAATAGTTGATAATGTTGAGGGAAGATATGACTTTAACAATGTTAAATTCAGATATAATAATACGGATGTAGATGTTCTTGATAACCTAAACCTGCATGTGGAGCCGGGTGAGACGATTGCGCTTGTCGGCGAATCAGGTTCTGGTAAGTCAACAATACTTAATCTTGCGATAGGCTTTAACCTTGCAACAGGTGGACAGGTGCTTGTTGATGGCAATGATATTAAGGACATAGATCTTAGAAGTTACAGAAGATACCTTGCGGTTGTTCCACAGTCATCAATACTGTTCTCTGGAACGCTGCGGGATAATATAACCTATGGTGTCGATAATGTGGATGAGGAATTCTTAAAGGAAGTTGTCAAGGCTGCCAATCTGTCAGACCTTGTTAACAGCCTGCCAGATGGACTTGACACGGAAGTCGGAGAGCATGGAGGTAAGCTCTCAGGCGGTCAGAGACAGCGTGTATCTATTGCAAGAGCACTTATACGTAATCCTAAGGTTATTATTCTTGATGAGGCGACATCTGCGCTGGACAGCATATCAGAGAAGCTTATTCAGGAGGCACTTGATAATCTTACTAAAGACAGAACAACATTTATTGTGGCACACAGGCTTTCAACGATACGCAATGCGGATAAGATTGCGGTTATCAATGAGGGTAGGTGTGTGGAGTATGGAACATTTGAGGAGTTGATGGAGCTGAAGGGAGAGTTCTACCGCATGAAGAGCATCCAGAGTTGACGGAAACTCCTAGATTCAGAGCCTGCCGCGGTGTCCCATGGCTGGGCTGTGCCTGTGTGTATGTATTCCGGGCCTTTACTGCCTAGCGGCTCTAAGGGCGGCACGACAATATTCTATTAAATCCGACTGCTAAAAACGCGCTTCGCTTGAACGGTTTAGCAGTCGGATTATATTTTGTCTAACACCGCCCTAAGACCCGCACGGCAGTGCCGTCATGGAATACATACACACAGGCACAGTGCAGCCATAGGACACCGCGGCAGACTCTTTATCAAGGAGTTTGTGAATGGTGGGGAGGTTATGCGGTTTGCGCGGGGCGCAAACTGGCATGGGAGATAAATTAGCAGAGAGAGCAAGCGGACATGGCATATGGTAGGTTTTAATGGCTGTGAATGGCGGGAAAAGGAGATTTTCTGTCTGGAAAGCTAATTTTTGATAGAATATTGGGGCTATATGAAGCTTCCTTGAAATAAAGAAAAAAAGTGTGGTTTAACGAAGTGTAAAATGTGGGAAATTGGATTTTTAAGATGAAATTTATATGAAAAATCCAAATAAGCCACAAAATCCAGATGTATCTTATATTTCTTCTTACTTATAGAATTAAATCTAAGATACGGGCGAGCGTGGATGGAGAAAATAAGAGTTATAGGACAAAACATGTTGAATGGGATAACCCATCAACACAGTTTGTTCTATAACTATATAACTTAAAAGTATGCAGCTATATCTAAAGAAAGAGGCGGCCTGGGAGGCGCCTCTTTCTTTAGATAATGCCAGACACAAAGGGGAGGCATAACTTATATTTATATTAGTCTTCCTTAGACCAGATTCTTAATGTCTGGATGAGCTTTTCCTTTGTATCTGCATCGAGCTTCTGAACAAGCTGCATAATCTCGTTATCTAATGCAGTGTTCTGGTATGACTTGTCAACGCTTCCTGCAAGATAATCTAAAGATACATGTGTGAGGTCAGCATAGTAAGATAACATTCTAAGTGTCATAAGATTACGACCGTTCTCAACGTTACTGATATATCCAGGTGTAACATCAAGTGCTTTGGCAACGTCCTCCTGTGTAAGTCCGTGCTGAATTCTTAACTTCTTAACCTTTGCGCCTAAATCGTTTTCCATGTGTGTAATCCTCCTTGTTATGGTATAATAAATAAATTAAATAATTAATAATACAGCTTATCTCTTGTTAGCTCTGTATCTTAATGTTGAATCAAGAATTTTCTTTCTGATTCTTAAATGAGTAGGAGTTACCTCCAGAAGCTCATCTGTGTCAATGTAATCTAATGCCTGCTCAAGACTTAATATCTTAGGTGGTACAAGTCTTAATGCATCATCTGCGCTTGAAGAACGTGTGTTAGTAAGATGCTTTGTCTTACATACGTTAACTTCAATATCTTCAGTACGTGGGTTTTCACCGACAATCATACCGGCGTATACTTTTTCACCAGGTCCGATGAAAAGAGTACCTCTGTCCTGAGCGTTGAAAAGACCATAAGTAACAGCTTCACCATCCTCGAAAGCTATTAAAGAACCAGTCTTTCTGTAAGAGATGTCTCCCTTGTATTCTTCATAACCTTCAAAAGAAGTGTTGATAATACCATTACCCTTAGTATCAGTAAGGAATTCGCCTCTGTATCCGATAAGTCCACGGGATGGGATAGAGAACTGTAATCTTGTGTAGCCACCATTGATAGGTGTCATACCAAGAAGTTCACCCTTTCTCTGGCTTAACTTCTGGATAACAGAGCCTGAGAATTCATCTGGAACATCAATGTATGCGAGTTCCATAGGCTCAAGCTTCTTGCCGCGCTCGTCAGTATGGTAGAGAACTTCTGCCTTGCTGACAGCAAATTCATATCCCTCACGACGCATATTCTCGATAAGAACTGAAAGGTGAAGCTCACCACGTCCTGAAACCTTGAAGGAATTCTCTGAACCAGGATTTTCCTCAACTCTTAAAGATACATCAGTGTTAAGCTCTTTGAAAAGTCTGTCTCTTATATGGCGGGAAGTAACGAATTTACCTTCCTTACCGGCAAGAGGACTGTCGTTAACCATGAAATCCATAGAAAGAGTTGGCTCAGAAATCTTCTGGAATGGAATAGCTACCGGGTTGTCCACAGAACAGAGAGTATCTCCGATGTGGATATCAGCAATACCTGATACAGCAACGATTTCACCGATAGAAGCTTCATTAACTTCAACCTTGTTAAGACCATTGAAAGTATAGAGCTTAGTAACTCTTACTCTCTTCTTAACAGATGGGTCATGGTGGTTAACAATCATAACCTCCTGATTAACCTTGATACCGCCGTTCTCAATCTTACCTACACCGATACGTCCTACGAATTCATTATAATCAATAGTAGAGATAAGCATCTGTGTATCTGCATCAGGGTCACCCTCTGGAGCAGGTATATTGTCAACGATACAGTCGAATAATGGCTGCATATCCTTAGGTTCATCATCAAGATTAGCCATAGCATATCCAGACTTAGCTGATGCAAATATGAAAGGACAGTCTAACTGATCCTCATTAGCATCCAAATCAATGAAAAGTTCAAGTATCTCATCGATAACTTCATTAGGTCTGGCTTCTGGTCTATCAATCTTATTGATACATACTATAACTGAGAGGTTCATGTCAAGAGCTTTTTGTAAAACGAACTTAGTCTGTGGCATAACACCTTCAAATGCATCAACTACAAGTATAACTCCGTCAACCATTTTAAGAACACGCTCAACCTCGCCACCGAAGTCAGCATGGCCAGGAGTATCAATAATATTAATCTTAGTGTCTTTGTAAGTTATAGCAGTGTTCTTAGAAAGGATAGTGATTCCTCTCTCACGTTCAATATCATTAGAATCCATGACACGCTCAGCAACTTCCTGGTTAGCACGGAATGTTCCGCTCTGCTTAAGAAGTTCATCGACCAGAGTAGTTTTACCGTGGTCAACGTGGGCGATAATAGCAATGTTTCTAATATCTTCACGCTTTGTCTTCATAAATAACCTCCGTTTTGGCTACTTTTATATTAGCAACTTTTACATTCTATCACAATACTCCAAAATATCAATAGTAAAAATATACATTTTTATATAAATTAATTAAAACCTTTTCACAATATTAACAAAATCTAAATAAAATATAAAAAATAAGCCTTTTTTGAAAAAAACACAAAATAGACATAATTTTTATGTAATAATTTACGTAATCGATACATATACATACTTATGAACAAAAATAAAGCACATTCCGTATTACGGAAAAAGAAGGGAGATATACAAAATGCTTGATAAGGTTATTGAAAACAACCAGGTAAACATCATTGGAGAGGTAGTTTCTGAATTTAAGTTCAGCCATGAAGTTTTTGGAGAGGGATTTTATCTTGTAGATGTGTCGGTCAACAGATTAAGTGAGATGGTAGATATAATTCCACTTATGATTTCTGAGCGTTTACTTGATGTAACTAAGGACTATAGAGGAATGAAGATAGAGGTATCTGGTCAGTTCAGATCATATAACAGACATGAAGATACCCGTAATAAATTAATACTTTCAATATTTGTAAGAGAGCTTCAGTTCATAGAGGATGATGAGATGCCAGAAGAGCAGTCCAAGGCTAACCAGATATTCCTTGATGGATTCGTATGTAAACCACCTACATATAGAAAGACTCCCCTTGGAAGAGAGATTGCTGATATCCTTATAGCAGTCAACCGTCCATATGGCAAGTCTGATTATATTCCATGTATCGCATGGGGACGTAATGCAAGATATGCGGCTGGTATCGAGGTTGGTGGACACCTTCAGATTCAGGGAAGAGTCCAGAGCCGAGAGTACACTAAGAAGTTAAGTGACGAGGAAGTTGAAAAGAGAGTAGCATACGAGGTTTCAGTATGTAAGATAGATGTTGTTGACGATGAGGAATAAATGCGTCACAAATCAGTTTATTTAATATTGACGATAAATTTATAAAGTGATATAGTCAATGTATCAATAATTATAAGAAGTAGAGGTTGCGTTGTTAATCAGTAGCATTGAAGATGTTTCAGTGACAGTTGATTCTGTGTGAAAGGTGATGACGCCGAAGCGGGGGATGTGCTGAGATATCCTGCTGGGCGCAAGGCGAATAGGTTTGCGACTGTCATCGTAAGATGGGGAGCTACTAACAAAATTCAAAGTTTGTGCTGGTTCTTCTACTATCTGGTTGGAGAATCAGCATTTTTAATGCCAAAGATGGCGGAAAGAGGTTAAGATGTCAATATTTACTGGTGCAGGAGTTGCGATTGTCACTCCTATGAAAGCTGATGGAGAGATTAATTATGATAAGTTAAAGGAACTTATTGATTTCCAGATAAATAACAGTACAGATGCTATTGTTATCTGCGGAACAACAGGTGAATCTGCTACAATGACAGAGCAGGAGCACATCGAGGCTATAAGATTTACAGCAGACTATGTTAATAAGAGAGTTCCTGTTATAGCAGGTACAGGTTCTAACTGTACAAAGACTGCCATAGAGCTTTCAAGAGAGGCTCAGAGCGCAGGTGTTGATGCGGTTTTAGTTGTTACACCATATTATAATAAGGCAACACAGAAAGGTCTTATACAGCATTATACAGATGTTGCCAAGAGTATTGACCTTCCTATTATCATGTACAATGTTCCAAGCAGAACAGGCTGCAATATCCAGCCAGAGACAGCAGTCAAGCTTGCTAAGGAAGTTGATAATATCGTAGCTATCAAGGCTGCTACAGGCAACCTTTCACAGGAATCAAAGACAATGATGTTAGCTGAAGGTGCATTAGATATGTACTCAGGTGAGGATGGACTTATCGTTCCACTTATGTCAATCGGTGCCAAGGGTGTTATCTCAGTTCTTTCCAATGTAGCACCTAAGCAGACACATGATATCTGTGCCAAGTTCTTTGCAGGTGACGTTGAGGGCGCAAGAAAGGCTCAGTTTGATGCATTAGAGCTTGTTGATGCATTATTCTGCGAGGTTAACCCAATCCCAGTTAAGACAGCATTAAATCTTATGGGAATGGAAGTAGGACCACTCAGAATGCCTCTCTGCGAGATGGAAGAAGCTAACCTTAACAGATTAAAGACAGCATTAAAGAATTATGGAATACAGGTGAGATAATATGACAGATATAATTATGCATGGCTGCAATGGCCATATGGGAAGAGTTATAACAGATATAGTAAGCAAGGATGAGAATTGCCGTATAGTTGCAGGTGTTGACCCATTTGATGATGGACACAATGATTATCCGGTATTTCCATCAATAGATGCATGTGATGTCAAGGCAGATGTAATTATCGACTTTGCAGCCGCAGCTGCAGAAGATGCACTGCTTGATTACAGTGTGGCTAAGAACATTCCTGTTGTTGTATGTACAACAGGTTTATCTGAGGAACAGTTAGCACATGTAAGAAGTGCAGCATGTAAAGTTGCAGTACTTAAATCAGCTAACATGTCATTAGGTATCAATACATTATTCGGACTCTTACAGGAGGCAGCCAAAGTATTAGTTCCTGCTGGATTTGATGTTGAGGTTGTTGAACAGCACCACAACAAGAAGCTTGATGCTCCTAGTGGAACAGCACTTGCATTAGCTGATTCAATCAAGGAAGTGCTTGGTGATGACTATTATTATAAGTACGACAGAAGCCAGGTAAAAGAGAAGAGAGACAGTAAGGAGATAGGTATCAGCTCAGTAAGAGGTGGTACAATCGTAGGAATCCATGATGTTATCTTTGCCGGTGAGGATGAGGTTATAGAATTCACCCACACAGCATATTCCAAGTCAGTATTTGCAAAGGGCGCAGTTGAAGCTGCCAAGTTCCTTGCAGGTAAGCCAGCCGGAATGTACGATATGGGTGATGTTATCAGTGCATCTCGTAGTAAGTAATACATTTTAACTCAGTAAATCCGCATTTCTGATATAATTTTATGGCAGCAGTGTTACTGCCTGTCACATGAAGGATTATGGATTTGCCGGCGTTATCGTCTATTGAATAATAATCATTGAGGGCATAGTTCACAAGATGTGTGGCTATGCCTTTCTTTCTGCATTCCGGGGCAACCCAGACATCATTCATGCAGCCCTGTGTCTCAAATGAATCAATATACAGCTCGCCAATGATATAATTGTCATCATCAACCGCCTGATAGCAGGTACATGTATCGGACACGTCATCAGCTTCGATTGTATAATCGTCAGATTTGCTCAAAAAATGTATGAGGCTGGTATTCCCTGTAATGCCATATAAAAACTCCCTGCTGTATACAGATGGCGCAAAATGACTGCTTTTAAGCGCATCATAAATGTCATTTTCCATCGGACATATAATTAAGGGCATTTCATCATCAAAACCGTAATCTTTTCTTAAAATGTCTTTCACTGCATCATACATGGCTGAAAATACGCCTTTCTGCCTGTAATCAGGTGCAACATATGCATTCATCATAGCAGCATCATCAGGCTGGCTATTCTCATAATCAGGAATCGTGCATGTTATAAATCCTATATACACGTCTGACACTTCATCTATCGCCGCAAGCTGTATAAGGTCAGCCGCATCCTCCTCATATATACAAGTATATTCCTTCACGCCATCAAAAAGCGCAGCAAGCTTTCCTGAATCTATATCATCCGATACGCGAAAATTTTTATTCATAAAAATCTAAATCTCCTTAAAGGTTCTGAAGTTTCCCACCAGCCCAGCCCCCAAGCGGCAGCAGCCACAGCAGTTCCTCAGCACACAGCCCTTTGCATAGGTAAAATGGGCTGGTCCTTTGTGCTTAGTGGCTCTAAGGGTGGCACGACAAAGTTTATTAAAGCCGCTTTGCTAAAAACGCGCTTCGCTTGAACGTTTAGCAATCGGCTTATCTATTGTCTAACACCACCCTAAGAGCCACACAGCAGTCGTCATGCCCATTTTACCTATGCAGAGGGCTGTGCGCTGGGGAACTGCTGTGGCTGCTGCCGCTTGGGGGCTGGGCTGGTGGGAAACTATCTATAATGATATGATTTTTATGAATAAATATCAAGACTTTATACAGTGATTAAGATGTCTAACACACGTAGTAATGTAAACTAGATGTATATAGATAGTAATAAAAATTTAATAAAGTTATTGTGCAGAATTAGTTTATGGGGTAAAATAAATAGTATCTTTTTATTAAGAATTTACAGAACAGCCTGTTGTGCGCAAGGCTGTAGATAATTGTGGAAAGTGGAGATTGATATGAGCAGAGTAGCGATTATAACAGACAGTAATAGTGGAATAACACAAGCAGAAGGAAAGAAATTAGGCGTAAAGGTTGTTCCTATGCCTTTCTTTATAGATGGACAGCAGTATTACGAGGACATTGACCTTACTCAGGAACAGTTCTATGAGAAGTTAAAGTCGGATGCAGATATATCTACATCACAGCCATCGGTAGGGGAGATACAGGCGGCATTTGACGAGATGTTAAAGGATTATGACGAAGTTGTATACATTCCTATGTCAAGTGGGTTATCAGGAACATGTCAGACAGCCACAATGGTTGCTGACGATTATGATGGAAAGGTAGCTGTAGTTAACAATCAGAGAATTTCAGTAACACAGAGACAGTCAGTGCTTGATGCACTTGCTCTCGCAGATAAGGGATATGATGCAGCTAAGATTAAAGAAATTCTTGAAAGAGAGAAGTTCAGCTCAAGTATATATATAACTCTCGATACATTAAAGTATCTTAAAAAGGGTGGAAGAATTACTCCTGCGGCAGCAGCGATAGGAACAGTCCTTAAGCTCAACCCTGTTTTACAGATTCAGGGAGAGAAGCTTGATGCTTATGCTAAGGCAAGAGGTAAGGCTTCTGCTAAGAAGATTATGTTAAAGGCTATGGATGATGACCTTGCGAACAGATTTGCAGATGCATATGCACAGAAAAAGGTTCATATGGAAGCTGCATATACAGGCAATCCAGAAGAGGCAGAGGAATGGGCAGCAGTTATCAGAGAGCATTATCCAGACCTTGATTTTAACATGAATGCATTGTCATTAAGCGTAGCATGTCATATAGGTCATGGTGCACTTGCCATAGCATGTTCAACATATCTGCCAGAATTAGATTAAGAATTACACATTTTCAGATGGTAATATAAGAACAGATTATATGATATGTCATGTAAATTTATAAGGAGAGTGTGATGGCTAAGTTAAGAAGTGAGATAGATGATAAGTTCAAATGGGCTGTCAACGATATATTCGCAACTGATGAAGCGTGGAATGACGAATACGAAAGATGTAAGGGTATTCTTGATACACCAAGCCCATACGAGGGGATTATAGGTGAGAGTGCTTCCAATCTTGCATCTGAGTTAAAGGAAGAGATGAATGAGAGCTTTGCGTGCGAAAGACTTTATGTATATGCATTTATGAAGTATTACGAGGACACAGCTAATCCGGTTTATCAGGCTATGTCAGGCAAGGCGCAGATGCTCGCTATGAGCCTGTCAGAGAAGTATGCATACTCTGAGCCGGAGATTCTTGCGATTGACAAGGATAAGATGGATGAATACCTTGCCACACCGGAGGTTGAACCATACAGACATCTCCTTGGGGATATGCTCTCTAAGCGTGAACATTCACTCTCGGCAGCGGAAGAGAAGCTTCTTGCAATGTCAGACCAGATGTCACAGGCTGCAAGTGAGATTTTTTCCAAGTTTAATAATGCAGATATCAGATTTGGCAATATACATGACGAGAATGGTGAGAGCGTAGAGCTTACACACGGAACATTTGGCGTGTATATGGAGAGTAATAACAGAGAAGTCAGAAAAGAGGCATTCTATGCCCTTTATAAGCAGTATAAGGAGCATATTAACACGCTTGCATCAACATACTATGCCAATGTATGTCAGGCAATGTTCTATGCGAGAGCAAGAAAGTATCCATCTACACTTAACATGTACCTGTCAGCTTCATTTATACCAGAGAGCGTATATACTAATCTGTGTGAGACAGTTAATAAGAATCTTCTTAAGATGCATAAGTATGTATCATTAAGAAAGAAGTGCTTAGGAGTTGATGAGCTGCATTTCTACGATATATATGCACCTATGGTTAAGGATTTCAAGATGGAGGTAAGTTATGAGGAGGCTAAGCAGATAGCTTTGAAGGCACTTGCTCCATTAGGCGAAGAGTATCTTCTAAAGGTTCAGGAAGGATTTGATTCAGGCTGGGTAGACGTGTATGAGAATGCCGGCAAGCGAAGCGGTGCATTTTCGTGGGGCGTGTATGGAACACATCCATATCTTTTCCTCAACTATAATAATACCCTGAATGATGTGTTTACGCTTGTTCATGAGATGGGACATTCAATGCACACATATTATTCTAATAAGACGCAGCCATTCATGTATTCGGGCTATAAGATATTCGTTGCAGAGGTTGCCTCTACATGTAATGAGGCACTTCTTATCAATTATTTTCTTGAAAACTGCACAGATGAGAATGAGAGAAAGTATCTTATTAATCATTATCTTGAGCAGTTTAAGGGTACATTGTTCCGTCAGACAATGTTTGCAGAATTCGAGATGGAATCACATAAGATGGCAGAGGCTGGTGAGGTTCTTAATGCCCAGAACCTTTGTGATTTATACAGAGACCTTAACAAAAAATATTTTGGCGAAGATATGGTTATTGACGATGAGATTGCATATGAGTGGTCGCGTATACCGCATTTCTATACACCTTTCTATGTATATCAGTATGCTACAGGATTTTCAGCAGCAATTGCCATAGCAACTAAGATTCTTGCAGGGGATAAGGAAGTTCTTGCTGGATATAAGAAGTTTTTATCAGGTGGTTCAAGTATGCATCCAATAGAGCTTCTTAAACTGTGTGGCGTGGATATGTCTAAACCGCAGGTTATTCAGGATGCCCTTGATGTATTTGACAGGCTTCTTGATGAATTTTAAAAATGAATTAAAAATATGTAAAAAGTTGTTGACAAATGGTTCAACTTTCTATATAATCAAACATGCGTCTGAGAGATAACAAACAGATGCATATGCGCGAGTGGCTCAGTGGTGGAGCACCTCCTTGCCAAGGAGGGGGTCGCGGGTTCGATCCCCGTCTCGCGCTCTTTTTTATTTTTAAGGAGTCTGGGTTTATAACCGGACTCCTTTAGCATTATAAAACCGGAGCCACATGTGATTATATAATCCATATGACTCCGGTTTTTGTTTATTTAGTCTGCAAATCAGCTATCTTCCAGCTGTTGCCATTTTTTACATAATAAAGTGTTACTTTAGTTGGATAGTGATAATTGTTGCCACTCATCACGACGTCGTATGTGTAATCTGCTTCAACTGAATAGCAGTCTTGCGAATAATGCTTAATATTAGTAAGTGTTATGTCTCCGATTGTAAGTGAACTGTGATCAGCATACCATACGCTTGTGTATGTGATATATCTTAAGAATTCATAGGCCTTAGAATCCTTTATTACATTTCCTGATATAGAAGAGAAATTAGCTTCTGTATACATGTACTTAGTATAATTAATTATAAATTTCTTAATGTTATCAGTGTTATCTGCGATGATTGAATCATCTGTTTCATAATCATATGTGTATGTGCCGTTCTTATCTATTGAAGGAGTTAATTCTTTTTTGCCAATTGAGCTTGTACACTTGATGTCAGGGCTTATATATGCGCCATCTACCTTGTATTTTACAAGAAGAGGTATAGAAGCATATTTAGAGACATTTTCAAGGTCTGTGGCATTGATGTTGCTCTCGATAATATTATCCTTAGAAAGAGCAGTTCCGTTAACTGTCACTGTATAATCAGCAGGAGCTATAACGTCGTGGTAACCTTCTGTAGAGAATCCTAAATCAATATCACTTATATTCCATTTAATAGAATTATAAGCGCCTCGTTTGTCAGATTTAGAAAGCTTGAGAACAGCTATTTCCTTGCCGTCAGCTTTGATGCTGTAGGCTGGCGAATCAGTTGTATAAAGGGACATTTTCTTTGAAAATGTGTAATCAGAACCTTGAATATGCTGTCTTACCGCTTCATTAACTTCTGAATCACTGTCCACAAACTTAGAACGATTGTTATAGTGGCTGACGATGCTGTCAACATCAAGATTTTTAAACATTGTAACTACATCTTCGGCAGTATGTTCGGGCTGGGCCTTTTCGTATGATGCCAGGAATGTCCATAGAACGATAAATACCGCAATGACGGCAATGGATGCAATTCCTGTTACAATTGCATATATTTTCCAGAATTTAGTTTTCATGATTATCCTCGATTCGTTTTCCTATTTTACGATGACAGATGTAGGAATACCTCTGTCGCCGATAAGAGATGAGCAGTTATTGATTATCTGACCTTTGTAGTACATCATTGATGACGAACCACCATCTAAATTGGCAGCATTAACAGCTCCATTTTCAAGCATGATGTTGATAAGATCTGCGTATGATGCACCAAGGCTGGCAGCAGAACGTCCGTCAATTACAAGAAGGATTATTGTACCGTCGGCACATTGTCCGATAGCTGTTCTTGGGTTAAGACCACTTCCTGAACCATTGACAGCTGAAGGTTCGCCGTTGACAATAAGGATTGGACCGAATGAAAGGGCATCTCTTACGCCTCTGTCGACAGCCTGCTGTCCTGTCATATTACCAACTACCAGTTTGTTATCATAGTCAAATCCAATAACTTCGTATGTCTTGGATGAGCTTCCCCATACAATCTGTCCTTCATGGATAACGATTCCGATAGGAATACCACCATTACCTGTTCCGTTAGGGTCTTCAAATCCGCCGCCGTTAGTTGCAAGAATTGCACCATAGCTCTGAGCCTGTTCTGTGACAGTCTTGCCAGCGTGGTCGGCACCGAATTCACCGCTTATTCCAATCTGTACTCTTGAAGGGTCTTTTATCTTAGCCATATATCCCTTGTATGTAGCACCAGAAATCTCTTCGACAGTTATTATCTCGTCATCACTTGCTGCAGCTGCTGTAGAACTGTTTATATTGATAAGCCCTGAATCTGTAACAGCATCTGATGCCTGAACTGAATTCTGGTTTCGTATCTCTGCAATCTGTTCGTCTGAAAAGAACAGTGTAGCCATGAATTTACCAGCACTTGATTCCATGGCTGAATTGACAAAAAGATTTCTGGCAGTCTTGGATGGGCCAAATTCAAGTATAAGTATTACTCCTGTTAAGAATATAAGAACAATCAAAAGCAGTGTTCCGAGGCTTGCAGCAATTCTTCCTATTATGGATGACGCTTTAAGCTTGGGCTTTTTATTGTCCTGGTTAATGTAGTATTTTTTTGTTAGAGACATGTCTGTAACTCCTTTAATCTCATATTGTGTCATATTAGCAATCAGAATTTATTATACTCTAAGGAAACAGCATTTTCAACTACATGCATATATGAATCATACATTATCCGGTTTTGAAAAAATAATAAAAAAAGAAAATAAAATGCTTGACAAATAACGATATGCAGTATATTATATATCTTGCATGCGCGAGTGGCTCAGTGGTGGAGCACCTCCTTGCCAAGGAGGGGGTCGCGGGTTCGATCCCCGTCTCGCGCTCTTTTTTATTTTTATGCAGTCTGGATATGATGCGAATCTATATTGAGATATAGATTTTATTCACGGTTCGGACTGCTTTTTTTATAGAATGTCATGATAGCTGTAACAGGAGGGGAGAATGTCAGCACCAATTATAAGAATTGCAGGATATGTGGATGCGCTAAATTTTCATGGTGTTATGCAGGCTGCGTATGAAAGCCTTGATAATAAAGATTTATATATCTGTGATGATTATAATTATGTGAGAACAATACTTCAGGATGAAAATGCGGGCTTTGGCCTGATGTATTATAAAGAAAATCCGGATTGCGTCATATCGGAAGCTGACAGTAAAGATTGCGCAGGGGTTCTTCTTGTGACATTTCCAGAGGGAGCGGAGGATAATCTTGCGAGAGATGTATTTTATTCAGGGAAAGAAACGTATGGGAAAACTTCAGATACATTATCTGCAACGGATTATTTTTTTAGTACAGCTCATATAGAATCGGCTGCAGTCAGAGTAGAATACAGAGGGAATGGAATCCAGAACCAGCTTATTGAATATGCATGTGACTATTTAAGTAAAAATTGTGGTAATATAAGATATGTGATGGCAACGGTATCGCCAGATAATATACCAAGTCTTAAATCATTTGAAAAGGCAGGCTTTAAGATAATATTAACTAAAGAGAAATATGGTGGTAAGTTAAGACATATATTGATGCGTGAGATACACGGAGGTGGCTTGTATGGCTAATATGCTTGATTACATTGAGTGGAGAGGCGATATTACATTTAAGCAGTCGCCATTTAATGAGGTTGATAATATTATTATGTCACAGATTGCATATGTAGACCTCAATGGCATTGTGCCAGATATAGAAGAGAGAGGTTATATTACCCTGGAAGATGCAGCAGGGAAATATTTTAAGCTTCATGATGAGGAGAGTTTAAAACAGGTTAAGTCATTTATATGGCAGGCACCATTTCTTATGAGAGAAGCTGCGCACAGTGAGAGATTCAGAAATGTAAAACTTGGCAGATACAGATGGGTGTATGATGAAAAACGTCAGACCCAGTTTGCTGCATTTACAGCGGATATGGGTGATGGTACGGTATATATTGCTTATATGGGAACTGATGATACTATTGTCGGCTGGAAAGAGGATTTTAATATGAGCTTTCTACAGCCTGTTCCGGCGCAGACAGAGGCTGTTGCATATCTTAATGGGGTTGGCAGATATATAAGAAAGAAAATACGAGTCGGAGGTCATTCCAAGGGTGGCAATCTTGCAATATATTCTGGAATATATGCATCTGATGGTGTGAAAAAGAAGATTATTAACATATATAATAATGATGGACCAGGATTTGATAAGGGCATAATTAATAGTCATGAGTATGTGCAGATGAAGCCGTTGATGACGTCGATTGTACCATATCATTCAATTGTTGGAATGCTGCTTGAGCATGATGATGACTATATAGTTGTTGCAAGCAGCGAGAAAGGAATAATGCAGCATGATGCTATGTCGTGGCAGGTTAAAGGCACGAAGCTTGTAACGAGAAAGGATTTGAGCACGGCAAGCAAGGCAATGAATGAAACGCTCAGTAACTGGATTAACAGTATAGACAGGGTAGAACGTGAGGAATTTGTTGATGCGTTATTTGATATAATATCTGCAAGTGGGGCAGTGACATTGTCAGAGATTCAGGCAGATAGATTTACGTCGGCGGGTGCGGCTATTAAAATGTATGCGTCTATGCCAAAGAAACAGAAGCTTATGATAAGAAAAATTCTGTTGTCGCTTACGGGTGAATTTGATAAAGTAGTTAAGAAACGAAGATAAATTAAGATACATTTTTATTAATAGAAGGAGATGCAGATTATGTTAAAGATATTGGCTGGGGCAGTAATACTTGTTGTAGTTATAGGAATATATGTCGGAGTGTCATATATGCATGATAAGAAAATGGGGGGCGGCAGTGGATGCAACGGAAACTGTGCCGGATGCAGCATGCATGATACAGGGTGCAGTTCTGAGAAATAGGCAGCGTGTCTGAGATAAGTCAACTGTCTGCATATGCAGACGGTTGACTTAGAAGAATATCACCGCCTGTTTTTTGCGTAAATCTGTTTTTTTGTCGAAATTTATCAAAAATTGACATGTGTAAGGTTCTACAAAATATAGTTAATCAGATTATTCCAGCCACAAAATATATAAAACAAGCATACATAAGACTCTGTGTCAAGCGGAAAAACTTGCCAGATTTTAAGATTAGCATAAAATTTGAAAATTTACTCAATGCCAGAAAGTACTAATATATAGGTAGTATAGTACTTGGAGGCATTGGGCTTATGGGAGAAAGGGATAATTATTCTGTTGCTTTTGGACAGAGAATCAAAACATACAGAATGGAAAACGATTATACCCAGGAACAGTTAGGAAAAATGCTCTATATAACTCCAACTACTTTATCAAGAGTCGAGAATGGCAAGAAAAAGCCGTCATCCAATATAATTCATTACATAGCGAAGAATACGAAGTGTGATATCGACTGGCTTTTACTGGGGGTTAAGTCAGAGACATCTTATATGGCTGATATACTTGAACAACTGACAGTCATACATGGCGATGGCAGCAGGGCGGTTATGTATGTTATTGGAATGATTAAGCTGAGATTACTTACACATGACGATAGTGAACTGGAAGAAGAAAAGTACCGTAAATATAGATTTAATCTGCGGCTGGCGGAGCGTATCTGTGAGGAATATGATAATAATGCAGATGAGGGGCAGGTGTTTAAGTCAATACGCATGATATTGGGAAAGACCATAAAAGAGATGGGGGATATTCTCGGGGTCAAAAGCACAAGATATGGATATCTTGAGAAATATGGCAGACCAACGTCAACGGAGCTGATTAAACTATATGATAAATTAAATGTCAATCCTGGATTTGTATTGAGGGGGCAGTGTCAGGAGATGACAGCGATTAACGAATTGCTAAAGACAATTAAAGAGGGGGTTTTACAATAAGTGGATATAGCAAATGAATATGTATATATGTTTAAGAAGAACAGGAGGCTTGGCGTTATCGAGAAAAATGCGATTATGTATATAAGCTGTCATGGCAGGGTTTTACATGTCGGGACACCTTATATAGTGGTCGAACACAACGGCACGCTTCACAATGCGAGGCAGCTTCTTGGCGAAGATGATTTCATTCAGGTCAACAAATCAGACCTTATCAATATAAAATACGTTATTTATACAGATCTCTCAACAGTCACTATGCGGGATGGAACAGTATTTCCCGTCACTCCGGCTTATTCAGCACAATTTGGTTCCAAACTACTTAATCTATATATTAATAAAGACCATTTATCAGAAAATATTTAAAAAATCAATGATATGTGATATAGTTATTTCATACGATGTGATTTAGGGTTGGGTAATATGGAAAAGATATACAAAGAAAAGGCTGCGCAGCTTGGAAAGTTAATGAACACAAAGTCTACATTTTCAGTACCGCTTATCAAAGTTATACTGGAATGTTTCGAGATAGCTTTCACAGAGACTGATATTGACAGGCTGCTCATGGTTGGCGAAGGTGAATATACTAAAGAACAGCTAAGACAGCTATGGGGACTTGGCGCGGCAGATTTTGAGGAATATTTTAACCATATTACGGTTACAGGTGCATTATGGCCAAGAAGGCAGGCTGGGTTATACGAGCTTTCACCGATATTTCCGGGCTGGATAGAGATATATGCATCAGGACCAGAGAATGAGACAAGAAGACAGCTTATAAAGAAGTTCTCAGAATTCGAGAATGTTCTTAAAATGCTTAATATTCCGCCAGTCAGAGCGTACATGAATCATGTTAACCAGAGTTATGTGTCGTCTAATCCGGGAAGAATGTCGACAGTTGTCACTGGAACCCTTCCAGACAGTGGGAAAGCTGTACCTGGCAAGCCTAAGACTATAAAAGTAGGAAGTAAGATAGATGCTGAAAATGCTGTTATGCAGGCTGGGGATTTATATCCGATGCTTTTAAAGCATGATGGTCATATAAGTGTTATGAACTGCTTCTGCCGTATGATGAAAAAGCTTGATGGCAAATCATGTGATTATGATATGCCGGTTGAGGGCTGTATTGCGGTTGGCAGAATGTCAGATATGCTTGTGGACAGCGGTGTTTCAAGGGCGATATCGTATGATGAAGCGGTCGAGCTTATGGGCAACATGGAGAAAAAGGGCTGTATACATACAGTGTATCACTATGGTATAACTTCGGCAGAAGATGAGCTGATTATATGTAACTGTTGTACAGACTGTTGTTTCCTTTATAACAGCTACAGAGAGGGCGCATTGTCACAGCTTATAATGAAGGCATATTACAGACCAGAGCTTGTTGATGAGAGCCAGTGTGCGGGCTGTAACAGATGTGGAAGGTTCTGTCCGACAATGGCGACATATTATGATAAGAATAAGAAGAAACTTATATTTGACATAGACAGATGCATAGGGTGTGGTCAGTGTGTTACCCAGTGTGTCAAGCCTGTAAGAGTCATGGTCAGGGATGAAAGAAATGTATTTGTCAAAACCTTGAAAAAGAAGGAGGTAGGAAATGCTTAGCATATATAGAACAGATGAGAGCATAATTAACAAGATGGCGACATTTGAAGATGGCGTCTGGGTTCGCTTGGTGGATCCTACCAGTACGGAATTGGTTCAGGTAGCTGAACAATATGACATTGAGGTTGATGACTTAGCCACTGCTCTGGATGAGGAAGAGAGTTCGCGTATCAGTCTTGAGGATGGATATACACTTATTCTTGTGGATATTCCATCTCCAGAGGTTAGACATGAGAAGAAGATGTATACAACAATACCTATGGGTATTGTCCTGAAGCAGAATGCGATTATAACTGTATGCCGTGAGGAATCACCGGTTGTAGATTATTTTATACGCAATAAGCAGAAGGATTTCAGTACCAAGAAAAAAATGCGTTTTATATATCAGCTGTTACTGCGTTCTGCCTCACTATATCAGGCATATCTTCGTGGCATAGATAAGAAAAGGGTTGAGATTGAAGAAAGAGCTGGTAAGGACACTAAGGACAGCGATATAATTGATCTTCACGAGCTGGAATCAACACTTGTATACTTTGCTACATCACTTAGGTCTAACAGCATTGTGCTCGAAAGGTTAAGAAGATATAAGCGTATTGAGCAGTATCCGGAGGATATGGAACTTCTGGAAGATGCAATGGTAGAGTATCAGCAGGCTATCGAGATGACGGTTATATACAGGGATATTGTTGATGGTACAAGAGAGCTGTTGTCATCGGTCATGGACAACAAGCTGAATAATGTAATGAAATATCTTACTTCTATAACACTTGTAATGGCTATTCCTACAATCATATCTGGTATATACGGAATGAATGTCGCAGAGGAATGGATGCCATTTGCTAAGGTTCCATATGGATTTGAGATTATATGTGGAATAATTATTGTAATATGCATTATTACAATGTGGATTCTAAAACGAAAAAGGATGTTATAACTATGAAATCAGTATTGATAATTGGTATGGGTGGATTTGGACATCATCTTGTGAATAAGCTTATAGAACAGGGAAAGACACAGGTGATGGTTGTTGATAAAAATGAAGATAACATAAGAGATATGTTTGGAACAGTCACTAATGCAAGAATAGGTGACTGCACCAAGAAAGATGTGCTAAAGGCTCTTAAGGTAGATACATATGATGAGGTTATTGTGTGTATCGAGAAGGATTTCCAGAACAGTCTTGAGGTGACAAGCCTTGTTAAAGAAGCAGGAGCGGGATATGTTACAAGTGTTGCAAGCCGTGATATTCATGCTAAGTTTCTTTTAAGAAATGGTGCTGATGAGGTGGTGTATCCTGACAGAGACCTTGCAGAAAAAGTTGCGGTTAAAGTAAGCGCAGATAATGTATATGATTATATAGCTCTGACAGATGAATATTCCATATATGAGGTTCCGGTTCCTGGTGGCTGGGAAGGCAAATCAATGAAAGAGCTTAATGTGCGTGCAGTATACAATGTCAATATAATTGCTGTTGTTCATGGCGATGGCAGGATTAGTGTAATGCCTGATGTCAATTATATATTCTGCCATGGAGACCATGTGAAAGTTCTTGCACAGAAGAGCGAGATAGAAAATATTTTAAAAAAGATGGAATAAAAAGGGCTGTATCATGAGACATACTCGTGATACAGCCTTTAATTCATATATCAATTCAAAGTGAAACAGGAATCGTTTACTTGTAAATCTCCTGCCAGCGTGAAACCATCTCCAAAGCTTCTGCCTCTGAAGGAACTTTAGTTACGATGACGCCATCAAGATAAATCTCATATACCGGGAATTTCTTGACTGTATCACCATGTGATACGATTACCTTGTTTAACTTGACTCTTTCCATTAATAAAAACCTCCCCATAATTGATAAAATGTAAACCCCGTGATTGCTACGCTAATCAACAATATGTTGTATTGTATCATACTTTGGCACAAAAATAAACACATTATATTGTAATAGTACCAAAGTACCAAAATATTTCGGAAATGTATTGCAAAAGACATAGCAATTTGTTATAATAAAAACAAATTAGCGCGGGATTGATGGCAGCGCACCATCGCAGGGTTTTTAGGTTTTTACAATAATATTAAATCATATATCTATGTCATGCTATGGGTATGTGAACATAGACATAGTGATATAGGGGTGAGTGACTATGGATTATAATAAAGACAAGGAAGACTACATTGAAGCAATAGCAGCAGGAGAAGATATAGAGCGTATGTTGGTATCATTTGATGAGAGTTATAATTTATATGTTTCAAGTAGAAGGTTTTTGAGCTTTTTTGACATGGATGACAAGAAAGAAATTAACATTATTGACTATATTCATCCAGATGATGTAGAAGGCTTTAAAGCATATGTTGACGGAGGGTATGAGAGCAAGTCTGCTGGTGAGATAATCCGTGTCAAAAAGAATAAGGGATATCATACATGTCTTATTATCTTTAATGGATATAATAACAATGAAGAAGGCAGCATGAATATCAAGTTTGAGATTATTGATATTATGACAGCTGTTGATTTCTATGAGAAGTCAATTAATGATGTAGCTAAGACAAGGCTGGTTCTTAGTTTGTCAGATGAGATATTATTTACATACAACAAAAGTGATAATATGTTCTGTCTGTTTAAGTATGATGAGTTAAGACGGGTTGATTTATATACCGGGGATCTTGATTCATGGAAAAAGAAAGCTATCGCAGGAGATATGGTTACAGGTGAAGATGCTGCGATGTTTGATACATTTATTCTTGACCTTAAGAGTTATCTGGCTGATTTCACCGTTAAGTTTACAAGCTCTATATTTACAGGTGGTAAGACAACAGATACAAGAGTTATGATAGGAGCTCTTTACACAGATAACAATGGTGAGAAGAATATCATTGGCAGAGTTATCAAGGATAGCAAGAACAGTTCAATTGTATCAGATGAGCTTGCTGGTGAGTTAAGAATGGATTCTCTTACAGATGTATATAATAAGCGCACCATCACAGAATATGCAAAGAAGAAGCTTGTTGAGGAGAAGGATAATAAGGTTATAATTGCTATATTAGACCTTGACCATTTCAAGTCAGTCAATGATTCATTTGGACATATGATAGGTGACAAGGTTCTTGCAAGAGCTGGAAGAAGATTAAAAGAGATTGTTGGCAATGATGGTGTTGTAGGAAGAATCGGTGGCGATGAGTTCATGATTGTGTTTACAGGACTCAACGATGACCTTGCACTAAGATCTATGCTTCGTGCAATCAGAACACAGATTAAGTGGGAATTTGCTGAGGATTTTGAGGGACTTTCTATCACATGTTCAATTGGTGCATCTATATATCCTACTAATGGAACTGATTATGATGATTTATTTAACAAAGCTGACTGTTGTCTGTATATTGCCAAGGAAAAGGGCAGAGACAGATATGTATTCTTCAGGGATGAACTTCACCGGGCTGAATATGAGGCGACACTTAATGGAAGTGAGATGAAAGCCTTTAACAGTAACAGGGAAGTCAGGGAACTCCAGTATGTCAGCAAGTTTATGCAGATGGCAATGAATGATCCGCAGGGAGCTGTTAAGGATGCACTTATGCATCTTGTTAATAACTTTGGTATTGACAATGTCTCTGTATATTATGGAGATAAATATAAAAAGATATTCTCATATGGTGTGGATATTGAGGGGATTAATGATGGTAAATTCATAGGCTGGAAAGAATACAGCAAGCTTATGGCAGACAATGCTAATTGTGTTGACATGGGATTTGTAAGCCATTATCGTTCAAGTTATCCTAAGCTGTGCAGATTTTTTAAGGAATCTAAGATATCATCGACTATACAGTGTGCTATAATTGATGGTGATGTTATCAAAGGTGCTGTCACATTTAATAAGAGTAAAGGAACAGAAGCCCAGTGGGCTAATTATGAAGTTGACTGTGCATCAGTATTTGCATCATATATTGGTGTGATGTGTAAGAATGGTCATCAGAATATTTTAGAAAATGCAGAATATAATACATCTTTAAAATAGCTTGTTAATGCGGTTTGTGGTGTGTTTGTATATCTTTACAATACACTATATATGGGTTGGCGTATTGACTGACCTACCAAGATATTGTATAATCGACCTTGCTGGCAGATAGTCGCCAGCAAGGTTTTTTATGTGTGGGAAGCACATTACACAGGAGGTTTCGGGGGTCTATGAAGATTATTAAAAGAAGTGGAACGGAGGTTAACTTTGATATTGCCAAGATTATGGCGGCGGTAGCCAAGGCTAACAATGAGGTCGTTCACAATGAGCGTTTATCAGAAGAGCAGATTGAAGTTATCAGTAAAAATGTAGAGGATATCTGTCAGGAGATGAATCGTTCTCTCAACGTAGAGGAGATACAGGATCTTGTAGAGAATCAGATAATGAATTTCAGGGCATTTGCGGTAGCAAGAAAGTATATCACATACAGATATAAGAGAGCACTTGTCCGTAAGTCGAACTCTACAGATGAGCAGATTCTTAGTCTGCTTGAATGTAATAATGAGGAAGTAAAACAGGAAAATTCTAATAAGAATCCTACAGTCAACAGTGTGCAGAGAGATTACATGGCAGGAGAGGTCAGCAAAGATATTACAAGAAGATTTCTTCTTCCACAGGATATAGTAGATGCGCATGAGCAGGGACTTATACATTTCCATGATGCAGATTATTTTGCGCAGCATATGCACAACTGCTGTCTTGTTAATCTTGAGGATATGTTACAGAACGGAACTGTTATCAGTGAGACTATGCTTGAGAAGCCTAAGAGTTTCTCTACAGCATGTAATATAGCAACACAGGCAATTGCACAGATTGCAAGTTCACAGTATGGCGGACAGAGCATAAGCCTTTCGCACCTTGCACCATTTGTACAGATAAGCCGTGAGAAATTCGTCCGTAAGGTAAGAGCTGAGTTTGATGCTGCCGGCATTGAATGTTCTGACGAGAAGGTTAAAGAGATTGCAGAGATGCGTGTCAGGGAAGAGATTAAGAATGGTGTACAGATGATCCAGTATCAGGTAATCACTCTTATGACGACTAATGGACAGGCACCATTTGTAACTGTATTTATGTATCTTAACGAAGTGCCAGACGGACAGTTAAAGGATGACTTAGCCCTTGTAATCGAGGAAATGTTAAAGCAGAGAATCCAGGGCGTTAAGAATGAGCAGGGCGTATGGATAACACCAGCGTTCCCTAAGCTTATATATGTGCTTGAGGATGACAATATCCATGAGGGCGACAAGTACTGGTATCTTACAGAGCTTGCAGCCAGATGTACTGCTAAGAGAATGGTCCCTGACTATATCTCAGAGAAGATAATGAAGCAGTTGAAGGTAGACAAGAATGGCGAGGGACAGTGTTTCCCATGTATGGGATGCCGTTCATTCCTTACTGTATACAATGATGAGAATGGCAAGCCTAAGTATTACGGAAGATTTAATCAGGGTGTTGTAACTCTTAACCTTGTTGATGTGGCATGTTCTTCTGGCAAGGATATGGATAAATTCTGGTCTATACTTGATGAGAGACTTGAATTATGTAAGAGAGCACTTATGTGCAGACATTACAGATTAAAGGGAACACCATCTGATGTGGCACCAATTCTTTGGCAGAATGGAGCACTCGCAAGACTTAAAAAGGGCGAGACTATAGATAAGCTTCTTTATGGTGGATATTCAACAATATCTCTTGGATATGCAGGATTATGTGAGTGTACAAGATATATGAAGGGCGTGTCTCATACTCAGGAGGGCGGTACAGAATTCGCACTCAAAGTTATGAACTACCTTACAGATACATGTAAGAGATGGGCTGCAGAGACTAATATTGATTTCAGTCTCTATGGAACACCACTTGAGTCTACAACTTACAAGTTCGCAAAGTGCTTACAGAAGAGATTTGGTAAGATTCCGGGTGTTACAGACAAGAATTACATCACTAACAGCTATCATGTCCATGTAACTGAGAATATCAGTGCATTTGACAAGTTAAAGTTTGAGAGCCAGTTCCAGCCATTATCACCGGGTGGAGCAATCAGTTATGTTGAGGTTCCTGATATGATTAACAACATACCTGCTGTTCTTTCTGTTATGCAGTACATATATGACAATATCATGTATGCAGAGCTTAACACAAAGAGCGATTACTGCCAGGTATGCGGTTACACAGGTCAGATTCAGATTATAACAGATGATGACGGCAAGCTTATCTGGGAATGTCCTAACTGCAAGAACCGTGACCAGGACAAGATGAATG
This sequence comes from Lachnospira sp., assembly GCA_050874305.1. Taxonomy (GTDB): domain Bacteria; phylum Bacillota; class Clostridia; order Lachnospirales; family Lachnospiraceae; genus Lachnospira. The sequence goes on along the minus strand of JBNMKL010000013.1, from coordinate 353 downwards.
TTGCCAGAAGAACTTGTGGCTACATCGGCACACAGTTCTGGAATCAGGGCAGAACTCAGGAGATTAAGGAGAGAGTACTGCATCTGTAGGATGGTGCGGTTCGGTTGAGAGGCGACTTTTTCTGCTGAAATGATGCCAGCTCGGATGAAATGATGCCAGTTTTGGCGGAATATGGGATTAATATAGATAAAAATCCAAAATAGCCTGATAAAATTAAATTGTACCCCGTGTCAAGGACACGATGGGTACAATTTTTTACCCAATTTTTATCCTGCCAATAAAGGATTTATTCCTGTTTTTGTGTACTGATAGAATTCATTTGGTGACATCTTTTTCAATAGCCATTGACCTCT
>JBNMKL010000012.1:0-71281 GCA_050874305.1 Lachnospira sp. | reverse complement strand
TTACCAAGAAGGTTCTGACGGAAACGTCCCTGCTTACCTTTAAGTAAATCAGATAATGACTTTAACGCTCTGTTACCAGGGCCAGTTACTGGACGACCATTTCTACGTCCATTATCAATCAACGCATCAACAGCTTCCTGAAGCATTCTCTTCTCGTTACGAACGATGATATCTGGTGCTCCAAGTTCAATAAGTCGTGCAAGACGATTATTTCTGTTGATAATTCTTCTGTATAAATCATTAAGGTCTGATGTAGCAAATCTACCACCATCAAGCTGAACCATAGGTCTTAAATCTGGTGGGATAACTGGTACTTCTGTAAGTATCATCCACTCAGGCTTAGTTCCAGCATTAATAAATGCCTCCATAACCTCGATTCTCTTGATAAGTCTTGCCGCCTTCTGTGAAGTTGTATTAGCAAGCTCTTCTTTAAGCTTAACAACCTCTTCCTCAAGATTAACATTCTTTAAGAGCTCATATATAGCTTCTGCACCCATACCAACACGGAATGTGTTGCCATACTGATCATATGCTTCTCTGTATTCCTGTTCAGTCATTATCTTCTTGAAAGGAATATCTGTTTCACCTGGATCAAGTACAATGTATGCTGCAAAGTAAAGAACCTTTTCAAGATTCTTAGGACCGATATCAAGGATTAAATCCATTCTACTTGGGATTCCCTTGAAATACCAGATATGAGATACTGGTGCAGCAAGGTGAATATGACCCATACGGTCTCTTCGCACGCTTGCCTTAGTAACCTCAACACCACACTTATCACAGATAATACCCTTATCTTTGATTTTCTTGTATTTACCGCAGTGGCATTCCCAGTCCTTACTAGGTCCAAATATTCTCTCACAGAACAGACCATCTCTTTCAGGCTTTAATGTTCTGTAATTGATTGTCTCAGGCTTAGTTACCTCGCCATGTGACCACTCTAATATATTCTCTGGAGAAGCAAGTTTAATCTGAATCTTGTCAAACTTCATCGCGTTATTAGACTTCTTTGATTCCTCTGCCATCTTTCTGCTCCCTTCTATTAATACTGATCTGAATTACCATCGTCATAGCTGTCTTCTGCATCGAAGGCATCATCGAAATCGTCACCCAAATCTTCATACTTTGTCTCACCGAACTCATCTACAGTCTGCTCCATGAAGCCTGCCTGCTTAAGCTCGTTCTCATCGTTCTTGTTGTATCTGCGTCCGTTGCCATCCTCAAGAACTTTCTTGAAATCTGTAACTTCGTACTCAGCACTCTCAAGAAGCTTAACTTCCTCATCATTCTGGTCTAATACTCTTACATCAAGTGCAAGTGACTGTAATTCCTTAAGAAGAACCTTGAATGACTCTGGAATACCTGGTTCAGGTATGTTCTCACCCTTGATAATAGCTTCATATGTCTTAACTCGGCCAACAACATCATCTGACTTAACTGTCAGGATTTCCTGAAGTGTGTGAGCAGCACCATAAGCCTCAAGAGCCCAAACCTCCATCTCACCGAAACGCTGTCCACCGAACTGAGCTTTACCACCCAGTGGCTGCTGTGTTACAAGTGAGTAAGGACCTGTTGAACGTGCATGAATCTTATCATCAACAAGATGATGTAACTTAAGATAATGCATGAATCCAATTGTTACAGGGTTATCGAAATATTCACCTGTTCTACCATCACGGAGACGAACCTTACCATCTCGTCCAATCTCAACGCCCTTCCACTCTGCTCTGTGGTCCTTGTGCTCATCAAGATACTGGAATACTTCGTCATTAAGTTTGTCCTTATATTTAGCTTCAAACTCATCCCACTCAAGATTAGCATAATCATTAGCAAGATCGAGTGTATCCATAATATCGTTCTCGTCTGCGCCATCGAAGATTGGTGTAGATACGTTAAATCCTAATACCTTGGCAGCAAGACTTAAATGTATCTCTAAGACCTGACCGATGTTCATACGTGAAGGCACACCCAGTGGGTTAAGCACGATATCAAGTGGACGTCCGTTAGGAAGGAATGGCATATCCTCTACTGGAAGTACTCTTGAAACGACACCCTTGTTACCATGACGACCAGCCATCTTATCACCAACAGAAATCTTTCTCTTCTGTGCAATATAGATACGAACTGATTTATTAACACCTGGTGAAAGTTCATCACCATTTTCTCTTGTAAATGTCTTAACAGCAACTACAATACCATATTCACCGTGAGGAACCTTAAGAGATGTATCTCTTACTTCTCTTGCTTTCTCGCCAAAGATAGCTCTAAGAAGTCTCTCTTCTGCTGTAAGCTCTGTCTCTCCCTTAGGAGTAACCTTACCTACAAGAACATCTCCGGCACGAACCTCAGCACCGATACGGATAATACCATTCTCATCAAGATCCTTGATAGAATCGTTAGCAACTGAAGGGATATCTCTTGTAATCTCTTCTGGTCCTAACTTAGTATCTCTTGCTTCTGTCTCATACTCTTCGATATGAATAGATGTATATACATCATCTCTTACAAGTCTTTCACTAAGTAATACGGCATCCTCGTAGTTGTAACCTTCCCAAGTCATGAAACCGATAAGAGGATTCTTACCTAATGCAATTTCGCCACCTGATGTAGATGGACCATCTGCAATTACATCTCCTGCCTTAACCTCATCACCCTTGAATACAATAGGTCTCTGGTTGTAGCAGTTACTCTGGTTACTTCTTGAGAACTTAGTAAGCTTATACTCACGTACATTGCCGTCTGTCTCTTTAACTTTTATCTTATTAGATTCAGATGATAATACAACACCATCTGCCTCTGCAACCACACATACTCCAGAGTCGATAGCTGCCTTGCTCTCGATACCAGTACCGATAACAGGTGCTTCTGTTGTAAGAAGTGGAACCGCCTGACGCTGCATGTTAGAACCCATCAGCGCACGGTTAGCATCATCGTTCTGAAGGAATGGAATCATTGATGTAGCAACTGAGAATACCATCTTAGGAGATACATCCATTAAATCTATAAGTGTCTTATCAAATTCAGATGTCTCATCTCTGAATCTTCCTGATACTGAATTCTTAACGAAATGTCCTTCTTCATCTAACTCAGCATTAGCCTGTGCTACATGGAAATCATCTTCCTCATCAGCTGTAAAGTAACGAACTTCCTCTGTTACTCTAGGATTCTTAGGATCTGTCTTATCTACGATACGATAAGGAGCTTCCACGAATCCATACTCATTAATTCTTGCATAAGAAGCAAGAGAGTTAATAAGACCGATGTTAGGACCTTCTGGTGTCTCGATAGGACACATTCTACCATAATGTGTATAGTGTACATCTCGAACCTCAAAACCAGCTCTATCTCTTGAAAGACCACCAGGACCTAACGCTGAAAGTCTTCTCTTATGAGTAAGCTCACCAAGAGGGTTATTCTGATCCATGAACTGTGACAACTGTGAACTACCAAAGAATTCCTTGATAGCTGCTGTTACAGGCTTAATATTAATAAGTGACTGTGGCGATATTCCACTTAAATCCTGTGTTGACATTCTTTCACGAACAACACGCTCCATTCTTGAGATACCTATTCTGAACTGGTTCTGAAGGAGCTCACCTACAGCTCTGATACGTCTGTTACCAAGGTGATCGATATCATCCTTAGTGCCAACGCCATACTCAAGGTGCATGTTATAGTTAATAGAAGCAAGGATATCTTCTACTGTTATATGTTTAGGGATAAGATCTCCTATATTCTTAGAGATAGCTTCCTTAATATCATCAATGTTGTCATTCTCAGCTAATATCTGAGCGAGTACAGGATAGAATACGTTCTCTGTGATGCCAAGTTCCTTAGCCTCTTCTGGTGTAATATCAACCCACTTTGTGATATCAACAGCCATATTAGAAAGGACTTTTACCTTCTTATTAGAGAATGTACCATCTGACTCTCTTACTTCTACATCAAGAAATACTGATGGAACAGCAGCATTCTGAATTGCTTCTGCTGATTCTCTAGTAAGCTTGTCACCAGCCTTAGCAATAACTTCTCCATTATTATCAACAACATCCTCTGCAAGTACATGTCCAGCAAGTCTGTACTTGAAAGAGAGCTTCTTATTAAACTTATATCTACCAACCTTCGCAAGATCATATCTTCTTGGATCGAAGAACATTCCGCTTATAAGTGACTCAGCACTATCTACAGACAATGGTTCGCCTGGTCTTAACTTCTTATAAAGTTCGAGAATACCCTCCTGGTAATTAGTAGATGTATCTTTTTCCATAGTAGCAAGAAGCTTTGGCTCCTCACCAAATATATCAATAATCTCAGCATTAGAACCATAACCCAATGCTCTGATAAGAACAGTTACAGGTACTTTCTTGTTTCTATCTACTTTAACATAGAATACATCATTAGCATCTGTCTCATATTCCAGCCATGCACCACGGTTAGGAATAACCTGGCTGCTGTAAAGGAATATCTTACCATACTTATCTTTCTGTATATCATAGTAAATACCAGGTGAACGCACTAACTGGCTTACAATAACTCTTTCTGCGCCGTTGATGACGAATGTACCTGTCTTAGTCATGATTGGAAGATCGCCCATGAATATCTCATGTTCACTTATGTCTTCACTCTCCTTGTTGTGGAGTCTGACTCTGACCTTTAAAGGTGCTGCAAATGTAGCATCTCTTTCTTTACATTCCTCAATAGAATACTTGACTTCATCTTCACACAACTTGAAATCTACAAATTCCAGACTTAATCTGCCATTAAAATCTGCAATTGGAGAGATGTCATCAAAAACTTCTTTTAAACCTTCATCCAGGAACCACTTGTATGAGTCTTTCTGAACCTCTATGAGGTTAGGCATTTCAATGACTTCCTTCTGTCTTGAATAGCTCATTCTGATGCTTCTACCGGACTTCACTGGACGTATTCTGTTTTTCTCCATTGACGTTTCACCCCTTGTTTTATTTGCTTTATTTATTACATTATTAATATGTGTGCACAGACTATGTACAACATACCACAATAGTGCATTGTCCATATTATCACAGGGAGTATAGATAAGTCAAGGGATTTATGGGATGATTTTTGAAGTTTTTTAAGATATGGAATATATAGGGGATGAGAGAAGGGGAATATGCTAGATGTAGGGTGGGAGATTGTTAGGCTCTGTACACAAACTCGCAGGTTTGGGAAGTCAGCATCATGAGTGTCTAGTGATACGATAAAAATTTATGTGCTTAGATGGATTAAGACTTAAATTATGACTTTGGTGTATTTGATGCTTACTATATATCTATATATAACAGGACGACAGCGGCGAAAGCCGGCTGTCTGGATTGTGCCAGATTGAAATGTACGAGTGACTCCCACTACTTTGGCGCAGTGCAAGCTTGAGTGCAGAGCACTCAAGCTTTACGCGCTGTCGCGCTCTATGAACAAAATAATAAAAGGACCCCGCCGTAAGCAAGCTTACACGGAGTCCTATTATTATTTTATTCGCACTGCGCTTGTAGTTCGCGGTATTACTTAAGAGTAACCTTTGCGCCTTCAGCTTCAAGCTTCTTCTGGATATCTTCAGCTTCTTCCTTAGAAACAGCTTCCTTGATAACCTTAGGAGCGCCATCAACAACGTCCTTAGCTTCCTTTAAGCCAAGACCTGTTAACTCACGAACAACCTTGATAACCTTAACCTTGTTAGCGCCAGCTTCTGTAAGCTCTACGTCAAACTCTGTCTTCTCTTCGCCTGCTGCTGCGCCAGCACCTGCTGCTGCAACTACAACGCCTGCTGCTGCAGATACGCCGAACTCTTCCTCACATGCCTTAACTAAATCGTTAAGCTCTAATACTGTTAAACCCTTAATAACTTCAATGATTTCCTGTGTAGTCATTATAATAATCTCCTTTTCTGATTAATAGTGGCTCTCTGGCCATTAAAATTAAGTTCTTTCCTTGATTACAACTCTGTAATTAAGCTACATCCTCGCCCTTTTCAGCGATCTGCTTAATAACACGAGCAAAGTTTGTAATAGGTGACTGGATGCTTCCAAGGAGCTTTGAAAGAAGCTCGTCTCTTGATGGAATGCTTGCGATTGCTGTGATTCCCTTAGCATCATAGAATGTGCCCTCAACGACACCGCACTTTAACTCAAGTGCATCAGCTGTCTTAGCAAAATTGTTAAGTATTCTAGCTGGTGCTGTAGCATCATTAGCGCTGATTGCGATTGCGTTAGGTCCATCGAGTAAATCTGTCATTCCCTCGAACTGTGTACCAGCAATAGCTCTCTTAACTAAAGTATTCTTATAAACCTTGTATACGACACCTGCTTCTCTTAACTGCTTTCTAAGCTGTGTATCCTGCTCAACAGTTAATCCACGATAGTCAACAAGTACAACGCCTGCTGCATCTTTAAGGTATGCTGAGATCTCGTCTACGATAGGCTGCTTAAGTTCTACCTTTGCCATGAATAGTTCCTCCTGTTAGATTTTGAATTCTGCCAAAGTCATTGAAAAAGCCCTTACGTCACTAAGACATAAGGGCTGAAAAATCGTTAGTCAATTTCATTCCTCGGTAGGCGTATTACCTTTAACCCTTGCGGGACCATACTGTCTTAGGCAAAATATTATCGAATGGTAATATACCATTAAATTTATATGATGTCAACCGAAAAATTAAACATCTTTCCAAAATTCTTTATCTCTAAAGAATCAATGGATACATCTATAATTAACCAAGGTACTTGATTGTGTTAACCTTAGCACTTGGACCCATTGTAGATGTAAGGGCAATGCTCTTTAAGTAAGCACCCTTGATTGAAGATGGCTTAGCCTTTACGATTGCATCCATGATAGCCTGGAAGTTGTCAGATAACTGCTCCTCTGTGAAGGAAGCCTTACCAATTGGCACGTGAATGATGTTAGTCTTATCAAGTCTGTACTCGATCTTACCAGCCTTGATATCGTTAACAGCCTTAGTTACGTCCATTGTTACTGTACCAGCCTTAGGGTTTGGCATTAATCCCTTAGGACCAAGTACACGACCTAAACGTCCAACGACACCCATCATATCAGGTGTTGCAACAACTACATCGAAATCAAACCAGTTATCGTTCTGGATCTTAGGAATAAGCTCCTCGCCGCCAACGAAATCTGCGCCAGCTGCCTGAGCCTCATCAGCCTTAGCACCCTTAGCGAATACTAAAACCTTAACCTTCTTACCAGTACCGTGTGGAAGAACAACAGCTCCTCTGATCTGCTGCTCAGCGTGACGTCCATCACAACCTGTTCTGATATGTGCCTCGATAGTCTCGTCGAACTTTGCAACAGCACTCTTCTTAACTAAAGAAATAGCTTCTGCTGCATCATATAATGTTGCGCGGTCAATATTCTTAGCCGCTTCAACGTATTTCTTTCCTCTTTTCATTATAAAAAACCTCCTAGTGGTATTATCGGAAGGGTTTTACTTTCCTCCCACAAATTGTAAGCCTTATGGCCATATATCTGAATATCTTTTTAAGGATTAGTCCTCAACAACGATACCCATAGACTTAGCAGTTCCTTCGATCATAGAAGTTGCAGCTTCGATAGATGCAGCATTTAAATCTGGCATCTTAAGCTCAGCAATCTTCTGAACCTCAGATCTCTTAATTGTAGCAACCTTAGTCTTGTTAGGAACACCTGAACCTGACTTAATGTTGCAAGCCTTCTTAAGAAGAACTGCAGCTGGAGGAGTCTTTGTGATAAAGCTAAAGCTTCTATCAGCATAAACTGTGATTACTACAGGGATAATTAAATCACCCTGATCAGCTGTCTTTGCATTAAACTGCTTTGTGAACTCTACGATGTTAACACCATGCTGTCCAAGTGCTGGACCAACTGGTGGTGCTGGTGTTGCCTTACCAGCAGGAATCTGTAATTTGATATAACCTGTTACTTTCTTTGCCATCTTAGGCACCTCCTAAATATAAATGTGGTTTATGGCGACCATCCAAGCATATGTATGCAATGGTCTCCCACGGGGCATAACCCCAAATACTAAACTAACTTCACGTCAGTAAAGCTAATCTCGACCGGTGTTTCACGGCCAAACATCTCAACGTTGATTGTAAGACACTGCTTACCTTCGTTGATTCCTTTAATCACTCCTACAGTGTTCTCCCAGGCACCTGAAAGAACTTCAACCTGATCACCAACCTTGCCATTGAATGACACAACAGGTTTAACCTCTGCTGCATCTTCAGGAAGGATGACGCCGAGAGCTTTAATCTCAGCAGGAGTAAGTGGTACTGGTTTTGATCCTGGTCCAACGAATCCTGTAACGCCTCTGGTATTACGAACTACATACCAACTATCATCGTTCATAACCATCTTAATGAGTACGTAGCCAGGGAGCATCTTTCTCTGAGCAGACTTCTTAGAACCATTCTTAACCTCAACAACAGTTTCAAGAGGAACAATAACCTCTAAAATCTGATCAGCAAGATCTCTGTTCTCAACTGCCTTCTCAATGTTCGCCTTGACTTTATTCTCATAACCAGAATAAGTATGCACTACATACCATTTTGCTTCGTCCATTTAATCACCTTTTCCTTATCTAACTAAGAATTCAATGCCAAAACGTGCAACCAAATCTACTACGAAAATGATTACACCTAACAACACAGATACTGCCAAAACAGCCGCTGTCTCCTTTGTAAGTGACTTACGGTCAGGCCAAATGATTTTATTAAACTCAGCTTTAAGACCCTTAAACCAGCTCTTCTTTTGCTTTGTTTCCTTAACAGTTTCACCCATTACTCATTTACCTCACTGTTTAGACTACTTTGTTTCCTTGTGCATTGTGTGTGATTTACAGAACTTACAATATTTCTTTGTTTCCATTCTGTCAGGATGATTTTTCTTCTCCTTGGTTGTGTTGTAATTACGCTGTTTACACTCTGTACATGCCAATGTTATCTTTACTCGCACAACTTCCACCTCCAATTTCTTAAAATTTGTAGGTGCTTGCCATCCAGTATTACTACTGAACTTTACACCAATTGGCTTTTTTTAGGCATAAAAAAAAGACCGCTTCCATAGCCAGTCTAATATAGCACAGTAACCGAAAGTGCGTCAACACTTTTTTTCATGTTTTACACTAAAATGTACTATACACTACTAAAAATATTTTAGCAAGCCCTTTTTCTTTTTTATTTTACTAAATTAAAATGAAGCTTAAGTCGATAAAGATTCTAAAGATATGTGTATTTTCCAAAAAATGCGTGACATTTTCATTCTTATAGTATACAATAAGGATGAGAGAGTGACTACCTATTAATATAGTATACTTCATATGCTCTCTTTGGAAAACGGATTTTCCAGCACATACAATTCTTACTACAATTAACAGACAAGGAGGTGACTGTTGATGATTAGTAGCGCATATAGTTATTATCTTTCCCAATATGGGAATAAGGTTAACGCCAAGTACGATACTCATAATAAAACCCAGCTTAAAAATTCATATGGGAAAGTTGTGAAATCCAACAGTCAGTCCCCTATATACAAGATAGATATTTCTGAAAATGCCCAGAAGTACGCTATTGACCTTAAAGAACATGCTCGTCAGCTTGGTTTTATAGCAAGAGATTTATCTGATGATAAAAGCGGCGAAATGGTATTTAAGAAGTCAGCTGTCAGCAGCAATCCCGATGCAGTTCAGGCTGAATATATCGGAGACAGCAGCGCACCTGATGCTGGTGAGTTTGAGATTGCCGTCAAACAGCTTGCAACCAGCCAGACTAATATAGGAAGTTTCCTGCAGCCTGGTTCTAAGCACCTTAAGCCAGGTAACTATTCATTTGACTTAAACATCAACAATCTTACATATGAATTTGAATTCAATGTATCAGATTCAGAGAACAGTAACGACATCCAGAACAAGATATCAAGACTTATTAACCGTTCCAAGATTGGTCTTAATTCAAGTGTTGAGACTGACAGCCTTGGCAACACAGCACTTAAGATATCATCTGATGCCACTGGTGTTACCGGTATCAAACCTACAATATTTAATATTGAAGGTTCTGATGGCAAGGAAGATAACCTACAGCTTGTTGATACATTTGGATTAGACAGGGTTACGCAGTACCCTTCTAACGCAATTTATTCTGTTAACGGCAGCGAACAATACTCGCCATCCAATGACATAAATATCAACAACACTTATGCTATTCATCTTAAAGAAACAACTGGAGATATTCCATCAACCATATCACTGAATACTGATGATAACTCTATGGTTGATACAATTAACGAGCTTTTGTCAGGATACAACAGTATGATTTCAGTATTTGAGCAGAGTTCTAATCTTGGATTTGATGGCAACGAACGCCTCAAGCGGGAATTCACACGAATTGCAGATGCACACAGTGTGACACTCAACAATAATGGTCTTTCAATTGAAGATGATGGAACTATCAGTGTTGATAAAGATGCCGTCATATCTGCTTCAAGTGATGGCAAATTAAGCAGTATCTTTGAAGAGTTAAACCAGTTCAAGAAGTCAATACAGCGCAAAGCCGATGACCTTGCAACTAACCCTATGGATTATGTTAACAACAAGATAATCGCTTACAAGAACCCGCACAGACCGATGAACGACCCTTATAATTTATCTGCTTACAGCGGAATGATGTTTTCGGATTATATTTAAAAGTGACTGTCCTCATATCGAAGGCAGTCACTTTTATTATCAATCCAACATATTCTTATACGTCTGTTTAAATAATTTACGATTTGCATTATAATGTAACAGATTAAGCATTCCATCATCATGAAAACACCATGGTTTGTCCGAAGGCGGAACAATAACATCATATCCCGCTTTTCTGAATTCAAAGCTCTGTGATATATCGTAGAAATCCCATCCTTTAAACACATCCTCACGCCAGGCGATATCATACTGTGTTGCCATTAAAAATCCATCAACAGCTTCTACCTTTTGTGGAGCTGTTATTTTTTTCAAATTATTATACACTGACGAATATATATTGTTAGAATAGTATATTCCAACTCTGTCTCCATACCACATAACACAGCTTCGTGGCAATTTAGGAGAGCCAACCATGCCCATCATTCCAACAGATTTATCTGAAAATCCCAATAGCAATTCATTAAGAAAATTTTTATTTAAAATAAATACATCCTGATGCAGATATATTTTATATTTAGCATCAGAATCGCTCATCGCCTTATTATACCCAGATGCCATAGAAACAGCATTATATACTATTCTGTAGTCAACTGAATACCCATCAGGCACATCCAGCGCATCTATATAACGGAGACACTCCGTTTCATATTGTTTATTGTTAGAACACATTATAAAGCAGAATTGTTTTTCATTCATTCCTGATTCTCCAATTGCATTATCCAAATATTATACTATACGCTTCCGAAACAGTCCTATTTAGTACGTCATATCCCTTGGCATTAATAAATATCTTAACCTCATCCAGTATACGCTGACTATCTACAGAGGAACATTTAATCAGATACAATAAAGCCACTGGGGAAATCAACTTATTTATCAGACTTTGCACCAGTAATTCCAGGCTTTCCTGTTTATCCAAATCAAATTCTATATTCAATAATATAAATTTGTATCTGTTTATCTTCTCAACTGCTTCATCAACAGAATATACATCCATAAAAAACAGTTCATCATCATAATTCATATTAAATTCTTTCATCATGATTGTTATGCCTATAATACAATACGCAATATCAGGTACTTCTTTAAAAGATTCTATAAGCGTTCCATCTTCAAAAAATGTACACAGCTCAAATAAGGACTTTACATTTCCTGCGCTAAGGAACAGATTTATAGCATTTCGCAGCATATCCAGTTCGTTCCCATGTTCAGCAAGCCAATAAGAATCTTTTAACAACTGCTGTTCAACATACTCCTCTGTAATTTCCACTAATACCCTCCGATATAAACTATTGCAATTATCTGTCAATCTTTACCCAATAGTTCCTGTATTTTTATCACAAATTGCTCAACAACCCTTTCACGCTCATATTTATCAACACTATGCACGCAATTATAAGGAATTATATCTGGCAAATCTCCACTGTCTATAACATCAAGTATCTGTGCAAGTTCATCACTGCTTCCCTTAGAAAAGAAATACCCATTATATCCAGGCAGAACATATTCAACTATGCCATCCACTGGTGTGGATATCACAGGAATTCCTCTTGCAAGTGCCTCAACCGCAGCCATACAAAACCCCTCATAATCTGATGCCACTACCAACGCTGTAATATCATTATAATCATACCACGGATTATCCTGCCATCCATCCCATGTTACTCTTTCCTCTATTCCAATTTGCGTGGATAGCTGTTCTAAATCTGCCCTCTTATCCCCATCTCCTACAACTCTTAATTTCCATTCATTTTTCGTTCTGGCAATTGCATGTAATATAACATCCAGCCTCTTTTCTTCTGAAAGCCTTCCAACAAATATAAGCTTCCTTGCAGATTTGTTCCACTCATCATTAACACTTATTCCATTCATGTCAACCGGATTACCAACAATCTCAACATCCATATCAGGTATAACATTTAATATCTGCTGTCTCGCTTTATTAGTAAGAACAAAACAACTGTCTGCAAAACTTAAACATTCAACCCCACCAGTTCCATACTGCTTATATGTCTCTATAGGAGCATGCAGCCATGCTATAATCACTGGCGATACGTTAACAGCTTTAACCGCAGCTCTTGCCACATATGTCATGAACGGCCATGGTGTTGCTATAACAGCATCAGGTTTTTCATGTGTTGTCAGAAATGCTATGTACATCCCGACAAAGTCTTCAACACATTCCACTTTTCTCCCAACAAGAAGCGGATAAAATTCTATTGAATCACATGTCCATTCTGGCCCAGCGTACACCATCTGAACAACTCTTATTCTCATTCCGCAATTTTTCATCTTGGCAGCCACAGAATTGATTACATTTTCAACTCCGCCTTTTCCAGACATCGGAACCAGAATATCAACAATGATTTCTTCCATGAAATTACCCTCCCCTATACATACAAAATCCCCGCCCAGGCTCCTTCCCGGGCAGGGATTTAAATGGATGATTAAATAACCAGTCATCACAGCCAATTGAAAACTAGTTACTTGTCAACTTTTCTGCAGCTTCCCTAAATGATTTAACGAAGCTTCCAACCTCTGTAAACGCCTCCGCAAGCATGACGTCATTCTTTGCTGTGCTTGCTGAATTCATCTTAAATATAGCGGCATTTACCAATTCTTTATCAATAACAACAGAGTCTTTATTAATAAGGTCTCTTGTTCCATTGTAAACTTCAATTATCCAGTTAAGACCATTCTGTATGCTCTTAATATATTCATCTGTATCTTCAAGCCTGTTTCCGTTAAGCTCTCCAACAACATTGTTAATAGCATTTTCTATCTTGGCACAGTAAGGAGCAACAACTTTAAGTGCTTCTAACTGCTGTGTAAGCATATCGTCCATTCGTATCCATACCTTTCTGTTATAATTAACACTCTTAACAAATTCATCCTTGAATTCTAATATGAATATCGGAACTTTTACGCTTCATCTTAACCCCTGTCTCCTACATTTTTGCAATCCCTATGCCATTTCTACAGCGACAATTTTTTCAAGTTCGCTATCATCAACTGTTCCATCTGCATTTCTTGGCAATGGTTTATCTATAACAACAACCTTCTGGATTTCCCAACGATAACCCTTATTTTCGTTATATTTATCAATACGCTTTTTGTACTTATCTGGTCTGTCATCCTTATCAATAGGAACAACCACAGCAACAAGCTTATTATCACAGAGAAGTACCCTTGCTTCTGCCACTCCGTTAAGTGCTGTAATCTCGTCACTCGTCATCTTCTTGCATATCTTGGCTCCTGTTGGAAGAAGGATTATTCCACTATTTCTTCTTGTTATGACAAGATTTCCCTTGCTGTTAATTCTTCCATAATCTCCAGTATGATGAACACCATCTATTATAACCATGTCTGTAGCCTTCTTATCATGGTAATATCCGCTTGTTATGCAATCTCCACTGACAAGAATCTCACCATCAGCAGCTATCCTCACATTAGAATCATCCAGCAATTCATAAGAGCCATCCTCCGAACGGTTAACAGCTACTGAGCCTGTATCTTCCGTGCTTCCATATACAGTATATACTTTTATATCCCTGTCGCTAAGGCCTTCATACAGCTCATATGGGCAAGGTGCCTCTCCTATAATTATCTTCTTAAGTTCTGGATTAAATGAATTAATCTTTCTCAAATATGCCATATTAGATGGACTTCCAGGAAGAATTGTAGGACGATAATAATATGTATCTGCATCAATATGTCTCAGACCTCTTCCAAGACACACACATGCACCATTGGCTAATGGCCAGATAAGACTATATACCAAACCGAACACCCTGCTAAGTTCTATCTGTGATAACACTTTATCCTCTGGCTCACATTCACAGTGTCCATTCATCATCTTGACAGCCGCCATAAGATTATTGACTGTGAGCACGCATGGTTTGTCTCCATCTTCCGCTGTCGCTGTAAAAAGAATTATATTGCCTTCTTTAGTATTCTCATCATATGCAAGTCCCTTAACATCATCATTTTCTGCATTAGGAATTATAATAGCCTCTGCATCTGACAATATATACTGGTTAGTAGAGCATAATACATAATCTATGCCGACTTTAGACAGCTTCTCTTCTCTGATATTAGCTGGTGCAAAAAAATCTATAAGTACTGCATCTTTACCTGCAAGAATTGTTCCAAAAAAATTAACCACCCACCTGTATGATGCAGGTCCATAAATAGCTATCTCCCGACCTTCAAAACGTTTAAGGTGAATTGCTTTTTTAACAACATCATCAAAAAGTCCTTTATATGTGACCGATATTGTATCATATAAAATAGCTTCTTTATCTCCCCATTTATCTGCATTATCCTTAAGCATCTCATAAAATGTTGTACACTCTGACATATCTCACCGTGTCCTTTCAAACATTATCCTAACTCTGTCATCAAAATTAAAACACTCTCTGACTTTATTATAGCCATTCAATGCTATAGTTTTTCTTTCTTCCTCATGTATAAGATAATACTCCACCTTCTCGACTAAGTCCACATAATCTTCATATATAACTAAATCCCTGCCATTTTCAAAATTTTCTGCAATTTCCTGCTGGTAATTAGTTATCAGGAATCCACCACAGCCAAGCACATCAAGCACCCTTAATGGTATACCTGACTGTATAAGCCTTAGTGAAATATTAAGATTAATTTTGCTTCTTCTGAATACTTCCGGCATCTGTGTATCATAATCCACATACCCTTTAAAAGCCACATTTCCAAGGCGGTCATCTTTGTCGTTTGAATACAGATTAACCCTGCATCTATTCTGAAGTAACGCAAGTGCTGTAAATCTGTCTCTCCCCGTAACCTCTGTTCCAAGCGAAAATTCAAGCTGCTTTTTACTTACAACAGCTTCTCCGTCGGATGCTTTAGCATAAAACACATTAAGTTTATCTATCAGTTTATCATCCAGCATATCGCCTATAATATATCCACCATAAATCTTTTGCTGTGCTCTTACTATCCCCTCCAGATACCCTCTGTAATACTCATCCAACGGACCGCATATATAATTATATGTCGATTTATATAACTGTCCAACCAATGACACATCACAATCGTACCATGATTCTGGATGTTTATTATCCCTGCCTTTATTCTTAAAAATTTCTGTATCAACCGCAAGTGGCAGGTGATGAGCTCCTTCCACACCAGATTTTCTATACATGTCACATTGTATACGGTCAAAAAAATATAAGTCATTACATTGATTTTTAAGCGTATCCGTTCTTTTAATATGAAGCGGAGCATCATATATCCATGAAATATAATGAACTCCATATCTCTGGCATACATCTGATATTATCGGGCAGAAGTTAACAGAAAACAAAATTTTATAATTGCCTGATTTTACTTCTATTTCAAGCTTTCTTTCAAATTCATCGTCCTTATCCCAGTCTTTTATTATATAGTAAAATTTATCGTATTCTATGCCAATGCGCGTCATTGCTGCTTCAATTCCGTTCTGCATAAACGCATTCCACTGATAAAAAAGAACCTTATCACTCATCTTATATTCCTTCTTCCCAAGAAAAAGATATTCTTATTTCAATAATATCTTAAAACCATTAAACAATCAATTGATTATTCCATTTGTTGTCGTTAAAATAGTTTTATGACAAGTTATGGCAGTTTGGAACTGCACTAAATTTATCATGGAGGATAAATATGGAAAACAACCTTAAGATATATATATACCGATATGGAAGTATCTGCGAGCCAGATATTATAGATACATTTAAAAGAATAGGTTTAAATGTTTATGAAGAAACAGCTGAAATGTACAACAAAAATCTATACCCAGCACAATGTGTCAAACTTACTTCTGACAAAATCATTAATGGAGGATTTACATTTGTATTCTCAATTAATTTTTTTCCATGGCTTTCGGATGTATGCAAAATTGCAAATATTGTATATATCAGTCTTATAGTTGACAGCCCTGTTATGGAATTATATTCCAGCTCACTTTCTAATAGCTGCAATAGAATTTTCCTCTTCGATAAAGAACTCTATAAAGAATTCAAAGATTATAATCCTGGACATATATTTGCTGTTCCTCTTGCCACCAACATCATTCGTAACGATTCTGTTATATCCTCTGCTGATGATACACTAAAAGCAAGATATAGTTCTGATATATCATTCATAGGTTCTACATATCAGGAAAAATGTCCATTCAACGATGCAAAACTGCCTGAATATGAAAAAGGATATATTGATGGAATCATAGAATCACAGCTCAAGGTATATGGTTATAATTTTATTGAAGAGCTGATATCCGATAACCTTGCCCAGACTGTTCTCAATTGTATACCTGATGCATACCATTTTCCTGAAGGCTACAGGGTCAATGACCGAGCAACAGTGGCCCAGTTATATATCAGTGTTAAAGCAGCTGAGCAGGAACGTCTCCGTGCTCTTAAAATGTTGTCTGATTCTTTCAATGTTGATATATATACCAGAAGCGATACTTCCTCAATGCCACATATACACAATCGAGGATTTGCCCGTTCTCTTGATGAAATGCCACTTATATTTAACCAGAGTAAAATCAATTTAAATATAACCGCTAAATCAATACGCTCTGGTTTATCTCTACGCATTTTTGATGTATGCGGATGTGGAGGTTTTCTAATAACCAATTACCAGACTGAACTACCTGAATATTTTGAAATTGGCAAAGATCTTGTAGCTTACGAAAGCATGGACCATTTGAAAGAATTATGCAGCTATTATCTGTCTCATGAAGATGAAAGACTTGAAATTGCATCACATGGACGCGAAACTGTACGAAACTATTACACATATGATATATTATTGCTCAGAATGATAGATATGTCATTCCCGGCAAAGTGAGGATTTGATTTATGAATGTTCTTATATATGAATGGAAGAATTTTGGTATAGAAGATATATGTGATGCTCTGACAACAATGTCACATACTTACAAAGTAGTTATCGATGATGCTGTCCATGACAGGGTTAATGCAGAATTTGATTTGCGTTTTGAAGCTGTTGTAAGTGAAGGCTTTGATTGTGTATTCACCTTTAACTTTAGTCCTGTCATATCCAACAACTGTAAGCGTTTTAATATTCCGTACATAGCATTTATTTATGACAGTCCACTAATAGCGCTTTACTCCTATACAATAATTAATCCATGCAATTATGTCTTTATCTTTGATAAAAAGCAATATCTGGAATTAAAAAATGCAGGTATAAACACAGTATATTATGCCCCTCTTGCAGCTAACGTTAATCGTCTCACAAAACAGGTAAACGATAATTCAACGGGTAAATGCGATATATATCGTGGTGATATTTCATTTGTAGGTTCTATGTATAATGAAAAACATAACCTTTTTGACAGATTAAAAAATCTTCCACCATATGTATCCGGATACCTTGATGCTATTATGCAGTCACAGCTTAAGGTATACGGGTATTATTTCATTGATAAACTGCTGACACCTGATATTATTAAAGAATTACAAAAAAGTGTTCCTGTTTATCCAAATAAAGATGGTGTAGAGACAATTGAATATGTGTATGCCAATTATTTTCTTGCAAGAAAAATGGCATCAATCGAAAGGGCTGATATATTAGGCAGATTGTCTGAATTATTCAATGTCAATCTGTATACACCTAACC
Source organism: Lachnospira sp. (assembly GCA_050874305.1). Classification (GTDB taxonomy): domain Bacteria; phylum Bacillota; class Clostridia; order Lachnospirales; family Lachnospiraceae; genus Lachnospira. The sequence continues at coordinate 52,926 of JBNMKL010000012.1, read as the reverse complement.
CTACACCTGAACTTCCTTTAATTAATAATAAGGGGGCTATTGACTATTATTACGACATGCCATATGTATTTAACAACAGCAAAATAAATCTCAATATAACACTGCGTTCAATACAGAGCGGCATCCCACTTAGATGTATAGATATAATGGCAGCCGGTGGATTCTTATTAAGCAACTATCAGGAAGATTTTTATGATTCTTTCATACCTGGCAAAGATTGTGTTCTATATGAATCCATAGAGGACTGTATCAACAAATGCAGATATTACCTTTCACACGAATCTGAACGAACACAGATTGCCCAAAATGGTCTCGGACGTATACGCGATAATCATACTTATGAGATACGTCTGTCACAGATTTTTGATATAGTATTTAATTAGTTACGGAGGCTGATATGCTCGAATTTCCAGATAATTATTTTAATGATGAAATAAGATGCGATTTTAATATTGAATCTAAAATGAAACATGCATGGGCCGCACAGCTTGAAGTTCTTGAAGAAATCCGCCGTATATGTCAGGAATGCAGTATCCCTTTCTTTGCAGACTGGGGAACACTTCTTGGTGCTGTAAGGCACAAGGGTTTCATTCCATGGGACGACGACCTTGATATAGGGATGTTAAGAGATGACTATAACCGCTTTCTTGAACTCGCTCCATCAAAACTGTCATCATTCTACGAACTAAAAAGCCTATACAATGACCCTTTTCATGACAACGTTAAATGTCGTGTAATCAACGGACGTTATATGAATTTTGACAGAGAGCATCTTATGAATTTCCATGACTGTCCATATGTTGTAGGCATTGATATATTTCCTATTGATTATATTCCATCTGATAACAATGCAATGAATAAACAATTACAAGAAATTGAATTAGTTCTGTCTGCTGCCAGCAGCCTGCCAGAAGACAAAGCTGTAACACCAGAACAGATGAATTTAGTTGAAAATATCCAGAAAACATTCAACGTGACATTCAATCCTGACAACAGGTTATTTCATGAATTAAAAAAACTTGTCGATATTCTCTGCTCAAAATACACTTCCGAAGAATCTCACGAGGTATGTTCTATGATTGATTTAGCCGGTGGCTGGGATTATCATGTTCCAATCCAGTGCTATCAGAATACTATCGACATGCCTTTTGAAAATATTACAGTCCCTGTTCCTGTCGGATATGATACAATTTTAAAGATAAAATACGGTGAAAATTATATGGTCCCTGTAAATGCAGGGGGCTCCCATGACTATCCATTCTACGCAAAGCAGGAACAAGCACTAAAATCTGTTATCGAATCAGAATTTCATACTTCGATATCAGATTATGAGCTCAATACGCTTATTGAAGCCAAAATTAAAGGAGCGTGATTTTATAATCCGCTCCAATATCTTCCTATATCATTAATTGTCTTAAGGACAGATTCCTGCATACTCATAGGGAAACTGTTCATTGTTGGATATGTTTCAAAACTTAATGTTCCATTAAATCCTATATCTTTCAATGCATTAATTAATCCATTCCAATCCTGTCCATCTGCTGCATCATCTCCGAATGAATATGGCAGCTGGTGCAAATCTCCTTTTGCATCATTTTCATGAAGATGCAGTGCTTTAAGTCTGCTGCCCATTACATGAATAAATTCTATCGGGTCACGTTTTACAAGCTGCAGATGTCCTGTATCAAGGCAAAATCCAAAAAGCTCCTGTCCAGCATATTCGTTTAGTGTATCTATGTATCTAACTGCTTCTTCCGGATCAGCACACACACCTTCTACAAGTCGTTCTCCAAGTGCTTCATACAGATTTTCAAAACATATCCCTACATTGCACTGTTTAAGTATTGGTACAAGCATTTTGAAATACTCAATATTCGTATTAAACTCCACCATTTTATTATACTTATACTGCATTTTAAATGGATGGACAACAACCCATGGTACACCTAGTACTTCCGCTATAACAAGACTCTTTGGAATTACTTCACCCTGCATATAATCATTCTGCTTTCCCCTGCCTTCAACTCTAACAGGATATGGCGCATGCATCTGTGATGCCTTTATTCCATACTTCTCCATAGTCATTCTGTACTGCATAAAATATTGCACAAGATTGTTAATATCTTCACTAAAAAAGCCATTAACCTTGCCTGCATACAAATCTGAATTTTTAAGGAATGCATCTATATTAATATCAACACAGTCAAATCCAGCCTCATGAATCATGCCAAATGCTTCATCTATATCTTTTTCTGGCAGAAGACCTTTTGTCTGAACACCTACTTTATACATATTTTCTCCTCCACGTCCTATATATAATACTGGTCTATGAAACAATCATATTCTACGCCCATACTTTTTAGCTGTTTTCCAATTGGTCCATAATTCATATTGCATATCCAGACATTTCTTTCCTCTGGCGGAATTTCAAGAATAGCATCTGGGGACTTAATCTCTACTCCAAGGCGTTCCTCTCCCCACACTTCTTTATTATTATCCACTATAAATTCTGGTGGGTACTTTTCTCCAAAACTTATCATATAATCTCTGAACATATTACCAGCTCCAAAAAGTATCAGATGCTTTCCATGCTGTCCCAGCTTATCTATAAATCTAAATTCCTTTTCCCACTCGGATACAATACCTTCAAGAAGTCTTATCATGCTATGATGAAGAACATGTGGTGTCCTTTTCCATGTACCTGCATTATTAAATACCATAAAGCCATTAAAATCATATTTGATAAGAGTTCCTATAACCCTGTAGATATCTGTAGCCCTTGCACCTCTTCCAACCGTAAAAGTAAATGGCATCTGTGCCATATCTTTATATCCGTCATTATCATTGACATGAACAAGAACAAGACATGGCATACAATCTTCTATAAACGCTTTCAGATTACTCCCTAACAGATTGGCAACTCCAATATCTGCACATATTCCAATATTATCATAATTATATGTATTCCTGATGTTCTCAACTATTGCACACAGCTTGTATCCCTCAGAAAATGGTCCATATATATATGAGCCTTTCTGTTCAACATTACTGTTCTCTATCAAAAGTGTCATTCCATACATTTGCATACTGCCTATACTATTATCAAGTAATTTCATAAGCTGTCCGACATCGTTTATATTTTTCGTTTCTAATACGATATATATACACCCGGCACTACTGAGACGCTCAAGCAGAGTCTCTGTTATATCACCATCTATAACCGGATTCCATACCGCACCTTTTAGATGTATATCTTTATCTGCTTTAAAGATATCATTACTCTCAGCAATACGAATCTCCAGAAACTCATTAAATACACTTTCAGCCACAGCCTGTTTATCTATAACATTAAGATATTGTATTCCAGCTTTAAACATGTCTGCCTCCTCTATAGATATCTTTCTGGCACATTAGTAATTATATCTGTCACACCATATGCTCTATACCTTGTAAGATCATCATCCTTAAGTACTCTTCCATCCTCAAAAAATGGCTCTTCAAAGTTCCATGCTCTTACAGGTTTTCCTTTAAAATCATCAGGTATCTCAGCTCCCATAGATACTATTGCAGGATGAAGCGCATCTGCATTGGTCTGTCTTCCATACATGACACAGTCGTCGATATATGCTGCCAGCATGCCAGTTTTAACATTCTTATCTATCTTTTTCATCAATTCAACTGATTCTGGCAGAAATGATGAGTATATAATATAATCCTGCAATCCATATCGTGATACAATATCATATGTATCCTGCTCAATCCCTTCATATCTTATATTACTTGTCTTTAACTCTATATTAATAAGCAATCCATTATTCTCGCAATACGGCTTGAGAAGTGTAAGGACTTCATCCAGGGTAGGTACGCTGGTATATGTACTCTGACCATCAGAATTCTTTCCAGCATATATCTTAAGATTTTTAATTTCTTCTAAGGTATACTCACATACATTCCGGTCACCATCCGTTACACGTTTTACATTTTCATCATGAAATACAACAACCTGCTTATCACTTGTATACTGAACATCCAGTTCTATTCCTGTTATACCTTTTAGTTTTGCTGCCGCTTCAAAACTTTCAAGAGTATTCTCAGGATACCTCATGCTGCATCCCCTATGCGCCCATATTCCCGGCTTTGGCAGCTGCTCATTCTTACTCTCAATGTATCCCTGACACAGCTTCCACCAAGGTGTATTCCATTTTACAAACTGTTCCATTATATCTGCCATAGTAATACTTTCGTCATCATGAACACATATATCTGCTATATCACTGACTTCATCATCTTCCGATATAGCTCCAGACGCTTTCATTACATCCACAAGGAATATTGCCATCTCATATTGAAGACCAGAGCCTTCATATGGAGCCTCATAATTTTCAATAACAGATGCATCCTCATATCGCACCTGAAATTTCTTCGTCATCCACCATGGAGATGGAACTAATATATATCCCTTCGTTCCTGTTATAAGAAGCTGTCCTTCGCTCTTTGCCCCCATTCCAGTTTTTACAGTAGCAAAAGCCTCTTTAAATCTGAATTCTGCCTTAGTGTATATGTCAACTCCGCCAAGCTCCCTTACGCATTTAAAGTCGACATCTTCATAATCGCAGCCAAGCAGACGAAAGATAGGCAGCATACAATAGCTTCCAAATTCAAGCATACTGCCATTATATACAGGATTTCTGAACTCTCTTGTATTATTAAATGTAAGTCTTGTAAATGCAGCCTCTACATCCACAACTCTTCCTATCTTGCCACTCTTAACCTGCTCTATCACAGCATTAAATCCCGGACAAAACGCCGTCTTCACTGCCTCTTTTAACACAACATTATTTTGTTTTGCCAGCTCATACAAGAATGCGGCCTCGCTCTTTTTTAAAGCAAGTGGCTTTTCACACAATACATGCTTATCCTGGTTTAACATATAACTGCAATATTGTGCATGAGTTTCATGTGGAGATGCTATATATACAATATCAACACATTCTGCCATCTCTTCAAGATTGTCTGTATATTTTGATATCTTATTTGCCTCTGCAAACTTTCTGGCACTATCAATTCTAGGATTGTATACACATACACATTCCACCTCAAGTCCGGCAAGCCCTGTCTTTACCATTCTGTCCGCAATTCTTCCAGTTCCAATTATTCCTAATCTATACATAACAACACCTCTGCCTTGCACTACTTCTTTCTTGATTCCATAAATCTTTCAATAAATGAAGCCATGGCTATCGATTCTCCAGCCGTAAGCTTATAATCTTTTCCACCTATGCCATTTATCTTAGATATAAATTCGCCTATTTCATACCTCAATCCATCCCCCTGGAATGTTGGTTCATAATGTTCAACTTTATCAGAATCTTCATATCTGACATCAAACTGTCTCATAAGCCACCATGGAGATGGTGCTATTATGTATCCTTTAGTTCCTGATACAACTAGCTGTCCCTCTGTCTTTACTCCTACACCTGTACGCATAGTTGCAAATGAATTGTCATATTTTATATTAACCTTTGTGTATATATCTACACCATTATCATCTGTCAACGTATCAATATGCATATCATTGTAATCTGTTCCAAGAAGTTTGATAACTGGAAGCAGTGTACTTGGTCCAAATTCAAGGAATGCACCACCATACACGGAATCTGTACGTTCCCTTGAATCAATTGCGGCAAGTCTTGTAAAATTAGCCTCAACATCTATTATATCGCCTATCTTTCCACTTTTAGCGACATTTATAAGCTGCTGGAATCCCGGGCAATACGCTGCTTTAATAGCTTCCATCAGCACAGCCGATTTTTCTGATGCCAGCTTATAAAGTTCTTTGCTTTCCTCCATCGTGAATGCAAGAGGTTTCTCGCTCAGCACATGTTTCCCTGCCGATAATGCCTTTTTAGCATATTCATAATGGGTCTCATTAGGAGAAGCTATATATACAGCATCTACTCCATCGAGAAACTGTTCATATGAATTACTGTATGCCTTGATTTCATATTTAGAAGCAAACGAATCAATCTCTGCATTCACCGGATCATATGCACTTTCTACACTTAATCCACTTACATACTTTGTCTCAGATATAAATCTTGGAACAATTCTTCCAGTTCCCACAACTCCAACTCTTACAATATTAAATCTGTCTTTTCTTAACATTGTTGATGATATATTAGGCGTTCTATCAAGGTATATTACTTTACAGAATGAATTAAGATAATCAAATGTCCCTATCCAGTCTGAACCTAATGTAAATATATCTACACCATACTTCTGTATGTCTTCTATCTTCTGACCATCATGATCCTCAACAATTATCATGTCTGCAAAGCCTGTTTTACGAACATTCTCAATTCTTTCCATGATAGGATCAACAACATTAACCTTGCCTCTTGCTTCATCGAAATGTTCTGTAGTGACACCTACTATGAGATAATCCCCCAGCTCTTTGGCTCTTTTTAGCAAGTTATAATGCCCCTGATGGAACAAATCAAATGTTCCGTAAGTTATTACTTTCTTCATTAGCGCCTCCATGCGATATATGACAATCCAACTATCTAAATCATTATAATATTCCTAATGATTCCCATGCCATTTTCTGCTGCTTTTTATAATATGGATAATCATGACTTCCACCACCAAGATATGGAATCCTCCAATCTAGTCCATATTTCTGTGCAAGAATATTCTCATATCCGACTGGTACAGGTAGCGTAATATATTCGAATGGCATTTCAATTGCACTTGCATAATATTCTTTCGGATATACATCAGCCGGCCTTGGACCTGCATGATCCGGCATAAGCGCAATCTTCGTAGCTTCCTCTTCTGAATACATCATTGATAATCTCTCCTGCAGTTTTAAAAGCTGATTAACAATATCCTTGCTATAATCAAACCTGACCCCACACATCTCCTCAATGCCTTTGATTGTCGCCATTTTTTCCTCTTCTGAGTCTTCCTCATTATCATATGATGCAGCTGTAACGCCAATTATATTAACAATACTGCATACATCTGCGTCTTCTTCCTCTGTTGGAGCAAGATAATCTAGTGGAAATATATCAATACCCGGAACATATGGAAAGCCATAAAATTCCTCAAGATGATCTGGATCATAATTAACGCTTCTTCCAGTTACAACATGTGCAAGCATATGTCTCCAGTTAACATCATTATGTATATTAACAACTTCCCATCCTTCAGGCATTTCTTTAGGCGCCACAAGACAAAACTTATTAAAATCAGGTCTTTTCATTGTTATATCTACATCATCATCCCAAGGCACAAATCCATGATGTCTCACTGTTCCAAGAAGCGTTCCCCAATCTGCAAAATATTGTATATTATATTTCTTACATATTCTATCTATTTCAACAAGAATCTTTATCATACATGCCCAATTTTTTTTCATCATGCTTTCAACATAAAAGCCCTCACGGATTTCACCTTTAAAAAATCCCTCTGGTATCTTAATATCCATATAATATCCCTCTTAATTAAAATATTTTAATTTAAAAAAGGGACTGACATATGCCAGTCCCTAATTGATAAATTTCTGATATTATTATGATTACTGGAGAAGTGAAAGAACACCCTGTGTCTGCTGATTTGCCTGTGAAAGCATTGACTGACCAGCCTGTGAAAGGATATTGTTCTTTGAGTACTGAACCATCTCATCAGCCATATCTGTATCACGGATACGTGACTCAGCTGACTGTGTATTCTCAGATGTTGTATCCAGGTTGTTAATTGTATGCTCAAGTCTGTTCTGAAGGGCACCAAGCTTAGATCTCTGTGTAGATACCTTATCAATAGCTGCCTGAATCTTAGACATTGCCTCGCCAGCGTTAGAGAATGAAGAAACCTTAAGTCCGTTAACGCCAAGTGATGCTGCATTCATGTTACTTACAGAAATAGAGATTGACTGTCCTGAAAGTGAACCAATCTGAAGGTTCTTAGATGAAAAGCTGCCGTCTAAGAGGTTCTGTGTATTGAACTGTGTTGTTGAACGGATTCTGTCGATTTCTGATGTTAACTGATCAACTTCCTGCTGGATAGCTTTACGATCAGAACTTGTATTAGTATCGTTAGCTGCCTGTGTTGCTAACTCATTCATTCTCTGAAGAATTGAGTGTGTCTCATTAAGAGCACCTTCAGCTACCTGAATAAGAGAGATACCATCCTGAGCATTATCAGATGCCTTATTAAGACCTCTGATCTGGCTTCTCATCTTCTCTGAAATTGAAAGACCTGCTGCATCATCTGCTGCACGGTTAATCTTATAACCTGATGATAACTTCTCTGTTGACTTAGATAATGAACCTGTAACTCCATTTAACTGTCTGCTTGTGTTCATTGCTGATAAATTGTGCTGTACTACCATAATTAATTCCTCCTTGATATTCAATCATCCATTTTGATTATTAAACGATTCCTAATCGCATCTATATGTGATTTATAATCACTATGTAAACAAACAAATCATCCATTTTTTATTTGTTTATCATTTACTTGTCTTATATATCGGAGGTATCTCAAAATACTTAACCCCTTTTTTGAAATTTTTTCAAATTATTTTTTTAATATTTTCAACAATCCCCTCTTCATTTACCTGAGAGCACCTGTTTTTCTGGGTTATATGCATTTCATCCCGTATTGATGCCGAAAATAATTGTTCAATTTTTTTGAATCCATTCCATGATTTTTCCAATCCACACTGCTTAATAACACTCTCCATTGGAACATAATCATTAATCTCTGGATATGAAAAATATACAGTTCCCAATGCCCTATATATAATATAATCTGCGGGAATATTTTCAAGCATCCATTCCTGATCATACCACACCAAATCATCATCATGCAAAAATGCGTTACGAAATGTCATGTCAAGATATCCATTCTTAAGAATATAACCATAATCAATATTATCATTACGCATTTCTGGCTCCAGGCTATATAATATATTATCCTCCGCACTCACTATATCTGATGACTTTAAAACCTGTTCGTATAATTTTTCTATAAGATATACTGCAGCATCAATATTTCCACTTTTACATGTTTCCACGAAATTTTTTTCAAACGACTCATCCGAAGAAAATGGGACTTTCATTATATCAGCTTCCATATAACTTCCAAGCGTAAAAAGGCCACGAGATTTTATCTTCTCCTCATTTTCTACAGTCTGTTTAATATGTGCTATTCCTTTATCAGATAGAGCGAATTTAATAACCTTTTTATCCTTTGATATTTTTGTTCCCAGCTGATATTCCTCTTTTCTATCATCGCATAAACTGGCAAATATTATCTCACCAGCTGCATCCGAATCTGAGCATTCAACAAGAAATGAATTAGCAAAAAATTCAAATACATTATTATCGATTATATCTTTATATATTCTTTTTTCTGATGCTATTAATGTTTTTGAATCTTTTGCGTAATAGCATGACATGTTCTGCATGTTTTCATCCTTTGGAAGATATTCTTGTGAATAAATCACTGTAGGTAATTTGTAATCAGGCATAGGATAATAAAAATATGTATTATCAAATCCGCTATCCTTAATAAGTTCTTTTAAACTCTCTCTGGAAAATGTACGAATGCCTTGATTAGTATACAGATATTGATTCATTCCATCAAATGGTACTCCTGTATGATCTTCTCTTGCGCCACACCAGTATTTAAGGCCATATTGATTTTCAATAGCTATAAGAAGTTTTCCATCTGGCTTTAGAAGCTGCTTAACTTTGGCAAGAAAATCCCTGTATGGATTATCTGATTCTGTAAATCTGCCCTGGTATTCAAGTACTCCTATAAGAGTTATATAGTCAAATTTTTTTGTAAATTTTATATCATTAAGATTGCCAACGATAATCTCCAGATTTTCTTTGTCTCTACAGCGAAGAAGTGTTCCCATAGCCCTTCTTTGTGATAATTCAACTGATGTTACAGAGCTGCATTTGTCACATAGCATTCCTGTTAAAGCACCAAATCCACATCCAATTTCAAGGACATCGCTATCCTTATCAAAATCATACCAGCTTAATATATTTTTTCTGGTTCTGGTAAGGTGATAAAATACTGGCCAGCTATAATTCTGCATTATAGCCTCTGTATACATTTCCGGTTCATTGTCTGCGATAATCTTAAGAATCTCGTCTTCAACATCGCCATCTGAATATTTGTCATCATCTTTATAATAATTAAGATTCCACATTGGCTTTGGATTAATCTTATCTATATAATTTTTATATGTATCTCTGGCATTATTTTCCATGTTGTCCAAACCTTTCTCAACACAATATAACGAAAAAATCTCCGATGCTTACGCACCGGAGACTCTTCTCTACAGTAGTAACTAATATTAACCGAGAAGTGAAAGAACACCCTGGTTAGCCTGATTAGCCTGAGCAAGCATTGACTGTCCAGCCTGTGAAAGAATATTGTTCTTTGAGTACTGAACCATCTCATCAGCCATATCTGTATCACGAATACGTGATTCAGCTGACTGTGTATTCTCAGCTGTTGTATCCAGGTTGTTAATTGTGTGCTCAAGTCTGTTCTGAAGAGCACCAAGCTTAGATCTCTGTGTAGATACCTTATCAATAGCTGCCTGAATCTTAGACATTGCTTCACCTGCATTAGAGAATGAAGAAACCTTAAGACCATTAACACCAAGTGATGCAGCGTTCATGTTACTTACAGAGATAGAGATTGACTGTCCTGAAAGTGAACCAATCTGAAGGTTCTTAGAAGAGAACTTACCGTCTAACAGGTTCTGTGTATTGAACTGTGTTGTTGAACGGATTCTGTCGATCTCAGATGTTAACTGGTCAACCTCCTGCTGAATAGCCTTACGGTCTGTGCTTGTGTTAGTATCGTTAGCTGCCTGTGTTGCTAACTCATTCATTCTCTGAAGGATTGAATGTGTCTCATTAAGAGCACCTTCAGCTACCTGAATAAGAGAGATACCGTCCTGAGCATTATCAGATGCCTTATTAAGACCTCTGATCTGGCTTCTCATCTTCTCTGAGATTGAAAGACCAGCTGCGTCATCACCTGCACGGTTAATCTTGTAACCTGATGATAACTTCTCTGTTGACTTAGACTGTGCACTTGTTACCATGTTTAACTGTCTGCTTGTGTTCATTGCTGATAAATTGTGCTGTACTACCATAATTTTTTCCTCCTTGAAAAAACATTAGTGACTTCCATGCCACCATTTATTTTGTTGTGTAGCTTATGCTACGTTTTAAAGAAACAGTTTAAATATGATTTGTTTCTTTGTATTTATTATATCGGAATTATGTTTTTAAACTTAACCCCGCTATAAACAAAAATTTTATTTTTTTTGGTCCATGAATTGTGGAGATGTGTCTAACTTATTCATATTCTGGTAATATGCATTAGTTTTCTGGACATTAGTTTTAGCCGTCTGTACGCCTTTCCTTAGTTCAGCAAACTTCTTTTCAACCAGTCTTTTATTGCGTGCCTCATCAGCTTCAACCTTAACCGCTAAATCTGTAACATCCTTTATCAATGTTTTCATTGTTGCTATCTGATTGCTGTAAGACGCTTTATCAGCATCTAGCACCTCACGCACACGTCTGAACAAATCATCAAACCCTGCATCAAGCCTGTTAATCTCTTCTACAAGCTGTGCCTTCTTATTCACATTCTCTCTGAAAAGATTGCCATCAAAGTCATCAGAAGAAACAATTTTCTTCTGTTCCTCATTAAGAACGACTATTTTTTCAAGCACACTCTTTTTCATAACAAGGCTGTCTGTCATTATCTGTACATAATTATCTGCATTACTCATACTATTTACCACTCTTCGTCCGTACCATGACTTCTTTCCATGTATCTCTCATGCCACGTATTTCGTTAAGTGCTCTCTCAAGAAGCTCTTTATCCTTCTTGATATTAGCCTGTACAAGCAAATCATATATGTACTTATATATCTTGTCAAAATCTTCTGCGACAGGATATTTGTGATTTAATGTTGACTGGAATTCAACAATTATATCTTCTGTCTTTTTAATGTTGGTATGAACTTTTTGTAAATCATTCTGTTCAAGCCCCATCAAGGCAATGTTACAGAACTTGATTGCTCCTTCATATAATAACAATGTCAGTTCTGCCGGAGATGCTGTCATTATCTTGTTTCTGTTATACTGATCAGCATATGCCTGACTTCCATGTCCACCACTTGATGTATATGGCGAACCATATGATGCACTGCCGTACGCCTGATTGAATGCCATCGCTCAATCCTCCAATTTCTTTTAAGAAAATATTTATGAGAAATATCCTGATAAAGATGACTGTGTCTGATTAAGTTTAGCTAATGCAGACTCCATTGAAGAAAACTTCTTGTAATAATAATCCTCCCAAGTTGTTATCTCTTCTTCCTTACTAGATATCTTTGTTGTATATGTAGAATATTCCTTTTCCATCTGCTTATCATTGTAAAGTGTAAACGCACTGCTTGTAGAAGAACTAGCCATTCTCTTACCTAAATCATTATATACACTTGTTGTAAGCTTTGAGAAAAATTCTACCACAGTATCTGGATCATTTGCAATAGCAGCCCTTAACTTATCATCATTACCTGATGAAACTGAATCGTCAGAATCACCATCTATGTGATATACACCTTTTTCATTGGTTCCTGCTGAGAAATAATCCTGTGTCTTAATTCCAAAACTTGAAAGGCTGTACTTCTTGCCATTAATCTCAAACGCCTGAGCCATAAGATTCTTCATTGATGAAGATGTATTACCAAGTGTAGAATCTTTTCTAAGAAGTGCATCTTTAATCTTCTTTTCCCACTTTTCTATCTCATCATCTGTCATAGCCTCTTTTTCATCACTTGTAAGAGGCTCATAACCCTTGGCACTTGTAGCATTGTATGCTTCGTCCATAGCCTTTATAATACTGTTGTATTCTTTGAAGAAATCCTTAATATTGTTATAAATTCCGTCTACATCAGTATTAGTTGTTATTGTCACTGCACTATCTGTAAGAGCAGTTGCTTCAATAGTAAGACCATTAATTGAGAAGTTATTGGTGTTATTAGTATATGTCGCACCATTCAGTATAATTTCAGAATCTGCACCCGTGATTCTTACTGCGCCTTTGCTTGATGCAAGTGTACCATTGTTAATCTTTTCAAGCATAGTCTTAGAATATTCTATCTTATCCTTAATAGCCTTGTCAGATGCTGCCTTAATTGTTGCATTTTCAGCATCAACCTCTGCAGTTACATTGGCATTGATATTATCTTTATCAACTTCCGCAACGCCTTCTGAATTAAGTGTTACATAATCCTTAGTAGCATCTAATTCCTTGTGGGCATCTTCGTATTTCTTGGCAGTATCAGCAAGTGCATCTGCCGCTTTCTTTGTAGCCTGAAACTCTGCTGTTTTTCCATCTTTTTCGATAGCATCTGTATCATATTCCGCATTGCCATCTTTGTCTCTTACGACATTGCCATCAGAATCTTTTTTAAGATAACTGCTCCACTGCTGTTCCATAGATGTCTTGGCGTCTGCTGCTTTCTGATTAAGACTCTCTACTGTCTCGCCCTGAACCCATGTATCATCAGACTCCATTGTTTTAATTATGGACTTGGCACTGTTATATCTATCTGCATATGTCTTGGCTCTATCTTCATATTTGATAGCTTTGCTTTCATATGCGCTCTTTTTAAGTGCATCTAATGCATCTGCATCATTAGCATATGCAGCCCATTTCTCATACTCTGCAGTTTCTGTTTTATTAACTGTATACAGACCTAATCCCTGCAAAGCTGTAAGTCCATTATCATCCGATGCTGTAATTGCAAAATCATGGCTTGCACCAGATGTTTCTGCACTTATGAAAAATCTCTGGTTGTTCTCATCAAAGCTTGCGTTAAGTCCAGCATCTTTTAACTTAACAATAAACTGATTAACAGTCATGTCATCTGTTATAGCTATATCTGTTGATTTGCCATCAGCTGTGACTGTAATATTACCTGCCGAACCGCCTGTTATATCTGAAAGCTTAGTGCTTCCATCTGCCTTTGTTGAATCTTTCTTACTTATAGTTCCACCTGTAAGGTAACCTGTAGAAGCAAGTTTCTTTACCTCAAGTGTCTGTGTTCCATTAACCGCTGAAGAACTTGCTGTAACCTTAGCCTTAGTGCCGTCTGATATAGACGCAGCCTTAAGGTTGTATGTCTTAGACAGACGTGCTGATGAAAGCTTGCCTGTATAGAAGCTGTATATACTTGTATTCATACTCTTCCATGCATCCTGCTTCCACTGAAGCTTTGTCTGTGCCTTTACTAAATTATCTTTCTGAACATTATAACCAGATACCAATGCAGTTACTAATGCTTCTGTATCCATACCTGACTGTAATCCCGACATTCTAATTGCCATAATATAACTCCTTCCGCACCTCCATGTGCCTTCAAATCAGCTATTAAGACAGACTATCTCTTTTCATCAACCATGATTCCCGCTAACTCCCATGCCTTAGCAAGCATCTCAAGTGCTTTCTCTGATGGAATCTCTTTAATTACTTCATCTGTCTCTTTGTCTTTAATCTTAATAGTTATTCTGTTAGTTGGTTCATTGTAACCAAATTCCGCAATTGTATTTCGATTAATAACCTTATTAATCTCACTTACATCTTTCATTGTTGGCTGCTTCTGTTCAGAATTGCTGTTATTAGCCCCTGAATTATCAGCTGACTGCTGCTTATCAGCCATTGTTACTGTTGTCGCATCCGCACTGCTCTTAACCTCTGCTGATGCCTGTGCTGTTTCATTAACCTGAGCTGTCTCATTAACAGTTTTAGTTGATGTTGATGTGTAGCCTGTATTTGCTACTCTGCTTATAGAATCAATTGCCATTATTGCCACCTCCGTGTGTAACCAATACTCAATTCTTTTGTTCGCTTTATAGTTTCTATATCGGAATCTGTTTAGTTAAATTAACCATGTATACTAAAATAATTTTATAATCAGCATGTGTTTATTTACCAAAAAGCTTATTCAGACTCTTAATATCTACAGACGCAACAGCCTCTTTATTAGATGTCTGAATCTGCGCATAAACTTCCTTACGGTATATAGGAACTGATTTAGGTGCTGTTATTCCCAGCTTTACCTGATCGCCTTTAATCTCAATAACTGTTATCTCTATATCGTCATTGATAACTATCGCTTCATCTTTTTTTCTTGATAATGCCAGCATCCTATTCACCGTCCTTTCTATTCTTGTTGTTTAATATATCATAGATTGGAAAGCGTACCATGTAATCATCATTATCTGCAATAACCTGAATGCCTCGCATTGTATCCGTATTAAGAATAATTGGTGCTTTAAGATTACATGTCATCTTTTTAAGATCCTCTGGTACTGTTATTGTAGTAAGCACCTCAAGCTGTGCATCTTTAATATTCTGTCCTAGCGAATTAACAAGCTCATCCTCTACTATCGGATCATAATCTTCCTTTACAAGTCCTGGATTAATTACAGGAATTGCAAGTGCCGGCTCCTCTGTTGATTGTAACCAGTATATAGATGCCTTATCTCCTTTTTCAGCATCATACACTATTGTAAAGCCCTTAAAATTCTCAAAACCTATTATTCCTTTTTCAAATGTGAAGATTTTATCCTCACTTATCTCCATATCCCCAAACCATTTAGTCTGTACCTTCATTGCTTTACCACACCTTTCTTAGTCTGCTTGTAACTATAACCATATTCATATTTACAGGAAATCAAGAAGTGTCTGCTGAACCACCTTGCTTGCCGCTGAAAGAGAAGCATTATAAACAAGCTGTGCAGATG
The DNA here is from genome assembly GCA_050874305.1 of Lachnospira sp. Taxonomy (GTDB): domain Bacteria; phylum Bacillota; class Clostridia; order Lachnospirales; family Lachnospiraceae; genus Lachnospira. Next base: position 37,066 of record JBNMKL010000012.1, on the reverse strand, counting down.
AATATCCTACAACAACTTCCTCAAGATCAATATCCTCATTCTGTGATTTTAAATTACTGAAATTAGTCTTCTGCTCTGTAAGTCTGCTCTTAGTAAGATTGAGCCTTGTTGTTCTGTTACCTACATCTGCCTTGGCAAGTGATATCTCCTGCTGATATCCCTTGAAGCAGCTGATACCATGTTCAAATGCAGCTGTCATCTTATCTTCAGCCAGTTCCTTCTGCTTAGTAAGTCCTTCTTTCATGGCTGTAAGTTTTTTCTGTGAAGTCTCATCGCTGTATCTTGTTTCCTGCATCATGCTCTCAACTTTTGCAATCTGATTTTCAATATCAAGCACATTGTTGACTGATGTCACAAGATCATCTATATCTCTTCCAAGATTAATATTAAACGCATCATTAGCTTCTGTGTTAACCTTTAACTTCTGTGAGAAATTGATATTATACTCTATGTCTTCGCTCTTCTTAGTATACTCAACCCCAAAATAATAATCATCTTTATTGACATTAACGCAGTCGAAATACATCACAGGATTCTGGTCACCTTTAACGAATTTGCTCTTTTCATATGTGAACGAAAAATCTTGTGCTGAATAGAGCTCTTCATATTTGTCATCTGGAAGAAGAATTTCACCTGTCGTAGGATTAAATACAGCATCTTCGCCTTTCTGTGGAACATAATTTTCCTGTTGTTTTACAGTGAGTTTATTACCATTTTTATCTTTTATATCGTCTATGCACTTAACAGTCATTGTCTTATGTGCTCCACTGGCATCAGTATATTTTATTTCAAAAGACTGGTTTTGGGATACATATTGACCTGTTGCATCTTTTGTATATTTTATAGTCTTATCAAGATCTTTATATCCAAGTCTTATTCTATGAACATCTGTAGAACTTGGTGTAACTACATTACCATTAGAATCCACTTCATACTTAAGACTAAGAATATCATCTGTCTCATAAAAATTCTTATATGCTGTCTTGGTATCAAGGTCATCTCTTGTAAACTTCTCTGTAATTATATAATCAACGCCCTTGGCATCCTCATTAGACTGATAATTAAGAGGAGTATCTGTCATGTAACCTGTAAAGCAGTACCTTCCTGCATACTCAACATCACCTTCTGCATAAAATGCTGCTTTAAGCTTTTCAAGACTTGCTGCAATTGTGCTCCTCTCTGATGATGAATATGAATCTGTAGAACCCTGGGTGCAGTATGTATTCAACGCTGTTATAACATTATATGCCTCATCCATTGCCCCCTCTGTTGTGCTAAGCCATGATGCCGCATCCGGGATATTCTTAGTAAGATACTGTGTAACCTGATCAAGACTTGTTCTTAATCTGAGCGCCCTGATAGCTATGATTGGATCCTCTGATGGCTTGTTTATCTTTTTCTGTGTTGATAACTGTGTGTCCATTGTATTTAACTGATTCTTGTTAATCTGTATATTGGACATTGTACTGTTAATCATCATCTGATTAGTAATTCTCATATTTTAAACCGCCTTTCTAAGTACTATACCCCTGTCTGGTTGATAAGCTTATCATATATCTGATTCATTACTGAAAGCATCTTAGAATTAAGATTATATGCCTGCTGGAACTTCACAAGATCCATAGCCTCTTCATCTGTATCAACACCCATAACTGATAATCTCTGATTATGGATAGTTGTCTTAAGATTATTGTAATTCTTATACAGATTAGATGCCTTCTGTGCATCTATTGACATATCACTGACAATACTTTCCAGATAATAACTTGATGTACCACCCTCAAATATTGTTTCTGTCTGGAGTTTATTCAACTTCTCCATTACTGTTGCATTAGCTTCACCTGTCGCAAGGCTTTCCTTAACTGCAAGTAAATCTGCATTCTCTAATAATGCACTATTAACTGTAATATTGCTTGCTGATACAGGCAATCCTGATGATTTTGCTACAAATAAAGGAATTCCAGGATTCTTTCCGTCAGAAGTGTAAGTTGTAGATGTCTGCTCGTACTTCTTGGTAGTACTGTTATATGTTTCACCAGTAAATATCTGGTTAACAGCATCTGAGAATATCTGTACATACTTATTAAGCTGGGACTGATAATAAGGCACGCCCTTGTACTGTGTATTCTTATCAATCTGTGCATTAGTCTCTAATATAGACTGACCATTCAGATCTGTTTTAGTGCCGACTTTCTCAATCTCACCATTATTACCATCTCTTATATCAACAAGAGCTTTGAGTTCTCCACTCAGTGATGAGCTATATATATCAAATGACTGTCCTGATTCCCACTGCACATCATATAATCCATCTGCATCAGATGCGTTTCTAGGATCTTTTCTTGCAACTGTCTTTAACTGATAGTAATCATTGCCAGATACAAGTGTCTGTCCATTAATTCTTACTTCATAATCAGTAACATTGTTACCGAGCTCTTTTTCATTAACTTCTATATTAACTATAGCTGAAAGTTCATCTACCAGGGCATTTCTTTTATCTCTCAAGTCATTAGCATCACCTGAATGTACTTCTATCTCATTAATCTGTCTGTTAAGAGATGATATATTCTTTGCAAGTGCATTAATGTGCTCAACAGAATCCTTTATCTCGTTATTAGCATCTTCCTGAACCTTCCTAAGATTAGTACTTAATGTATTAAAATAATCCATCATGCTCTTGGCATTGTTAATAAGCTGATTCTTAGAAGATGCATCTCCAGGAGTAATTGTAAGCTGGTTAACAGCCTTGAAGAAGTTATTATACTCTGTTGTATATCCCTGAAGTGTAAACTCATTAAGATAATCCTGTATCTGGGTCATATAATTATTTTTAGATGAATACTGTCCATAATACGCCTGATTATTACGGTATTTAACATCGTAATAACTGTCTCTTAACTGTCGTATCTGTGTAACAGTTACACCACTTCCTAATGTACCTGTCCTGTTGTATGTTCTTATCGCGTCTGCTGCGCTTTTATCTGCCTGCTGTCTTGTATATCCATCTGTATTAATATTAGAAATATTATGGCCAGCTACATTAAGAGATGTGTTAGCTGCCTGCAGTCCTGAATATGCAATTGTTAATCCAAAAAATGTAGATGGCATTATTTATCCCTCCAATAATCTTTTATGCTCTTCCTAATGATGTAACAATATGTTCAAGCATTTCACTTACGACGTTAATATATCTCGATGCAGCGTTATATGACTGCTGATACTTAATCATCTTCTGAAGCTCCTCATCAGATGATACGCCTTCTGACTGCTGTCTCTGGTTATCATACCCATTGACCATTGTCTGCTGGTGGTCTACAAAGTCACTTAATACATCACCGATAGTAGCAAAATCACTTGTAAAATTATTATAGAATGATTCAAAATTACCTACGGCATAGCTCTCTGGATTCAATGATGCAAAATCTGCATTCCATGCATCCATAAGTGCCTGGCCTCTGGAAATATCTTCTTTTCCCTGTGCATTTGTCATCGGTATCTTACTTACATCCTGACTTACTGTAGGATTAACCATTATATTGCCAAGAGTGTAATCTGAACGCTGTCCATTCTGGTTACGGTTATTGTAAAGCTTATATTTATTACCCTGTGTATCTGTATAATCAACAAAATCCTCTGTTGTCTGTCTCTTGAAGATTCCCTCTCCTACAGTATGAGCATCATCATTACCATAGTCTGTTTTATCTTCGTCAAGCACTGAATAATAGTATTTATCTGGCTTTACAACCTTAGTTGCCTTATCATCTTCGTAAAGTTTCTCAAGGGATTTATATGTATATGTTCCATCCCCATTGTCGATCCCTTTAACCAGATTACCCTTGCCATCATATAACTCAGACTTCTGAGTTTTATTGTACTCATAATAATCTGGTATGTATTCTTTACCATTCGCATCTAAAAGCGGATCCGTTGTAGTATGCTCTTTAGTCGGACAAAGCACCTGATTAAGTGTAGTACATATACCATTGACAAGCTTATCTAATCCTGCTATTGCACTAAGAATTGCTGAAGGTTCTATATACTTATTGTAATAAGCCTGCTTCTGCTCATATAATTTATAGTCTGTCTTATACTCTGCCTCGCCATTTGCGCCTGAATATTTACTGTCATTTTTATCCGGCTTCACTGGAATATCCGAATAATCAACATTGACACTTCCTCTTGCAAGAAGAAGACCTTTTAACTGTCCCTGGTCATTTGTTGTTGAACTATACAACTCATCCTCTGGATATACATCCCTATCAAATGCTGGGAATGTTGGAACATAGAGATTAGTTCCATCTAACGTCTTATATGACATCTTTGTCACGGCTGTATCAGTTACAAGAGGCATACTCTCTGCGCTTACCATAACTGCGCCATTCTCAGTCTCATAGTAGCTTATTCTCACATACTGGCTTAACTCATCAAGTGCTGAATCTCTCTGGTCACGCAGGTCATTTGCACTCTCCTGTCCTGTTGACTCTATCTTGGAAATCTGCTTGTTAAGCTCATGTATCTTTTCACTCAGATCATTGACACTGTTGATAATATTCAACACCTGTGTATTTAATGTCTGCTGATAATCTTTAAGTCCCTTATAAACTGCATCTGATCTAGTCATAAAAGCAGATGCACTCTGTATAAGTGCAGATCTTTTAACTGTGCTGCCTGGCTCCTTTGAAAGTTCATTGATAGCATCTGACAAACCTATCATGCACTCCTGATAAGTAACTCCCTGCATTTCTCCGAATAAATCTTCAATTTCTTCAACTGCCTTATACTGGGAATTATAATATCCTAATCTTCCGTTCTCTGTTCTATATGCCTTATCTATAAATTCATCTCTTATACGTCTTATCGCCTGAACGCCAACTCCCAATCCATATGTGGAGCTTACAGGTGAACTAAGGTTATTATATTTAACATATAAGTTATCTTTAAAACCTATCTGCTGTCTGGTATACCCAGTTGTGTTAATATTGGATAAGTTATGCGCTGTAGTATTGAGAGCCGCCTGTGCTGTTTTTAATCCTGATGCCCCAACCATGAGGCTCGACATGCCATTCGCCATGTACTTATCTCCTTTCTATATATACAAAAACCTAGATGTTATCTCTCATCTAGGTTTTTTATCGGCACATATCCACAAAAACTTTAATAAATAGTGCTAAATATTAAATTACATATAATTACCACGCATCCACATCTTCTCCAGGATGTGCCATTGTTGGTACTGTATTATTCTTTGTTGCCGCTGGCTGGGTCTGGGTCGGGCTATGTGTTGCACGTTGTGTCGGTGTAACTGTTCTATTATTATTCTGTGTTGCACGTTGTCCAGCATTTGTTGTACGCTGTTCATTATGCGAACCTGTTGATACAGATTCTGACATCTGACCATTGTTAAAGTCCCGGCTTTCAGTCTCTGTTGCTGCCGGTGTGGTCTCCTCTGCGCTCTTTGTCGTTGCCTGCTCCTGAGTGCCATCCTTAATCTGTTTAGGCTCAGCAAAGCTTTTAACCACAAGATTTTCATGGATTGCCGTCATAAATCTCTTAAATATAGGCTGTGTTGCATTAACTCCATGTATCTCCTGTGGATAATCATAGCCCATCCATACTGCAGTCGTATAATATGGACTATATCCGCAGAACCATATATCCTTATCCGAGTTAGTCGAACCTGACTTGCCTGCTATCTGCCAGCCATCGACATTTGCTGATACACCTGTTCCTCCCGGTTCCATAACAGCCTGCAGCACATTAGTCATTACCCTCGAACAGTTAGAGCTGTATACTCTGCTGCCCCTCTGGGATTCATCCCTTATAAGTTCTCCCTTGGGTCCGTACACCGATTGTATACATGTAGCTTTCCTGTACATGCCATCATTGGCAATTGTTGCATACGCCCCTGCCATTTCTTCAGATGTAACACCATATGTAAATCCACCAAGTGCAGCAGCGCTATAATCTTTGTCATACCAAACTTTTTTGAATCCCATCTTCATAAGATAGCTTATCCCTACTCTTGGCGTAACTTCCTGATATACTTTCCACGCAATTGTATTCTTGGAATACTTAACGGCATCTCTCAATGTCATCTCTCCAGCATAGCTTCTGTCCGCATTCTGTGGTCCATCTGCAATATAACTGTCTGACATCGTTTCATCTGGTGTATGTCCCAGCATAAAATACGGAAGATACACTGACAATGGTTTGATTGCACTACCAGACTGTCTGTAGCTCTGATATGCCCTGTTCAGATTAAGTCCACCGCCTTCCTGGCTTCGTGAACCGACAATCGCAACAACATTGCCACTGGCATTATCTATGCATGTTGCTGAACCCTGCATTTTGTATACACCATCATCTGACAGCTCTGTATATGACGAAAGCTCCTCATCAAGAATTGTCTGCAGCTTACTCTGTATATCCGGATTAATTGATGTATATATGGTATATCCACCTGATACAAGAGCCTGTTGATATCTTGTATAGTAATTATCATACATTTCCTGATATAACTCGTAATCGTCATCCGACTCAAAATTATATCTGAATGTAAATCCTGCTGCCTCCATAAGGCTCTCTGTAGCACAATGTCTTACATATGTCACAACCGAATCTGATGTCTCTGTGCTCTCAGATGGTGACAGATTAACAGACTCATTATACGCTGTATAATATGTCATCGAAGATATATAATCTCCGTCATATAATTTTCTTAGAATTACATTTCTTCGCGACATAGTGTTATCAAAGTTAGTGAGCGGATTATACCTTGTCGGTCCATTAGGTATCGCCGCAATAAATGCCTGTTCAGATATTGTCAGTTCTGAGGCATGCTTGTTAAAATATCCTTTTGCCGCAGCCTCAACGCCATAATAGCCATTGCTGAAATATATATTGTTAAGATAGAACTCTAATATCTTCTGCTTGGTATATTTCTTTTCCATCTCACCAGCAATAAACATTTCTTCAATCTTACGTTCCCACGTAACCTCCTGAGACAGAAAAATGTTTCTCACAAGCTGCTGTGTTATTGTACTTGCTCCCTGAACAATCTCGCCTCTGCTCTGATTGACAAGCATAGCTCTTATAATAGCCTTGTAATCAATACCAGAATGTGTATAGAAATCCTGATCCTCCATGACAATAAATGCATCAGCAAGAGTCTCTGGAATCTGGCTCATATCCACATAGTACATATCTTTACTATTCTTTATCTGGCACAGCTCATCCCCATTGGAATCATACACAAGTGTAGTTTTAGTTTCCATAAATGTGGCATCTGTGCTCTTGGAGACAAGCGTTTTCGCCTCACTCTGCATATTACGCACCTGCACAAGCTTAGGAACAACATACGCTATGCCAAGAACAAGCACCAGTAATAATGTTATTAAAAAGATTCTTTTTATTATTTTCTTCATTAGAACCTCATACACGTTTTATTTATTCATAGTATGTAATGTATACATTACCGCCCTGAGTAAATAATTTAGATGCATTTGAATTAGTCACAGTTTCTTCCCGTCCAGAATCAAGATAAGTAATCTGCGTAGTGTCATATCCTACTATTATCACATATCTGCCATCTATACGGGCTAATACAGGTTTACCTTTACCAACATACGTTATTGCTGTCTCATAAGAAACGCCCTTTAATGTTATCTGTTTCAGTTCATCTGATCCTCCAAGGAATGATTTAATCACAGCCATTCCACCTTCAGATGTACCTCCAAAATTAGAATCCGAAGCTGTTAACCCCTTTATTGATGCTGTAGACCGCTTGTATTTACTCCACACAAGCTTATTAGCATAATCACGCACATATCCATAATTACTGTTAGCCGCTACCACAGCATTATTAATATCTGAATATGAACCATCAAGCCTTCCAGCTCCAAATACATAATATAATTTCTTCGGAGTTCCGATATTTTCTATCACAAGCTCCCTGTCAGCTATAAACTGGATATTATCGGCTGCTCTTGCAGATGTTGCATTAACATCTCCGACTCCCTTTGGCAGAACAAGTACAACCTCAGTCTTTCGCGAAGTTGTATAAACAGAATCAACTGACACTCGTTCGTCCACACTGTTTTCAGCCCTGTTTATCAACTGGTCAACCGATGTCGATACATATCCACCGCCATCTTTCACAACTCTTGACAGATTAATTCTATAACCATCAACTGACACACCACTCATATATATTCCATCTTCGTGATACTGTTTGATAACATTATATGTGTCATCCATTATGTCAATTGTATGCATTGGAAATGTTATATCACCGCTGTCATCATACACAATATCATCTATGTCAGCATATCCGTATATACAGTCATTCTCTATGAATCCCAGAATTTTTATAACCTGACCCGAAGGAGCTTCTATAATCTTTTCTGTTCCCTGTTCAAGATTAAATAATCTTATAGAATCAGTATTATTAAGTTCACCATTAAGACTGTATGCTATAATTCGTCCATTGTCTGACACTCTGTATGTGTCAGGTGTAAGACCGACAATCTCTGTCATAACCTCTTTACTATTAAGTTCAATTGCATAAACAGAGTCATTAATCATTATATAGAATGAATCGCCTGAATTAACATATGCTATATCCCCAACATTTTCTTCTATAATCTCATAGGACATATTAAGAGGTATAAATAATCTCTCCTCGACACTGTTATCGCCATAGCTGTACTGATACAGTGATACCCCCAGTTTTCCTTCGTGAGCGCCTCTGTTCATATATCCATACACAATAAATGTTATATCGCCAGTATCGGTTATATCCATAATCTTAATCTTGTGCTTAAGATATCTCTCTCTTATATTATCCGAATCGTCTGAATCAAAAGAAAATACTCTTATGAATGTGTTAGCAGACTTTGAATAACTCCACAGACTTCCCTGTGACACAAAGCATGTATGTTCATGATTCTCACTGTCCTTTGCCTGTGCCGTGAGTTCACTCTGTATGCCAAGACTTATCTTTCCACTTGGAAACAGGTCATTTTTGCCATCAAATATCTGATTGGCCTCTCTTTTATACTGTAACAGGAACATTCCCATCGTACCCTGTCTCACCCTGTAGTATTCATGAACTGCATAAGTATCATAATCCCCTGCTGTATCAAGTGCACCAATTGTATAATCAAGACTGATAATCATTATTTCCTGATCGATACTCTCTATTGTAGGTACAACATTACTTTCAATAAATGGGTCTATATCGCCCCATGTTATGGTTGAAGTGGCACAATATATATCAGCCGAACCAAAGTTAGAATTATCTGCGCCATATGTTGTCTCAATATACTTTGTAATTTCTGATGAATTAGCCGCATTATAGGTATTACTGTTAAAATCAAGCACAAACTGCATACAGCTGTCAAAATATATATTTTGTCCCGAAACTATTCTTGTATAATATCTTATATTATCATTAGCCTCTGTACTCACAGATATCTCTAACATATATTCAACATTATCTGACAACAGGTCTTTGATATTAAGAACTGCATGTGCCCTTGATGTGCTCGCCTCAAATGTATTAAGTGCCGTACTCTCTATAAGGCTGTTGTCTCTTGTATCTCTGACCTTATATGATATTTCCTTTAACACACTTCCATAAGTGTCAATTGCAATTTTAAGCTCCCTGTTATCTGGCAATGGAGTAAGAGGTGCATCCATTAATGGAGTGTCAACCTGCTGGTTTATTCCATGCATAGGATTGTACACAACATTATTATTGCCCTCTATCATTACTATAGGAAACTGTGCCTCTGTCATCTCCATTGTAGCCGCACTCTCAGCCTGATAATGCATTGATATAAATGTTATAAGTGCTGTTGCCATGAATATGATAAGATACACTACATACTTCCAGGATATGGTATTCTTATGCCTCATTTTCTTCCTCCATCAATTTGTCAAGAGTTAAATCAAGATTAAACATCTGTTCCATTTTGGCAAGCTTCTCATCTGAAGCCTTCTTTCCTGTGTATACTCCTCTGATAAGGATATTCTTTGGTGTATGTTCCATATCTATAAATTCAAGAAGCTGTGTCTGGTATCCAGCTTCTTCAAGCCTTCCAGCTCTCACCGCATCTGTAAGAATTGATGATATTCTCTCTTTTAATATTCCATATTTGAGCACCGGCTCCATGTCATCTGACTCAATCTGTGCATTAGCTTCATGCTGGCAGCAAGGAACCGACAATATAACCTTAGCTCCCCATTTCACAGCCTTTGCAAGCGCGTAATCTGTTGCAGTGTCACATGCATGAAGTGTCACAACCATATCAACACTTGTGACATCCTTATAATCAGCTATATCGCCAACATAGAAATTAAGCTTGTTATATCCATATTTCCTGGCCAGCAGATTACAGTGCATAATAACATCTTTTTTAAGGTCAAGTCCTATAATTCTGATATCAAGCCCCTTAAGTTCCCTTAGATAATAATACATTGCAAATGTAAGATATGATTTACCACATCCGAAATCAATTATTGTCTGCTCTTTTCCATCTGACAACTGAGGCAGAATATCCTCTATGAATTCAAGAAATCTGTTTATCTGCTTAAATTTGTCATATTTAGATGTAATAATTTTCCCTTCCTTAGTCATAACACCAAGGTCAATAAGAAAGCCTACCGGCTTACCCTCCTCAAGAATATACTTCTTGCGCTTGTTGTGCTCAAGGCTCTTCTGCTCCCGTGCATTAGTATTTTTCTTATATTTGACAGTCATATTGCCTTTGCTTCCGCATAATACCTGACCATCCCCGTCTACATACGCAAACTGTCCCTGCTTAAAATTCTGTAAAAGATTATTATTCACATAATCTCTTAATTCTTCTTTTTGCAGATTGCTGTGGATGACCTGCTTTCCAACATACTCTGATGCCTGAAATACCACCTTGTTCTTTATTTTAACTGGGCGTATCTTTATCTTGGATGCACCATCCTGGGTCTTTTGTTTTCTTCCACTTAAAATTATCTCAACTAATTCTGTATCTGTGCATTTATTAATCAAATCATCTATATTCATTCTTGTTTTCTCCAATAAAATGTTTACTCTTTATTGTAATATCTTTATCAGAAATCTGCAAGCATTATCGGCGTTGCAAGATGTATCACAGTCTCATCCCTGTCCTCATCATAGCTTATCGTAATATTAACATTTACATGTCTGCTGCCTATATTGACATAATCCCTGCGGTTTTTATCGTAACCATATGCAGCATATGCATTGTCAAGCCATGCCTCAGTCACAGGTTTAGCACCTGCTTTCTCCATTACCAGGCTGGCGTACTCGCTGCATACCTCACTGCTCATATACCCTGGAATACAGCCTTTCAGGTTAACATTAACATTAGTATTAATATCCAGTGCATTATATGCCTCTTTTATGATTTTTTCATATGTAAATATTGTATCAACGCCAGATGAAAGGTTTATCTGTGTATAGATATAACTCTGCTCCTCATCTTTTTCAATAAATTTAATTATAACTTCACCATTGTTCCCCGACTGGCAGAGTGCCTTCACCAACGCACCTTCCTCATCAACATAATCATTGCAGTTATATCTGTTAATTCCAATTTTCTCTGCAATATCAGACAATATTATCACTTTAGTCCCGTCTGATATATGCCCAAGCGGATATCTTCCATATGCTGATACATTTCCCTGACATTTATCCACTATTGCATCTGAGAATGCACTTACAACATAATTATTACTTTTATCTTTTCTGATTCTTAGATTAAATGCTGTCATAACAGCCCATATCACAAGTAATATAATTAGAATTTTACGTTTATTAAACAAAATAAAACCTCCCCATGCAGTGATAATCTATTCTGATTATCACCAGCTTGGGAAGGTTTAAACATTAAATTAATTAACAGATTAGTCAACTGCACCGAGTCGTGCCATAGACCTCTTCAGAGCTGCCTCAGCTCTTACCATATCTATATTCGCCTCGCCACTCTTAATTCGCCTCTCAGCTCTTATCATAGCCTCATTAGCTCTGTTGACATCAATCTCCTCAGGCCACTCTGCAACTTCTGCCAAAACAGTAACTTTATCCTTAAGTATCTCGATTATACCCCCGTGAACGGCAGCCTTTTTAATCTGTCCATCCTCATGTATCCTCATAACACCAGGAACAATTACCGCTGTAAGTGGAATATGTTCGGCATATACACCGATTTCTCCCTCACTCGTAACCAGTTCAACCATATCAACATCACCATGATAGAACTGTCTGTCAGGAGTATTAACTATTAACTCAAACTTATCGGCCATGCTTGTCTCCTTACTTTACCTTTGCAAGAACATCATCAATGTTACCGCAGTTCAGGAAATAACTCTCTGGAATATCATCATACTTACCTTCGATAATCTCCTTAAAGCCCTGAATTGTCTCATTGATTGGCACATACTTTCCTTCAAGACCTGTAAACTGTCCTGCTACGAAGAAAGGCTGTGAAAGGAATCTCTGAATCTTTCTAGCTCTTGATACAACAAGCTTATCGTCTTCTGAAAGCTCATCCATACCAAGAATTGCAATGATATCCTGTAATTCCTTATATTTCTGAAGAATCTCCTGAACGCTTCTTGCAACCTTATAATGCTCCTCACCAACAACTCTTGGGTCAAGAATTCTTGATGTAGACTCAAGTGGATCTACGGCTGGGTAAATACCAAGCTCAACAATAGATCTTGAAAGAACTGTTGTTGCGTCCAAGTGAGCGAATGTTGTAGCTGGAGCTGGGTCTGTAAGGTCATCAGCAGGTACGTATACAGCCTGGACTGATGTGATAGAACCATTCTTAGTTGATGTAATTCTCTCCTGAAGCGCACCCATCTCAGTCTGAAGTGTTGGCTGGTAACCAACGGCTGATGGCATACGTCCAAGAAGCGCTGAAACCTCTGAACCAGCCTGTGTAAATCTAAAGATGTTATCAATGAATAAAAGCACATCTTTACCGCCCTGATCACGGAAATATTCAGCCATTGTAAGACCTGTAAGGCCAACTCTCATTCTGGCTCCAGGTGGTTCGTTCATCTGACCGAATACCATTGTTGTCTTCTCGATAACTCCTGATTCTTTCATTTCGTAATACAGGTCATTACCTTCTCTTGTACGCTCACCAACGCCTGTGAATACAGAATATCCACCGTGCTCAGTAGCGATATTTCTAATAAGCTCCTGAATAAGAACTGTCTTACCTACACCAGCACCACCGAACAGACCAATCTTACCACCCTTCTGATAAGGGCAAAGAAGATCTACTACCTTGATACCAGTCTCAAGCATCTCTGTTGATGTTGACTGTTCCTCAAATGTAGGTGCCTTTCTGTGGATTGGCATATGCTTTTCAACTTCCGGAGCTGGTTTATTGTCTATAGGTTCTCCCAATACGTTAAACATTCTTCCCAGTGTGTTCTCACCTACTGGAACAGATATTGGAGCACCTGTTGCCTCAGCTTCCATACCACGCACAAGACCATCTGTTGATCCCATGGCAATACATCTAACAGTATCATCACCAAGATGCTGTGCCACTTCGACAACAAGACGTTCCCCATTGCTACGGGTTATATTGATAGCTGAATTAATCTCAGGAAGGCTTCCGTCCTGGAATTTGATATCCAATACGGCACCAATGATCTGAGTAATTTTACCAATATTCTTATCTGCCATTTTTGCCTCCATATTAATATATTTATTCGATGGCATTTGCGCCTGATATGATTTCTGTCAGCTCCTGTGTAATAGAAGCCTGTCTTGCCCTGTTGAACTTCAGTGACAAATCATCAATCATCTCTTCGGCATTGCTTGTTGCGTTATCCATCGCCTGCATACGGGCACCATTCTCACTTGCAACCGCCTCAATCAATGCACCATAAAGGAGAGAGCACACATACTTAGGAATTATAAGATTAAGTGCTTCCTCTTCATTAGGTTCATAATTCATCGGTGTAGAATCTGCTCCCGCGTCTTGTTTAACTGCTTCAGCATCCACTGGAAGAAGTTTAATAAGCTTAGGTACATGTACTACTGTATTCTTAAACGATGTATATGCAAGATAAATCTCCCCTATCTCACCATTAACATACGCTTCAAGAACCTTATCACATATCTGCTTGGCATCGGTATACATAGGTTCATTCATAATCTCAGAATAGTCTTCCTTAATCATGTAACCTTTTCTCTCAAGAGTTTCTCTGCCCTTGCTTCCTATTGCATACACTTCTACATCTTCCTTAGGAATATCGCTGTTAGTAATCAGTTTAGTAATATTAGAATTATATCCACCTGCAAGTCCTCTGTTAGAAGTAATCACAATAACTGCCTTCTTGCTGGACTCTCCTGGTTTTAAGAACTTGTGGTTAATATTACCAGACTTAGCAAGTATATTACTAACTGTCTCATACATAAGGTCAGAATAAGGCTTGGTACTCTCTGCCTTACCCTTTGCCTTTTGCAGCTTAACAGTGGAAACGAGCTTCATGGCTTTGGTAATCTGACCGGTACTTTGAATACTGTCTCTTCGTCTTTTTATGTCTCTCATCGAGGCCATAACTCAATTACCTCCATTCACGTTTCTACTTAAATGTCTTCTTGAACTCCTGGATTGCAGCAACAAGTGCTTTCTCAGTCTCATCATCAAGAACCTTAGATGCCTTGATTGACTCTGGTATCTGTGGATACTTAGTATCAATCAGAGCAAATAATCCTTCCTGGAAATCAAGAATCTTATCAACTGGAATATCTAATACATACTTCTTAGTTACAGCATATATTATGATAACCTGATACTCAACTGGCATTGGCTTATACTGTGGCTGCTTGAGCATCTCTTTGATTCTCTCGCCCTGTGCAAGCTTCTCCTTAGTATCAGCATCCAGTTCTGAACCAAACTGTGCGAATGAAGCAAGCTCTCTGTACTGTGCAAGATCCACACGGATTGGTGCAGCTATCTTCTTCATAGCCTTAATCTGGGCAGCACCACCAACTCGTGATACTGAAAGACCAGCATTAACAGCAGGTCTGAAACCAGAATTAAACATCTCAGTCTCAAGGTATATCTGTCCATCTGTAATAGAAATTACATTAGTTGGAATATATGCAGATACATCTCCAGCCTGTGTCTCAATAATAGGTAAAGCTGTAAGAGAACCTCCACCATACTCATCTGACATTCTGGCAGCTCTCTCAAGCAGTCTTGAATGAAGATAGAATACATCTCCAGGATAAGCCTCACGTCCTGGTGGTCTCTTAAGGAGCAATGAAAGTGTACGATAAGCAGCAGCATGCTTGCTTAAATCGTCATACACGATAAGTACATCTTCTCCCTTCTCCATCCATTCCTCACCAATAGCGCATCCAGCATATGGAGCAATATACTGTAATGGAGCAAGCTCACTTGCTGTTGAAGCAACTACTGTTGTATAACTCATTGCGCCATACTCTTCAAATGTACTAACGATATTAGCAACTGTAGAAGCCTTCTGACCAATTGCAACGTATATACACTTAACATTCTGACCCTTCTGGTTAATAATTGTATCGATAGCGATAGCTGTCTTACCAGTCTGTCTATCACCGATAATTAACTCTCTCTGTCCTCTTCCGATTGGAACCATGGCATCAATAGCCTTGATACCTGTCTGAAGAGGTGTATCAACTGATTTTCTTGTAATAACACCAGACGCAACTCTCTCAATCTGACGGAACTTATCTGTGTTAATTGGTCCCTTGCCATCGATAGGCTGTCCTAATGCATTAACTACTCTTCCTACTAAAGCATCACCTACTGGAACCTCAACAACTCGTCCTGTTGTCTTAACTGTATCACCCTCATTGATATTGCGGGAATCACCAAGCAAAACGGCACCTACGTTATCTTCCTCAAGGTTTAATACCATTCCGTAAACCTCGCCAGGGAATTCAAGAAGTTCTCCCTGCATAGCCTTCTCAAGGCCATGAATACGTGCGATACCATCAGCCACCTGAATTACAGTACCAACATCTGACACTTCAAGTTCGGTAGAATATCTTTTAATCTGCTCTTTGATTACAGAGCTGATTTCTTCCGGTCTTAAATTCATGGAGCCAACGCACCCTCTTTCTATTAAAGTATAAGCCTGATTATAACTGGACTTTCTTCAAATCCTTAGCAAGCTCATCTAGTTTTGTCTTAACGCTGCTGTCTACAACTCTGTCTCCGATTCTTATTATCATTCCACCGATAATGCTCTCATCAACAATATAATTCATGTTAAAGCTCACATAATCAGTAGTTTTAAGAAGCTTGTCAACTACGGCAGCCTTAGTCTTTTCATCTAAAGGCTTGGCAGTTGTTACATATGCTGTACCAATCTTCTTATATTCAAGAACCTTTGCACAGAAATATTTTAAAGCAGCTACTATATCTGACTGTCTGTCCTTAGCAACCATAATTGTAAGAAGTCCGACCATATCATCAGATACAAATTTTCCAAAAACATCTTTTAAAAAATGTTCTTTTTCTATCTTGTCTATCTTTGGATGATTTAACAATTTGCTAACTTCACCATTGTCCTCAAATGCTGTAATGACTGCCTGTGCTTCGTCATACAGTGCATCTGCCTTTGACTGTTCAACAGCAAGCTCAAATAACGCATCACCATAAGTGGTAGCAGCTAGCTTAGCCATGTGCTCTCACTCATTTCATTCAAGGTCTGCTCAATCAGCGCCTGGTTGTCTGCCTCAGTCAAAGAATTAGCAACAACCTTGGCTGCCATAAGCTGTGAAACAGCGATAATCTGCTGTTTAACCTCATCAGCGCATTTCTGTTTTTCAAGCTCTGCCTCTGTGTTAGCACGTTCAATGATTCTTGCTGCCTCAGCCTTAGCCTCCTCAACAATCTTTGCCTCATTGTGCTTTGCAACTTTTCTTGCTTCGCTCAAAATGCTCTCAGCTTCCTTACCAGCAGCTTTAAGCTTCTCTTCATACTCCAGCTTTAACGCTAAGGCATTCTCTTTATCTGCCTTTGCAGTTTCCCTGTCATTAGTAATCTTATCCTGCCTTTTCTTAAGCATGTTACGAACAGGCTTGAATAAGATAAAAGAAAGAAGTACAAACAGTATAAATACATTAACTGCAGTAATAGTAGCATCAAGAAGAAGCTGATAATCTAAGCCAAATAATCGGCCATCATCCGTCAGAGCAATAAATGTACTCAGGGAATTCAATATTTTAGCCTCCTTCCAGCTATATATTTAATGAAAATCTGCCTTATTCTAAATCTTACTTGAAAGGCTTAACGAACATTAAGATAATAGCAACGGCGAAACCATAAAGACCTGTTGTCTCGGCAACGGCCTGACCAAGTAACATAGTTGATGTAATATCAGACTTAGCACCTGGGTTACGACCTACGGCTGATGCACCATAACCGGCTGCGATACCCTGTCCAATACCAGGACCTACACCCGCGATCATTGCGATACCAGCACCAATTGCTGACATTGCTGAGATAAATTCCTGTCCACTAATATTCATTATAAAATCCTCCTTATTAATCGTGTTTTAACTTTAATCACCAATTTTGTCGTTAACATATACCATTGTCAACATACAGAATACATACGCCTGTATACATCCAGAGAACAAATCAAAATATGCATGAAGCAATGCTGGATATGCGATTGTAAATGGTTTTAACAAATCATATATCAAGCCCATAAGAACTGTTCCTGACATGATATTACCAAACAGACGCAATGAAAGTGACAATGGAACTGCAAACTCACCTATCAGGTTAATTGGAAACAGAAACCATATTGGTTGAAACAATGCTGTAAAATGCTTAATCTTATTCTTCTTGATACCATTAAACTGTATCAGTACAAATGTAATAAGACCTAAGCAAAGTGTTACACCATAGTCTGCAGTAGGTGGCCTTAATCCAAACAGACCGGCAATATTCGATATAATAATAAACAAAAACAATGTTGACAGATAATTGACAAACTTGTTTGCGTTCTTACCCATAATGCCATCAACCATGGTCTGAAGCATCTCAACTACAAGCTCTACAGCATTCATGAACATTCCCGGTGTCTCATCTTCTGACTCTTTATTAAGCTTGATTCTTGCTACTATTGCCAGAATCAGAATCAATAAAGAAACATACATAAGAGCCACATGTGTAGTATTGATGCTGAAATCATAATCAATACCTGGAATTCTGAATGTATATAGTGACTTGATCATAAAACTGCTATCAAGCGCCACCATGGATGTCACACCTGCGATTCCCACGTTCTCACCCTCCTTTTCTTTCTTTGTAAATGAATTTTGCCACAGCCGGCTGAAGATATGCCGCTGCCTTCATGGCAAACATTCCTATAAGGGCTGCTAAAAGATCTCCTATATGGAAATAATATAAAAATGCAAACAGCGCTACCATAACAAGTAATCTTATAAAATAACCAATTACTAATGTTTTGGTTGTGTCAGCCCGTCCGTACACCACCTTATGAATCCGACTGCCAAGATGAAATGAGGCAAATGCTGCATATAAAACACCTGCAAGAAAGCCAACCGCATATATTGCAGGATTGTCAAACACGATAAATATCACAACTTCTCCAATAACCAGATATATCAGTTCTATCAGATACATTACTGGCAAAGCTGAATTCAGACTATTAATTCTTTTTAGCATTGTCATTATCATGATTTGCTTTGGCAACCTTTCTTTTAATGTCCTCTTCCAGTCTCTTTCTGCGGGCTTTCTCTTCCTGGCTGACTACATTCATAACCAGCACATATGCGTTACGTCCGCCTGCAAGAACCCCAACTATAAGCAATGGAAGTGTAAACCACGTTCCAAATCTGTTGTCAAGCCATACGCCAAGTGCCACACATAAAAATATCGGCACCATCACAGCTATGGCCACCTGGGATATCAATACTATATTACGAAGACCGGATCCCCCTTGACTCATCTGTCTATCCTTTCAAATGATGTTTGGTAATATATTAACATTTATAAGCTAAAAAGTCTATTCAATTTACATTTTTATGAACTAATAATTGAATTCTTATAAAGTTACTGATATAATTCATTCAACTAGTATTCCATACGGAGGTAACGCTTATGCCAGCTCTTTACAGAAAAAGACTCATTCCTGATGAATGTATACATTTAAAAGACGATATTATTGTCTATTCTGGCGATAATTGTCTTATTACCAAGTGGAAAACTCTTCATCCAAAGCGTGAATTTTCTCACGGAATTTCTTTTTACTGTATATCTAATGGCTGGAAAATAAGCAAATTCTTTGATTCTGATGACAATCTGACATATATATATTGTGATATAATCGACACAGATTATAATGCCACAACTGACACATATGTATTCACTGATTTATTAGCTGATGTAATTATTGAAGAAAACGGCTTCGTGCGTGTTGTTGACCTTGACGAACTTGCCGATGCGCATAATGAGCATATTCTTTCTGACAAGTTACTTTGTGTTGCATTACGCCGTCTTGACAGACTTCTCAAGAATATATATTCAGGAGAATTTAAGGAATATATTGCAAAGCTTGACACTTTCTGCTGATAATATTTATCAATAAATTTAATAAATATTAATTATGCATTTATAGATTTAAAGCCAGCTATCCAATACACGGATAACTGGCTTATTTATTATAAAGTAAATTCTATCTTTCTTCCTGTTGGTTTATATTTGACAATCTCAACACCTGCTGCCGTAAGCATTCTCTTGGAACCTATCACAGATGGTGTCTTTTCATATTTATCACACTCATACACAACTGTCTTTATACCTGATTGAATGATAGCTTTAGCGCATTCATTGCATGGAAAAAGCGTTACATATATCTTTGCATTCTCAAGATTGCCACCACGATAATTAAGAATAGCATTAAGCTCACTGTGAGTTGTATACATATACTTATTCTCCAATGGCTCTCCTTCCCTTGCCCACGGAAATTCATCATCAGAGCATCCAACAGGAAGTCCATTGTATCCCATTGATAATATTTTATTATCTCTGCTTACTATGCAGGCGCCTACCTGTGTATTAGGATCCTTTGATCTGAGTGCAGCCATCTTGGCAACACCCATAAAGTATTCATCCCAGGATATATAATCCGTTCTCTTATCACTCATGTATCTGCTCCTTTTATCACCAATCAAGCATCTTTTTCTTACTGCTCTAACATACTTATTCTCTTTATATGTCTTTCAGCGTTAGAAAACTTTGATTCTAAAAATGTATCTGCTATTCTGAATGCAAGCTCTGGTCCTATTACTCTTGCACCAAGGCATAATACATTGGCATTGTTATGTTCCTTTGTTGCCTGTGCAGAGAAACAGTCACCGCATAAAGCTGCTCTGATTCCTTTAATCTTATTAGCAGCCATGCTCATTCCTATTCCTGTTCCACATATAAGGATTCCCTCCTCACATTCACCATTAAGAATAAGGTCGCAGACCTTCTTTGCATACACAGGATAATCGCACGAATCACTTGTATAACAGCCTACATCCTTACATTCAATTCCTTTTTTCTTTAAATGCTCAATCATCTCATTTTTAAGTTCTAATCCGCCGTGATCACATCCAATTGCTATCATATCTTTTTATCCTTCTTTCCGACTCTCTCATCCAGGGCCTTTTTTATATTTTGTGCTGCTTTCTCTATCATATTCTGCAGCTGTACGAAACATCTGTCATATTCCTCCACACCTTTTCCGTATGGGTCTTCTACATCTGCTTCTATATCTCCGGTAAATTCTCCTATTGTATACACATTGATTGCCCGGTCAAATGAGGCATATACCTTTGCTTTCATAGGCTGGTTCATTACCAGCACCAGTGTATCTTTACCAAAATCTTTGTTACTAATCTGACACGCCTCATTACTCGGAATTATCATGCCATGCCTTGCTGCAACTGCAACAGCTTTGGGATTATATGGTTCGGGAAACAGAACAACAAGCCCACGCGACTCAACATTCATATGCTCTATTCCACATTTCTTAAGTTCATTAGCCATAATCGTAGCTGCCATAGGACTCCGGCATGTATTCCCCATACATACAAATATAATATTGCTGTAAGTATTCACAATACTACCTCCATACCACAACTATACATCTATAATCATATGTCCTGCTGCCTTTATAAGTCTGTTCATAACAGCCTGTCCCACATTATCAGTTGGAAAGCTCTCTGAATATACTACATTAACACCATTCTCGTCAAATTCACGAAGCACCGCAAAAAGGTTTCTTGCCTCCTGAGCTTCGTCAAATCGGCTTCCCATATCAACCACATCAAATCCGTCATACAAACTGACATTCTCTGTAGAAGCCATTATTGCCACTTTTGCACCATCCTTGACAGCCTGTGATGCTCTGGCTATTATTGCATCAACAACCTTTGTCTGCTCGCCTCTTACTATCGTAATCTGGGCATTCGGTGCATAATGCTTATATTTCATTCCAGGTGCCTTAGGGACAACACCATCTGGAACGCTCTCCATAATTGCCGGGTCCATCATTGCCTTTCCCAGCACATCTTTTACCTGTTCAAGTGTTATGAATCCCGGTCTTAATATAGTCGGCATATCGCCGCTTACATCAACAATTGTGGATTCAACACCTATATCTACTGTGTCATCGGCAATTATCATGTCAATCCTGCCATCCATATCATGAATAACATGTTTTGCCCTTGTAGGACTAGGCTTGCCTGAAGTATTAGCACTTGGTGCAGCTATATATACACCTGACTTCTTTATAAGTTCATGTGCCACAGGATGGCTGGGCATTCTTATAGCAACTGTATCAAGACCCCCTGTTATAGATGAAGGTACTATCTGCGACTTCTTTAATATCATTGTAAGCGGACCTGGCCAGAAAGCCTTAGCAAGCTTCAGCGCATTCTCGTTTACATCACTTGAAAGTCTGTACAAATCCTGCACATCTGCTATATGTACAATCAATGGGTTATCAGATGGTCTTCCTTTAGCTGCATATATCTTTGCGGATGCTTCACTATCTAATGCATCTGCTCCCAGTCCATACACAGTTTCTGTTGGAAATGCCACCAGCCCTTTATTTTTTAATATTTCTGATGCCTGTTGATATATTTTATCATCAGTATCATCATGTGCAATTTTAGAAATTATAGTTTTCATTGCAAGCCTCCGTGTTACTGGCTATCATGTCATGATAGTCTCCGATTCACATTGTACAACACTTGGCTCGAATTATGAAGCAAAATATTTATTAATTCCAACAATTATTGAATCAACAATCTTCTGCTGGTATTCTTCATTTAAAAGTAACTGAAGTTCTGTCTGGTTAGTAAGGAATCCACATTCTACAATCACTGTAGGTATCTTAGAATGAACAAGCAGATAATATGTTTTATCCTGTTTCTCAACTCTCTTATTAGATGTATCAAGGTTATCTTTCAACGACTGCTGTAAAATTCCTGCCAGCTGCTTACCCTTTGCAGAATATGTATAATAAAAAACCTGGGCTCCAGATACATTACTGCTTTCAAAACTGTTTTGATGAATGCTAATCATCATATCTGCATTGGATGAATTAGCAATATCACATCTTTTTTTCAAGTCTGCCCTTTTTTTATTGGTATCCGTCGACACGTAAAGCCCCTCATCCTGAGTTCTTGTCATTATAGTATTAAAGCCAATCTGTTTAAGTGTTTTTTCTAATTTCAAAGCTATCGCCAGATTAATATCCTTTTCAAGTACATCTCCCTTGGTTTTTCCCGGATCGCTTCCTCCATGTCCGCTATCTATAACTATTGTATAATCCGATGTACTTATCTGTTTTAGATTAGAATCAGACAATATAATATCAGACAACTCACCATTATCTGATTCATCATAAAATTCAGCCTGTATAGCTTCTTTCTCCCTTTCCATCCCTGCCTTGCCCGGCAGGCAGACACACGCAGCCATAAATACACCAAACAACATACATACTGACATAATGATAACAAGCCTTTTATCTCTCATATATTAATAGTCCCTATCTTACATGCTTTTTATACATTATATGTGTCATTCCTGCAAAACATTCTAAAACAAGCCGTCCTGCCACATGGCAGAACGGCCGTACGCTATATTAGTTTTCTGATTCGTAATACATAATTTTTAAAATAGATGCTTGTATAACATGTTACTTATCCAGCTGGCTGTTCTGCCTGAAAGGTGAAACGGGTCTCCTTCATACGGAATCCGGAGTACCGGTTCATCTGTCTTTCCAGATAATACCTTAATCTGTTTATCGCCGCCAAACATGCATGTATATATACACTCACAGCCAAGCTCATCCACAAACCTTAATGTCTTTGCCATTCTGTATATACTTGCCGACAATACAGCATATCGTATGTCAGCCAGCCGGTATATCTCATTCTTTGCACCAACACAACCGCAGTCATATATTATAACCTCGGCACTGTCCAAGGTCTTTGACATTGCTTCATTATCATCTTCCAGAATAAATGTAATGTTCTTATAGGAAAATTTTCTGTAATCATTTCGCACTCTGCCTGTCTCGATACATATTTTTAAAAAGTCCTTATGATTATCACACTCTGTTATCACGGTCCTTAAGCCACATACATTGGCGCAATAATTAGCAAGCATTATAGAAAGATGTGTCGAACCTGCACCCACGCATGAGCCGCAGACTGCAATCCTTATCTTCTCTTTACCTGCCAAGCCACGCTTTCTTCTTAGAAAATTCAAATATCTCAAGCATTGCCTCCTCAAACAGCCTGTTTTCTACATTCCATTGATACATACACGGAAACCTGTAGTGTCTGTGTCCACCACCATATCTTCTTATGTACCTGTAGAAATCGTGTCCACTTACGTGATTAATAAATATAATGGTGTCTTTGTCAGATTTTTCCATAGCCATATAGTCGCTTCTGCGATAACCGCAATCCCCGACAAGAATGTTAATGCCATTCTTACGAGTCTTTCTATCAGTCCCAAAATCATGTATGTGATAAGTACATTCACAATAATCCTCTGCTACGCAGCCAGAATATTCTGGTCTTATCATAATTCCACTGTATAATGCCACACCGCCATGCAGATTATCTAATATCTTTTCAGATTTTAAATCATGAACATCTCCATGCCTTATAATTACAACTTTTTTACCTCTTCTTGCCAGAAAAGAAGCCATGCAGAGGCATAAATGTGTTGTTCCTATCCCATGTCTTGTTCCTGATACATATACATTAACCAATGACTTATCAGCATTATGAGCTGTATTATTAGTATGCTTAAGCATCGTTTTCTGTATTCTTAAAAGATCTTTTCGTAACTGGTCTATGGATTGATATCTTTGATTCTGATTGTGACGCAGGCATCTCTCAATGACTGGCCCAACCGATTTTGAATTGAGACGGCATACTCTGTGTATGTCATCCTGTATAGATTGCTCATGGCTGTCATCAACCATATAAGCAATTAAGATTCCTATACTGTATATATCTGATAGAGGATTTCCTTCGCCAAAGAACTGTTCTGGTGCTGCGTATCCAATCGTTCCATAAGAACTCATATCCTGATTGTCATTCCGCCTTGAACTATCGAAATCTATCAAATGAACAATCAACCGCTTTCCCTTGTGTGTTACCTCTTCATGTATCATAATATTATCAGGCTTAATATCAAGATGTGCTATCAAAGCCTTATTGTGCAGATATTCTATTATATTACATACAGAAATGGATATATCAACAGCATCATATAATGATAATGGCCCGTTTTCCTGTATATATTCATCCAAAGATTTACCAGCAATATATTCTTCTATAATGCAGATACTTATATTATCTTCTTCTATATCATATATGATGGGAAGTCCATCAAACTTTAAGTCCTTAATAAGCATCGCTTCACGATACACCCGTAAATAATCTGGCACCTGTTTACTTACAACTTTAGCTATTCTTAGAGAATCAAGTTGTACATGCCTGACAAGAAATACGCTTGTATGCTCTGTAGTGGCAATCTTTCTGATTATTGCATACTTATCAGATATCACAATATTATGTTATTAACCTCCTTTCAACTTGTGTTTATCAGCTCTATTGATATACTATCACAATATTTTTGTTATTGCAACAACTTTTTTATATTTATTATATATTTTTTATTTTTATTTTACTATAAACCTTGTTCCTGCAGTCTTTACATATCCATTAAAAATGGGTATTATAGTATATGCCTACCACCATATATTTATGTGAGGCGCATTTGAGATTGGAAGTGATTTATATGAAGATAGAGAAGATTAACGACAACCAGATACGCTGTACTTTGGGAAAGAAAGATCTCGCAGACAGAAACCTGAAAGTAAGTGAATTAGCTTACGGAAGTGAGAAAGCACGCGAACTTTTCAGGGATATGATGCAGCAGGCATCTTTTGAATTTGGTTTTGAAGCCGAGGATATCCCGCTTATGATTGAAGCTATTCCAGTAAGTGCTGATTGTATTGTACTCATAGTTACAAAGGTTGATGAACCAGAAGAACTTGATACAAGATTTTCAAGATTCTCGTCAGAATATAATGATGATTACGATTATCCTGACGATGAATATAGTGAGGATTTTTCAGATATTGAACAGATAGATTCTAATTCATCATCGCCTTCCGCTACTGATGAACTTGACAAATCACAGCCAGAACCAGAAAAAGGCACACCTGATGCCTCTAATGTAGATATTCCTAGCAGTGATGTTGCCAATGATGTCATGAATCTTTTTAATAAGGTTAAAGATTATATCAATGGTAATATTCAGGATTCTGATAGCAGTAATTTTGTATCATTAAAGGATTCTCTAACCGGAATGCCTTCTATAGACACGGATACCGCAAACAGCTCTGAAGGTTCTGTTCTTAAAAGCAGTACCCCGGTTAATATATTAAGGATATTCTCATTTGATTCATTTGACACATTTTCAGGTGCTGCACAGGCGGTAGCTGCTATATATACAGATAAAAATTCTTTATACATGAATAACACACATGACAGATTCTATCTGACACTAAGTAAAGATACAACCAGCAGTACCAACTATAATAAGACCTGCAATATACTTTCTGAGTATGGCACTAAGGAACCTCTTAATTCTAACACTGTCTGCTACTTTAATGAACATTACAGATGTATTATTAAAGATCATGCTATTCAGGTTGCAGCCAAATATGAAAATTTATAGAAATAATGCCTGCGCGGATAACGCGCAGGCATTAACTTTATATTATGCTCTTGTTGCAAGATATGTTGTGATTTCTTCCATAAGATCATCACAATCCATTCCATGAACCATAGCTGCTTCCTCTATTGTCTCACCCTGTGATGATGGACAGCCAACGCAATGCATGCCAGCGCCCATAAGGATTGGAATTATACCTGCATCAATCTGTATAGCCTCACCAATTGTAGTATCCTTGGTAATTCTTGCCATATGATATTTCCTCCTGAATAAATAATTAAATACAATGCTTACTATAATAGTATGTACCAAAATTGTCAAGAAATCCGTATCATGTTAAGCCTATGTTTACTATTGAATTTCAGATACAAATAGCGTATAATCATAGAAAATATCATAAAAGGAGGACTTGATTTATGGCATACGTAATTAATGATGATTGCATTAGCTGTGGAGCCTGTGCTGCTGGATGTCCAGTTGAGGCTATCAGCGAAGGCGCTTCTCATTATGAGATCAACGCTGATGTCTGTGTAGATTGTGGTGCATGTAACGCTACATGTCCAGTTGGCGCTCCTAACCCACAGTAGGATTTCAGATGAAGTGTACGCCTTATGGCGACTACATAAACAGCCAGGTCTTTTTATAGACCTGGCTGTTTTTTGTTATCTAAAAGATTAGCAAATCTTGTCTGCTCTGGAATCCATGCCATCTTGACAGTTCCAATAGGACCATTACGCTGCTTGGCAATAATAATCTCCGCAATTCCCTTAATCTCTGTATCTTTATTATAATAATCATCTCTGTAAAGAAACATTACAACATCCGCATCCTGCTCAATCGCTCCTGACTCTCGAAGGTCAGAAAGCATCGGTCTGTGGTCCGGTCTTTGCTCTACAGCTCGGCTAAGCTGTGACAGTGTTACAACCGGCACATCCAGCTCTCTTGCCAATGCTTTTAAAGATCTTGATATATCAGATATCTCCTGCTGTCTTGAATCTGAACGTGAACCACCGCTTCCACTCATCAACTGGAGATAATCGATAATTACAAGTCCAAGGTCATTTTCCATCTTGTACTTTCTGCATTTCGACCTGAGTTCTGCGATTGATATACCTGGTGTATCATCAATTATAAGATGCGATTTGGCAATGCTGTCGGCACCTTCAACCAGCTTGCCCCAGTCGCTTGAATCAAGACGTCCTTTTCTTAACTTATCTGCATCAACCGTAGACTCCAGACTCAGCATTCTGTTTACAAGCTGGACATTTGACATCTCCAATGAGAATATTGCAGTTGTAATTCCCTGCTTTATCGCCACATTTTCAGCAACATTCAGGACAAATGCTGTCTTACCCATAGATGGTCTGGCTGCAACAAGCACGAAGTCGGATGGCTGAAGTCCCGATAGATAATTATCAAGGTCGATAAATCCCGTAGGGACACCTGTTACAGAGCCTCTGTTCTTGGCAGCCGCCTGAATCCTGTCAAGCGCCTCAAGCACGACCTTATCAATAGGCGTGTACTCATGGTCACCCTTATTCTTGACAAGATCAAATATTTTCTTTTCAGTATCCGCAAGTATATCCTCAGTCTTGCTTGTTCCGGCATAGCACTCATTTGCTATCCCATCATTAACACGAATTATATTTCTAAGAATTGCCTTATCTTTTACTATTCCTGCATACTGTCTTATATTAGCAGATGTAGGCACAGCAGCAAGAAGATCTCGTATGAATTCAATGCTGTAAACCTCAGCAGGAACATTCTGCTCTTTCAGACGCTCCTGCAATATAACAATATCAACCGGCTTGCCTTCATTGTTAATATCTATCATAGTCTGGAACATTATCCCGTACTGCTTGTGATAGAAGTCATCTGCCGAAAGCATCTCGCCAGCCGTTATTATAGCCTGACGGTCCATTATCATTGAACCAACCACCGACTGCTCAGCTTCAAGGCTGTTAGGCATTATTCTTGTGATTGCTGATTCTTCCATTGTTAACAACTCCTCTTGTATTATTGAAATCCAGATTTAATATTAGTTGCTTCCCTCAACAACAACCTTTAATTTAGCTGTAACATCCTTGTGAACCTTGACTGGAACTTCATATGTTCCCAAAGCCTTAATTGACTCATCAAGCTTTAACTTCTTCTTATCTATATCTAATCCATTCTGCTCTTTCATAGCCACAGCTATCTCCTTAGATGATACTGCGCCAAATGTCTTACCGCCCTCACCTGTCTTGATTGAAAGCTTTACCTGCACAGCCTCTATCTTGGCTGCAAGCTCCTTGGCTGCTGCAAGTTCCTCTGCTTCAAGCTTAGCCTGTCTTGCCTTCTCAAGCTTTAAATCATTGAGATTCTTAGGTGTTGCCTCTAAACCAAGCTTCTTTGGCAGCACATAATTTCTTGCATATCCATCATTAATCTTAACAATCTGTCCCTTTTTTCCAAGTGTTTTAACATCCTCAAGTAATATAACTTCCATTATAAATCTCCTTCCTGAATCATGGCATCTATAGTATTCTTTATTGTCTGTATTGCCTGGTCGATTGTGCAGTCACGGAGCTGTGCACCCGCTATTGTCATATGACCGCCGCCACCAAGCTTCTCCATGATAATCTGTACATTAACCTCATCAATAGACCTGGCACTTATATATATCACATCATTATACTGTGTTACAACAAATGATGCTTTAATGCCTGATATATCAAGCAACTGGTTGGCAGCCTTAGCTCCACCAATTGTCGGACTGTCAAGTCCCTTGCCATCAAACACCGTTATAGCAAATGAATCCTTATAAACTACTGCATTGCTTACGGCATGTGCAACTGCTACATAGCACTGCATATCGTCTCTTAACATCTTTCTTACTCTTGTAATATCTGCTCCATGTCTTCTAAGGAATGCAACAGCCTCAAATGTTCTTGGTCCCGATTTGCTCTGGAATCCATCTGTATCAATGCTTATTCCGGCATATAAAGCATCTGCCTCATAAGGTCTTATCTTAACGCCATCCTCGACATACTGGATCATCTCTGTAATCATCTCTGCCGCTGATGATGCATATGGGTCAATATATGAAAGAACTGCGCCTGTTATTGGTTCGCTGCTCTGTCTGTGATGGTCAAATACCATAATCGTCTTACACAATGTAAGAAGATCCGGACACTCTGTTCTGTCAACTTTATTGACATCAACAACAATAACCGCTGTCTGCTTGTTAACATACTCTGGAGCTTCCTCGCGGCTTAAAAACATATCTTCTGGATAATTATCATTATTCATAAATCTGTCTTTAAAAGGTTTAACGCTTGAAGAAACATCATTGATAACTACATGTGCTTCCTTTCCAAGTCTCTGACATATCACATATATTCCGATTGCAGAACCAAATGAATCAATATCAGCCATCTTGTGTCCCATAATAAGGACATTATCTGTTGTCTCAAGAATCTGTCTTAACGCATGCGCCTTTACACGCACCTTTACTCTTGTATTCTTTTCCTGCTGCTGACTCTTACCACCATAATATAATGTCTTCTCGCCATCTTTCACAACAGCCTGGTCTCCACCTCTTCCGAGTGCAAGATCCATCGCTGCCTTTGACATATCATAACTCTTCGCGTAATCACCGGCACCTGTGCCTATTCCTATACTCAGGGTTATAGTCATATCATTACCGATCTTTACATTCTTGATATCCTCAAGAAGACTGAATTTATCAGCCATAAGTTTCTCAAGATACTGGTATTTGAACACTGCAAGATATTTATCCTTCTCAAGCTTTCTGACTATAGCCGAACCCGTTGTAAAGTACTTATTAACCCTCTTATCAATAAGGCCTACAAAGAGTGAACGTCTTACATCATCAACACTCTCCAGTGCCTCTTCATAATTATCTATATATATAAGCCCTACAACAAATCTGTCGGCTCTTATCTTCTTAATATAAGAATTAATGTCTGTCTCATCAAACATATATATTGCAATGAGAGAGTTCTCTTCAACATCCTGTTCAATCTCTTTGCTCTTAGACAGTCCATTGATTACGATTCTTTTTAATTCAACGCGGTAATCCCGCTCATCGTATGTCAGACGAATCTCCTTAGTTGAATTCTCTTCTGGAAAATCCTTTGCCTTAATCTCTGGAAATATTGCCTCGACAGTACCATTATACCGCTTACTTTTTCCTGTCTTATCCTGCATAAGCTGATTCATCCACAGTATATGTCCTGTATTATCAGCGAGTGCATATGGTATCTCAAGGTCGTACAGCATCTGCCTCTGTACCTGTGAATATCCTGATGCAAACTCAATCAGTTCATGCATGAAGGCTGGGCGGATATATACCAGCACTACAACATATATCACAACATACACGAATACCACACCTGCTAAAACATTTGCACATCTGGCATCTATGCAGTATAAGATTGCTGTAGCTGCCAATAACATAATACCTATTATAACAGGCCACATTATCATCAGCTTCATCTTGCCTGTAAGCCTGTTTATTTTATTTTTTTTAATTTTACCAGACATAATATACACCTCATGCTTAATTCCATAACAGAATCACATAGTTGTTGTTATTATATCATTTTATTCACATAAATGATACTATAATTTAAAAGCCACCATACTAATATTCTAGTATGGTGGCTGATTAGCTCACTAATTATTATATTAATCTACGCTATATGGAAGTAAAGCTACGTGACGAGCTCTCTTAACAGCTACTGTAAGAGCTCTCTGGTGCTTAGCACAGTTACCTGTGATTCTTCTAGGAAGGATCTTTCCTCTTTCAGAAACATACTTCTTTAACATAGCAACATCTTTATAATCTAAAGCCTTGTTTGCGTCAGCACAAAATGCGCAAACTTTCTTTCTTCTACGCATAGGTCTTCTTCTCATCTGACCTTCTGGTCTCTCAGCCTTCTTTTCTGGCATATCATTTACCTCCTATTTAGTTAAAAGGCAAACCCTCGTCCTCTACTCCGTCTGGAATATTCATAAATCCATCACCTGCTGGTGCCTGTGGAGTAGGTCTTGATGGAGCATATGATGAATCCATGCCCTGTGAAGATTTGCTCTCTGCAAATTCCTGGTCGTCAACAACCACATCAGTAGTGTAAACCTTCTGACCATCCTTGTTAGTATAACTGCCTGTCTGAATTCTTCCGCTGACAACAACCTTAGTTCCCTGATGAAGATACTTCTCAGCAAACTCTCCTGATCTGCCAAATGCAACACAGCTTATAAAATCTGCTGTCTGCTCGTTAGAATCAGCAGCTCTTGTACGTCTTCTGTCCACTGCTAATGTATATCTAGCAACTGCCATTGAACCTTCAGCGTTCTGTGAATAACGCACATCTGGATCTCTGGTAAGTCTTCCCATTAAAATTACTCTATTCATGACTTGTCTCCTATTCTATAAAGAGCTGTTAAGCCAAACTGGGACTAATAATTAATTATTCTCCATCCTTAACGATTAAGAATCTAATTACGTTCTCCATGATACGAATTCTGCTCTCAACTTCTGCTGGGCAAGTAGCGTCTGCCTCAAACTTGATGAAGTTGTAGAAACCTTCGCTCATATGCTGAATGTCATAGGCAAGTTTCTTCTTCTCAACTGTACCTGGATCTGTAATAGTACCGCCAAAACGAGTGATTAATTCCTTAACCTGCTCAACAGTAGCGTTTCTTACTTCATCCTCGACGTTTGCACTTACAACTAAAGCTAATTCATACTTATTCATTCTACGTCGCACCTCCTTCTGGTCTCTGGCCCTTTCGATTATTCACAGTGAAAGAGCAAGGAAAAATTACATATTACGAATTGATAGTATATCATAAATAATATTTACTGGCAACCCTTTTTTATATTTTTTGTGTTTTTTTCTACCATGGTTCTGCTAACCATTATCTCATGACCACATCCACAGCATTTCAACTTAAAATCTGCACCAACACGCAGTATTTCCCAGTCACAGCTTCCACATGGATGTTTTTTCTTGAGGGTAGCAACATCACCCACATCATAGACAATCATTGGCACCTCCGTATTTTCCAAATACTTCTCCCAATGGAGCATGTATTAAAAGGTCAGCTCTTCTGTCATAAGGAGTTTCTGATTTGTTAACCAGAATCAGCTTATGTCCATTATAATAATCTATAAGTCCTGCCGCCGGATATACGCCAAGTGATGTACCTCCTACTATAAGCACATCCGCCTCACGTATAAGATGGACTGCACCTCGTATATTATTATCGTCAAGCCCTTCCTCATACAATACAACATCAGGTTTGATTCTTCCACCGCACTCACATGTAGGAATACCTTCTGAATTAATTATCGCATTAATATCATAGAACTTATGACATCTCTCACAATAATTTCTAAGTACACTTCCATGAAGCTCATACACAACTTTGCTTCCAGCTTTTTGATGCAGACCATCAATATTCTGTGTGACAATACCTTTAAGCTTGCCCTCTTTTTCTAACTGAGCGAGTTTAATATGTGTTGTCGATGGCATTGCATCTGGAAACAACATCTTATTACGATAAAATCTGAAGAATTCATCTGGCTTTCTCATATAAAATGTATGGGAAAGAATTGTCTCTGGCGGGTAATCATACTGCTGGTTATATAATCCATCAACACTTCTGAAATCAGGTATTCCACTCTCTGTAGACACACCTGCCCCACCAAAGAAAACTATATTATCTGACTCATTAATCCATTGTAAAAATGTATCAATCTTCTGATTGTAATCATCATTAATATTACTCATTAATAATCACACCTAACACATAACAGCCTTGTTTATCGAGATTCTTTACCTTCTGCTGTGCAGACATCTCACTGTAATCTGCCTGCTGAAGCATAAGGACAGACCTGTCACAGCATGATGCAGCCTTGCCAAATTCATCGGACTGTACTACGACTACATCATAATCCACATAATTATCTATAAAATCTTTGAGTCTTGAAGTCTCAACATCTTTGATATTGATATCATCAACATTACCTGTAAATACAATGTCAAAATCATTTCTATTAGTAATGCATACGAGGTCTCTGGCATCTTCACTTCCTGAAAGATAGCTTGTAACACCTTTTAAATCTTTTCCAAGTCTGTATTTTGATAAGAAAATCTCTTCTTTCATATCAGCATCAATAAACAGTACACTCTTGCCTAATTCATGAATTGTTCCTGCTAACTTGAACGCAAGGACTCCGTCACCTACAGTACCTAGAATTGTGTTATCAGGTCCCATCATAGATAAAACCTTATTAGCAAGAGACAGATAACAATCATGCTCACTGTCCGTCATCTTTAAAAGTTTATCAACATTAACACTAAACATAATATAACGCCTCCTACTTTCTGATTATTCCAAGTACTTCTGAACTTGATCTCATGACATTCTTCTCACTCTTTGCTGGTTTTTCCTCAACTGGCTCTTTAGCTGCTGCAACTTCACTGTCTGCAATAGAAGCTATTGTTCTGCTTGCTGCTGAGTACTCATCCTCATCAATATCGTCTTCATCGATGTCATCTTCATCATAATAATCATCGTCATCTTCATCATCATCATAATCCTCAAGACTATTGCTTAAAGAATCCTGATTATTGTCAAATGCCACAACATTATCCTGTACTGGCTCTTCCACAACCTCTTCCTCGATATCATCATCTTCTTCCGGCTGTGTCTCTTCCTTCACTTCATGTACCTTTTTCTTTTTGTTCTTCTTTTTCTTCTTAGAATCCTTATCCTCACCTAATTTGGCAAGTTCTTCCTTATATATATCAACTCCGATGGCTTTATTGAACTTATCTTCCTCATCCTCTTCGTCATCATCGTCTTCTTCACTGCCATTATGATATGCATTCTTATCATATGTAAGCATATAATTAGCTGGCACCATATTGCCAAATCTACGCTCATAATCCATCTCATCATCTGAATTATCATCATCTTTAAATGCATTCATAACAAATATAACTATAAGCTCTATGGCAAGGCATATTGCAGCAACTATTCCTGCTATAATTGCAGCTCTTCTGTTGATATCAGGCTTGATTGCGACATTGCTCTCACTTCCGTACTCAAGCACCTGTATAGACTCAACTGCCACAATACTTGTAGTCTTCATCGCATTTTTAGCAATAGCATCAACATATGTCTTAGCTGTATTCTGGTCTGGATTAGTTATTGTAAGCTCAATGATGTTACTGTTAGGAACAGTCTTTACTGTAAGATATTTAGCGATATCTTCTGATGTTCCTGCCGTCTTCTGTGCCGCAGATATAACAACATTGCTCTTAAATACAATCTCAAAATCCTTAACAAGTCCGCCATCTGTAGCTCGTACTGTTGCCTCATTTTTTTCACCAGGTGTTACTATAATCTTGGCTGTTGATGTATACATTGGAGTTGTTGTGCTGCTCTCATATATATATCCACCTATAGCACCTAACAGAGTGACAATTATAAGAATTAACGCGCATCTTGAAAACTTCTTCATATGACCTGCTCTCCTTTACTAGCTGTATAACTTTGCAGGGTATCTGCCCTCAGATATAAGTTTCTTAATTGACTCAACAACTAATGGCTTATCTTCCTTATATGTAACACCAAACCATTTATCTCTTGTCTCAAGAACTGATACGTTAGCTCTTCCAGATTTAATAAGTGAATCAACTACTGATGGGAGAAGATACTCGCTCTTGATATCACCATCCTTGATATTAGAAAGAAATGCTGCAAATCCAGTCTCAAGCTCGCCAAGGAAATCTGGTGTAAATCCCCACATATTCATTGAAACATAATTTTCAGGATCAATTGATGTTATACCACCATCTTTCTCTTCTATTCCTGCGCCTGTAGCTGTCTTAACAAGTCCACCTGTCTCATTAACACCAACAAGATGTTTGTGCTCATCCATAACACACACGCCTCTTGTAACCGCACCATTATCACTAAGTGTATTGCCAAGTATGAATCCCGCCATGCAGAATTCAAATTCCTTATCTGATGGATGCTCTTCAACAAGATAGTCATGTATAAGCTTAAATGCTTCCTTACCATAATAATCATCTGCATTAATTACAAGGAATGGCTCATTGACAATCCCTTTGCACGCAAGGATAGCCTGTCCTGTTCCCCATGGTTTAGTACGGTCTGCTGGCTTCTCATATCCTTCTGGAAGGGCATCAAGTTCCTGAAATGCATATTCTACAGGAATTACCTTTGATATTCTGTCTCCAATAACTTCCCTGAATGTATCATAAAGATCTTTTCTTGTAACAAATACTACTTTATTAAAACCTGCCTCAATAGCATCATATATGGAATAATCCATAATAATCTCACCATTAGGTCCCATAGGTTCAAGCTGCTTTATTCCTCCACCGAAACGGCTTCCCATTCCTGCCGCCATTATAACTAAAGTTGTTGACTTCATATGTCCTCCTTATTGTGTGTTTAATTTAATTCTGGATAGTAATACCATCTTATAGATGTTATTTTTCCGCTATTATCTATATCAAAATCCAACTGGGCAAATGCATCATTAATTGTCGCATAACCATCTTTATACGGAGCTTTAAAATAAGTAAACTCTACTATATAAGAGTCTGCTGTCTCCTGAGATGCATATCCGTTAAAATTAATAAGACCATATTGTATATCTGTCTTAATCTTAGCATTCTCAAGTGAATCTATTGTATAGCTTCCATATAAGAATTTTCCCAGAATAGTTGTCTTATCATCTGAAAAATAATAATTATTAAAGCAATCCTGATCTCTGTAATACTTCTTGAGAATATCATCAAATGTATTGCCAACTGATAAGCCTCTTGAAAATACTTCTGAATCGCCGACTCCTGCAGCCGCTGTCAAAAGGTATTCTCCATTAATCTCTGTAAAAACAAGAGTAAGGTCATTATATGAATATACTTTTTCTTTCAAGTCCATCTCTGTCTTATCTGTCTCTTTATTCTCATGTATTAATGATGGCTGTCCAAGTAATGACACTACCTGTGATTCTTTCATCAGATATGTAACCTTTCCAACCTTCAAATCATCATATGAGAATTTATCTGCCGTACTTACAGACAGTGTTTCATATTGCTTTACTGCCTCTGTTATATCTTCGCCATCTGTTGTAATAACAGCCTCTACACGCTTACCACAGCCAGCAAATGACATAGCTGTTACCATTGCAAGAATTGTGCAGACTGTTTTTAAGTTAATAAACTTTGACTTGCGAATCATACAGTCCCCCTTTATAAACATGCTTGTATTAGTATATCACACCAGATTGTGTTGTCAAATCATTCCACATACCAGACTGATATGGGCTGACAGCTTTTCTTATCTTATTCTTAATATAATCTATATGCCAAAAAAAGCTGTACTGAATCATTTCAGTACAGCTTTTACATTAGAGGCGACAACCAGATTCGAACTGGTGATCAGGGTGTTGCAGACCCACGCCTTACCGCTTGGCTATGTCGCCATTTAACTCCCCGAGTAGGACTCGAACCTACGACAGCGCGGTTAACAGCCGCGTGCTCTACCGACTGAGCTATCGAGGAATAAAGAAATCTTACTTAAGTCTGATTCCTTCAAAACTTCATACCAAATTCTTCATCCGTTCTATATGTCATCCTGTTATAACATATCCTCTGTTCTATCCGTAGTGATTCGCTTTT
>JBNMKL010000011.1:0-75989 GCA_050874305.1 Lachnospira sp. | reverse complement strand
GTGTCAAAATCGGTTCAGCCACACATAATTACATAGTTTAGGTATAAGGATAAAAAATCTGTGTTTCCAATATGGGGGACAGCCAGAATTTTAGGTAAATAATTTGCATGTACGTGTCCACTACTTGGGGTACATTATAAATTGAATTCCAGCCAGTGTTTGGCTGAAAATAAATGAAAGTTGCGTATAGCGCCAGATTTTTGAGAAATATTGGGGCTTTCCGCAACTTTTATTCGTTTTAAGAAAAATCAGAGATTTGAAACAGTGATTTTTAGGCGGTTTTGGATTTTTTTTAGGAAAAATGGTATGGGAAGCCAAAAAGTCATCTTGAAAAATGCTTGAACGTATATAATGTATATGCAAGATATATTTTTGTTGATTGACTATGGAAAAATGGGGGATTAGAATTAATATAGATAATTTCATAGTATTAAGAATGTTTAGAATAGCATAGAGGAAAGTGTGAGTAGGCATTCTGTTTATAGAAGTTGTTCAATATATGTTTGGAAGAAGCTTTTTTAATGTGGATGGTATTATTCTTAATATGATAGGGATTTTTATTGGATATGGTGTATGAAAGCTTAAACATGTGTAGCGATTAGCTTATATAATAAGGATAAAATAATTAATTATAGGGGGATATATGAAATTTACAATAGAAATGATTGATAAATTGTCAGGAATTGATTTTGAGCATGCGGCAGCAGATATATTATTTCATAATGGATATAGAGATGTAAAAGTAACTCAGGCAAGTGGAGATTATGG
The DNA here is from genome assembly GCA_050874305.1 of Lachnospira sp. Lineage (GTDB taxonomy): Bacteria > Bacillota > Clostridia > Lachnospirales > Lachnospiraceae > Lachnospira. Next base: position 75,221 of record JBNMKL010000011.1, on the reverse strand, counting down.
AGTAGATGTATTAGCTCGTTATCATAATAGAACATATGCGATACAGTGCAAAAGATATGAGGGGAATGTTGGTGTCAAAGCAGTACAAGAAGCGGCATCTGGAGCAGAATTTAATCGCTGTGACTGTGCAATGGTTATTACAAATAGTAATTTTACACGTCAAGCTATTACATTAGCAAATAGTACGGGCGTAAGATTGATTGACAGAGAAGGTTTGATTAAGCTGTTAAATGAATATGATGAGGAGTATGATAATCTGGAACCTAAAAATGCGGCTACAATAAATAATTATAACTATAGTTCGTTACATGTATATGAAAATATAAAAGGCAATTTTGAACAACAGCAATCTAGCAAAAATGAATCTTATGTAACAAGTGAAAATTTTAAGAAGTCAGCTCAACAATCATACAAAGAAATAAGATTGGAAAAAATTAATAGGAAAAAGCAAAAAGAAGGTATGTATGTGCCGAATAATGTTGTTAATATAGGTATGGGGATTAAGCTTATTAACAATGAAATATATGTGCCGCAACCAACAACACGTAGTGTAGCAAAAGTTTATAAAAATATATTTTCAGTGTTTAATATTTTAATGATTGTATTATTAATGGTAACAACTATGATTATTCTAGCTGTAGGTATAGATGCAGGAATAATAGCAGTATTCGTTTATTTGATTGTTATAGAAATACCTATGCATAATTATTATAAAAAAATTAAAAAAGCTCTTAATATTCAAATAGTAACAGCATCGAATTATAAAAAACAACAGACAGAAAAAGAGGAAGAGTCTAGTTCTGATACTGATTATAACAGTGACAAACAAGTAACAAGTAATACAGAAATATTTGTAAAAAAACAGAATAATGTTGAACAGGCATATGTAGATAATAATATTAGAGAAACAAAGGCAAATAATGAAAAATGTGAGATACCATATAATATAGAGTCTGTGAGATATGAAAATTTTAGAAGGACACAGGCACAACCACAATATCATAGTTACGATGAATATTTATCTCATAAAAAATATCCACCATATATATCAAAAAGAAATAAAAAGATACAGGAAGATAAGCAAAGGGAAAATATGTATGTGCCTAATGGTACAATTAAGGCAGGAATGGGAATACAACTTATTAATAATGAAGCCTATATTAATGGAGATATAAACAAACCTATAACATGTAATAGTATTAGAAGAAGAGGACTAATATCTATAATATGTGGCTGTTATATTATAATTTCTTCTTTAATCTTATGGGATTTTAGCGCAAAAGTTGGTGTGGTAGGTATTATCATTGGATTTATATTAATATACAGTGGTATTCAATATAAAAACATATTCAATATGCAAGTAAAAAATGTTATGAATTATAGAAGAGGATATTAATAAGCTTAAAATGATTGCGAGAAGTATGTGTAATAATATATAGATAACAAATACTATTCAAGATGAGAGGGAAAGCATTATGTCATTAATAAAATGTCCTGAGTGTGGACGTGAAATTTCGAATCAGGCAGATATATGTGTTGGCTGTGGGTATCCGATAAAGAAATATTCAAATTCTGTTGATAGAAGTGATTTAGTTGGTAAGCTATATATGGATTCTGATTATGAGCAAAGAGATTATGTAAGTATTTCTCAGCCTATTAGGACTATACAGCAACAACCTAAGAAAAAAACTCATTTGGGATGGGTTTTAATAGCGTTAATCATAATGTTGGCAGTTGCGATAGCATTAAACAAGTCGTCTGGTACAGCTAATAATGTTAATGACATTAAAGCTTCTATAAAGGATTTTGATTATGAATTAGTTGATAACACAGTACAAATTCATACATATAAGGGAAAGAAAAAGGTATTGTATATCTGCTCACAGTATGAGATAGATGGAAATATATATACAACAGATTTGTCTGAATTTTCTAATGCATTTAAACATAAAACACAATTTATAATACTTGAAGAAGGAATAAAAGATATTTCTGTTGCTGCGTTTAATTGCAGTGATATTAAAGCTGTGTATTTTCCAGAAACTATGAATGTAGTGTATGATAGAACTATAGATTATTTGCATCCTGATGATAATGAAAAGATTAGGATTTATTATGGTGGTTCGGAAGATGAGTGGAATGAAATTTTTACTATACATGAAAGACAAACAGTTAAAGAGGCTTGGAATTCATCAGATGAGTATGAATCGAAGGGGGCAGCTGTAGGTGCAGCATTAGCTTATAAATTAAATGATTATATGGGAGTGTATAGTGATAATGAGGCAGATTATGAATACATATATGATGTAACTAAAGAAGAACTTGAAGATATAATTAAATCTTTTAAATAACATAATGGGGAAATGCGAGATATAAAAGAATATATTGCATTAGTTTCCAAGCTAAACACAGTAGCATAAAGCTAATTGCATGCAATATTCTGACTGATTATTTTAACCTCACGGAGGATACATCAATGAACAAAGGCAATAATCTGGATTTGATTGTACAGCTTAGAAAGGATTTACATAACAATCCAGAAAAGTCTATGCATGAAGTGAAGACAAAACAGATTTTAATGCATTTTATCAAGACACATACGCAGACACTTGAGATAGTAGACTGTGGATTATGGTTTTACGCTGTCAAGAGAGGTGGAAATCACGAGAAATCAGTGGCTTTCCGCGCCGATTATGATGCTGTGACATGTGCTGATGGCTGTGCAAGACATTTGTGCGGACATGATGGGCATAGTGCAGTTCTGGCAGGATTTTCACTTTGGCTGGATACGGCAAATTTAGAAAGGGATGTATATCTGATTTTTCAGCCGGGAGAAGAGAATGGAATGGGAGCTAAGATATGCTCGGCTCTTATAGAGGAGATGAACATAGGGGAAATCTATGGCTTTCACAATATACCTGGTTATGACTGCGGAGAGGTAGTCCTTCTAAATCATACATTTGCATGTGCATCTACTGGTTTGGAAATAAAGCTTGCTGGAAAACAATCACATGCGGCATATCCTGAAAATGGCATGAATCCAGCAAATGTAATTGCCGGAATTATACAGTACATGGATGAGGCAATTCATGAAAAGCATAAAGGCATTGTATTGGGAACGGTTATTGGAATAGAAGCTGGAAGTGATTCTTATGGAGTTTCCGCTGGTGAGGGAACATTAAGGCTTACCCTGAGAGCAGAATATCAGGATGAATACGATGCATTTGTTGAAATGATTGAGAAAAAGGCACATGAATTAGCATCTGGCAGCCATTTGACAGTTTCAATATCACGTATTGAAGAGTTTCCTGCTACAATTAATGATAAGGAGTGCGTTGAAAGGATTGCGGCAGCAGCGCATAAGGTCAATCTGGAGACTGCATATCCAGATGAGCCATTCAGATGGTCAGAGGATTTTGGATATTACCTGCAAAAAACAAAAGGAGCTTTTATGGGAATCGGCTGTGGAGCTGTTCATCCAGCACTTCATACGATGGAATATGAGTTTGAAGATGAAATTATTGAACCAGTGATAGAGATGTATAAGGAAATTTTAGCATTGAGATATACATGTATTGTACTTTTTCAATACATAATATATAATGTACTGATATGAATGTTAATAAAGAGCTTATAATATAAATGAAATATATATAATACATATTGCTTGAGGTATGAGATGGATAAAGAAGATTTAAGATTAATATATGATTTATTGATGGAAGGTGAAGCGGTAGCAGACAGGATTGATATACTTCTCTTCACAGGAGATGAGGGGGAGTCTGCTCCGACTGCCAGAGGATACAGGGATGGGTTCTTTGGGAGAATCACTAAATTGTATAATATTTTATATAAATACAGCAAATACGACACAGAGACAACAGTTGAGATACTTAATGATGATAATCTTTCGTTGGATGATAAGTTTAATAAATTATTTATTGATTAATAAATAAAATATATTGACAATATATTAATTGTGATATATACTATCTGTAAATATAGTAAACGATGCATTGCTTGCTTTCTATATGTGCATACCATTATATATGCTATGCATGTACCTAATATCTATATGGGTGTAACACATCCATATCATAACAATTTATCAAGTGTTTATAATTAGATGTACTGTGTGTGTATTGTATATTTTAGGCGCCGTGTATTATAATACATATGTGGAGAATCAGACAGGAGGACTATTTGAGTGATTCGCCAGAAAGAATCCAGTGGCATCCTGCATTTTATGCAGCGACCAACTTGGAATTCAGAGAAGATATAGAATATCTTGAAAGAAAAACAGAGTACAATCTCAGCAAAGAGCCGATAAGAATTGACCTTTTAATTATAAAGGATGATGCATTATCACATGGCATCAGGAATGAGATTGGTCATATAATGAGAAAATATAATGTAATAGAGTATAAGAGCCCAGAGGATTCCCTGAATATTGATGATTATTATAAAACTGTTGGCTATGCATGCCTTTATAAAGGTTATGGGAAGACTTCAGATGCAGTGCCATCAGACCAGATAACAGTATCTTTATTTAGAGAAAAGTATCCATGCAAATTATTTGAAAAACTTAAAGAAGAAGGGCACAAGATAGAAGAAAAGTATTCGGGCATCTATTACATAACTAATAATGTAACATTTCCAACGCAGGTGGTTGTTACAAGCCAGTTGCCTAAGCATGCGCATAGCAGTTTAAGAGTATTATCTGCTAATGCAGAGAGGGAAGATATTGAGTATTTCTTAAATGAGAGTGCGGATATAATGACCCAGCAGGGCCGGAATGATATTAATGCTGTGCTTAATGCGAGTGCGAGAGCTAATATGGGAGTGTATGAAGAGATAAGGAGGAGCATGGGAATGAGTTGTGAGGCGTTGAGGGAGCTTTTTAAAGATGAACTTGATGAAAATGAAAAATTAGGGGAAAAAAGAGGTAAAGAAGCTGCACAGAGAGAAATAATTATAAAGATGCACAAAAAAGGCTTCACAGTTGAGCAGATTTCAGATTTAATAGACGTGTCAGAAGAGGATGTAGAGAAGATAATTAAATCAGAATTCCCCAACTAAACGAATCGTAGAGTTGGAATCACGGGGAATAAAGGACTAATCGGTTTTACAATCGGCAAAAGAATGTTATGCTGAATTCATCAAAAAGATGCACAGCATAAAAGGAGGGCATAACATATGGAGGCAAAAGAGTTTGGCGAATTTATTGCGGAAACAAGAAAACAGAAACAGATTACGCAGGCTGAGCTGGCAAAAAAATTAAATGTGACAGATAAGGCTGTAAGCCGTTGGGAGAGAGGACTTGGTTTTCCGGATATTAATACATTAGAACCGCTGGCAGAAGCTTTAGGGATTACGCTTACAGAATTGATGAGTTGTTCCAAGACGATGGATATTGCACCGATAGTGGATGATTTTGAAGCAGATTTGGGAAGTAAGACCATTGCTCCTGGCGATGAGGGGATAATAGCAAGTATAGATATTGCTAAGAAACAGCGCAATAAGTTAAACAGGCGTGTAATAATCGGAAGTGCTGGCTGTGCTGCAGGCGTGTGTGCTGTATTGTGTGCAGTTTTTATGTGGGTGTTGCCATCAAGAAATGTGGATAATACAGCAGCTGTGGATGCAACAGGTACATCTGCTGCAAATAATATTACCGAAACAGAAATTGTTGGCAGGTGGATTAAGACATCATGGGGAACAGCGAATTCAGACTGTATATATTACCCACATATTGAAGATAAAGTAGAAGGCGTTTCATATGTAGAAGAACTAGTTGGACCGGGAACGACACAGGAAAGTTTTGTCTCAGATAACCGCCCTGATGGCTGTATTAGTGATATAAGAAAAAGATTATCATTCTTCGTATCTAATGTATTCCAGCCCGATATTGCAGACGAATCAGTGCGCTGGTCTAATAAACGCAATAAGCTTACATATGTTGAGCAGGGAGAACTGTTAAATGCAGTTGAACAGATTGCTAAATCCAATAAGAACAGATACCAGATTGAAAAGCAGGATGTACAGGCTGTTTCATGTGCCCTGTATGAAGATTTTTACGATAATATTCCTCATATGACAATAAATGTATATGGAATCCCTGCACGGGTATGGGAAAATACATTTGGTGATGAAATGGTATTAAATGATGATATGTACAACAGCTTTATAACCAGATGTCAGAATAATAATTTTTCAGAGCTGGAGCTTCTGGCACAGAAAGATATTGATAAGACAGACGTGTATTATGTTGATTACAATGATCTGAGGAGTAAAGGCGATTATGCACAGATTATATATGTGATATCTTTTGACAGGAGAGATGATTATACATTTTTTGTTAATGGCAATGCAGCATATGAGATATATGACGCAGCAGCATACAGCGAATGGAAATCACAGAATATAGATAAATTCATACAGTAGGTTTAATTAACTCTACCAGCCTTCAATGAGTTTAATGAAGGACTAAGCCATGTGCTTTGACTAATGTGGTAAATTGTGGTACAATATAACGACTTGGGGAGCTGCCAGACAGGCGGCTGAGAGGGACAGATGTGCCGACCCATATAACCTGATTCGGATAATGCCGACGTAGGAAAGGAGAGTTTTATATGTATACTACGCAGATGGATGCTGCCAGACAGGGCATCATCACAGAAGAAATGAAAAAAGTTGCCGATAAGGAGCGAATCGACGTTAATGAGTTAAGAGAGCTTATCGCAAAGGGACAGGTTATAATACCTGCCAATAAGAATCACAAATGTCTTGAACCTAATGGTATAGGCGAGAGATTAAGAACTAAGATTAATGTCAACCTTGGAACATCAAGAGACTGTGTTGATCTTGATATGGAGCTTGATAAGGTTAATAATGCTGTTGCCATGGGTGCAGAAGCTATTATGGATTTAAGTTCATTTGGCGATACACAGAAGTTTAGAAGAAAGCTTACAGCTGAGTGCCCAGCAATAATAGGAACAGTTCCTATATATGATGCAGTTGTGTATTATCATAAAGCATTGAAAGATATCACAGCTAAAGAGTGGCTTGATATAGTAAGAATGCATGCTGAGGATGGTGTGGATTTCATGACTATTCACTGTGGAATTAATAAAGCAACTGCCAAGAGATTCCGCAATTCCAAGAGACTTATGAATATCGTATCAAGAGGTGGCTCAATCATATATGCATGGATGGAGATGACAGGTAATGAAAATCCGTTCTATGAGCATTATGATGAGGTACTTGATATCTGCAGAGAGTATGATGTTACTATGAGCCTTGGCGATGCATGCCGCCCGGGATGTATTGAGGATGCATCAGATATATCACAGATAGAGGAGCTTATTACATTAGGTGAGCTTACTAAGAGAGCGTGGGATAAGGATGTCCAGGTTATGATTGAGGGACCGGGACATATGCCTCTTAACCAGATTCAGGCTAATATGGAGATTCAGAAGACACTTTGTAAGGGAGCCCCTTTCTATGTGTTAGGACCTCTTGTTACAGATATAGCACCAGGATATGACCACATAACAGCAGCTATCGGTGGTGCGATTGCAGCTACATATGGCGCATCATTCCTTTGTTATGTAACACCAGCAGAGCATTTAAGACTTCCAGATCTTGATGATGTTAAAGAAGGAATCATTGCTTCAAGAATAGCAGCACATGCAGCAGATATAGCCAAGGGACTTCCAGGAGCTATGGAGTGGGATCACAAGATGGATGTAGCCAGAAAGAAACTTGACTGGGAGGCAATGTTTGATGTTGCAATAGACCCTGAGAAGGCAAGAAGATACCGTGCTTCATCTAAACCAGAGAAAGAAGATACATGTTCAATGTGTGGTAATTTCTGTGCAGTTAAGAATATGAATAAAATTCTTGATGGAGAGATAGTAAGCATATTCGATGAATAAAATAATAAATATAGAAATTATAAAATCTGTCTGTGTATTCACAGACAGATTTTATAATTTAAAGAGAGCCCAAACTAAAATGGAATTATAGACCTATAGGACAAAATGTATCCATAAATAAAATACCCATGCACAAGCTGGTTTGTTGTTGGGTTATCAGTTGTCTGTGCAGAGGTATTTTGTTTAATATATGTTTGTTAAATCCGATTAACAGGCTTATTCGTTAGATTCAATAGCTTCGCATGACTTGGTATCGCACATTTCATCAGAAGCCCCTTTTCTGAATCTGCTGTAATTCACAACATAGAGAAGTACATACATAATGCCAGCAAAAGCGCATCCGCCGATTACGTCTGTTATGCTGTGCTGTTTTAAGAACATGGTAGACAGGCATATAAGTACACAGACGACAAGTGAACATATGCGGACGGCCTTATGATTTCTTAAAGCTTCACATTTGTTGAGGGCAATGTGTATGACAACTGAATTGTATACATGGATACTTGGAAATACATTATATGGCGTATCTACTGCATATAATGATGCAACAAGTGTTCCGAATATATTATCCGGAAGTGTATCTGGTCGAAGATTAAGTCCGTTAGGATAAATCATACATATTATCAGGCATACAGACATTCCGATTATAAGAGAAAGAGCCATGCGGATAAATTCTTTATCTGTTGCGTATATCATCATAAACAGGCAGGCGCCAACAATATATACAAACCAGAAATAATATGGGATTATAAAATATTCGCAGAATGGTATAGCATGGTCAAATGCTATATCAACAATATGCATATTAGGTGTGGCGTCTGTGATAGCTTTTTCAAGGAAAAAGAACCAAGGCAGATATATTAAGACATATAAGCCATACAGCGGACGCCATTTTTTAAAACGATTAATCATCTGATAACCCCCTCGTTTAATAAAATTATCAATATTGTTAATTATGTAAATTGTAAATGAAAATTCTTTAGCAATGTCTGCATATTATATCAAATAAATATATTAAAGGCAACAAGAGTATATGCCTCAAATAGAAACAAAACCTAACTAATTTATTAAATTTTCTTAAAGTATATGCCAGGATTTCGCGTAAGTTGCAAAAAATATTATAGTAGTATATAATTAACAATAATTATGCGTTCATATTAGAACCATACATGGAGGATTAACATGCTTAAACTTAATCATGTCAGGAAAATATATGACAAACAGGAAATCCTTACAGACGTAGACTATATGTTTGATGAAGGAAAGATTTATCCGATTCTTGGAGGAACTGGAGCAGGAAGAACAACATTGTTTGAGTGCATCAGTGGAGATGTTCCGATTGATGGTGGTTCAATAGAATCAGGCTCTAAGAGAGAGTCGTTTTATGCAGCTAAGCAGAGTGTGCTTCCCATGTATATATCTGGATATGAATTTATAAGTTTCTTATGTTCATTCAAGAAAAAAGAGAATGTGGATTATTATCTTGACAGAGTTAAGCTTACAGATGAAGTACGAAATGATTTGATATGCAACTATTCATTTGAGGATAAGAAGAGACTGCAGCTTGCAGCATTTCTTGTGCAGCGTCCATATGTTATTATGTTTGATGAACCATTGGATTTCTGCAGTGAAGAATATATAGATACATTTCTTGATGTACTGTCATCTGAGTGCAGCGAGCATGTAGTTCTTATATCGACAAGTGTGCTTTCTGTTGCACAAAGAATTGCACCAGATGTGCTTGTTCTTAATAATGGGGAGCTTAATGAGGTCACAGCAGAGATGATTAATATCCCTGAGATTAATAATGCAATTCTTGATATATTGGGAGATTTGGAAGAATGATAATTGTTAATAAAATGTTTGCTGAGAAGATTCTCAGGTATATGGAGACAATGAACAGATTTCTGCTTGTCCTTTACAGGATACCTAATCTTGGTGAGAAATTACATCAGCAGATAGTCGACAACAATAACCGTAAACTGAAAACCACATTTGGCGTGATAGCCCAGATTGGTATAGTCCTTCTGGAATTTTTGCGGAAATATATATATGTTCTTATATTTATGTATGTTCCGTACAGACTTATATCCCATATATGCCCACTTGTTGCCAGCCATCAGCAGACAACTATGATATATATGTTTTTTATGCTGTCAACTGTATGTGGAAGTATTGCTAACACAACACTTATGGCGATGGGAGACAGGGATTATCTTATGATGCGTATCATGCTGATAAGTCCATATATGAATTTCCTTGGAAAGCTGGCATATAAAGTGGCAACTGATTTTGTATATTTTACAATTATTCTTACAATGTTTGGCGTTACATTCTGGCGTGCATTGTGTCTGAGTTTATTTACAGCAGCATGCAGACCAGTAGGAGAGATGTTTGCTATCCTGATATTTGAAAAGTTTACAGTTATATATGATAACAGGGGAATATTTAATGGATTTGTGATGGCTATGTGTGTGCTTGTGGCATATGGTGTTCCTGTCCTTAGCAGGAAGGTGTCATCAGCATGGCTTGCTTTTGCACATCCGGTATCAGCGGTTATTATGCTTCTTGTTGGCGCTGCTGCTACAGCGTACCTGTGGTGGTATAAGCATTACAGAAAGATTGTCCGTGAAGCTATGCATATGAAGAGAGAGTAGTTTATCCATAATCATTCAAGAGTATTGTCGGGAGATGACTAAGATAATGACTAATAAAAAAAGGATAATCCGTATATTAGAAAAGACAGCGGTTTTTATAATATTTATTCTGATTATTTCTTATATGGTATACAGCAGATATTCAGAGAATAAGTCAAAGCAGATTAACTTAAAGTCAAGATATACATTTGCTGTGACTATTGATTCTGATGGCAATGTTGTTGAGCCAAAAGATTCGGGTGAAGTTAATCACACTTTATCGCAGGATTTTGCTAATCTTGATATAAGCCAGATTGGAAGTATATGGACAAGGGAATTTCTGGCACAATATTCACAGAGATATTTAAGCTGGTCTAAAAAGCTTAACAGAATTGAGATAGATAAACCAACAGTTCTTGATGAGAGCAATGATATTCTTCTTATCAGTTTTAGTGCAGGGCTTAATGATTCCAATACGGATAATTTTGAGGAATGGGATGGAATTCTCGAGAATGGAAGAATGCATTGTGAGTGGGTTGTTGAGTTTATTATAGATAATCATTATGATGGAACGGCAACAATATATGTGTCATCCATAATGTCACCCGAGGATTATGGAATAGAGCAGAACAGCAAGAATAACATAACATCTGGAATATTGGAGGATGCAACAGAGAGTTCTTATGCATATTATCAGATAAAGAATAATTTCCTGTCAGTTACATATGATGGTGGAGAGAAATTTACGAATGTTCCAGTAGATATATCAAAACTCCCAATAGTTGACAATGGTTCTACAGGAAGCCAGAGTCTTGCTAAAGGCAGTTTTATTGTAAGTACATCTACGACTGCATTTTTGTATGGTGGAACTATCACAGGTGGAAGCAGGACACCTCTTACAGTTGTTTATTCAACAGACCTTGGAACACAGTGGACAACGTGTGAGATAGACGACACATATGGTGCACAGTATTATTATATAGATTTCTTTGACGAGAACAGTGGTGTTATTGTTGCGGAATATAGTTCAGGTAATAACCAGACATATTCCAAGATATATGTCACATCCAATGGTGGCAATTCATGGAGTGCGACGGGACAGGGACCATCTACAGGACAGCTGAAGGGCGTTAAGTTTATAAGTGCACAGATTGGTTTCTTTGCATATGAATATGACGAGGATGTTGACTCTAATCTGTATATGACTTCTGATGGGGCAAAGACATTTGAAAAGATTTATCTTCCAGAACAGAAGCTCGAGAGTGCCATGACAGAGGCTGTTGGCGATGATGCAACATGGAGCAGCGTGTTTAAAGAGGCTAGTGTTCCGGTTGTTGATAAAAATTCAGATATTATAGTTTATCTGACACAGGGAAGTGACGGAAGATATAACAGTGGAAGAACGGCAGCCAAATATATCTCTACTGACAGAGGTATTACATTCAAATATTCAGGGCTTGTTGAGATTTCTAAAGAATAATTTTAAACTTCTCATATCTATTGATTTTAGCATTGCTTTCTATAGATATGAGAAGTTTTTGCATAATTATAAATACTCGCTTGAAATCGAAACTTGTATGTGGTAAAATTTTATAAATCCGAGAAAAAAGACAATTTTTTGTCTTTTTTTTTGCGCAAAACACGAAAGGGAATAGGTAAATCATGAAAGCATTTTTAATTCTTGAAGATGGAACAGTGTTTAGTGGCACAAGTATTGGCTCTACCCGTGAGGTTATCAGCGAGATAGTTTTCAATACATCAATGACAGGCTATCTGGAGGTCTTAACTGATCCTTCATATGCTGGACAAGCGGTAACTATGACATATCCTTTAATTGGTAATTATGGAATATGTTACAAAGATATGGAATCATCTAAGGCTCAGCCAGATGGTTTTATTGTGCGAGAGTTATCAAGAACTCCAAGCAACTTTAGATGCGAAGATCCTATTCAGAAATTTCTTTTAGATAATGACATTCCTGGTATTGCAGGAATTGATACAAGAGCTCTTGCCAAGATTTTAAGAGAAAAGGGTACTATGAATGGAATGATAACAACTAACGAGAATTACAATCTCGATGAAGTCCTTCCTAAGATTAAGGCGTACTCAGTAACAGGTGTTGTCAGAAAGACAACATGTAAGGAAATCGAAGTTCTTCCTGGCAAGGGACCTAAGGTAGCGCTCCTTGACCTTGGTGCCAAGAGAAATATCGCACGTTCTCTTAATGAGAGAGGCTGTGAGGTGACTATATATCCTGCATACACTAAGGCAGAGGAGATTCTTAGCACTAACCCTGATGGCATTATGTTATCTAACGGTGCAGGTGATCCTAAGGAATGTGTAGAGATTATTGAGGAACTCAAGAAGCTGTATGCAAGTGATGTTCCAATCTTTGCAATCTGTCTTGGACATCAGCTTATGGCACTTGCGACAGGCGCAGATACACATAAGTTAAAATATGGACACAGAGGTGCTAACCATCCAGTTAAGGATTTAAAGACTGGCAGAGTGTACATATCATGTCAGAACCACGGATATGTTGTTGATGAGACAACACTTGATCCTAAGGTCGCCATTCCTGCCTTTGAAAATGTTAACGACAAAACTAACGAGGGACTTGAGTATGTAGGTAAGAAGATATTTACAGTACAGTTCCATCCTGAGGCATGTGCAGGTCCACAGGATACAGGTTACTTATTTGATAGATTTATGGACATGATGAAGAAGGAGGACTAGGAAGATGCCAAAGAATAAAGACATTAAGAAAGTTTTAGTTATAGGTTCAGGCCCAATTGTTATCGGACAGGCTGCAGAGTTTGATTATGCCGGTACACAGGCTTGCCGTTCTCTTAAAGAAGAGGGCATTGAGGTTGTTCTTGTTAATTCTAATCCTGCTACAATCATGACAGATAAGGATATTGCTGATGAGGTTTATATTGAGCCTCTTACAGTTAAAGTACTTGAGCAGATAATCTTAAAGGAAAAGCCAGACAGTATTCTTCCTACATTAGGTGGTCAGGCTGGACTTAACCTTGCTATGGAGATTGCAGAGACTGGATTCCTTGAAGAGCATAATGTTAAGCTCATAGGTACAACATCTCTTACAATCAAGAAGGCAGAAGACCGTCTTATGTTCAAGGAAACTATGGAAAAGATTGGTGAGCCATGTGCAGCTTCACTCGTAGTTAACGATGTTCCAACTGGTGAAGCATTTGCAGCTAAGATTGGTTATCCTGTAGTTCTCCGTCCTGCTTACACATTAGGTGGAAGCGGTGGTGGTATCGCTCACAATGTAGCTGAACTCCGCGAAATACTTGAGAATGGTCTCAGACTTTCAAGAGTTGGTGAGGTTTTAGTTGAGCGTTGTATCGCTGGATGGAAAGAGATTGAGTACGAGGTAATGCGAGACAGCAATGGTAACTGCATTACAGTATGTAACATGGAGAACATTGACCCTGTTGGTGTACATACAGGTGACAGTATAGTTGTAGCTCCTTCTCAGACATTGTCAGATAAAGAGTATCAGATGCTTAGAACATCAGCTCTTAATATTATAGATGAATTAGGTATCACAGGTGGATGTAACGTACAGTACGCACTTAATCCAGACAGCTTTGAGTACTGCGTAATCGAGGTTAACCCTCGTGTAAGCCGTTCTTCAGCACTTGCATCTAAGGCTACAGGTTATCCTATTGCCAAGGTTGCAGCTAAGATTGCGTTGGGTTATACACTTGATGAGATTAAGAATGCAATCACAGGAAAGACATTCGCAAGTTTTGAGCCAGCACTTGATTATTGTGTAGTTAAGATGCCAAGACTTCCATTTGATAAGTTTATCTCTGCCAAGAGAACACTTACAACACAGATGAAGGCTACTGGTGAGGTTATGAGTATCGCTAATAACTTCGAGGGTGGTCTTATGAAGGCTATACGTTCACTTGAGCAGCATGTTGACAGCCTTATGTCATATGATTTCACTAAGCTTACAGATGAGGAGCTTTTAGATGAGCTTGCTGTAGTAGATGACAGAAGAATCTGGAAGATAGCAGAGGCATTAAGAAGACATATGCCAGCAGCAAAGCTTCACGATATTACTAAGATTGACCTCTGGTTTATCGATAAGCTCCAGATTATTGTAGATATGGAAAATGCTTTAAAGCGTGGTCCTCTTACTAAGGAGCTTTTAAAAGAAGCTAAGAGAATTGAATTCCCTGATAATGTAATCGGTGAACTTACTGGTCACACAGAAAGAGAAATCAAAGAGTTAAGAGACGAGTATGATATCCATGCAGCATTCAAGATGGTTGATACATGCGCCGCTGAATTTGCTGCTACAACACCATACTATTATTCTGTATATGGAAGCGAGAATGAGGCAGTTGAGACTAAGGACAAGAAGAAAGTATTAGTACTTGGTTCAGGTCCTATAAGAATAGGTCAGGGTATCGAGTTTGACTTCTGTTCAGTTCACTGTACATGGTCATTTGAGAAGCAGGGTTATGAGACAATCATTATCAATAACAACCCTGAGACAGTTTCAACAGACTTTGATATTGCTGATAAGCTTTACTTTGAGCCTCTTACACCAGAGGATGTTGAGTCAATTGTTGATTTCGAGAAGCCAGACGGAGCAGTTGTCCAGTTCGGTGGACAGACAGCTATCAAGCTTACTGAGGCACTTATGAAGATGGGCGTTCCAATTCTTGGAACAAGCGCAGAGGATGTAGATGCCGCAGAGGATAGAGAGTTATTCGATAAGATTCTTGAGCAGTGCGAGATTCCTAGAGCTAAGGGGCATACAGTATTTACAGTTGAGGAAGCTTTAAAGGCTGCTAATGAATTAGGCTATCCAGTACTTGTTCGTCCTTCATACGTTCTTGGTGGACAGGGTATGCAGATTGCTGTATCTGATGAGGATGTTGTAGAGTTCATGAACATCATCAACAGAATTAAGCAGGATCATCCAATTCTTGTAGATAAGTACCTTATGGGTAAAGAGATAGAGGTAGATGCTGTATGTGATGGCGAGGATATTCTTATCCCTGGTATCATGGAGCATATCGAGAGAGCTGGTATCCATTCAGGAGATAGTATCTCTGTATATCCAGCTAAGTCTATCACTCCAAGAATTACAGATATGATAGTAGAGTATACTAAGAGACTTGCAAGATCACTTCATGTTAAGGGTCTTATCAATATCCAGTTTATTGTATATAATGATCAGGTATATGTAATTGAGGTTAATCCTCGTTCAAGCCGTACTGTTCCATATATCAGCAAGGTTACAGGTATTCCTATTGTTAAGCTTGCTACAAGAGTTATCACAGGCAGCAAGATAAAGGATTTAGGTTACGAACCAGGACTTGCAAAGCCAGCAGATTATTATGCAATCAAGATGCCTGTATTCTCATTTGAGAAAATCAGAGGCGCTGATATCACAATGGGACCTGAGATGAAATCTACAGGTGAGTGCCTTGGTATCTCTAAGGATTTTGATGAGGCATTATTTAAGGCATTCCAGGGAGCTGGAATATGTCTTCCTAAGCATAAGCAGATTATCATGACACTTGCAGATAAGGATAAGCAGGATGGTATTGATATTGCACAGAGATTTGAAGCATTAGGATATAAGATATATGCATCAAGAGGAACTGCTAAAGTCCTTAAAGAGAATGGTGTACATGCAATTCAGGTTAATAAGATTGGTCAGGAGGCACCAACACTTCTCGACCTTATCTTAGAGCATAAGATTGACCTTATAATCGATACACCAGAGAGTGGTATTGAGAGAGCTAAGGATGGTTTCCTTATCCGCCGTTATGCAATCGAGACAGGCGTTCACTGCCTTACAAGTCTTGATACAGCGCATGCACTTATCTCAAGTCTTGAGCATGCATTTAACAATAAAGAACTTACAATTGTTGATATTGCAAAGCTTTAATAATTAAACAAAAAGTGGTTTAAAGGGGTTTTTACACATGGATGCTAGAAGAGCACAGGATTTATTGAAACATATATGTCAGGATGAAGATTATGGTGCGGGAATGCTTGAAAAGCTTCCCCTGCCAGAAGTCATCTATGTAGTTAACAAGATTCTTCCAGAGTGTCTTACTGAGGCTAATGACAAATGTAATGTTAACGATTCTGCTTTTTTCCAGGATATGATTAACAGATACCGTCCGCTTGCAATCGAGAAGATTAAGAAAGCAGACAGATTATGGGTAGGTTACTGTGAACTGACAGGATATCCATATATCATTGATGGACAGAATATGGTTGTCATGTATGATTATACAGACAGCAGCAAGGTTGAGGCACAGTTAGGCTTTGCTGGTTATCAGGTAAGCTTCGGCAGAGCTGACAAGGAGGGATTTTTCTCAGAAGTTGGTCATATGTATCGTAATGGATACAAGAAGATTTTCTTTATTGATGGAAAGTCAGAACCATTTATAGTCGAGAGAGAAGAACTTTATTCTTATGATGAGTATTTTAAGGACGATTATATAACTAATCCAGGACTTGAAAGCGCCATGATATCATATTTTCAGGAAGTCCGTAAGCACGCTCCACTTGAAGATAGAGTAGAACTTATCAAAACAAGAG
Source organism: Lachnospira sp. (assembly GCA_050874305.1). Lineage (GTDB taxonomy): Bacteria > Bacillota > Clostridia > Lachnospirales > Lachnospiraceae > Lachnospira. Next base: position 58,045 of record JBNMKL010000011.1, on the reverse strand, counting down.
AAGAGACTATGATACAGCAGCTTCTTGTAAGTGAGTTTATGGTACCTTGTATCAAGGAAGAGAATGAGAATGAGATAGAGATTTCCCATCCTTATGTAGACCTTACTGACAGAGTAACAGACAAGCAGGAAGGTGAGCAGGTTATAGCAGTTCCTGTATTCACAGATGGATACGAGATGGATAAATGCTATGAAGGCCACCATGAAAACATGCTCTACAAGTTCACTGAACTAAAAGACCTTACCGAAGAACTTGGCGCATCAGGAATAATTATTAACTGTCTTGGTATAAGTTACTACATGGACAACAAAACGATAGCCAAAGTTGCCGTAAGGGCATAATAATACATGTATCTGCCCGCGGGACAGGGTAAGCTGTGCGCCTGAGCGTATTGGCTATAAAACCTGCATGACGACTGTCGTGTTCATCTTAGGGCTGTGTTAGACAATGCCCTGCATGGTAAACACTAAGCTCGTTAACTCGCTAAGTGTTTACACAAGTTAAGCCGACTGCTAAACGTTCAAACGAAGTGCGTTTTTAGCAAGTCGGCTTTAATAAACTTTGTCGTGCAGCCCTTAGATGGGCTAGACACAAAGGACCAGCAGATTTGTATAGCCAGCACGCCGAAGCGTGGGGGCATAACCCTATTTCCGGGCGGATGTGTGAATTTTTACTTCAAGAAGTCCTTACGCATAGGATTAAACACGTCTACGAGGATTCCCTCTGAAAGACAGGTAACGCCATGGCGTACTCCTGAAGGCATGTACACACTGTCTCCCTGATTGACAACCTTAGTTTCATCTCCGATAGTAAATTCAAAACTTCCCTTGGCGATATATGTTATCTGAAGATGGTCGTGGCTGTGAAAATTTCCCTTAGAACCAGTCTCAAAATGAATCTCACACATCATAAGATCCTCAGAATATGTAAGGATTTTTCTTGTAACACCTGGTTCGCATGGTGTAGCTGTAATATCTTTGTTAAATGCAAACATAGTCAAATCTCCTTTTATTTAGTATAATTGGTTCAGCAGAAGCTGTTTTAGTTATTATAGCAGATGACAAACAGTATAGAAATAGAAGAAGGTAAAATATGTATTTTTTTCTTGTGATGTCGGTTTTGTGCTTTGTGTATTATGTAATATGCGCCACATATGCAGGAATATCAAGCTCATTTATATTTATATGGCTTATTGGCACTGCACTTTTTGGCGGTATATTTGCATTTATGTATATGCAGGCAAGAGATATCTATATCATTCCTGGGGCTGTTAAGAATATATTGTGTGGTATTCTCGCAGCTTTATTTGTATTGTTCTTTGCTCTGGAAGGATTAATTGTTGGCAGTATGCATGATAAACCAGATGAAAACTGTGAATATATGATAGTTCTTGGGTGTCAGATAAGAGGAACCAGGATAACACGTTCGCTTAAGAAACGACTTGATATGGCATATGAATATTCAAAGAATAATGATATGAAAATTATAGTGTCTGGCGGTAAAGGGAAAGGCGAGGATATGTCAGAGGCTCTTGCTATGAAAAATTATCTTGTGGATAAAGGAATTAAAGAGTCAAGAATTATTATGGAAGACAAATCTACAGATACAAGCGAAAATATGAAATATAGTGCAGAGTATATAGGAGATATGAATGCAGGAATATGCGTTGTCACTAATAACTTCCATATATATCGTGCAAAGAAGCTTGCAAGAGGATGTGGATTTAACAATGTATCCGGAGCCGCTGCAGACAGCGACCCCGTATTGTTGCTTAATTATATGGTGAGAGAATCAATAGGAATTGTGAAAGATTTTGTCTTTAAAAATTTTTAATTAAATCATCCTGTATGATTATTACATAGAAGACATTTCCATGAATATTATTTTCTACGATTCTTCCATGGTCATATACAGGGATTGATGTTCCATCTTTTCTTATTAAGTTATAGTGCACATAATCATCCTGTCTCTTATGTGTTGTTTCGTATTTTTCAACCTGATTCCAGATATCTTTAACAGTCTGGTCACGCTCAGCTTCGCTTATGAGATTATTGAAACTCTGTTGTGTGTATTCCATGAAATCAGCCATATCAGAGCAGCCAGCAAGCTGAATCATTTCATCATTGGCATATAAGATATGGTCGTCATTGATATCAGCTTTGTATATTATAAATGCACATGGTACATTTTCAGAGATATCTTTAAGGGCAAATCCAAGCTGTGCGCGTTCCTGCATGTTGAAACCACTATTATATGCACGGCATGAATGTTTACCATGAAGTTTAACCTCATACAAAGCGGCATCAGCATATTTCATGAGAGAAGATATGTCATTTGCCTGTGATGGATATTCTGCATATCCAACCGATATACTGAAACTGTACATAGAATTATTGCATTTAAAATGACGTTCCATCTGTGTGAATGCTTTTATCTTGTTCTCAACATCACTGATTGTGCAGTCTTTAAGAATGATACAGAATTCATCTCCACCATTCCTGCACAATATAGAATTGTCAGGAAAGCAGCTCTTCATAGTCTTTGCAAGGTTCTTTAGCGCACTGTCACCGGTAGCACGCCCATATATATCATTGATGAATTTGAAGTTATCTATATCAAGTAAGATACAGACACAGGATTTATCAGGATGGCTGTTGATATAGATATTTAACTGTTCATCTAATCCGTTTCTGTTAATCAGTCCAGTTAGAAAATCGGTTGTTGAAAGCGTCTTAAGCTGGTTACGTTTGTTTTCAAGAATTATAAGAGCAAATGTAAGACCAGTCAGGAGCAATACTACAGCAAAACCACATATAAATAATGAGATAGTACGCTTAGGATTGTGCCAGCCATTAGAAGGCATGACATCAAGCTGCCATGTACATCCACCAAGTTCAAATGCGTATGTTACAGGGTTTATAAGTGTATTACCAGAACTGTAAATAACCTTATATTCTGTGTCCAGAGGAGATGTTGTCTTAGAAAGGCAATAATCATATCCGAAATTAGATAATGACTGCACAGTGGCTGAAAAAATCTCTGGAACACGGATGATAACTATTGAAAATCCCCAGAAGTATGGCTGGGAATTGTCATCAGTTAAATATACAGGATTTCGGATTGCAATTCCGTTTCCACCCTGTTTAAGAGGGAAAGGTCCCTGCATGACAGTTATGTTGTTATCTCTTCCGTATCGAGAAAGTTCACCTCTTGTCTCATCGTTGATTAAATCAATTTTACCGGCTTCGTTGCCTTCTGATGGGTATATATCAGTGACAACACCACCAGGAGCTAACTGTATACTCTGTATTGAGTCAGACATCATGTTGGAACATATTATATCGAAATTGTGAACATATCCATCATCACTTATTATAACCTGTTCAAGTGAATCTGTTATATCCATACCATGTGTAATATTCTCAATAAGACGTTCAGAATAAGTCATGGCATTCAGCTCTGTTGTCATGCGGGCATGGCTGTTATAGCTTGATGTGCTTATATACATAACACCAGCCAATATGCAGCATGATAGTATAAATATTGATATAGGAATAAGTATTTTTATCCTTAGTTCTTTTGCGCTTTTTAAAATCATAAGAAAACTCCTGATTATTTAGAAAAATATGCCTTAACAGTATCTGATATGGCAAGACCCTTATTGTATCCGTCATTGTACAGTGCATTAATTTTGTCTATATTCTTTTCGAGCCTTGAAAATCCTTTAGTTGAAGTTGGACGAATTACTATTACTTTGCCCTGCTTTTCAAGATGCTCTAACTTACGTAAACATCTGTTATATCTGCCTGCGCGGTGAACAAGGTCTTTGGCAAGCTCAGGGTAGTTAAGGTAAGTACGTGCCATAATTTTAGTTGATGACGATGTGGTTTTCTTGTAGCCTGCTTCCCTTGTAAGCACAACGACAACTCTGTCACACCCATCAGCAAATGCTTTCTCGTATGGAATAGAGTCACTTAAACCACCATCAAGATATGGAGTGTCATTGATGTATATGTAAGGAAAAAGCTTAGGAAGAGCACATGTTGCTTTGAGCACAAGATTAGTTTTATCTTTGCCATCATAAGGGAAATACTCCGCTTTTCCAGTAAGTACGTTAGTGCATACTGCATAAAATTCCCCACCCCATTTTTCAAATGCATCATAATCAAATGGAACAAGTTCGTTAGGAATTGTCTCGTATGCAAATTCAAGACCATACAATGAACGGTTATTTTTATCAATCAGATTATTCATTCCCATATATCTTTTATCATTCACATATTCAGTGATTATTTTAAGATTACGTTCTTTTTGTCTTGCAAGGTAAGATGGTGAGTATGCTGCACCAGCTGATGTTCCTATTACATAATCGGGATATATATCATTTTCTATAAAAGCATCCATAACACCACAGGAAAATATTGTTCTGAATGCGCCACCTTCAAATACCATTCCAGTTTTCATATTGTCATGTCCTCCTGACCGAAAAATGTCTAAAATTATCTATATTATAAAATGTGAGGCGTGATGTGTAAAGATTAAAACTGGCGCAGCCATGCGTTTCTTGACAAAATTGTATACAGGATATATGCTAAAATATAAATGTATTATAATAAGCTTTACAAATGTAAATTTAATTATAGAAGGAGCGCATATGATTCTTGCAATTGATATGGGAAATACCAACATAGTTATAGGCTGTGTTGATGATGATAAAGTGTTATTTGAGGAGAGACTTGCAACAGACCTGTCAAAGACAGAATTGGAGTATGCTGTTATATTTAAGACAGTCCTTGAGATATATGGAATTGATAAGAGCAAGGTCACAGGAGCTATTATATCTTCTGTAGTTCCACAGCTTGTCAATAACATCAAATCAGCTGTATACAAACTTATTAAAATTACGCCAATGGTTGTAGGACCTGGTGTTAAGACGGGACTTAACATACTTATGGATGAACCAAGAAGGGTAGGAAGTGATTTGATAGTTGATGCAGTAGCTGCCATAAATGTATATGGTACGCCAGCTATTGTTATTGATATGGGAACAGCGACAACAATGTCAGTTATAGACAGAAAAGGTAATTATGTCGGTGGTGTGATTATGCCGGGTATAAGAGTGGCTGTGGATTCGCTTGTATCAAGAACAGCACAGCTACAGAGAATAAGTCTTGATGCTCCTGACAAAGTTATTGGCAAGAATACAATAAACTGCATGAAGAGCGGTGTTGTGTATGGCAATGCGGCATGCATAGACGGAATGATAGACAGAATGGCAGCAGAGCTTGGCGAACCACTTGATGATATTAAGGTTGTTGCAACAGGCGGACTTGCTAAAGTTATACTTCCAGAGTGCAGACATAAAATACTTCAGGATGATGAGCTTCTGCTCAAAGGATTAAAGATTATATATGATAAGAACGTACAGGATTAGGAGGAATTATGTTAAAAGGTAAGAATGTTCTGCTTGGAGTTACAGGCAGTATAGCTGCATATAAGATAGCAGGTCTTGCAAGTGCTTTAGTAAAACAGCACTGTAATGTGGATGTAATTATGACAGAGAATGCCACGAATTTCATTAATCCTATTACATTTGAAACACTAACAGGTAATAAGTGTATAGTGGATACATTTGACAGAAATTTCCAATACAATGTAGAACATGTTTCGCTTGCAAAGAAAGCAGATGTTGTACTTGTTGCGCCTGCCACAGCTAATTTTCTCGCAAAGGCCGCATATGGGATGGCAGATGACATGCTTACGACAACATTTCTTGCGTGCAGATGTCCTAAGATTATAGCACCCGCCATGAATACTAATATGTATGAAAATGCGATTGTGCAGGATAATATTAAGAGATTAAGAGATTATGGATGCGAGGTTATAGAGGCTGCAAGCGGCCATCTTGCATGTGGTGATACAGGTGCTGGCAAGATGCCAGAGCCAGAGATTCTTATGGAATATATCTTAAAAACTATCGCATGTGATAAAGATATGGAAGGATTGAAAGTTACTGTGACAGCCGGACCTACAAGAGAACCATTAGACCCAGTACGATTTTTGTCTAACAGGTCAACTGGAAAGATGGGATATGCGATTGCGAAGGCTGCCATGATGCGTGGTGCGGATGTAACTCTTATTGCAGGCCATACCAGTCTGCCTGATGTACCATTTGTTAAGAATATCCATATAGAGACAGCGAAAGATATGTATGAGGCTGTTATGGAGGCTGCAAAGGACAGTGATATTATAATAAAGGCTGCGGCTGTTGCAGATTACACACCACTTGAGGTTATGGATAACAAGATTAAAAAATCTGATGGCGATATGTCTATACCGCTGAAGAGGACAGATGATATTATAGGAACTCTTGGAAAGATTAAGCTTGAGAATGGCAGGAAATTTTTCCTTTGTGGTTTCTCAATGGAGACAGAGCATATGTTTGAGAATTCCAAGGCTAAGCTTGAAAAGAAAAATCTTGATATGATTGTTGCTAACAATGTCAAGGTTGCGGGTGCAGGATTTGGAACAGATACTAATGTTGTGACGGTTATCACTAAGGATAAAGCAGAGGAGCTGCCAATCATGAGCAAGGAACAGGTGGCACATGAACTGCTTAACCGTATAGTTAAGGAGGTTGTATGAAAGGGTTAAAGGTAAAGACAATTACGGCAGGAGTGGCAATATTGGTTATTGTGGCGGCAGTTTATTATTATATTATGCTTCCAGCTATCAATATACATTCGCCGGGATTTTGGAAGTTTATAATATTCGTGTTTGCGGCAGCAACAATGATATATGCATTATTCCGTGTGAGATTCAGAACAGCCCAGACAGGTAAAAGAACGAATACTGTGGAAATGGATTATAAGAGCCCTAAAGATAAAGTTATATTCAGGGTGATGCTTGGAATAACAATTGGTGCAGTTGCTGTATTTGCAATAGGCTCACTTTTATCATCACAGATAATCAATGCATCTAAGTATCAGAAGCTTCTTACTGTTGAGACAAAGAATTTCGCAGATGATATCAAAGAAGTATCTTATGACCAGATTCCGATTCTTGACCGTGATTCAGCACAGATAATCGGTAACAGGGTTATGGGAACAATGGTTGATATGGTGTCACAGTTTGAGATTAATGACATGTACAGTCAGATTAACTATAATAACAAGCCGGTAAGAGTGTCACCTCTGCAATATGGAAGCCTGATAAAGTGGTTTACTAATAATGCATCAGGACTTCCGGGATATGTAAGAATTGATATGACTACACAGGATGCACAGATAGTACGCCTTAATGAAGGTATCAGGTACTCAACAAGTGACCATTTTGGAAGATATATATACAGACATTTAAGATTTGCTTATCCGGGATATATATTTGACGAGTTAAACTTTGAGATAGATGAGGATGGTGTGCCTTACTGGATATGTCCTACAAGAAAGTACAATGTCGGCCTATTTGGCGGTGTTACAGTTGACAAGGTTATAACATGCAATGCTATAACAGGTGAGATGAAAGAGTATGACGTAAAAGATGTGCCTGAATGGATAGATAAGGTGTATTCAGCAGATATGCTTATCAATCTGTATGATTATTATGGAACACTTAAAAGAGGATTTTTAAACAGCATACTTGGACAGCGTGACTGCTTGAAAACTACGGACGGATATAATTATATTGCGATGGAGGATGATGTGTGGGTATACACAGGTGTCACATCCGTAGGTCAGGATCAGTCTAATGTCGGATTTGTTCTTATGAATCAGAGAACAATGGAAACGAGATATTATGAGATTGCAGGTGCCGAGGAGTATTCAGCAATGAGTTCGGCACAGGGTAAAGTCCAGCATCTTAATTACGTTGCAACATTTCCACTTCTGCTTAATGTGGGTGGCGAGCCAACTTATTTCATGGCATTAAAGGACAGCGCAGGACTTGTCAAGAGCTATGCCATGCTTAATATTGAGAGATACCAGACGGTGGCGATTGGCGATACAGTAAGTGAGTGTGAGGCAAATTATAAGCAGATGCTTACTGATAATGGAATTGTGGTAGAAAAACCAAAAGAGACCAGAAAAGTCACAGGTACTATTACAAAGATTGTTCCAATTGTTGCAGATGGTAATTCGCATTACTATGTAATTCTTGATAATAAAAATGTTATCTATGATGTCAATGTCAAGAATAATCCAGCTATTATAATGTATGATACAGGTTCTGATATCACGCTTGAATATAGTGAGAACGATGGTACTATGTCCGCTGATATTGTAAGATAAAATATGATTAAACACGGTCATACAAAAGCATATTCAAGCAGAAAAATGCATAAACATGCACGATATTGACATGCAAAGAGAGATAATTCATCTTACATGAATAAAAATGAGTATTTTGGCATGTTTTGTTAACAAAATCAGTTGATTTAATGTACTTACTTTGATACAATGTACGAAGTATTTACAATCTAAGGAGATGCGTGATGGATATTATAGTAAAGTATATTGATGAACTGTTGGAGAAGAGTACTCCTGCAGCACCAATGTGGAATATCGAGAAGATCAGACAGGGACTTAAGTCTAACTGGAATTACATCGATGGAGTGATGATTAAAGCGGTACTCCAGATGTATGCGGTAAGTAAGGATGAGAAGTATCTTAAGTTTGCCGATGATTTTATTGATTATAGAGTACATGAAGATGGTACTATTGAGGGATATAGTATCGGCGAGAAGAATATAGATAATGTCAATGCTGGTAAGACACTTTTTGAGCTTTATGATCTTACAGGCAAAGAAAAGTACAAGAAAGCAGCTGATCTTGTATATTCACAGATTAAGATAATGCCAAGATGTAATAATGAGGCTAAGAGCTTCTGGCATAAAGATATCTACCCTAATCAGGTATGGCTTGATGGTATGTATATGGGTCAGCCATTCTACATGGAGTATGAGACAAGATACAATAATAGAGAGAACTATCCAGATATATTTGCACAGTTCAAGTATGTTATCGAGAATATGAGAAATCCTCTCAATGGATTATATTTTCATGCAATCGATACAAGCAAGGAAGCTTTCTGGTGTGATAAGGTAACAGGACTTTCACAGCATTCATGGCTTCGTGCTATTGGCTGGTATTCAATGGCTCTTCTTGATACATTGGACAAGGTTGATAACAGTGACCATAAGTATGATGCAGAGTGTAAGATGCTTGAAGATGCCTTTGTTGATCTGGTTGAGTCAATGCTTAAGTATCAGGATGAGAGTGGTATGTGGTACCAGGTAGTCAACTATGGTGGAATGGATAAGAATTATCTTGAGACAAGTGGTAGTTCAATTATGGCATATGCAATTCTTAAGGGCGTACGTATGGGACTTCTTCCAGTAAGCTACAGAGAATATGCTGAGAAAGCTATTAATGGTATCTGTGACAAGTATCTTACAACTAAAGAAGGCGAGATGTCACTTGGTGGTATCTGTCTTGTTGCTGGTCTTGGCGGTAAGGGCAGAAGACCTGGTACATATGATTACTATATGTCAGAGCCAATCGTTGAAGATGATGCAAAGGGTGTTGGACCATTCCTTTTAGCATATACAGAGATGCTTTCATACAAGAATAATTAATTAATATGACTATATTATCTGGCGCGTATAGAATTCTATACGCGCTAAATTCTTATTAACTGTTAAGTGTACTTAAATTGGAGGGAACATATGAAACCATATATTACGATGGAAGAAGTAATTGAGCAGCAGGGAGAAGGAAAGAGAGGTTACACATTTTTATCAGAGGCTAATGGGTGTGTGAATGGATGCAGGTCAGGGGTGTCAACATATGCATCGCTTGAATTTAATCCTAATCCGGGAAGTCATGCTGACCAGGAAGGATTTTATGTGCTTGAAGGTGAGGGATATGCAAAGCTTGATGATCTTGAATTTCCTATTAAAGCAGGCGATTCGTTTATCGCACTCCCAGGTGTGAAGCATACGTTAAGAAGTAAGGAAGGTTCTGTACCGGTTAAGGTTTTCTGGTTCCATAGCGGAATATAAAATGAGCAATAATCTGCGAGAAGAATGAGGTAGATATGGTGGGTAATTCTATTAATCTTAATAATCTTACAGAAGAACAGATTGATGAGATGACTGATGAACAAGCTGAGGATATGCGTAAATGGCTGTTCAAGGAAAATATAAGGATTAAAGAGCTTGAGAGGAATCTTGAAGATGAACGAAAGTTAATAGATATCCAGAAAGGCATGCTTGAAAAGAAACAGCGGAAAAATATGCTTTTAAGCAAGCAGCTCGAAAATCAGAAGAATTTATTTGACCAGCAGTGGCAGATAATGGAAGCTGAGCTTAGGCGGATAACAGCAGAAAAGGACAGCTTAAAGCATGAACGTGAGGTTATGCGCGATGAGGCATACAGAGCAGCAAGGCGCACACTTTCGTATTCGGAGAATGTAAAGATATTTTTTAAAGGAGTTACAGATAGTGACTCTCTTAAGAAAAGATATAAAGAAATAACAAAGATATATCATCCGGACAATGTTAATGGTGATGAGGAGCTGGTTAAGGCTATTAATCAGGAATATGAACTTCAGAAAAGATATTTTCTTGGAACATAATATGGAAAAGATGACACGATATAGTTAATATAATTAAGTTAAAATCCTATTGTCCGGATGGAATTACTATTGTATAATAATGGACAGGTTCGTCATAACGTACCATGAACGTGAGGAAGGAGATATATATGTTTAAGATTAATGATAATTATTTAAAACTTCCAGGAAGCTATCTGTTCTCAACGATAGCTAAGAAGGTTAAGGCTTATAAGGAAGCTAATCCAGATAAGGATGTTATAAGCTTGGGAATTGGTGATGTTACACAGCCACTTGCACCAGCAGTTATTGAAGCTATGCACAAGGCGGTTGACGAGATGGCTCATGTTGAGACATTCAGAGGATATGCACCAGATCTTGGTTATGAATTCCTTAGAAATACAATCGCTGAGAACGACTTTAAGGCTCTTGGCTGTGATATTTCAGCGGATGAGATATTTGTAAGCGATGGTGCTAAGTCAGATTCAGGTAATATCGGTGATATCTTCTCAGTAGATAACAAGATTGCAGTTTGTGACCCTGTATATCCTGTATATGTAGATACTAACGCAATGGCAGGAAGAACGGGTGATTACATAGCAGAAAGCCAGAAATGGAGCAATGTAATATACATGCCATGTACAGCCGCAACTAATTTTGCACCAGAGATTCCAAAGGAGACACCAGATATCATATATCTCTGCTTCCCTAACAATCCAACAGGTTCCACAATTACTAAGGCACAGCTTCAGGAATGGGTTGACTATGCTAACAAGGTTGGCGCAGTTATCATATATGATGCAGCTTATGAAGCATTTATTGAAGAAGCTGATGTTCCACATTCAATCTATGAGTGCGAAGGCGCAAGAACATGTGCTATCGAGCTTAGAAGTTTCTCTAAGAAGGCTGGATTTACAGGTGTAAGACTTGGCTATACAGTAATTCCTAAAGATCTTAAGAGTGGTGATGTTACACTTCACAGCCTCTGGGCAAGACGTCATGGTACTAAGTTTAATGGAGCTCCTTATATCGTACAGAGAGCCGGCGAGGCAGTTTATTCACCAGCAGGAGTTGAGCAGACTAAGGCTCAGATTGCATACTACAAGCAGAATGCAAAGACTATGATGGATACACTTGCAGCAGCAGGATATTCTGTATCAGGTGGTATTAACTCACCATATGTATGGTTACAGACACCTGATAATATGACATCATGGGATTTCTTTGATATGCTTCTTGAGAAAGCTAATGTAGTAGGTACTCCAGGTTCAGGATTTGGACCAAGCGGAGAAGGATACTTCAGACTGACAGCATTCGGAACACACGAGAATACACTCAAGGCACTTGAGAGAATTAAATCACTTTAAAATAAAAAATTGTGGCATGGGCACTGTGCCTGTGTCCGCCTGTTATAGGTAAATTTGCTGGTCCTTTGTGTCTAGGTGGCTCTAAGGATGGCACGACAAAGCTTATTAAAGCCGGCTCGCTAAAAACGCACTTCGTTTGAACGTTTAGCAGCCGGCTTAGCTTTTGTCTAACACCATCCTAAGAGCCACACGACAGTCGTCATGCAATTTTACCTATAACAGGCGGGCGCAGGCACAGCACCCATGCCACAATTTTTTGGCGTTATTAGGAAGTTATTTAACGACAACTGCCTGGTAGAAAAACTTCTGGTAGTAGCTCTCGAAGTCGTCAATGCTCTGCTCGACAATTCCGTATGTCGGGTCGGCTAGAGTTACTGTCTGGGATTCAAGGTCATAACCGCTCAGCACGACACAATGCTCGTAGGAAGGCCAGTAGAAGCTGCTTCCGTTGTCGTAGGTTATAAGTTTGTATTCAATCTCATCAATATCATAGTCAAAACATGTCCAGACTATTACCGGATATCCTTTGGAAATCTGTTCAAATAATGCTTCGATAGAAGAATAACTCATTGATACAGCTTTTAATTGTGAGCTATTGTCCTTGAAAAAATTATTGGCTGCTTTGATGATTGCAGGTGCGAAACATCCAGAACCATTGGATTTCCATGGTGAGCCGAGGAAATATTCTATGAAACATCCGGGTTGGGCGATTTCACTCATTGGCAGATAATTTCTTGCCATATATTCCTTATCAACATTGAAACCATAGTAGTTGAGCACTTCGGTAAGAGATGTTATCTCGCATCCGGTAGGAAGTTCAGGATTCTGGTTCACAAATGGAATGTCAATTGATGCACTGGATGGAATTGAATCTGTTGATGCACCAAGATGAATTATACGGTTATTTATCTGATATTGTGAAAGATCTATAGAGGTTGTCTCTATCTCGCTGGCGACAGAGACAGATACAGGTTCTGGTTCAGAGTCGATTTTACGCTCATACATAAAGACAAACAGCACAAGCGACAATGCACATATAGATGATGCAAAAACCAGAATAATGCCTTTGCTTTTCTTCAAATCTAAAATCTCCTTGAAAATATTGTTTTGCTGACATCTTTGCGGCATGCAAATGTATTATCAGTTCATATTCCAGTATTATAACATGAATTAAACTTTTTGCCATAAATATATATTTTAGTTGATAGAAATGCTATTAATGTGTTATTATAATAAAGTGTGTTATGGAGTAATTATATATGGTGGCACACTTGATATATTTATATGCTGTTAAGTTGGCAGAACGGAGGACAATATGGTAAAAGCTATTGTTGGCGCTAATTGGGGCGACGAAGGAAAGGGCAAGATTACAGATATGCTTGCTGAGGAATCGGATATTATTGTAAGATTCCAGGGCGGAAGTAATGCAGGACATACTATTATTAATGATTATGGTAAGTTTGCACTTCATCTGTTACCATCAGGTGTATTTTACAATCATACTACAAGTATTATTGGTAATGGTGTTGCACTTAATATTCCTTATCTTATTAAAGAGTTAAAGTCTCTTACAGACAGGAATGTTCCAATGCCTAAGATTTTAGTTTCTGACAGGGCACAGATACTTATGCCATATCATGTTGATTTTGATACATATGAAGAGGCAAGATTAGCTGGTAAATCATTTGGTTCAACTAAATCAGGTATAGCTCCGTTCTATTCAGATAAATACGCTAAGATTGGTTTCCAGGTAAGTGAATTATTTGGAAGCGAGGAAGATTTAAAGAGCAAGATTGCTAATGTATGTACATTAAAGAACGTTATGCTTGAGCATCTCTATCATCAGCCACTTCTTAATGAAGAGGATATCTATAATACACTTATGGAATACAAAGAGATGATTCGTCCATATGTATGTGATACATCAGCATATCTTCATAACGCACTCAAGGAAGGCAAGAAGATTCTTCTTGAGGGTCAGTTGGGTTCACTTAAAGACCCAGACCATGGTATATATCCAATGGTTACATCATCTTCAACACTTGCTGCATATGGTGCTATCGGCGCAGGTATACCAGCAAGCTCAATCAAAGATGTAGTTACAGTTGTTAAGGCGTACTCATCTGCAGTTGGTGCAGGCGCATTTGTAAGTGAGATATTTGGCGAAGAGGCAGACGAGCTTAGAAAGCGTGGCGGTGACGGTGGTGAGTTCGGTGCTACTACAGGCCGTCCAAGAAGAATGGGCTGGTTTGATGCAGTTGCCACAAGATATGGCGTAAGAATGCAGGGTACAACAGAAGTAGCTCTTACAGTTATTGATGTATTAGGTTACCTTGATGAGATTCCTATGTGTGTAGGATATGAGATAGATGGCAAGATTACTAAGGACTTCCCAACTACATCACAGTTAGAGAAGGCTAAGCCAGTTCTTAAGACATTCCCAGGTTGGAAGTGCGATATCAGAGGAATCACTAACTATGATGACCTTCCTGTTGAATGTAAGAATTATATTGAAGCAATTGAGCAGGAAATCGAAGCTCCTATCACAATGGTATCTAACGGACCAGGAAGACATGAGATTATTCACAGAGTAAGCAAGTTAAAGTAATTTAATTATAAGGCATAAAACGACTAGACGGAAATTGTTATACAGCCGCCTAGTCGTTTTGAAATGATAATAGTATTATTTGTCTTTCCTGTTGATAAGACGTGCAACAAGAATCATGGCATAAGCAACAACAGGAAGTCCGATATCGGTATATAAGAGACCGACGAACAGGTTGTGTGCATCTTCTGATGGGATGATTGCACATACGAGAGTTGCAATTATAAGAGCAGCCCATAATATAACAATTATGAGTGCAAATATTCGTTTGAATTTCTGCATTGGAATACCTCGAAAATTATATTGATTACACAAGATAATAACATAGTCCGGTTAAAAATAAAAGATTGGGGATTAATATGAAAAAGAATGTATTGGAATACCTTGAAGATTCCGTTAAGAAATATCCAGAGAAGACAGCAGTGGCAGATGACACTAAGAGCATGACATACAGTGAACTATATGATAGTGCAAGAAATGCAGGTGCAGCATTACTTAAATATACAAGAAGGAATGAGGCTGTTCCAGTTCTGGCTGACAAGAGCTGTGATATGCTTGCAGTATTTTTTGGTGCAGTGATGGCGGGATGTTTCTATATGATGATAGAGCCAACACATCCCAATGACAGGATTAATTCTATTATAAGTACTCTTGAGGCTAGGCTTATAGTTACTAATGACGATAACCGCGCCAAGCTTGATGAACTTGAATTTAACGGAGCAGTCCTTGATATGCATGAGCTGTTAGCACATGAACCATCTGAGGAGGAACTTAAAAAGCTTGATTCGATAAGACGTAATGGACTTGATATTGACCCTTTATATGCAATATTTACGTCAGGTTCAACAGGAGTTCCTAAAGGCGTTATAGTTAATCACAGGTCAGTAATTGATTTCATAGATGAATTTACAACAGCTTTTGATATAACAGATAAAGATATAATCGGCAATCAGGCACCATTTGATTTTGATGTATCAGTTAAAGACATATATTCAGCCATGAAGGTTGGAGCAACATTACAGATAATACCTAAGCAGATGTTTTCATTTCCAGTAAAACTTCTTGATTATCTTGACGATAATAAGGTGACAACACTTATATGGGCTGTGTCAGCACTTTGTATAATTACAACATTTAAAGGATTCTCATATAAGATACCTAAGACTATCAACAAAGTGATATTCTCAGGTGAGGTTATGCCAATCAAGCACCTCAATGAGTGGAGAAAAGCTTATCCAGATGCGATGTTTGTTAATGTATATGGACCAACAGAGATTACATGCAATTGCACATATTACATAGTTGACAGGGATTTTGAGCTTGATGATGTCCTTCCTATGGGAAAGGCATTCCACAATGAGAGAGTATTCCTGCTTGATGATGACGACAAGCTTGTCACTAAAGATATGGTGGGTGTTAATGGCGAGGTCTGTGTTTCAGGAACAGCAGTTACAATAGGATATTATAACAACGAAGAAAAGACAGCACAGGCATTTGTGCAGAATCCACTTAATGATAAGTATCCTGAAACTATATACAGGACAGGAGATCTTGCATATTACAATGAAGAAGGACTTTTATGTTTCTCTTCAAGGAAAGATTTCCAGATTAAGCATATGGGACACAGAATTGAGCTGACAGGAATAGATGCATCCATGAATGCACTTGATGGAGTTGAGAGAGCATGCTGTATATTTAATCAGGATGCCAATAAGATACTTGGATTCTATGAAGGCGCAGCTGATAAAAAAGAAGTTGTAAGAGGACTTCTTGAGAAGGTACCTAAGTATATGGTTCCACAGGAATTTATCAATGTTGAATCAATGCCTCTTACCAAGAATGGTAAGATAGACAGAAAAGTATTGTTGGAGGAGTATTTGAAAGATGCTTAATGCTGATATAATAAGCCGGATTGCCAGAGAATATCAGACACCTGTATATATATTTGATAAGACAATGCTTAAAAGAAGAATATCAGATATAAGAGGTGTTCTGGGAAATGATATTACATTGTGCTATGCGATGAAAGCGAATCCTTTTCTTGTTGATGCGTTTAAATCGCTTAATACAAAATATGAAGTGTGCTCTCCAGGAGAATTTTCAATATGTGAACGTGAACATGTTGATATGAAGAATATTGTCCTTTCGGGTGTTAATAAGGAAAAAGAGGACATCTGCCATGTGATGGATGATTGCGGCGGAGCTGGTGTGTATACAGCGGAGTCGCTTAGTCAGCTTGTTATGCTTAATGAGTGTGCCAGTGAACGTGGTGTTGTGATAGATGTACTCCTGCGTGTCACAAGTGGCAACCAGTTTGGAATAGATGAGGCAGATATTGAAAGCATTGTGCGTGACAGACATAATTATCCACATGTCAATATCAAAGGACTCCAGTGTTATTCGGGAACACAGAAAAAGAAAACTGATATATTTGGACAGGAGCTTACATGGCTTGCGGGATTAAGTGACAGACTGTGTGAAGAGTATGGCTGTCAGTTTACAGAGATTGAGTACGGACCAGGGCTTGCTTATAATTATTTTGGAGATGCGGCATACGATAATAATTTTGATGAGCTCTCAGTGCTTGCAGGATATCTTGAGCCTGTAAAGAAAAAGTATCATGTGACACTTGAGATGGGACGTTTCCTTGTGTCAGAGTGTGGAATATATGTTACTTCGATAGCAGACATCAAAGTTAATAATAACCAGAATTATATTATCGTTGATGGTGGTATTAACCATGTTAATTATTATGGTCAGACAATGGCTATGAAGATTCCGGCATATTCATATGTTGGACATGACGGCTGCGTTATAAAAGACAGACAAAGCTTTAATATTCCAGAAGACAGCATTGAAAAATGGACAGTGTGTGGGTCGCTTTGCACAGTTGCAGATGTAGTTGTAAAAAATCTTCCAATCAGAAAACCAGAACTTGGAGATATGATAATATTCTATAACATAGGTGCATATTCTGTAACGGAAGGAATATATCTTTTCTTAAGCAGGAAGATGCCGCTTATTACTGCAGTTTCGTATGATGATGCGCCAGATGCTGCTTATGATGATATCACGATTGAGGTATACAGGGATGTATACAATTCTGACAGGATTAATTCGAGAAAAGAAGTTATATAATTTTCATCAAATAGTACTTGACTATATGTACAAGATATTATAATGTAATTCAGAAAGACAAGGGTTAAATAATTAACTAATAATGTCGATATTATGTATAAGGAAAGGCTGGGATTTTGTAATGGATCAGTTAATGGATATTTTAACAGAACTTAATTCGGAGGTAGATTTTGAGACATGCGATACACTTATCGATGATGGTATTCTTGATTCATTTGATATCGTTTCTTTAGTAGGAGAACTTAATGATACATTTGATATAGAGATTACACCTGTTGATATTGTACCAGAGAACTTCAATTCTGCTGAAGCTATGTGGGATATGATTCAGCGTCTTTCTTAACTGGTGAGATATTATCCGACGTGGATAATATGTAGCCGTAATATTTAAGGCACGGAGGCCTGCGTTTTGTAGTACAAGGAGGATTATTATGGCATACGATTATTCATTTTTGTTTTCGTCTATGAATGGTACAGGCAGTACTTCATCGACATCATTTGATTTTGCAACACTTTCAAGCATTAAGAATGGTTCTTATAAGAAGCTGCTTAATGCGTATTATAAGAAACAGTCAACAGATGAAAGTACAAGCTCATCATCTGTCAAAGGCGACACTAAATCATCTGCTAACAAAGTTAATGCGGCAAGTGTCAGAGATCAGGCTGCCAGTGTATCTGATTCTGTAGACAGTCTCAACAAGGTTTCTTTATGGAGTAAGACAGAAAAGACTGATGAGTCAGGTAACAAGACTAAAGAATACAATACAGACGCAATATATAAGGCTGTTAAATCATACGTTGATGATTACAATGCTTTAGTTGGAAGCACAGGTAATTCAAGCGATAACAGCGTATTAAGAACAGCATCTAATATGGTTAACACAACTAAGGTTAATAAGGATATATTAGCCAAGGTTGGCATATCTATCGGCAAGGACAACAAACTTTCGATAGATGAGGATGCATTTAAGAAAGCTGATATGACAACTGTTAAGTCAATCTTTACAGGAGCCGGTTCATATGGCAAAACTGTTCAGGCTAATGCATCTATGATATATGGTTCAGCTGTGGCACAGCTTGCCAAGATATCAGGTTCCAGCACATATGGAAGTACTGGTTCATATAGTTATATAAGCAGTGCTGATTTTAACAGATACCTGTAAATATCAGTACATAATTGTTAATAATAACAGACAAGAGAGGTAATAATAGTGAGTTTACTTGAGACATGGAGAGCAACTGCATATAAGCAGGAGAGCACACAGCAGGAAATCAATCAGTTCTGGGGTGCATATTTTAATCAGGAAAAGGCAATTTATGAGGAGATACTTGCACATCCAGATGAACCTGTTAAGGGAACAGTTAAGGAACTTGCAGACAAGTTCGGCGTAGATGTTCTTATTATGACAGGTTTCCTTGATGGAATTGATGAGAGCTTAAAGAATCCTAATCCAATCGAGACAATGGATGAGAATACAGAAGTAAGTCTTGATTATGATAAGGAAAAGCTTTACTACAATATGGTTGGATGTAAGGCAGACTGGTTATATGAGCTTCCTGCATGGGATAATCTTCTTGATGAAGCTACAAGAAAGCGTCTTTACAGAGAGTCAAAGCTTTCTGGAACAGTTATCAAGGAAAAGAAGATTGGTCGTAATGATCCATGTCCTTGTGGCAGTGGCAAGAAGTATAAGCAGTGCTGTGGCAAGAATATCTAATATTGATTAGTTAGGTCTGGTTAATAATAAAGCAGACAGGAAGATATGCAGATAATTCTGTTATATCCCCTGTCTGTTTTTTTGATGATTATGTTCTTTTCTAAATGTTACATAAAAATAGATTGTAAGACATGCACTTATGGCTGTCAGAGATATCATCATAATAAGCCATGGCAGATTGTAGTGATACTGGCTTATTATATATGAGTTGGTATATTTGGAGAGACTATAATAATTCCAATCAAGATCTGATGCCATATATTCAAGAAGCTGTCTTAAGTATGTGTCTCCATGTCTTATATTGGCAGAAAATGTCTGGCTTCCAAGTGTTAACTGTGGGGAGCTGCCACCCGAGAGTTTGTTGTTAATGAGAAATATTGTACATGTGTTATCGCTGAGCGAATAATAATAATGTGCAACAACTTTACCATGAACGTAATAGTCATATCCTGAATAATAAAGAGTGTCAGTTGTGCAGTTAATAGCCTTTTTGTTGCCTATTGTATCAAATGTATTACCTGACACTGTATAATGCCTTGGACATATGCTTGTAAACACAGAATTAGTAAGGCATGTTATAAGTGCAGCTATTGTAAATATAAGCGATGCTATAAATCCTGTGTATCTCGGGTTGTGTAGTTTTTTATGTAAAAGTGTATTATGCATAGTATTAACTCGACCTGATTAATTGATAATTAGAGTATAATGCAAAAGGATGGCTTATTCAACAGATATGTGAAGTTTTCATAAAATGTATTTTATTGCTTTTAGAATTGGAAAATATATGGTATATTAATTATTTGTGAATAATAGAAATGAGGTGCAGGATGGACGCATACACAGGATTTGCATATGTATATGACGAATATATGGATAACATTCCGTATGAGGAATGGGCAGAGTATCTTATGTCACTTTTAAAGGAACAGGGAGTGCCAGATGACGGCGCAGTGGCTGACCTTGGATGTGGAACTGGTACAGTTACAAGAATTCTTGACAAGGCAGGGTATGATTGTATAGGCATTGATATGTCAGAGGACATGCTTGTTATTGCATCTGAGAAGATGTATGAATCTGAGCAGCAGATTATATATACAGAGCAGGATATGAGAGATTTCGGATTGCCATATCAGGTTGATGCATGTGTAAGTATCGGTGATTCAATGAATTATATAACATCAAGGGAAGATATCAAGAAGGTCTTCTCATGCGTGCATGATAATCTTGTGGATGGCGGCGTGTTTATATTTGATTTAAAAACAATACATTTCTTCAGGGATATATTAAAGGATAATGTCTATGCACAGAACCGTGATGATTCTGCATTTATATGGGATAATACATATGATGAGGACAGCAGGAACAATATATACGATTTAGCAGTGTTTGTACGCAACGAGGAAGGAACCTTTGACAGATTTGAGGAGAATCACTATCAGCATGGTTTCTTTAACGAGGAAGTGACAGGTGCGGCGGCAGAGGCAGGACTTAAGCTGGTAGCTGTGTATGACGCATTTGGACATGAAGATCCTAAGGATTCAAGCGAAAGATTGTATTATATATTTAAGAGATAAATTATTTAAAATGATTATGATATTAATGGATAAAGGAGGATGGTCTACATGAAGGATGTTATTATAAGAGGAATTGCGGCAGATGGACAGATAAGAGCATTTGCAGCTTCAACAAGAAATCTATGTGAAGAAGCAAGACAGAGACACAATATGAGTCCTATTGCAACAGTTGCATTGGGAAGACTTCTCACAGGCGGTGCCATGATGGGCGCCATGATGAAAAATGACGCAGATATAGTTACAATACAGATTAAAGGTGATGGACCAATTGGTTCAATGACAGTGACAGCGGACCCTAGGGGAAGAGTTAAAGGTTATGTTGCTAACCCACAGGTTATGCTTCCTTTAAAGAATGGAAAGCTTGATGTCGCAGGTGCATTAGGAATTGGTGTTTTAAGCGTAATTAAGGATATCGGTCTTAAAGAGCCTTATGTTGGTGATACTATTCTTGTGACAAGCGAGATTGGTGATGACCTTACTTATTATTTTGCGACAAGTGAGCAGGTTCCATCATCAGTTGCGCTTGGTGTTCTTATGAATAAGGACAACACAGTTGAGCAGGCAGGTGGATTTATAATACAGCTTATGCCGGATGCTACAGAGGAAGTTATAGCTAAGCTTGAGGAGTCTATCAAGCAGATTAAATCTGTCACAGAGCTCCTTGAGAATGGTATGACACCAGAAGATATATTAAGACTTATACTTAAAGATATGGATTTTGAACTGCTTGATACAATCGATACAGAGTTTTACTGCAACTGTTCAAAGGACAGAGTGAGCAAGGCGATTATGAGCATAGGTGCCAAGGATATACAGGATATGATAGACGATGGCAAGCCTATAGAGGTAAACTGCCATTTCTGCAATACCAACTATACATTTACAGTAGATGAACTCAAAGAGATGCTGGAGGTTGTGAAAGGCTGATGGGAAATGTAATACTGATTGGTATGCCAGGAAGCGGTAAGAGTACTTTAGGCGTGGTAATTGCAAAGAAGCTTAATATGCATTTCATAGATTCAGACCTTGTGATACAGGAAAAATACGGTAAGACACTTGAAGAGCTTATAGATGAGAACGGAGACGCAGGGTTTATCAAGATTGAGAATGATGTCAATGTCGGAATCAATGTAGATAACGCAGTTATTGCAACAGGTGGAAGTGCTGTGTATGGCGATGAGGCTATGAGACATTTCAAGGAGACAGGTCTGGTTGTGTTCCTTGATGTTCCGGTTGAGGAGATTCAGGAAAGAATAGGTTCTCTTAAAGAGAGAGGTGTAGTGTCTAACGGTAAAACTGACATAGATGAGATATTTGCTGACAGGGATATGCTCTACAGAAAATATGCAGATATTACATATTCACAGCGCCACAATATGCTTAGAGAATCGGTTGAAGAACTTTGCCAGATAATTAAAGACAACAGACGTTGAAAGATGATTTAAAATGTTTTATACTGATAAGCATATATGAATAGCAACTTTTGGAAAAATTACGGGAGGAATTACTCATGGAAAACGAAGCTGCATCAAAGAATTTTATCGAGCAGATTATAGATAAGGATATTGCTGAGGGACACTGCAGGAAGGTTGTTACAAGATTTCCACCAGAACCTAACGGATATCTTCATATTGGACATGCTAAGTCTATACTTCTTAATTATGGACTCGCCAAGGAATATAATGGACAGTTTAACCTGCGTTTTGATGATACTAATCCAACTAAGGAGAAGGTTGAATTCGTAGATTCAATCAAGGCAGATGTTGAATGGCTTGGAGCTAAGTGGAATGGTGATGTGTTATTTGCATCAGATTATTTCCCTAAGATGTATGAAGCTGCTGTAAAGCTTATCAAGAAAGGTAAGGCTTATGTGTGTGACCTTACACCAGAGCAGATAAGAGAGTATCGTGGAACGCTTACAGAACCTGGAAAGGAAAGCCCATATAGAAACCGTTCAGTTGAAGAAAATCTTGCGTTATTTGAAGATATGAAGAATGGCAAGTTTGCAGATGGCGAGAAGGTGCTGCGTGCTAAGATTGATATGGCTTCCCCTAATATTAATATGAGAGACCCTATTATATACAGAGTGGCACATATATCACACCATAGAACAGGTGATACATGGTGCATATATCCTATGTATGATTTTGCACATCCAATTGAGGATGCTATTGAGGGAATTTCGCACTCAATCTGTACTCTTGAATTTGAGGATCACAGACCGTTATATGACTGGGTTGTAAGAGAGTTGGAGTATGAATATCCACCTAAGCAGATAGAGTTTGCAAAGCTCTATCTTAATAATGTTGTAACTGGCAAGAGATATATCAAGAAGCTTGTAGAGGATGGAATTGTTGACGGATGGGATGACCCAAGACTTGTGTCAATAGCTGCACTTAGAAGAAGAGGATTTACACCTGAGTCAATCAAGATGTTCGTTGATCTTGTCGGTGTTACTAAGTCTCAGGGCGCTGTTGAGTATCCTATGCTTGAGTACTGTATAAGAGAAGACCTTAAGCTTAAGGTTAAGAGAATGATGGCGGTACTTGACCCTGTTAAAGTTATTATTGACAACTATCCAGAAGGACAGGTTGAATATATGGAAGTTCCTAATAATCAGGAAAATCCAGAACTTGGAACAAGGAAAGTTCCATTTACTAAAGAGTTATATATTGAAAGAGAAGATTTCATGGAGGAACCACCAAAGAAGTACTTCCGATTATTCCCAGGCAATGAAGTCCGCCTTATGAATGCATATTTTGTTACATGTGTAGACTATAAGAAGGATGAAAATGGTAAGGTTACAGAGATTCACTGTACTTATGACCCTGCCACAAGAGGCGGTAACTTTACTGAGAGAAAGGTAAAGGGAACAATACACTGGGTATCAGCAACAGAGGGCGTGAAGGTAAAAGCACGTCTTTACGAAAATATAGTAGATGAGGAAAAAGGTGTATACAATGAAGAAGATGGTTCCATCAATGTAAACCCTAATTCACTCACAGTTATAGATGAATGTATAGTAGAACCAGAGCTTGCAAAGGCCTCTAAGCAGGACAAGTTCCAGTTCGTAAGAAATGGTTATTTCTGTGCAGATATTAAGGATAGTACAGACGGAAATCCTGTATTTAATAGAATTGTATCTTTGAAGAGTTCATTTAAACTGCCTACGAACTAATTAAGAAAGGTAATAAAAATAATTATGCAGGAAAACAGCACAGAATTGGCTGAAAAAGATTTTATATTTGACAAGAAAGTTGAGTGCCCTATATGTGGCAAATCATTTACAACTAAAGTTATTAAGACAGGCAGGGCAAGATTTATAGGCACTGATATGGATTTAAGACCAAGATACACAGGCGTTGATACTGTTAAGTATGATGTGTATATGTGTCCTAAATGTGGTTATGCAGCTGTTGCACGTGAATTTACCAACATGACACCAAGACAGAAGCAGAGCTTGAAAGATGAGGTCTGCAGTAAGTTTCAGGGTGTATCTGAGGCAGACGAGATATATACATATGACAATGCTATATTAAGATATAAGATGGCTCTTCTTTGCGCTATAAAAAAACCATCAAAGCTTAGTGAGTGTGCTTTTTTGTGCCTGAAGCTTGCATGGCTGTACAGGGGGGTTAGAGAAAGTCTCTGTCCTGATGGCGATGTAGAGAGTCTTATGGATAATGTCAAGGAAATTGTCGAGTCGTCTGAGAATGAAGAAAATAACTATATCAAAGAAGCTTATAATGGATTTACAGAGGCTCTTACTAAAGAATATCCACCAATATGTGGAATGGATGAGGTGACAATTAATTATCTTATGTCAGTGCTTGCGTATAAGAATGGTGATTTTGATGATGCCAGCAAATATGGTTATTCAGTGCTAAGTTCAAGAAGTGCGACAGCTAAGATAAAAGATAAAGAAAGAGACTTGATGGATAAGCTTAAATCTGATAAAATATAAATGGTGTTGTTAACACCGCAATTTTTATTGGAGGTACTTAATAATGAAAGGTACAGTAAAGTGGTTCAACAATCAGAAGGGTTACGGTTTCATCAGCGATGAGAATGGCAATGATGTATTCGTACATTACTCAGGACTTAACATGGAAGGCTTCAAGTCATTAGACGAAGGCGCTGCTGTTGAGTTTGATGTTACAGATGGTGCAAAGGGTCCACAGGCAGTTAACGTAACTAAATTATAATCCATAATGTTTGCAGTGTGCCTTTTTAATATATAGTTATTGAAAAAGATATATTGTTACAAGTAAGATTATGAGAGAGCAGCCGCATTATGCAGCTGCTCTTGGCATATTCTGGGACAATTAATATTATTTTAAGATTTATTATAGAATTTTTACATTGCACATATGTGCAGAACGGAGTGTGGTATGGAGACAATTGATTACAGCCTTACACTGGCACCAGAGACACCGGGAATGCTTCTGGCAGGCGGTGTGCTTGCATTGTCAGTATTTCTTGTTATGTTTATTATTATCAAGAAACGATGGAAGGCCAGGGTTTTACCATTTTTCATGGCATTGGTAATGTTCTCACTTGTGAGAATATTTGTTATGCTTGTTGAATCAGCTCTTATGCTGGTTCCTAGCATTGATGCTGCATTTGAGTATAATACAACAGCGTTGTCGATGATTGATTGTATTCTTGCAGCTGTTGGCTATATGGCAGCCAGATGGGTTGTTGCCAAGATTCTTGATGGAAGATTTGATGGACATGGAGACGTTCTTATTGCTGGTCTTGGATTAGGATTTGGAGATGCGCTTCTATATGGATTTACAATAATATCTAACTATGTATGGTGTATTGCTGTTGATAACGGCAATCTTGCACAGGCATTTGAAGGATTATCAGAAAGTGATGCATTGACTACATTCCAGTCTTTATCAGACTTGTTCTATGCACCATCAGTTTTATGGCTTCTCATGGGCGTGAGCGCAGCGATAGATATAGTTCTTCATGTACTTTTAACAACTGTTATATATGGTGTTGTAAAGTCATATGTTCCATCTATGTGGCATGCAATATGTACGGTAATATATGCAGCGGTAATTATACCTTTCCAGATATATGATTCGACATCGCTTACTAGTATAGGCATATGTTTTGCGGTTAAACTGGTGATATTTGCTGCGGCGGCATATTACATTTCTAAGAATGTGTTTAAGAATATTCAGTATGAGTCATAATTTGTAAGACGTAAGGAGCAGAAGTGGATTATACTAATAAAAATACAGGATTAACTTCAGAAAGAGTTGCACAGCTTACAAAAGCAGGATTGTCTAATGTTGCGGTCAAAAGTGAGTCTAAGTCTGTCAGACAGATAATTGCAGATAACATATTTACATATTTTAATATGATATTTGCGATATTTGCAGCTATGCTTATTCTTGTAAAGTCATATATTAACATGACATTTCTGCCTATAATCATAGTTAATACTATGATTGGTATAATTCAGGAGATTCGTACTAAAAGGGTGCTTGATAAGCTTACAATTCTTTCAGCACCAGTTAATAAAGTTATACGAGATGGTATTATGCAGGAGGTTTTGTCTGAAAGCCTTGTAAAGGGTGATTTATGCGTATTTGAGGCTGGCAGACAGATATGTGCAGATGCCAAGGTCGTAGATGGTTCGGTGAGAGTGAATGAATCGCTCGTTACAGGAGAATCAGATGAGATAATTAAGCTTCCGGGGGATAGTCTGCTCTCCGGAAGCTTTGTTACTTCTGGAAGTTGCAAAGCTGTTCTCGAGAAGGTTGGAACGGAATCATATGTAGCTAAACTTGCGATGGAAGCCAAGGCATCCAGAGGAAAGCAGCAGACAGACATGATGCGCTCGCTTGACAGACTTGTGAAAATTATAGGAATTGCAATTATTCCTGTAGGAATTCTTATGTTTATACAGAATTATTTCTTCCTCGGAACTGGAATACAGCAGAGCGTTGTTGCGGTAGTTGCAGCTCTTGTTGGCATGATTCCGGAAGGACTTTATCTTCTTGCATCTGTTGCACTGGTTGTCAGTGTATTAAGACTTGGCAAGAAAAATGTCATGGTTCACGAGATGGCATGTGTAGAGACACTTGCAAGAGTTAATGTGCTTTGTGTTGATAAAACTGGAACCATAACAGATAATAAGATGTCAGTTGCAGATATTATTCCATTGTCAACTGTTAAGGAGGATAAATATCCCTCAGTGCATGATATGATAGGCGACCTTGTTGGAAGTCTTAATGGTGATAATATAACAATGGATGCGTTGAAAGAGTATTTTACTAAGCCGGTCGTAAATAAAGCTGTCAGTGTATACGGATTTTCATCTGAGACAAAGTATAGTGCTGCGGTTATGGAGAGTGGAGATAATTATATAATTGGAGCACCTGAAAAGCTTCTTCTGTCTGATTACGAAAGGATTAAAGATAAAGTAGAAAAGCTTTCGTCTGAAGGCTACAGGGTGCTTGTATTTGGATTGTATGTAGGAAAACTGGATGGCAAACCACTTGACAGGCCGATTATTCCATTGGCACTTATCACATTGTGGAATGCAATACGTCCAGAGGCAAGAACGACATTTGATTATTTCGAACATCAGGGAGTTGAAGTTAAAGTTATATCGGGTGATAATCCTGTTACAGCTTCATATATTGCAAAGATGGCTGGAATCCGTAATGCGGACAGATATATAGATGCATCAACTCTTAAAACAGAGAATGATGTAGCGCAGGCTGCAACGCAGTTTACAGTGTTTGGCAGAGTTTCGCCAGAACAGAAAAGACAGATTATAGATGCAATTAAAGCAGTTGGAAATGTTGTGGCAATGACGGGTGATGGCGTTAATGATGTTCTTGCACTTAAAAATGCAGACTGCAGCATAGCATTTGGCTCGGGAAGCGAAGCGGCTTCCAATGCCGCACAGATTGTACTTCTCGATTCAGACTTTTCATGTATGCCATCGGTTGTGGCAGAGGGAAGACGTGTTGTTAACAATATCCAGAGAACAGCATCACTGTTTCTTGTAAAGAATATATTCTCAATGCTTCTTGCATTCTTTTCTATATTTGCAGGAAGTGTATATCCACTATATCCAACGCAGTTGTCGCTGCTTGGAGCATTTACGATAGGTGCGCCTGGATTTCTTCTGGCATTGCAGCCAAGCAACAGCCGCATAACTGGAAATTTTGTAAAAAATGTCTGTATCAAGGCACTGCCGGCTGCATTGACAGATTTTGTGCTTGTCGCAGCATTTACTATTATTGGAATGATAACTAATGTTGCACATGAACAGCTGTCAACTACAGTTATATTTATACTTCTGACAGTTGGTATGGCAGAGCTTGTAAGAGTCTGCCGTCCACTTAATCTGTTCAGGTTCTCGATATGTATTGTCATGGCAGCAGGAATAGTGTTGTCAGTGCTGTTCGCAGGTAAATTGTTTGCGATATATCCACTTGACCCAAGACTTGTGTGGGGAACATTTGTGGGAATGGTGGGTTCGATACCGCTGTTTTACATCACATGCAAAGCAGTTGGACGCATTTTCGCCCGCCACGAAAAATAATAAACATCCCAACCGTGTGAGCCAACAGCTCCGAGCCTGTGCCCCTGTGTGCACTGCACCGTGTCTGTACTGCCCCTATGGGTTCGCTGTGTGCTATGCTCTGATTGCTGGTCCTTTGTGCCTAGTGGCTCTAAGGGCGGCACGACAGAGCTTATTAAAGCCGCTTTGCTAAAAACGCACTTCGTTTGAACGTTTAGCAAGCGGCTTAGCCTTTGTCTAACACCGCCCTAAGACCCACACGGCAGTCGTCATGCAATCAGAGCATAGCACACAGCGAACCCATAGGGGCAGTACAGACACGGTGCAGTGCACACAGGGGCACAGGCTCGGAGCTGTTGGCTCACACGGTGGGGATGTTTATTATTTTACGCTGCGTGAAAATGTTGTGTTGACGAGTTTGTCATAAGGAACGTCTTCTTTGAGTTCTCCGGAAGATTTGAGGATGTCTTTTAGGAGTGTGAAGGATTCCTCTGAGAAGAGGGTGTCGGTTTTCCATGTGTCCTGCTGTTTGTAGCGTTCTACGATAGATGTTATTGTAGCTATATCGTTCTCAGGGAATTGAGGTGCGATTATTTTGGCTATCTCTGCACTTGTATGTGTGTCTACATATTCAAGACCTTTCTGTATTGCGTTGGTGAAAGACTGTATTGTGCCGGCGTTCTTTTCGATATAACTCTTCTTGGCACAGTATGCTGTGTATGGAACATATCCGCTGTCAACACCCATTGATGCAACAACATATCCTTTCTTTTCCTGCTCGATTGTTGTGGCGGTTGGTTCAAACTCGGCAGTGAAATCACCAAGACCAGATGCAAATGCAGCGGCGGTTGAACCGAAGTCTATGTTCTGTACGATTGTTACATCGTTCTTAGGGTCGATGTTATTTTTCTTTAAGATGTATTCAAGCAGCATCTGAGGCATTCCACCGGCTCTGCCACCGAGGATAGTCATTCCCTTTACATTTTCCCATTTGAAATCTTTGATATCTTCGCGGGATACAAGGAAATTACCTGCACGTTGTGTAAGCTGTGCGAAGTTGACGGCATAGTCACTGGAACCGCCAGTGTATACATATATTGATGATTCTGATCCCATGAATCCGATATCTGCATCGCCGCTTACAAGAGATGTCATTACTTTGTCGGCTCCAAATCCTGTGATAAGATTGATATCAAGTCCCTCGTCTTTGAAATAGCCATTTTCAATTGCAACATACTGGGGAGCATAAAATATAGAGTGCGCTACTTCATTGAGTGTTATTTTCTTTAACTGTTCATTACCATTATCAGTGGAATTGCTGCCGGAACATCCAGGAACTGTGACAGACATTATACATGTGAGAAGTAATGCTGATATTTTTCTTATGGACAAAAATCTTCCTATAGAGTGTCTCATAGAAACTCCTTAAAAGTCTTTTTTGATATAATATGATGAGTGGCTTTTATTTGTGTCAGAAAAATAACGAAAAAACTGTTTATTGTTAAAAAGTAAAACAATTATCTGTACAATTTATTAAAAATGATATTTTATTTTTCGACATTTTTATGGTACAATTAACAAATAAATTGGCAGAGTACGTATAGGAGGATAATCTTATGTTTAAAAATAAAAAAACAAAGGATGCAGTATCCGCTAATGATATGGCTCTTTTGATGGAGCAGATGGACAGAGTCATAGCAGGAGATTATGCAGATGCTGATACATCAGCATTTCAGGATCCTGCGTGTGCAGATAAGCTTAATGAGCTGATACATGCATTTAAAAAGGCTAATAATAATTTCGTTATGAGACTTAATGAGGCTATGCAGTCCATAGGTGATAATTCTTATGTTAAGAACACAATGGATCAGGTTCAGTCACAGACAGAATCTATATCAGAGATGGAGAAGGCCAGTCAGGGACTTGCTGATTCTATTAATGGAATATCATCATCAATGGATGATATCCGTGACAGCACACATGAGATGCTTGCAGCAGTGCAGAACAGTACAGTTAATATGAATGAGAGTATCAGGGTTGTCAATGAATCATCAGAGAAGATTAATGTTATCAATACACAGGTGCATGCATTTAAGGATAAGATAGATAAGATTAGTGAGATTGTAGATATTGTTAAGAAAGTTGCAAGCCAGAGTAATCTCCTTGCACTTAATGCTTCTATTGAAGCGGCAAGAGCTGGAGAGGCAGGAAAAGGATTTGCGGTCGTTGCAGATCAGGTAAGACAGCTTTCAAGTAATACATCAGAATCAGCCGAGGATATTGTAAGATATGTCAATGAACTTAAGAATGATATTGATATTCTTGCATTGTCAATGAATGAGACGACAGCCAAGCTTTCAGAAGGTAATGAGAAGGTTGAATCATCGCTTGGTGATATAGAGGTGATGGCTAAGCAGATGGAATCTGTTAAGAATAAAGTAGATGAGGTGTTTAATGATATAGATAACCAGACATCTCTTACACATGCATTTAATACAGAAGTTGCCAATATTGCAACAAGCTATGATGAATTATCTAAGTGCTGTATTGAGCAGGGTACTCATGTATATAAGATTGGTCGTTATATTGATACAACAAGAAGTGATATGGTAAGAGGCTTTGCAGAAGTTACTCTTCAGGACTGGCTTAAGATATATGAGATTGATCATTTCATACTTATGTGGAGAGTATATAACAACCTTATGGATTTTGAGCATCTTAAGATTACGCAGCTTAATAATCCTACAGGATGTAAGCTTGGTAAGTGGATAACAGCACAGACAGATCCAGCTATAACTGGAAGCCCAGAGTTTAAGAATGTTGTAAGCACTCACAATGCAGTTCATAAGTGGGCTTGTGAGTCATGGCAGGCAAAGGAAGATGGCAATATTAAGCTCGCTCTTGATTACTTTAATAAGACTTATGATGCATTCTTTGTATACCAGAAAGCAATAAGAGAGCTTCAGAGATTCTTTGCTTCACATGGACAGGCAGAAAAGACTGAAATAGTTGTATTCCGCAATTAATTTGTGTATACTAATGCATGAAGCATTTGTATAATCGTTAAGACTATTATAATAATAGCTGCTATAGACGTTATCTATATAGATGCGTGTATAGCAGCTTATATTGTTTGAATGGAGGATAGCATGGAGAAACCTGTTTATGTAATTGGACATAAGAACCCGGACTCGGATTCAGTGTGTTCTGCTATATGCTATGCGAGATTAAAGACACTTTTAACAGGTAATACATATATACCTAAGAGAGCTGGTCATATCAATGAAGAGACGCATTATGTATTAGACAGATGGGGAATTGAGTCGCCTGAGTATATCAAAGATGTACGTCCACAGGTATCAGATGTTGATATACACATTGTTGATGGAGTTGACAGAAGCATATCCATTAAGGAAGCATGGAAGCTTATGAAAGAAAGCAATACAGTAACGCTTCCTATACTTGAGGATGGTCAGCTTAATGGTATTATATCTATAGGAGATATTACCAAATCGTATTTTGAGATATATGACAGTTCTATACTTGCTAAGGCAAAGACTAAGTTTACTAATATCGTTGACACGCTGGAGGGAAGAGTTGTCACGGGTGATACGTCACAGATAGTTGACAGCGGTAAAGTACTTATAGCGACTGCTAATCCTGATATGATGGAAAATTTTATCGATGAGGGCGATATTGTAATACTTGGCAACAGATATGAAGCACAGCTTTGTGCAATAGAAATGAATGCCAGATGCATAATAATCTGTGATGGTGCAGAGGTGTCCAAGACGATAACCAAGCTTGCACAGGAACATGACTGTGCGATTATTATCACAAAGTATGATACATACACAGTTGCAAGACTGATTAACCAGAGTATGCCAATAAGCTTTTATATGACTCCCAAGGAGAAGATAATCCAGTTTAAGACAACAGATTTTGTCGAGGATATAAGAGAGATAATGGCGAAACACAGGTTCAGGGATTTCCCTATTCTTGATTCTGATGGCAGATATATTGGAATGATTTCAAGAAGAAATCTCATCATGCATGGCAGAAAGAAACTTATTCTTGTTGACCATAATGAGAAAATTCAGGCTGTTGGCGGAGTTGAGACAGCAGATATATTGGAGATTATCGACCATCACAGAATTGGTTCAATTGAGACAATGTCACCAGTATATTTCCGCAATCAGCCACTTGGATGTACAGCGACAATAATATATCAGATGTATAATGAGAGCGGGCTTGTGCCAGAAAAAGATATAGCAGCACTTCTTTGTTCTGCCATTATATCCGATACTCTGATACTTAAGTCACCAACATGTACACAGGTTGATGTTGATGCATGTACCAGACTTGCGGAGATTGCAGGCATTGATATAGATGAATATGGCAGGGAAATGTTCAAGGCAGGAAGCAATCTTTCAAGCAAAACACCTAAAGAATTGTTTGAAAGAGATTTCAAGAGATTTTCTGTCAATGATATTAATATAGGTGTTGGACAGGTCAATTGTATGGAAACATCAGAGGCTGATGAATTAAAAGAACGTATGAGTGGATATATTGCTGATTCGTGCCATGAATATGGACTTAATATGACATTTTTTATGATAACTAATGTCCTTGATGAATCATCATATGTTGTCTGTTCAGGCAATAATGCAGTGAGTACCATAAGCAGGGCCTTTAATGTCAAGGCATTGGATAATACTGTGTTCCTTAAAGGAGTTGTTTCCAGAAAGAAACAGATACTTCCAGCTATAATGGAAACATTGCAGGGCTGATTGTATTGAACAAATAAATATCCGGTCGTATACCGGGAATGGAGTAGAGATGAAGAAACTTAGAAGAGATGAGTTATGCTGGTGTAAGAGTGGCAAGCTATATGGAGAGTGCCACATGGAGTTTGACAAAAAGATTGATATGTACAAGAAGAAATTCCACACAGTTCCACCTAGAAGCATTATCAAGAATGAGGAACAGCTTGCAGGAATGAGAGAAAGTGCCAAGATTAATGTGGCAGTTCTTGACTATGTTGCAGAGCATATCAAAGCTGGTATAACAACAGAAGAGATAGACAGAATGGTATATGAGAAGACAACAGCTATGGGAGGAATACCAGCACCTCTTAATTACGAGGGATTCCCAAAGTCGGTTTGTACATCAATTAATGATCAGGTTTGCCACGGAATACCATCAAGCAATGTGGAGATAATAGACGGAGATATAATTAACGTTGACTGTTCTACAATCCTTAACGGATATTTTTCAGATTCATCGAGAATGTTCTGTATAGGCAATGTGTCACCAGAGAACAAGAAGCTTGTAGATGTTGCAAAGGAGTGTGTCCAGTTAGGACTTGAACAGGTAAAGCCTTGGGGACATCTTGGAGATGTTGCGGCAGCTATCAATGACCATGCAAGAAAGAATGGATATTCAGTTGTAAGACAGGTAGGCGGACATGGAATCGGACTTGAATTCCATGAGACACCATTTGTAAGTTATGTAATCAAAAAGGGAACTGGAATGGTAATGGCACCGGGCATGGTATTCACAATTGAGCCAATGATTAATATGGGGAGCGATGAAATCTATATAGATGATACTAATGACTGGACAATCTACACAGAGGATGAGCTTCCAAGTGCACAGTGGGAAATCATGGTGCATGTAACAGATACAGGATATGAGGTTATGAGCTGGTAGTTTTATATGCCGGTATAATGATTATAAGGAGCAGATATGGTTGCAGTTGAACAGATAATTAAAGTTAAAGCACCTAAACAGTCAATACTGTTTAAGGCTATTATGATACTTGCGTGTATTCTTGCAGTAACTACAATTCCATCGACTAAGACAATGGGACTTCTGCTGGTTGTCATACTTGTGATATTCACAGTATTTGTATTCAGATATTACAAGGCAGAGTATGAATATTCTTTTATGGATGGAGAACTCACGGTTGAGAGAATTATGGCGAGAACATCAAGAAAAAGATGTGGTGTATATTCAATCAGCAAGGCGACACTTGTAGCAAAACCTGACTGTCAGGATGCGATCCGCCTTGAACACATGGACTATAGAACTAATAATTACACAAGAGGTGAATCTGATACATCAGGCGTTATTGTTATATACACTTATAATGATAACAATGAGATGGAGAGAATATATATTGAACCGGATGAAAAAATGCTTGAAGCAATAAGCGGATGCGTTGGAAGAGGCATCTTTAAAGTTGAAAAATGATTGACAAACATATTTTTAAATGATATATTCAATGTTAACATTTTTTCGATTTAATGATAAAATACACAATTTAAGAAAGAGAGGATTAAAGTTACAATGGGTAAAATTATTGGTGAAGGAATTACATTTGATGACGTGCTTTTAGTGCCACAATATTCAGAGGTTACACCTAATATGGTTGATCTTTCAACTAACCTGACACAGAAGATCAAGCTTAATATTCCTTTGATGAGTGCTGGTATGGATACTGTAACAGAACACAGAATGGCTATTGCGATGGCTAGACAGGGTGGTATAGGTATTATCCATAAGAATATGTCAATTGAGGCACAGGCTGATGAGGTTGACAAGGTTAAGCGTTCAGAGAATGGCGTTATCACTGACCCATTTTATCTTCATCCAGAGAATACATTACAGGATGCTAATGACCTTATGGCTAAGTTCCGTATATCAGGTGTTCCAATAACAGATGATAATGGCAAGCTTGTTGGTATTATAACTAACAGAGACCTTAAGTTTGAGGAGGATTTCAGAAGACCAATAAGTGAGTGTATGACAAGTGAGAATCTTATCACAGCGCCAGTTGGTATTACACTTGATGAGGCTAAGAAGATATTAGCCAAGGGAAGAATTGAGAAGCTTCCTATAGTTGATGATGAGTTTAAGTTAAAGGGACTTATCACAATCAAAGATATTGAGAAATCTATCAAGTATCCTGCATCAGCACATGATTCACAGGGCAGACTTCTTGCAGGTGCAGCTGTTGGTATAACATCTAATGTTATGGACAGAGTACAGGCGCTTGTTAATGCCAAGGTTGACTGTATCGTTATCGATTCAGCTCATGGACATTCTAAGAATATTATCACAACTCTTAAAGAGATTAAGAGTGCATTCCCTGAACTTCAGGTAATTGCTGGTAATGTAGCTACAGGAGCTGCGGCAAAGGCATTATGCGAGGCTGGTGTTGATGCTGTTAAAGTTGGTATCGGACCTGGTTCAATCTGTACAACAAGAGTTGTTGCTGGTATTGGTGTTCCACAGGTTACAGCAGTTATGAGTGCATATGAGGAAGCAAAGAAATATGGCGTTCCAATTATCGCTGATGGTGGTATCAAGTTCTCAGGTGATATTGTTAAGGCTATCGCAGCTGGTGGAAGCGTTTGTATGCTTGGAAGTCTTCTTGCAGGTTGTGACGAGGCACCTGGTACATTTGAATTATTCCAGGGAAGAAAATATAAAGTATACAGAGGAATGGGTTCTATCGCAGCTATGGAGAACGGAAGCAAGGACAGATATTTCCAGACAGATGCTAAGAAGCTCGTTCCAGAAGGCGTTGAAGGACGTGTTGCATATAAGGGACTTGTTGAAGATACAATATTCCAGCTTATGGGAGGTCTTCGCTCAGGAATGGGATATTGTGGTGCACCTACAATTCCAGTACTTCAGGAGACAGGTCAGTTTATTAAGATGTCTTCAGCTGCTTTAAGAGAGAGTCATCCACATGATATTCATATTACTAAAGAGGCTCCTAACTACAGCGTAGAGCAGAACTAATAACTAATTACAGACATCTTCATGATATCATGGAGGTGTCTGTTTTTTCTTGCACTTAATTTGTTAATAGGTTATACTTTAATTAAATGTTTAGACAGTGGGAGTGATAAGGTATGAAAGATACAATGCTTGGCAATTATATAGCAAAGACCCACAGCACAACTGGCTTTATGGAACATGAGCTTAGCGCAATCAAGAGTGGGGATATGGATACAATTGCGTCAACATTTATAGATATGAAGAATGATACATATATGATGCAGTTAAAGAGTGTTCTTAAGAGCTTTAAGTTTTATATGAAGGATAATGTGTCACTTGAGGATATAAGAAGTGTTAAAGATACACAGGAGAGATATATTGGATGTCAGATAATGGACGGCGATGAGGATGTATTTTTCGGAATAGGCGGGGATGATGAAGCGCTGCGAAAGGTAGCATCTATATTTGCAAGATGCGATTTTTCACAGTTTGACGAGGATGCATATGATGCAGTATGTGAACTTATTAACTGTACTAATGGCATGTTTGCTGTACAGCTGGATGAGAATGATGTCAAATGTGAATTAAGACCACCAGTATTTTATAGTGATGTCTCAGTTAAGAGCAATCACTCATTTTATGTTTTGGATTTCAAATTAGATGATAAGAAGTTTAATGCTGTGATGGCAGTTGAAGATATAGTGAATATTGAAAGGTAAGGAGAAGACAATGGCTAAGATATTAATTGTTGATGATTCTAAAACTTCAAGAAGATTTTTAAGAGATATGCTGGAAGATGCCGGATATGAGATAGTAGGAGAGGCTGTCAATGGTCAGGAGGGTATTGATAAGTATTTCGCATTGAAGCCAGACATAGTTACTATGGATATCACTATGCCGGGAAAAGATGGAATTACTGCTGTATCAGATATAATAGAAAAAGATCCCGATGCCAAGGTTATCATGGTAACAGCCGCAGGACAGAAGTCTAATATGGTTGAGGCATTAAAGCGCGGTGCTGCTGATTTTATTCAGAAGCCATTTGATGAGAGTGTAATTATAGAAGTGGTTAAAAAGGTGTTGGAAGAATGAGCAATTACAGATTAATACTGCAATATGACGGAGGCAGATATGATGGCTGGCAGCGTATGGGTAAAGACGAGTCGGACAATACAATATATGCTAAGATTGCAGAAGTTTTAAAAAAGATGACAGGTGCTGAGCCAGAGATAAACTGTGGCTGCAGAACGGAAAAAGGAGTTCATGCATATGGACAGGTAATCAATGTTAAGATGAATGACAATCCGGCTCCTATAGAGCTTAAGAATTATCTTAACAGATATCTTCCAAGGGATATAGCGGTTCTTGTCTGTGATAGTGCGGATGACAGATTTCATGCATCACTCAATGCAAAGTCTGCAACATATGTATATAGATTGGATGTGGGCAATATTGCTGATGTGTTTGAAAGAAAGTATACATATCATACATTTGATATGCCTGATATTGATGCTATGAGAAAAGCGGCAGAATATTTTAAGGGTAGTCATGATTTTAAGAATTTTACAACAGCCAAGAGAAGCAAAAGTACAGTTAAGAATGTCACAGACATAAGTATCGACAGACATGATGATAATATAGTGACAATCAGTATAACTGCCAATGATTTTATGCATAACATGGCAAGGCTTATGGTTGGAATGCTTCTTGATGTGGCAGGAGGACTTAAAAAGCCAGAAAGCGTCAGGGATGCGATTGAAGGAAAAGAAGTAACTATGTCATTCCCGGCAGAGGCATGCGGACTTTTCCTTGAGAAGGTTAATTATTAGAGAATGAGTGAATGGAGAGACAGATGAAAACTGTTATAGAAGAGATTGAACAGATAGTTAAGACAGCGTTTGAGGAGAGCGGATATGATGGAAGCTATGCCAGAATATCAGTATCAAACAGACCTGACCTTTGTGAGTATCAGTGTAACGGAGCTATGGCAGCAGCCAAGAAGTATGGCAAAGCGCCATTTATGATAGCTGATGATGTAGTTGCCAGGCTTGCTGGTAATGCGGTGTTTAAGAGCATTGAAAGCGTTAAACCGGGTTTTATTAATATAATTCTTTCAGAAGATTTTATGAGTGATTATCTTAATAAGATGGCTGGTGAGGATAGATTTGGATATGTTCCATCTGTTACAGATAAGACTGTTATCGTTGATTATGGTGGAGCTAATGCGGCTAAACCTTTACATGTAGGACATCTTCGTTCTGCTGTAATCGGTGAGAGTGTTAAGAGAATCCAGAGATTTGCTGGTAACAAGGTTATCGGTGATGTTCATCTTGGAGACTGGGGCCTTCAGATGGGTCTTATTATAGAAGAGTTAAGAGACAGAAAGCCGGAACTTCCATATTTTGACGACAGCTTTACAGGAGAATATCCAACAGAAGCTCCATTTACTATATCAGAGCTTGAAGAGATTTATCCTGCTGCAAGTGCTAAGTCAAAGGAGAATGCAGAGTTCTTAGAGAGAGCACACAATGCAACATTAAAACTCCAGAGCGGAGACAGGGCATGTACTGCTATATGGAATCATATAATGGCAGTATCTAAGGCAGATTTAAAGAAGAATTATGATAATCTTAATGTGTCATTTGATTTATGGAAGGGCGAGAGTGACGCTCAACCCTATATCCCGGATATGATTCAGGATATGATAGACAAAGGTCTTGCATATGAAAGCCAGGGTGCAACAGTTGTTGACATTCAGGAGGAGACAGATACTAAAGAGCTTCCACCTTGCATCATAAGAAAGTCAGATGGAGCGGCATTATATGCGACATCAGACCTTGCGACACTTGTTGAGAGAGAGAAGGATTTCCATCCAGACAGATATATCTATCTTGCAGATAAGAGACAGGAACTTCACTTTACACAGGTTTTCAGGGTTGCCAAGAAAGCTGGCATAGTTAAGCCAGATGCAGATCTTACGTTCCTTGGATTTGGTACAATGAATGGCAAGGATGGCAAGCCATTCAAGACACGTTCTGGTGGCGTTATGAGACTTGAGAGCCTTATATCGGATATACAGGATGCGGTTCTTTTAAAGATGAATGAGAATTCAGAGAAGAAGGGCCAGACTGATATAGATAAGGATGAGGCAGAGGCTACAGCTAAGATAGTCGGACTTGCTGCATTAAAGTATGGTGATTTATCTAATCAGGCATCTAAGGATTATGTATTTGATATAGACAGATTTTCTTCATTTGAGGGTAACACAGGTCCATATATTCTGTACACAATTGTAAGAATTAAATCTATTCTTACCAAATACAAAGCTTCATCAGGAGATATGGACTCACTTACAATAAAGCTTTCACCTTCCGAGAGTGAGAAGAATCTTGCACTTGCGCTTGTTAAGTTCCAGGAAGTTGTTAACAGTGCATATATTGAGAATGCACCACATAAGATATGTCAGTATATATATGATGTGTCTAATGCATTTAACGGATTCTATCATGATACTAAGATACTTTCAGAGACAGATGAAGATAAGAAGAAGGGATACATAGCACTTATAAGTCTTGCTAAGGATATTCTTATTACATGTATAGACCTTCTTGGTATAGAGTGTCCTGAGAGAATGTAGATTGTGAAAGGTAAGGGATTATGAAGTTAATTAGTTTTGCAATTCCATGCTACAATTCAGCAGCATATATGAGAAAATGTATCGAATCAATTCTTCCAGGTGGAGATGATGTTGAGATAATTATAGTTGATGATGGCTCAACTAAAGATAATACACTAGAGATTGCAAGAGAGTATGAGGCTAAGTACCCATCAATAGTTAAGGCTGTCCATCAGGAGAATGGCGGACATGGACAGGCAGTTAATACTGGACTTTCTTATGCTACAGGAAGATATTTCAAGGTTGTTGACAGTGATGACTGGGTTGACGAGAAGAGTTATAAGAGAATATTAAAGACTTTAAAGAATCTTTCTGATGATAATGTGCCAGATATGGTTGTAGCCAACTATGTGTATGACAAGGTTGGTGCCAAGAGAAAGAAAGTTATCCACTATGACAATGTATTCCCTATAGAGAAGATGTTTTCGTGGGATGAGATAGGTAAATTCAAGGTTGACCAGTATATTCTTATGCATTCTGTCATATACAGGACACAGCTTTTGAAGGATTGTGGATTAAAGCTGCCTATGCATACATTCTATGTGGACAATATATTTGTATTTGAGCCACTGCCAGAGGTTAAGAAGATATACTATATTAATACGAACTTCTACAGATATTTTATAGGACGCGAAGACCAGTCTGTCAATGAAAAGGTCATGATAGGAAGAATTGACCAGCAGATTGCTGTTACCAAGAGAATGATTGATTTCTATCTTGACAGCGATATTAAGTCTGTAAGATGCAGAAAGTATATGATTAATTACCTCAGAATTATGATGGAGGTATCATCTATATTCCTCATAATCAGTGGAACTAAGGAAAATCTTGCTAAGAAGAAAGAACTGTGGAATTACGTTAAGATAAGAGATGGAAAGCTCTATAGCCAGTTAAGATACAGCCTGCTTGGAAGTACTGTCAATATTCCAGGCAAGGGCGGAAGGGCCATATCCAAGTATGGATATAAGGTTATGAATAAGCTTATCGGATTTAACTAGAATTAATTAAATCAGCCAGCCGGGTGTTAAACATCACTTGGCTGGCTGATTGGTTTTATTATCTTATCTGATATTGCCTGATTAAATTAAAATGTTATCTTGCAGTGGTTCTGATTGACATGTGATTTAATATATTCAGGAGCAGCTTTCTGCTGTTCGTCTGACATATCTGCAATTCTAAGCATCACAATCATCTTAGAACCATCAAAGAACATATAATATCCGAATTTGCAGTAGATAGTTGTAAATGATTCCCATGTGTATGTTGTAACCATGTCATGGTCGGGAATATCGGCAAGAATGCCGGTGTCCATAAGCGTTATAGTGCATGGTGCATCTTCAGATGGGTCTCTGTGCTTTAAGTGATATTTAACTGCATTGTTAAACTGGAATGCGAATATATATATTGGATAAGCAAAACATGCGGCATATATTACACCGAGATAAATGTTGAAAAGCTTTGCACACATCATGGCAATTGCTATGGCAGCTGGTATAAGAGAAAGAATTGTCTCTACAGGGTTTCGTATAAATCTGTTCCAGAATACTATTTTCTTGTATTCATCTCCTGCGGCTTTGAGTTTAGTATTGTATTTAATTGTATCCATATAAAATCCTCTATAAATTTAGTGTCGTTAGAATGAATAATACCATTTTTATTAATTTAACACAAGGGTTTGCAAAGCATGTAAAATAGGATATAATATTTCTATATATTAATATTAGGGGAGTAATACACCTTGGAAAGTGAAATTCGTAAAGAAGAGATACTTAATAAGATAGTTCATAAGCTTGAGGCTGAAGGAACATTTATGGAGGTTGTTGAAGGAATCCTTAATGATGCAGAGGAAATCCTTTCAACATCACATGCTGCAATTATGCAGATAAGTGCTGATAATAAGTGGATTGACACGGTTATATCATATGTGAACAAAGATGATAAGCCAATGAGCATTACTAATTTTGCTATGGACAAGTTCGCAATAGCAGGTGATAAACTTATGGCCTGCTATTCAGACAGCTGTACGGAAGCACAGAGATATATAATGGATTTGTGTAGTGCGCAGACAGCGGTAACTGTTCCTGTGTATATCAATAATGTATGTGCTATGTATTTTGCTGTATTTGATACGCACTCATGTATTCATTATGATAATGAGATGCTTAAATACATAGAAGAGGTTGCCAATGTTATCCAGACAATCGCACAGAAGAAAGTAACAAGAAATTCAATTCTTTCTTCGTATGAAGTCCTTCGCGAGATATTAAGCAGTATTGGTTCTGGAATTATGGTATTTAACAGAACAGATGGAAGCATTTTATTTGAGAATGATGTTGCAACTAAGACAGATGAGATAAGGCGGACAATCCAGGAGGGCGTGGATGATTATATGAGCATGCCTGACGAAGAGAAGAAGGATAGAAGACCTAGAGAATACTATGATGCAATATCAGGTCTATGGTTTGAAATTAAGTTCTCAGACCTTACAT
The DNA here is from genome assembly GCA_050874305.1 of Lachnospira sp. Taxonomy (GTDB): domain Bacteria; phylum Bacillota; class Clostridia; order Lachnospirales; family Lachnospiraceae; genus Lachnospira. The sequence continues at coordinate 15,524 of JBNMKL010000011.1, read as the reverse complement.
GGATGGATGGAAGCCCTGTTATTGTATGTACCGCTGTTGATACAACACAGAAGAAGAAGAATCAGCAAAAAATCGAATATCAGGCTAATAATGATTTCCTGACAGGTCTTTATAACAGAATGAAATGTGAAACAGACCTTAGAAGGGTTATTAAAGATGCAGAGAATACTGATACTAAAGGTGCTGTTATGTTTATTGACCTTGATGACTTTAAACATATCAATGACGGATTAGGCCATCAGTATGGAGATGTTCTTTTACAGCAGATAGCAGCTGGATTACAGGGCATAGGTGGTCTGCGCGGCAACTGTTACAGAATGGGTGGAGATGAGTTCCTTGTAATAGTTAAGCCAGACAGATATGATGATATTGATAGAATTGTAAAAAATATTCTGGCAATGTTTAATAAGCCATGGTACCTTATGGGTACAGAATATTTCTGCACAATGAGTATGGGTATTGCTACATTTCCAGATAACAGTAACGATGTCCATGACATTATCAAGATGGCAGATGTGGCTATGTATGAGAGTAAGAAGAGTGGTAAGAACCGCTATAATTACTATGATGCAGATAAGAAGACTAATACAGCAAAACAGCTTGATATAGAGAATAATATGCGTCAGGCAGTTGCATCACAGATACAGGAATTTGTTGTTTTCTATCAGCCAGTTGTTGATAGTGTTACAAGACAATGTGTCTCATGCGAAGCACTGGTAAGATGGGACAGTAAAGCACTTGGATTTATGGGACCAGGAGATTTTATTCCATTGGCTGAATATCTTGGACTTATTACAGATATTGGTGACTACATACTTGAGGAAGCGTGCAGACAGTGTAAAGAATGGAATGATGCAGGATTTACTAATTTCCATGTTAATGTGAATCTTTCGGTTGTCCAGCTTTTGCAGAAGAATGTGGCAGAGAATATTAACAGTATTATTAGGAGAAGCGGCGTTAATCCGGCTAATATTGTGCTTGAGATAACAGAATCATTTGCTATTAATGATATGGACAGAGTGCTTAATATAATTAACGGATTAAAGAGATTAGGACCTAGAATTGCCCTTGATGATTTTGGTACAGGCTATTCATCACTTAATTACATTAAGCAGCTTCCGCTCAATATAATCAAGGTTGATAAGACATTTATTGATGACATAGTTGAAGATGATTATGCACAGGCATTCGTCAAACTGATTGTTGATTTATCCAAGACAATAGGTACACAGATTGTTGTTGAGGGTGTAGAACAGTCAGAACAGTATACATTGTTAAGAGACCTTGGGGTTGATTATATTCAGGGATATCTGTTTGGTAAACCAGTTCCAGCAGATGAATTCGAAAAGAAATATCTGGGTAAAGAGTTAGGCTAAATATAAAGACAAGGAGATAGTGCTATGAAGACATTAGTTAGAGGTGGACGTGTAATTGATCCAGCAAGTGGTACAGATGCCGTATGTGATGTACTCTATGAAGATGGAGTCATTCTTAAAGTTGAGGAAGACATAACTGATGCTGTTGATAATGAGATTGATGCAGCAGGATGTTACGTGTGCCCAGGACTTATTGACCTTCATGTTCATCTTAGAGAACCTGGATTTGAACATAAGGAGACTATAAGAACAGGAGCAAGGGCAGCAGCCAGAGGTGGATTTACAACAATCTGCTGTATGCCTAACACTAAGCCAGTTGTAGATTGCGCTGATATGGTTGACTATATTGTCAACAAGGCAAAGGATGTTACAGATATTAATATTCTTCCGATAGCAGCTATCACTGCTAATCAGGAAGGTGAGTATATCACAGACTTTGAACAGTTAAAGATGCATGGAGCAGTAGCGGTAAGTGAGGATGGCAAGTCTGTTATGAATGCCAGAGTTGCGAGACAGGCTATGAGACTTGCAGCTAATGTTGATATTCCTGTATTTGCACACTGTGAGGATAAGAACCTTGTCGCAAGAGGTGTAATGAATGCAGGCGAGCGTGCTAAAGAACTTGGATTATATGGAATTATGAATGCTGTAGAGGATGTCATTGTAGCAAGAGATATACTTCTTGCCAAGAATACAGGTGCAAGACTTCATCTTTGCCACTGCTCAACGAAGGACAGTGTTGCTATGGTTGCACAGGCAAAGAAAGAAGGGCTTCCAGTAACAGCAGAGGTCACACCACATCATTTTACACTTACAGAAGAAGCAATTACATGTGATGATGCTAATTATAAGATGAATCCACCACTCCGTAAGCAGGAGGATGTTGATGCTCTTATTAAAGGCCTTGCTGATGGAACAATGGATTGTATATCAACAGACCATGCGCCACATCATGTGACGGAGAAGGAGAGACCATTTGCTGATGCACCATTTGGAATAACAGGTCTAGAGACATCAGTAAGTCTTACTATGACTGAACTTGTTAATAAAGGAATAATTACGCCTATGAAGATGGTTGAGCTTATGAGCTATAATCCAGCAAAGATTCTTCATTCTGATAAGGGAACACTGCTTCCAGGAAGAGCGGCAGATATTACAATAATTAACCCGGATGATGAGTATGTAATTGACAGTGCTAAGTTTGCATCACTCGGCAAGAACACACCATTTAATGGCAAACAGGTAAAGGGAAGAGTTGTATACACTATCGCTGGAGGTAAGACAGTTTACTCATACAGACCTGGATTTGAGTGTATCGTTGATAAGGATGTTCCTAAATTATAATAATCATTAATAAGGAGATAGATATGATAAACAAGTTAGTTGATAAGATTAAGAAGATGAATGCACCAGTTGTTGTTGGACTTGACCCAATGATGAAGTTCGTGCCAGAGCATGTTAAGAAGGCTGCATTTGCTGAATATGGCGAGACTCTGGAAGGAGCAGCAGAGGCTATATGGCAGTTTAACAAGGCAATCGTTGATAACATATATGATATAGTTCCTGCGGTTAAGCCACAGGTAGCCATGTATGAGCAGTTTGGTGTCCCTGGAATGATTGCATTTAAGAAGACTGTAGATTACTGCAAAGAAAAGGATATGGTTGTCATAGGTGATGTCAAGAGAGGTGATATCGGTTCAACATCAGAAGCTTATGCGGTAGCCCATCTTGGCAAGGTTCAGGTAGGAGACAAGCTTATCAGCGCGTTTGATGAGGATTTTGCAACAGTTAATCCATACCTTGGTTCAGATGGTATCAATCCATTCTTAAAGGTATGTAAGGAAGAGAATAAAGGTATATTCATACTTGTTAAGACATCTAATCCTTCAAGTGGTGAATTCCAGGACAGACTTATTGACGGCAGACCATTATATGAGCATGTTGGTGAGAAGGTTAATGAATGGGCTGCTCAGTGCATGGGTGATGACTACAGCTATGTAGGTGCTGTTGTAGGTGCTACATATCCAGAGATGGGTAAGGCATTAAGAAAGATCATGCCTAAATCATACATTCTTGTACCGGGCTATGGTGCACAGGGCGGTAAGGCAGAAGACCTTGTACATTTCTTTAATAAAGATGGACTTGGAGCTATCGTTAACAGTTCAAGAGGAATAATAGCAGCTTACACTAAGGAAGAATACGCAAAATATGGCGAGACTGCATTTGCACAGGCTTCAAGACAGGCTGCGATAGATATGATTAACGATATTAATCATGCACTTAACAGATAATAGACAATAAGAAACGAGGAATAATTATGTCTTACAGAGAAGATGTAGAGATAACTAAAGCTGGCAGACTGGCTGAAGGTGTCTATGAGATGGTGTTAAAGACAGATAAAATTGCGGGAGAGGCAAAACCGGGACAGTTTGTATCTGTATATTCCAAGGATGGAGCAAGGCTCCTTCCAAGACCAATAAGTATATGCGGTATCGACAAGGATACTATAAGACTTGTATACAGGACTGTAGGAGCCGGAACTAAGGAATTTGCACAGCTTTCAGCAGGAGATAAGGTTACTATACAGGGTCCTCTTGGTAATGGCTATGATATTAACGCTCCATATGCTAAGAAAAAAGCTGTTATATTCGGCGGTGGCATAGGAATCCCACCTATGCTTGAGCTTGCCAAGCAGCTTGATTGTGATAAAGACATAGTTCTTGGATATAGAGACAGCGAGACATTTCTTGCAGATGAATTCAAAGAGTATGGCAGACTCTCACTTGCATCAGAGGATGGAAGCGTAGGTGTCAAGGGTAATGTCCTTGATGCTGTAAGAGAGTATGGCATAACAGGTGAGGTGTTCTATGCATGTGGTCCTATGCCTATGCTTAGGGCAATTAAGGCGTATGCTGTTGAACATGACATTGAGTGCTATATATCACTTGAGGAGAAGATGGCTTGTGGCATAGGTGCATGTCTTGCCTGTGTATGTAAGACTAAGAATATAGATGACCATTCTAAGGTTAATAATACAAGAATATGTAAAGAAGGACCAGTATTTGATGCAAGGGAGGTAGAAATCTAATGAGTACAGTTGATATGTCAGTAGATATTGCAGGAGTACATTTTAAGAATCCTGTAACGGTTGCATCGGGTACTTTTGGTTCGGGCATGGAATATAGCGAATATGTTGACCTCAACAGATTAGGTGCTGTGACAACTAAAGGTGTTGCCAATGTGCCATGGCCGGGCAATCCAACTCCTAGAATTGCAGAGACATATGGCGGAATGATTAATGCCATCGGTCTTCAGAATCCCGGACTTGATACATTCCTTTCAAGAGATATCCCATTCCTTAAAAAGTATGATACTAAGATTATTGTAAATGTGTGTGGAAAAAGCAAAGAGGATTATATAGATGCGGTGGAAAAATTGTCTGATGCACCAGTTGATATGTTAGAGATTAATATATCATGTCCTAATGTCAAGGAAGGTGGAATTGCATTTGGACAGAAGGCAGATATGGCTGAGGATATAACCAGAGCTGTAAAGAAGGTTTCAAAGCATCCTGTTATCATGAAGTTAAGCCCTAATGTAACAGACATAACAGAGATGGCAAAAGCGGTTGAAGCTGGTGGAGCAGATGCAGTGTCACTTATCAATACAATTACAGGAATGAAAATTGATATCAACAGAAGAACGTTCGCTGTAGCTAACAAGACTGGTGGATTATCAGGCCCAGCAATAAAGCCTGTTGCAGTAAGAATGGTATATCAGGTCGCTAATGCTGTTAATATTCCGATAATCGGAATGGGTGGAATACAGGATGCATCTGATGCACTTGAGTTTATTATGGCAGGTGCAACTATGGTATCTGTTGGAACTGCTAATTTCCATGACCCACTTACAACAATCAAGGTTATTGATGGTATTGAAAAATATATGACAGACAGGAATATAGATGACATTCATGAGCTGATTGGATGTGTTAAGTAATATATCAGATAAGTTGTGATACTGGATGCGTATGAAGAGGGGGGCAGCAGTATGTGTTATGCATGGTTTGCGATACATGTCATAGGTACAATAATATGTTTTATGCTATTGATATGGGTTACCAAAAAGAATGTTACTGAATATAAGAGTGCACTTATTGTAGCCATGGCATGCTGCCTTGTGGCACTGGTTTCAAGATGCATGTATATTGTATCGGATAATATGGAGACACTGCTTGCATTGTCTAAGATGGAATATCTTGGCAAATGCTTTGTCAATTACTGCGCTTTTGTATTTATTGTAAGGTGGAAGAAAGTCCGCTGTCCAATGTGGATTCTCAACGCAATGCTTGCTTTTAATCTTGCTGCATTTGCGGTTATAATGACATGCCAGTATCATCATCTGTATTACAAGAGTATTTCTATGGCACCATCTGTCACATCAATAGGTGGATATATTCTTGTCAAGGAAAAAGCTTTATTTTACTATGTATATATGCTTTTTGTAACAGCAGAGCTTGTTGCAAGCATGGTTATGATACTGATACCTTTGATTAAAGGAAGTCTTAGTAAAGAAGATAAAAAACTTCATTATCTGATTTTTATGGCAGCCATAGCACCATGTGTTTTCCTTGTGCTTAGAATATTCGGTGTTTTTGCCGGTGATGATCCTACATCAATAGGTATACTTATAACATGTGTATTCTGGAGTGTTGCTGTCAATTCAAGCGGATTGTTTGATACGGTTAAAAGTGCTAAAGAGGATCTTGTTGAGAATCTGTCAGAGGGAATTATTGTGTCAGATAATAATAACAGTATCTTATATTATAATCCGGTCGCATCAAGAATACTTAAAAATCTAAAGGAGCACTGGTCATTTGAAGATGCAAAGAAGGCTCTTGGCTGTTATTCCAATAATGGTTCACAGGTTGAGATAGATGGTAAGTATTATGAGACAAGATTATCGGAGATAAGAGACTCAGAACATCATGTCAAAGGTAATATGATGTCTATCATTGATGTTACTAATGTTGTAGAGCAGACCAAGCAGATGCAGGAGTTAAAGGAGCGCGCGGAAGATGCCAATATGGCAAAATCTATATTCCTTTCTAATATGTCACATGAGATAAGAACTCCTATGAATGCAATCGTAGGAATGACAGAAATTTTATTAAGAGAAGACCTTAATGATAAAGAAAAAGAATATCTTATGAATATTAAAAGCTCTGGTAAATCACTTCTTACAATTGTCAATGATGTGCTTGATTTTTCCAAGATTGAATCAGGTAAGATGGATATTATCCCAGAGAATTATGAGACACCAAGTTTTCTTAATGATTTAGGTATGATGTTCCTTAACAGAATTGGTAATAAAGGAATTGACCTTGTGCTTGATATAGATAACAGGCTTCCATCAGTGCTGTATGGAGATGCATCAAGAGTCCGCCAGGTAATTATCAATATAGTTAATAATGCCATTAAATTTACAGATGTGGGATATGTACGCTTAAAGATTGAGATAGTAGATATGGATGATAAGGAAGCTGTTATAAGATATTCTGTCAAAGATACTGGAATTGGTATTAAGGATGGAGATATAAACAAGCTTTTCAGGTCATTTGAACAGATTAATACAAGGAGAGCAAGCAAACAGGAAGGAACAGGACTGGGGCTTTCGGTATCTCAGAGACTTGTTGAACTTATGGGTGGCAAGATTGAGGTTGAGAGTACATTTGGTGTAGGAAGTGAATTCTTCTTTACATTAAAGCAGGGAGTAGTCAATAAGAAGCCAGCAGCTGAGATACGCCAGAGAAGTGATAATAAAGTACCGTCAATTACATGCCTTATTGGTTCGACGTACAGACGTGAGAATTTTGAACATATGGCGGAGGGATTTGGACTTCCATATGTAGATTACGATGAGGTTAAGAATAATAATCAGAAAGTTGATTATATATTTGTTGATGCTGAACTTTATAACGGAATGATGTCAGAGATTGACAGTGAAATAACAGATGAGGCTACAATTTGTGTGCTTAATAACCCGATGGTTGAGAATAAGAAGATTGAGGGAACCTTATCTACTAACAGACCTATATTCTCAGTTAATTTTGCACAGATGATTAATAATGAGAAATCAGAGGTTGAGGTCGAGGATGAATACTGCCTTAACTTTATTGCACCTGCCGCTAATATTCTTCTTGTCGATGATAATGAGATGAATAGGAAAGTTGCAATAGGGCTTCTTAAACCACTTCTTATGCATATTGATACAGCGGTTGATGGTAAAGAAGCTATCGATATGATAAAGAGAAATAAATATGATATTGTACTTATGGATCATATGATGCCTGTCATGGATGGTATTGAGGCGACCAAGGCAATCCGTGCGATGGATGATGAATATTATAAGAAACTTCCTATAATTGCCCTGACAGCCAATGCTGTTATGGATGCAAGAAAGAGTTTTGCTGAGGCTGGAATGGATGGCTTTGTAGCCAAGCCAATTGAACTTAACGAGATGGTTGCACTCCTTAGAAAATATCTTCCACAAGATAAGATATATAAGCAGAATGCGGAAGTTGAGATGGGAGTTAAGAAGGAATCAATTGATGATATTCCTGTTATAGATGGAATTGAGATAAAAGAGGGAATTAAGAATTCTGGTTCTAAAGAGATGTTCTTAAAGATGCTGTCAGACTATTATAATATAATTGATATCAAATCATCCAAGATAGAGAAATGTCTGCAGGACAATATGATTAAAGATTATGTTATAGAGGTACACGGGTTAAAGAGTACATCGAGACTTATCGGTGCAACTAAGATGTCTAATGAATTTTTAAGGATGGAGACGCTTGGCAATAATAATGAGATTGATAAGTTAAAGAAGGATACTCCTGCGGTACTTAAAATGTATCGTTCATTTAAGGACAAACTAAAAAATTTTGCAGCATATGGGGATGAGGACAAGAATGATGTTCCAATAGATGAGCTTCTTACATTGCTTGATGACATTAAGCATGCGATGGATGAATTTGATCTGGAAAAAGCAGATAAAGCCATGGATGTACTTAATGAGTGCAGAATACCAGATGTATGTAAAGATAATATGAAATTGTTGAGAGCGTACATGTCTGATGTTGCGATGGAAGATGTTATGAACATGTGTGATACCATGGCGGGACAGCTTAGAAGCCTGGGTGTCTGATTAATGGATGTATACATATATTTAAAAATTTTTTTATTACATTTCATGTAATTTTAAACCTGTTTTAGTTTTAATACGTATAATAATACAAAGAGACGATGATAATGGTTTATGAAAGGATGAAGGATATGTTTTGTGATAAAAAATGTAACAGGTTAAAATGTGTATACTACAAAGATAAAACAGATAAATGCCGCTGTTGCGGGTTTAACCCTAAATCTGTTAATTGCAGCAAAATTAACATTAGAGAGTTGCTGACAAAAATACAGATTGTTTGTTAAATAATTTACCTATATTTTACATGATATTTACCAATGCAGGATAGCTGCATTGGTAAATTTTATTTTACAATCATATTGCACAAAGAAAAGATGATATTAAGCATATGTAAGAAGTATGTGAACTAATCGCAGAAAGATATGAGGTGTAATATGAATGGTAATTTAAAGATTATATTTGGACTGGTTGGGGGACTGGCACTGTTCTTATATGGAATGAACAGCATGAGTGATGCTCTTCAGAAGGCAGCTGGCGAAAAGATGAAGAAGATTCTTGGATTCCTTACAAAGAATCCGGTTATGGGTGCGCTTGCTGGTGCACTTGTAACTGCTGTATTGCAGAGCAGTTCTGCAACTACAGTCATGGTTATAGGTTTCGTAAGTGCAGGACTTATGAGTCTTCCACAGGCTATATCTGTTATATTCGGAGCTAATATAGGTACGACAATGACAGCACAGCTTATGGCATTTAAGATAAGTAATTATATCTATCCAATTATATTTATTGGATTTTTGATGAATTTTGCAGGCAAGAAAGAACGTGTAAAGAATATAGGTATGGTTGTATTCTCGTTTGGTCTTTTGTTTGAGGGAATTGAGATTATGGGTTCTGTCATGAAGCCATTGGCATCAAGCTATGTATTCATTGAACTTATGTCAAAGGTTAAGGATTTACCAGTGCTCGGAGTACTTCTTGGAATGATTATGACAGTTGTTGTACAGAGCAGTTCAGCAACAATTGCAGTACTTCAGAACTTTGCTTCACAGGCTGGACCTGATGGAGTGACAAGTGTAATAGGCCTTGCCGGTGCAATACCTATTCTTCTTGGTGATAACATAGGAACAACAATAACTGCATTACTTGCATCAATCGGACAGTCAAAGAATGCAAAGAGAACTGCTATTGCACACAGTGTATTTAATATAACAGGTAGTATAGTGTTCCTGTTCCTTATACCAGTGCTTACAGGTTTTGTACAGTTTATATCACCTAAGGGAGCAGAGGTTGATGTGATTTCACGTCAGATAGCCAATGCACACACGACATTTAACGTAGTATGTACTCTTGTATGGCTTCCATTGATACCAGTGATGGTCAAGATAGTTACATTTATTATAAGTGGTGATGACAGAGCAGCATTAAGAGAATATGAGCCTCAGTTTATAGATAATAATCTTATCTCACAGCCGGCAGCAGCCATGTGCCTTGTATCTAAAGAGCTTGGAAGACTTGCTGACTGTGCAATGGATATGATGGATAACCTTAAAAGCTATGTGGTTAATAGGAATAACATATCATCAAGGACAAGGGAATATGCTGACAAGGTAAATATAGTTAAGACATTACAGGATAATATTGCATCATACATAACTAAAATGCTCTCAAGTGGTAATCTAACTGAAAATCAGGCTGAACAGGTTTCGGGATTATTGTATGTGTCTAACAATATAGGTCGTATAGCGGACAGATGTGGAGAGATTGAAGGAATCTGTAATAAGATGGCGGATGATAAAACAGCATTTTCTAAAGATGCCAATGAAGACTTAGAGGATTGTATATCAATGGCACAGGAATTGTATTATGATGCTGTCACATCTGTAAAGCTTGGCAATACAGAGCTTGCCACTAAGGTTTCAAAGGAAAAGAACAAGATAAGAAAAGCAGAGAAACAGTTTAATAAAGCACATTTAAACAGAGTAAAGAAAAAAGAATGTTCAGAGAATCTGACGGCTGATTACTCTGGAATTCTGTACAGCATAGACAGACTTGCAGATAACTGCGTTGCGATAGCAGAGGAGACACTTGATAATATATCATTCATACAATTCGAGAATAATGATGAAGCTGCCGCAGCTATTGAAGCATCCGGAGGTGATCAGGCATGAGACGGATTGGACATGGATTAAAGAAAGCATGCAGTATTGTTATGGCGGCAGTTCTTGTGACAGGTGTGATGGGATGCGGTAAAGGCGGGAGCCTTCCAGATATGTCATCTATGGGAAAGATTAATGTCATAGCAAGAGAAGATGGCTCTGGTACTAAAAATGAATTCTACAGGCTTATAGGACTGTCAGATGGCACACAGAGCGGTGGCGTGGATAATATTGCTGGTTCTACAGATGATATGTGTAAGATGATTTCTGATGATAAGAATGCAATCGGATATGTGGCATATGATTCGATAAAGGACAAATCAGATGTAAAGGTTTTGTCTGTGAATGGAAAAAAGCCGGATACTGAAACAATAAGATTCAACCAGTATCCTCTTATCAGGAATTATTACATTGCATATCAGGGAGAGCCTGAAGGACTTATGCAGGATTTTATAAGATATGTCATGTCTGCCGGACAGGAGATAGTTGGAAAGAGCTGTGTGGCAGTCAATGACTCAGCGGTTTTTCTTTCAGATAAATCATCTGGTAAGATTACAATAGGTGGTTCATCATCGGTTGCACCTATAATGAAAGAGCTGATAGATGACTATAAAAAGTATAATCCTGATGCAGAGCTTGAACTTGTTGTGTCTGATTCTTCAGATGGACTTAATAAAGCTATCAATGGGCAGCTTGATATAGCAATATCATCAAGAGAATTAAAGGATTACGAGAATACACTTCTTAATAAGCGGGCGATAGGTAAAGATGCAATAGCGGTGATTGTCAATGCGGATAATCCGGCAGATAATCTTACCAAGGCGCAGTTAAAGAAAATATACAGTGGCAAGGCAGATACATGGCAGGGGCTTTAACAGCTCCTGCTATATTTTTGTTTTGATAACAGAAGTTGGCAATGTTATCTGATTATGTCTGAATCTGAAACTCAAAAATACTATGCCTGAATCTGAAATTCAAGAATGACTTTATCGTATTTATATGTACTTGGAGACATGCAGGATATAATAATATCCTTTTTTTCATTATTAAGTAGTTTCTTTGGAAATATATCAAGCGGGTCTGAGTGAATTTCACGGGCTTCCTGTAAACATAAATAATTGGCATTAGGAAGTTTATGTACATCTTCCAACCCACTAGGCAGAACCTCCAGAAACATTTTAGAAGTTATATATTCTCCGCAGTTATAGGTCGTAATAATTCCATGTGGAAATGATGCGCGGAGATTTTTCTGCTTTGCCAGGCTGAATAGATTGCTGAGATTTCTTTCATATGTTTTAGCATCCATATTTATTTCGCAGGGAATTGATATATAGTATCTTTCAAATATGTAGCGTGTATAATACCCATCTCTTCCAAGAAAATCCTTCTGGGCATTTATATGTTGTAATGTACGGTTAATAGAATCAATGTTGGATTCTATTTTACGTATTTTTTCATTGGCTAAGTGCTTGCCATCTTTTAGTAATCTTTCAAATTCTAACTTACCATCTTTATCTACATAATTCTTTAAATCTTTCAGAGTTATTCCTAAGTCTATGCTTAATATAATGGTATCGAGTATCATAATCTGTTCAAGTGAATAATAGCGATAGCCGCTTTCTGGGTTAATGTATGCAGGAACAAGAATGCCAAGCTTTTCATAATAGCGAAGTGATTGTACATTAATGTTGCGTATTTTAGCCATTTCTCCGATTGATAAATAATTTTCCATATGAATATATCTCCTGCATGTAGGTTATAAATACGTATTTTATTATAGAAAAATAATCTGTTAAAAACAACTGATATTTTATAAATAAGTGTGTTGACTCTATGATTATCATATAGTTTATACTTCGTACAAAGTTTAGATATGAACTTTGATTTTAATGCGAAGGAGGTTATATATGACAAAAGAAGTAACAGAACAAAATCTATTGGCAACAGCACCTGTAGGAAAATTAATGCTTAAATATGCTATTCCGAGTGTTGTTGCACTGGTTGTAAATTCTCTTTATAACATTGTTGACCAGATATTTATAGGCTGGGGTGTAGGAACCCTCGGAAATAGTGCAACTAATGTAGTCTTTCCGCTTAATATGATTGTTATGGCACTTGCATTGTTATTAGGAGATGGAGGAGCAGCATACCTGAGTCTGGAATTGGGACGTAAAGACAATATAAAAGCAGAAAAAGGAGTTAACAGTACTTTTTCATGGCTTATAATTGAGGGAATTGTTTTCTTCCTTATATGTGAAGCCTTTTTAAAACCATTAACTGTTTTATTTGGAGCAACTCCAGATAATATGAGTTATGCCTTGGCTTATGGAAGAATCGTTATACTTGGATTCCCTTTTGTTATCGTTGGGTGCGGAATGTGTTCGGTTATACGTGCAGATGGAACGCCGCAGCTTACAATGATTGCCATGATTGCAGGATGCCTTGTAAATGTGGTGCTTGATGCATTATTTGTTCTTGGATTTGGTTGGGGAATGGAAGGCGCTGCAATAGCAACTGTTGTAGGACAGCTTTTAAATTTTGCTATAAGCATGTGGTATGTTCCAAGGTTTAAAACTGTAAAAATTAAATTAAGCCTGATGAAACCGGATTTCAAGATGTTAAAAAGGATAGCAGGATTTGGAGTTTCAAGTTTTATATCCCAGATAGCGGTAGCTATTGTGATGACTGTAATTAATTACTATCTTGTTCATTGCGGTATGGATTCAAAATACGGAGCAGATATTCCGCTGGCTGCATTTGGAATAGTAATGAAATTTAACACTATACTTATTTCAATTGTAACAGGTATTGCAACGGGAGCACAGCCAATTGTCGGATATAACTATGGTGGAGCCAATTATGCAAGAGTAAAGAAAACATTTTGGCTTGCTGTAAAAGCTGCAACCATATTTTCGGTTTTATTTTTTGTTGTATTTCAGGTGTTTCCAAAACAGCTCACCGCTATATTTGGTAATCAGGGTGATTTGTATACAGAATTTTCAATTATGTCATTCAGAATATTTACATTATTATGCTTCTTCAATGGATTCCAGACAGTATCCGCGATATTTTTCCAGTCAATTGGAAAGGCTGTAACATCTGGAGTGGTTTCTCTTAGCAGACAGATAGTATTTTTGATACCAGCAGTTATGATTTTATGTAGTTGTATGGGAATTGAAGGCGTTCTATGGGCAGGATCGGCTGCAGATGGACTAGCATTTATTCTGGCTCTGATACTTATTATTTTACAGATGAAAAAATTCAGCATAAATCAATATGAAAAAGGGGCTGGTGTGTAATGTCCCACTATGCAAGTAAATGTGTTGAATGTAAGGAGTTTTCCAAAAAATGTATTGAAACATGTATGAAAGATGAGGAAGGAAAAGTGTACTACGAATTAATGTATGAGTGTAATAATAGATGCGATATAGCTAAAGCGTCACAAAAAATACATAGAAGGACTGGTACAAAAATAATAAAGGAAGGAGCCAGAGCGGATGAAAAGAATAATAACTATAGGCAGAGAGCCTGGAAGCGGAGGCAGAACAATAGGTAAACTTGTTGCTAATCGGTTAGGAGTTGCATATTACGATAATGAACTCATAGATAAGGCTGCAAAAAAGACGGGAATATTACAAAGTGCTAATAATCAGGAACCACTATTGCCTGAACAGGTTTTTGAAGCACAGAGAGAGGTTATAGAAGCTATTGCCCAAAGAGAAAGCTGCGTCATTGTTGTAAGAGGTAGAAATGATATTTTAACTGACAGAGATGACGTGTTGAAGGTTTTTATATATGCAGATAAAAACAGCCGTGAGGGACGTGGACAGCATCACAATACATACGATAACAGAATATGGGGTAACAGATATAATTATGACCTCATGCTTGACAGCAGTAAAATCGGTTATGAAAATTGCGCTAGGATTATATGTACATTGGCAAAAGAAATATAAAAGTGAGAAAAATTAAGGAGAATTAAAATTATGAATAAGAAACAGAAATGTGCAATGTTAGAATACAGATTAAATAAACTGATAGGAAACAAGAAAGACAATCAGGGAGTCTGCAGAAGAATTTCCCGTGAAATCCGTAATCTGAAAAAGGAAATTTAGTGATAAAAATTAAATCTTTCTAACTATCGGCTGGCTGCTTGTTCATGGAACAGGTAGCCAATGATTTTTTATTGCTGCTCATAGGTAAGAAAGTTTTTTGCCATATAGTATTTCCTTTCTGAAACAGGAACAGGCATAAAAAAAGTGGAGCCCACGCATGGAACTCCACCGGCTACGGGCATCACAAGTTTCCGTAGCACAACCACTACAAGTAATATACCATTGATATCCATTGATGTCAAATGGTATATTACTTGTAGTGGTATTAATAGTTTATGCGTTTCTGTGTATCATATTCTTACATTGTTCGGATCATAGACATAAAGATAGACTGTAGGAGGTGCTGGTAATGTAAATACACATTGAAACCAATGAAGTTTTATGGTAAAATAGGAACAATATTTGGAAACTTTCCTATTTTACAAAAGAAAGTTGAGTATGCATTCGAAAAGCATTTATGGAATAACAATAATGGCGCAAAGCCACATAATCAGGAGGTTTTAGATACAATGGAGCAGTATAAGCAGGAATTTATAGATTTTCCTACGGATTCATTTAAAACATCCTTTGAAATGCCCTAAATGCTTGAATTTACTGGCTTTGAGCAAGATTTATAAAATTGACACAGATATCATAATTTATCGCAAAATGATATAATTTGATATAAAAAG
>JBNMKL010000010.1:0-81766 GCA_050874305.1 Lachnospira sp. | reverse complement strand
GTGTCAAAATCGGTTCAGCCACACATAATTACATAGTTTAGGTATAAGGATAAAAAATTTGTGTTTCCAATATGGGGGACAGCCAGAATTTTAGGTAAATAATTTGTATGTGCGTGTCCACTACTTGGGGTACATTATAAATATAGATTTGGCTCAGGATGAATAAAAGATGCGGAAAAATCCAAGATTCGTTAAGAAAATGGATTTTTCCGCATCTTTTTTCATGTGAATCCAAAAGTGAAGTTTAGCGAAGTGAAAAACCCCTATTTTTGGATTTTTTAAATGGAATTATTAAATAAAGCCAAAAAGTTTAAGGTTTATTACCTCTCCCCAATAGTTCAGACAGCCACATGCCAGCCGGCTGTCTGAATAAGCAGGGGCAAAATCAAAATGCCAAGCAAGCGGGGCTGGCATGGTTTTACGCATAGTGGTATCTTGTTCTGTATTTTATGAAGAATGTAACTGTTATGACAAGTGTCAGCACTTCGGCGACAATTACAGCACTCCATATTCCATTAATTCCGAAGAATATAGGAAGGATGAGCAGAGCGCCAACCTGAAACAGCAGAGTTCGCAAGAATGATATAGTGGCTGACAGAATACCGTTGTTGAGAGCAGTAAAGAAAGATGAGCCAAATATATCAAATCCATTAATAAGGAAAACGATACAATATATTCTGAATCCATTAACCGTCATCTCAAATAATTCAGCATCATAACCCACAAACAGCTTGGAAAGCGGTGCAGCAAGCAACTGTGCAATCACAGCAAGCATAACACCCCATATGCTTATGAGAGTGAGGCTTTTCTTGAAAAGATTCTTTAATTCGTCATGATTGCCAGCACCATAGTGGTAACTTATTATTGGTGCACTTCCAATAGCGTATCCAAAGAAAATAGCTGCAAATATAAAGTTGACATACATGATTGAACCATATGCCGCAACACCATTTTCACCAGCAATCTTCATAAGCTGGATGTTGTAAAGTGAATTTACTATTGAGCTTGAGAGATTAGTCATAAGTTCTGAAAGACCATTGGAGCAGGTGTATAATAATATACGTCCATTAAAGTGGGTCTTTCCAAGTCGTAAAAGGCTTGAATTGTTTCTCGCAAAATAAATAAGTGGTATTATACCGCCAAGAAGCTCACCGCATACTGTAGCAGTGGCAGCTCCTGCAAGTCCCCATCCAAGAACCGCGATAAATAAAAAGTCCAGAACCATGTTAGTTACGCCGGCAATAATGATAACCACAAGCCCCATCTTAGGTTTCTGGGCTGCAACGAAGAAACTTTGGAAAACATTCTGGAGCATGAATGCCGGCATTGATATGAATGTTATTCTTGAATAGAGAACACAGAGGTCAAGCAGTTCTCCAGATGCACCAAGAGCTTTTGCAACCTGTGGAACGAATATTGAGCCGATAGCTGAGAGTGTGATTCCACCGATAATTGTAACATATACAAGCATCGAAAAATATTCATTAGCCTTGTCCTTTTTGCCCTCACCAAGAGTTTTGGCAACAATCGCACTGCCTCCTGTACCAATCATGAAGCCGAGTGCGGATATTCCCATAAGAAGGGGAACAATAAGATTAATAGCCGCAAGTGCAGTCTTTCCAACGAAATTTGATACGAAGAGTCCATCGACAACACTGTAAATGGATGTAAATATCATCATCACGATTGATGGAAATACAAACCTCAATAATTTATTATAGGTAAAATGTTCTGATAACTGAATCATAAATCCTCCTTGTTATGATTATCTGTAAGTTTTGCCATGCCAGAGTGCAGGGCTGTGATATATTTATTATGTAACGTAAGAAGCTGTTTAATCTCATCTTTGTCCAAAACGCCGAAAGCATCATTTTCAATACGCATGACAGGATATATCTTGTCTTCAATAAGCCTGCGCCCATCTGGTGTAAGATGAATGTGCATATTGCGTCCTTTGCCGCGAGTAAGTGTAATAAAACCTTTGTCAATAAGCTTGTCTATTGACGAGTTGACTGTCTGCTTGGAAAGGAATGTCAGGTTGCAGATATCTTTCTGAAGACAGCCATCACCTAAATCACATATAGAATATAATATTTCAAATGCGCTGTCAGACATATTGAGTCTGAGTGCAATGTCATGGTAGATATTGTTAAATTCACGATATAACCGGTTATATTCAATAAACTCAGGGCTGGCAAATTCTGGTAGGTATTCACTGCTCATATATAATAAATCTCCTTTATGCTGATAAATGTGTCTGAAAATCGATAAAATCTATCCCAAAATCAAGTGTTAAGCATAATTTTTATATTGCAATATTTTCATGCAAGTCCGAAATCATACTTACAGAGTATAGTCCGAAATCATACTTGTGTCAATTAAAACTTTATTAATTGACCTTATGCTATGATGATGATAGAATATCGTCATATATCTACGACAAATCATTATGAAAGGGAACTTTATAGTATGAATTTTCTTGAGGAAAAGATTATGAAAGATGGTATTGTCAAAGAGGGCAATATCTTAAAGGTTGACAGCTTTTTGAATCACCAGATGGACGTGAGACTGTTCAGACAGATGGGAGAGGAATTCAAGAAGCGCTTTGCAGGCAAAAATATCAATAAGATTGTCACAATTGAAGCTTCTGGTATTGGAATTGCCTGTATCGTGGCAGAATGTTTTGATGTTCCAGTTGTATTTGCAAAGAAATCAAAGAGCGTTAATATCGATGGTGACGTGTATTCAGCAGAGGTTGAGTCATTTACACATAAGTGCAAGAATCAGGTATTGGTATCTAAGAAGTTTATAGGTCCGGATGACCATGTACTTATTATAGATGATTTCCTTGCTAACGGCTGTGCGCTTCAGGGACTTATATCTATAGTAGGACAGGCTGGCGGTACAGTTGAAGGTATCGGTATAGCGATAGAGAAGGGATTCCAGCAGGGTGGAAGAATTATCCGTAATCTTGGATTCCAGCTTGAATCACTGGCGATTGTAGATGATATGGATGCGGCTACAGGTGAGATAACATTCCGTCAGAATGGAGAGTAGTAAGATGAAATTCAGTATGAAAAATGCATCTTTAGAGAATATCTATTCTCTTGACGGGGCAGTTCCTGTGCAGAAGGCGATTCCCTTTGGACTACAGCATATCTTAGCTATGTTCGTTGCTAATATTGCACCAATCCTCATTGTTGGAGGTGCATGCGGACTTAGTGAGGCGAGTCTGGCGACACTTATCCAGAGTGCCATGATTATTGCAGGAATTGGTACACTTGTGCAGTTGTTTCCTATATTTCATAAGATAGGTTCAGGACTTCCTATAGTTATGGGAATCAGTTTTACATTTGTATCAGTACTTACATATATAGGAGCGCAGTACGGATATGGCGCTATTATGGGGGCTGTGCTTATTGGCGGTATTATTGAAGGAATACTTGGATTGTTTGCAAAGTACTGGCTTAAGATAATATCTCCTATAGTGTCAGCCAGCGTTGTAACAGCTATAGGATTTTCGCTTCTGTCAGTTGGTGCTACATCATTTGGCGGTGGAAGCGGCAGTGCGGATTTTGGTTCGGCGAAGAACTGGATTCTTGGAACAATAACACTTCTGTGCTGTATTTTATTCCACACATTAGTTAAGTCACATTACAAGCAGTTATCAGTATTATTCGGACTTGTAGTTGGATATATTGTTGCGATATTCATGGGAGTGGTTGATTTCTCGTCACTTGCAGGAACTAAGATAATAGCGCTGCCACAGCTTATGCCATTTAAGATGGAATTCAGGCTTGATGCGGTTGTATCTGTACTTCTTATATTCCTTGTATCTGCGACAGAGACAATAGGTGATACTTCTGCTCTTGCATCGTCTGGTTTAGACAGATATGCAACAGAAAAAGAGACATCAGGCTCTATAGCGTGTGATGGTTTTGTAAGTGCACTTTCTTCAATATTCGGATGCCTTCCAATCACATCATTCAGCCAGAATGTAGGACTTGTTGCGATGACTAAGGTTGTCAACAGATTCACAATAGCGACTGGTGCTGTGATTATGATACTTGCTGGTATCTTTCCTATATTTGGAGCTTTGCTTGCAACACTTCCAGAGGCTGTTCTTGGTGGATGTACTATTATGATGTTCGGTACGATTGTTGTAAGTGGATTACAGATGATAAGTAAATGTGGTTTCTCACAGAGAAATATAATAATTGCTGCACTTTCACTGAGTGTTGGATTAGGATTTACACAGTGCGCTGACCTGTTTGCAATATTCCCAAGAATTGTACAGACTGTATTTGCACAGAACTGTGTAGCAGTTGTATTTATTGTGGCGATTATATTAAATCTTGTTTTACCTAAAAATATGGATTAAGAGGATGATGGCTGGCATGATCTGTAGCATGCAGGTTATGCCAGTCCTTTTATTTTAAGTATAGAATGAGCCTATAGGACAAATAATTGACCTATAGGATAAATAATTAATGGGAGCTTTAACATGTTATGTATGTTAAGGCTCCCATTAATATTGTAAAATCTATTCTTCTGATTCCTCGCGGATCTTGATAGGCATGAGCAAGTGATTAATAAGTATACTGTAAGCCTCATGGCTTTTGCCTTCCTTGAGGGCTTTATAGTATTCCTCATGTTCATCAAGTGTTCCCTGGATTCTTCCCTTTTTTGATAAGGCAGTATTAGATGTAAGCCTTATCATATACATTAAACGCTGATACATATCTTCAAATTCAACATTTCCCATATATTCAACAAGCTTTAGGTGAAATTCGTGGTCGTAGTCAATGAACTGCTCTAAGGCTTCATGGCTGTGTTCAGCTTTCTTATTGCAGTCACGCATATTGACTAATATTTTTTCAAGAGAATCAATAAGTGCCTTGGCCTTTGGAGTGTTAATCTCTGAGGCGATTGTTGAAGTACAGAAGCCTTCTATGGCACATCTTACCTGAATACTCTCTATCATATCCTTTTCTGTAAGCTGGCGTATCTGGAAACCTTTACTTGGGATGATTGTTATATATCCATCCTGGCTGAGGCATTGCAATGCCTCTCTCATAGGTGTTCTTGATATACCTACTTCAGAAGATAACTTAGTTTCCGAATAGAGTGTATCGGGTGCCAGTTCACCAGAAAGGATTCTCTCTTTGATGAAATCATAGGCTTGTTGTTGGAGTAAACTCTTTGTTTTCATATGTATCTGCTCCGTTTCTTTTATAATAAAAACTCATTTAATGTTAGTACAAGTTTAGTGACAGGTCAAGGAAATAATGAGTTTTGTCAAAAGTGCACAAAAATCGACGAGATTTTTTGTGATGCCAAGACATAAGTTACATATTGACAGTATACCGATATACCGGTATACTGTGTATGTAAGGTAAGACAAAAAAATAACAAACTTCAAAGATGTCAACCCTAAAACTTAATCTTATTAATTTAAAAATGGAGGATTTAATTATGAACAATGTTTATCAGATGGGAAACTTAAGAATCGTTGATTTAACTAAGCTGCTTGATCCAGCAACAGAGACAAGAAGATGCCATATGTATCGTTTCAACACAGGTGGTCCAATTCCAGATTTCCATACAATCATGGATCTTACAAGCCACTTAGGAACACATTGCGAGTGTCCTTATCATCATGATGATAACTGGCCAAGTGTAGCAGAGCTTCCACTTACAACATTTATGGGAAGAGCAATCTACATTGACTTTAAGGACACAGTTGCTCCTTATACACATATTACATCAGCAGACCTCGACAGAGCAACAGCTGGTAAGATTCAGGAAGGCGATATCGTAATCCTTGATTCTTCATATAAGATGCAGCCATTTACACCAGACACTAATACAGAGAAGGATCACAGACTTCTTATCAATGCAGAGGTTGCTGAATGGTTCCGTGACCACAAGGTTAAATGCGTAGGTTTCGGTGATGGCGTTTCAATCGAGAACAGCAATGAGGATGTTAAGCCATTCCACGATATACTTATGGCAGAGAACATCGTATTCCTTGAAGTATTAAAGAATCTTGAGTTATTAGAGAAGGATGTATTCTTCATGAGCTACTCACCACTCCCAATCTTAGGACTTGATTCTTGCCCAGTTCGTGCATATGCAATCGAGGGACTTCCAGGATTCACAGAGTAATTGCAATAGACAATAATTAATGATTGACAGGTTTTTTGGTAAGACTTTAAAGTATATATAGAATATTCAAAGGAGACAGGTTATGAAGATAGTAGTTATTGGCGCTGGAGCGATGGGCTCAATCTACGGCGGACATCTTTCGCAGAATAACGAAGTGTATATCGTAGATACTAAGCAGGAAATTGTAGATGCTATCAATAAAGATGGTTTAAAGATTGATGAAGATGGTATAACTAATGTTTACCATCCAAAGGCAGTCACAAGTACAGAAGGTATAACTGATGTTGACCTTGTTATTCTCTTTGTTAAATCAACATTTTCAAAAGCTGCATTGGAAGGCAACAAGAATATTATCGGTGAACATACCCGTCTCCTTACATTGCAGAATGGTGCAGGACATGAGCATCTGCTTATGCAGTATGCGCCTAAGGAGAGAGTGATAATCGGAACAACAGAGGATAACGGAGCTGTTCTTGGAATGGGACATGTAAGAAGAGGCGGTGTTGGTAAGACTAACGCTGGTATGCTTACACAGGATTCAGAAGGATTCCTTGCTAAGATGAAGGAGTCATTTGACAGTTGTGGATTCACACTTAAGATATGTGATAATATCCAGCAGCTTATCTGGGATAAGTTATTCACTAATGTATCACTCAGCGCAGTGACAGGTATTTTACAGGTTGACATGGGATATATAGCAGCCAATGAATATGCATGGAATCTGACTAAGGCACTTATTCATGAGGCAGTCCTTGTTGCAAAGGCTATGGGGCTTGAAGCAGACGAGGAAGCTATAGTTAAGAAAGTTTCTGATACATCTGTTAACAATCCTAATGGTTGTACATCAATCCGTGCGGATTTAAGAGATGGAAGAAGAACAGAAGTTGATACAATAAGCGGCGCAGTCGTAAGAGCTGGCCATGAATATAATGTAGCAGTACCAAGCCATGAGTTTGTGGTTAATATGGTACATGCAATGGAAGGAAGGGATAAGTAATGATATTTTCATCAATTAATTCATGTGATACATTTGCAGAGTATCCAGAGGTTATAAAAAAGGTTATTGATTATTTAAAGAAGAATGATTTCGTTAATATGGAGCCAGGTGTGTATGAGATTCAGGGAAAAGATATCTATGCACAGGTATTTGATGCCGAGACAGGAGCTGTCTCAGAGAAGAGACCAGAGTCACACAAGGATTATCTTGATATCCAGTTCTTAGCATCAGGCGAGGAAAAGCTTGGCTTTACTCCATTAAAGGACGAGTACGAGATAGATGAGTACATCAAGGAAAGAGACCTTATTTTCTATAAGAAGGTAGAAAATGAAGGATTTATTAATGCTGTACCAGGCTGCTTTTCAGTGTTCTTCCCATGTGATGTACACAGACCAGCAGTAGCAGTTAATGAGCCAATGACAATCCGTAAGGTAGTAGTTAAGGTAAGAACAACACTTATTTAAAATATAATGTAAAAAGGAGAAGGCGGGGCTATGTTAAAGAAGTTATCAGCATGTCTGCTTGTAGTCTGTTTAGTTGTGGGGACACTGACAGGCTGTGCAAGCAGCAGTAATAAAACATCAAGCGGCGAAGAAGTTACAGAGATTCGTGTAGCATTCAACCAGAATGAAAAGCATCCACAGTATCTTGCTATGAAGAAGCTCGGAGAGGAATTCGAGAAAGCGACTAATGGTAGATACAAGATGACAATTTATCCTAATGGTGTACTTGGCGAGCAGGGTGCCATGGCAGAGTTCGTAAGAACAGGTGCATTACAGATGGCAATTGTTCCATGTAGTGTTCCGGAGGGATATGACAAAGATTTTGCTATTGTCGGAGCGCCTTATCTGTATGATGATATTGACCATATGGAGAGAGCCGTAGTTGGTGGTGTGTTCAATGATTTATTCTACTCAGCAAGAAAATACAGTTTTCAGGTTTTAACTGTGTATACAGCAGGTGAGAGAAATGTATACTCTAATAAGCCAATCAACTCAGCAGCAGACCTTGCAGGACAGATTATCCGTGTTAACGACAGTCCTACATATATTGAGATGACTAAGCTTATGGGTGGTACAGGAGCTACAATGTCCCAGTCAGAGGTATACACTGCATTACAGCAGGGCGTTATCGATGCAGCAGAGAACAGTGAGCTTGTATACAACGATTTCAAGAACTATGAGGTTGCAAAATATTACTCATACACAAAGCACATTGTACATCCAGACGTTGTTATAGCAAGTACAGAGTTCCTTGACAGCATGAGCGAGTCAGACAGAGCTATATTCGACAAGCTTGTTAAGGATTCTACAGAGTATGAATTTGCTACATTTAAGGATAGAATTGAAGAGGCAAAGGCTGAGGTAGCAGCACAGGGAACACAGTTCTGTTATCCAGACGTTGAAGAGTTCAGAACACTCTGTCAGCCACTTCTTTCGAGAATTTCTAATCAGTCAGAAGTAACACAGAAGATATACAACGATATTATTAAGTTGAGAAAGGAGAACTAATCATGGATAAAGCTAAGAATATATTAGATCAGATACTTAAAGTTGTCAGTGTAGTACTTTTCATAGCGATGGTTCTTCTCACAACTTATCAGGTTATAGCTAGATACGTATTCAAGAGTCCAAGCAGTATCAGTGAGGTTCTTACAAGATATGCATTCGTATGGCTTATCATAGTATCAGCAACTTATGTGTTTGGTCAGCGTGACCACATTGCCATAACTTTTTTAAGAGATAAATTTAAAGGCATAGGCCGTAAGATAATAGACGTTGCCATCGAGTGCGTTATCATTATCTTCTCAGCAACAATAATGGTGTATGGCGGTTTTACAGTAACTCAGATGAATATGCTTCAGTATGATTCAATGTTAAATATACCTACAGGAATTGTATATTCAATAATTCCTATCTGCGGTGTACTTATCATTCTCTACAGCATATATAACATCATTCAATCAGTTAAAACAAAGGCAGAATAGGAGGGGGCATATGTCAATAGCAGTTCAGGTAGCTATCATAATGGTAGTGTTATTAGTTGTAATGTTGGCCATGGGTGTGCCAATTGGTGTCAGCATCGGACTTTCATCAGCAGTTTCAATGATTGCCATGCTTCCAGGACATGTTGCATTCGCAACATCAGCACAGCGTTTATTCGCAGGTTCTAATTCATTTTCACTTATTGCCATTCCTTTCTTTATTCTGGCTGGTAATATTATGAACAATGGTGGTATCGCACTTCGTCTTGTTAACTGTGCCAAGGTGCTCAGTGGACGTATGCCAGGTGCCCTTGCACAGACAAATGTAGTAGCTAACATGCTTTTCGGAGCCATCAGTGGTTCAGGTGCTGCTGCGGCAGCAGCTATCGGTGGAACAATGGGACCTCTTGAGAAGAAAGAGGGATATGATCCTAACTATGCAGCAGCAGTTAACGTAGCATCTGCTCCAGTAGGAATGCTTATTCCACCAAGTAACACAATGATTGTATTCTCAACAGTAGCAGGAAGTGTATCTATCTCAGCATTATTCATGGCTGGTTATATTCCAGGAATCCTCTGGGGCGCAGCCGTTATGGTTCTTGCTGGTATCACAGCCAAGAAGATGGGTTACACATCAGAAGAGAGAGTTACAGCTAAGATTGCGTTAAAGACACTCTGGCAGGCTGTTCCAAGCTTACTCCTTATCGTAATCGTTATCGGTGGTATCCTTGGCGGTGTATTCACAGCAACAGAAGGTTCAGCTATCGCAGTAGTTTACGCAACAGTTCTTTCTTTAATCTATCGTGAGATTAAGATTACGGATATCCCAAGAATCGTTGCAGAGTCAGCTAAGATGACAGGTACAATCACATTCATGATTGGTTTATCATCTATCATGTCATGGGCAATGGCGTTCACAGGTATTCCTGATATGATTGCCAACGCAGTACTTGGAATCACAGATAACAAGATTATCATTTTCTTACTTATTAACATTATATTACTTGTTGTAGGTACATTTATGGATCCAACACCTGCAATACTTATATTTACACCAATCTTCCTTCCAATCTGTACAAGTCTTGGAATGAGCGCAATCCAGTTCGGTATTGTACTCTGCATGAACTTATCAGTAGGAACAATCACACCACCTGTTGGAACAATTCTTTTCACAGGATGTAAGGTTGGTGGGGTAACAATCGAAAGTATTATGAAGCATCTGCTTCCTTACTTCGCAGTAATCATAATCGCATTGTTACTTGTAACATTTATACCAGCGTTATCCATGTTCCTTCCAACGGCACTTGGATTAGCATAAATCATACCCTAATTATTTTTCTCGCGGAGCCGGTGTTGTTATAACGCCGGCTCTGCCCGGTTTATCGTGCCTGCCGCTTACCGCCGAACCGACCAGCCCCTAGCTCTGAGCCAGCCGCCAGCGTATTGCTAAAATATTTGCCTGACGACTGCCGTGCAGTTCTTAGGGTGGTGTTAGACATAAGTTAAGCCGACTGCTAAACCGTCCAAGCGAAGCGCGTTTTTAGCAAGGCGGCTTTAATAAGCTTTGTCGTGCCGCCCTTAGAACTGCTAGGCACAAAGGACCTGCAAATATTTTAGCAATACGCTGGCGGCTGGCTCAGAGCTAGGGGCTGGTCGGTTCGGCGGTAAGCGGCAGGCACGGTAAACCGGGCAGAGATTGTTATAATAATGACGGGCTTCGTTAGGGATATAACAATGCTTGAAACAGATGGGAAAATCACTTACAATTTTAAATGCAGCGCGAAATGCGCGGAAAGAGGTTTGATATGAAAGTACCTTTTAAGACAGATTTAACAGGAAAGACAGCAATCGTTACAGGTGGAAGTGGAACTTTGTGTTCGGCTATGGCTTATGGATTGGCTGTTAGTGGTGCGAAGGTTGCACTGATTGGACGTAATATTGATAAATTAAATAATGTGACTGGGGAGATAACCAGCAATGCAGACAGTGAATATGGAAAGAAAGTTACTGTCAAGGGCTATAGCTGTGATGTAACAGATAAGGCTAAGCTTGTGGAAATCTATGAGGTGATTAAGAAGGAGCTGGGAAGCTGCGATATTCTTATCAATGGAGCTGGTGGCAACCAGCCGGGAGCAATCACATCAATAGAGATGCTTGAGAAAGAAAAAGGCGATGATGATTATTCATTCTGGAATCTTGATGAGGACAGAATACGCGATGTCATGGAGCTTAATTATATGGGAACATTACTGCCTATTCAGGTATTTACTAAGGATATGGTCGAGAAGAGAAGTGGCAGCATAATCAATATAGCTTCTGTAACATCAATTCTTCCTCTTACTAAGGTTGTTGCGTATGGCAATGCAAAGAGTGCGATATTTAACCTTACACAGTGGCTTGCTGTACATTTTGGGAAGAGCGGGATACGATGCAATGCAATAGCACCGGGATTCTATGCGGCAGAGCAGAACCATGACCTGCTGTATAATAAAGATGGTTCGCTGACAGCAAGAGCAGGGAAGATAATAGCAGGAACACCTATGGGAAGATTTGGTAATCCGGAGGATTTGATTGGAGCTGCGTTATTCCTTGCAGATGATGAGGCATCAGCATTTGTGAATGGAATTGTGCTTCCAGTTGATGGCGGATATTGTGCATACAGTGGAGTATAGTTAGTTACATAAAACATTATAAGGGAGAACATCAATGAGCAGACTTACAATTGTTACAGAGGACAGAGCCCAGCTGACAATGGAATCATTGTATAAGGACTTAGAACGTAGAATAACAGCAAGCCCACCGGGACTGTGCCCGGTAGACCTTACGTGTTCATTTATTAAAATGTGCCTTGCACAGTCATGTGGTAAATGTGTGCCTTGCCGTGTTGGATTAAACCAGCTTGCACAGCTTTTTGAGAAGGTGCTTAACGGCGATGGAACAATGGATATGATAGAGACAATAAGACTTACAGCAGAGGGAATATACCTCTCAGCAGACTGTGCTATCGGTTATGAGGCAGCAGAGATGGTGCTCAAATGTGTTGATGGCTGTATGGATGACCTTGTTGCACATGTTAAGCATAACAGATGTACATGTAACAGTAACCAGCCTGTTCCATGTGTTAATCTTTGTCCGGCAGGGGTTGATATACCGGGTTATATTGCACTTGTCAAAGAGAAGAGATATGCAGATGCAGTGCGCCTTATAAGAAAAGATAATCCAATGCCGGTTGTATGTGCGCTTATATGTGAGCATCCATGTGAGAACAGATGTAAGAGAACTATGGTTGATGCTCCTGTTAACATAAGAGGGCTTAAAAGAATGGCAGTTGACCATTGCGGAGATGTTCCAATTCCAGAATGTGAAGCACCTACAGGCAAGAAAGTAGCAGTCATCGGCGGTGGTCCGGGTGGACTTAGTGCGGCTTATTATATGGCTCTTATGGGACATAAAGTAACGATATTCGAGCAGAGAAAGCAGCTTGGTGGAATGTTAAGATACGGTATTCCTAATTACAGACTTCCAAGAACAAGACTTGATGCGGATATCAATGCTATTCTTTCAGCCGGAATAGAAGTAAAGACAGAAATCAGCGTTGGTAAGGATATATCAATGGTTGATATCAAAAATGAATATGATGCAATATACATTTCTATCGGAGCGCATACTGATAAAAAGGTCGGTATTGAAGGTGAGGATGATGCCAAGCAGGTAATATCAGCAGTCGAGATGCTTCGCGCAATCGGTGATGATGTTATGCCAGATTATACAGGACTTAAAGTGGCAGTTATCGGTGGCGGTAATGTCGCAATGGACGTTGCAAGGTCAGCGGTAAGACTTGGCGCAAAGAAAGTGGATATTGTATACAGACGTAGAAAAGCTGATATGACAGCCCTGAAAGCAGAGATTGAGGGTGCAGAGGCAGAAGGCTGCAGTGTTGTTGAACTTAAAGCTCCTGTGCGTATAGAGACAGATGAGCAGCACAATGTCAAAGGATTATGGGTACAGCCACAGATGATAAGCAATATAAGAAATGGCAGACCATCTCCTAAGCGTGCAGCAGTTGAGGAAGAGCTTATTGAATGTGACATGATTATTGTCGCAATCGGACAGGGTATAGAGTCAAAGCCTTTTGAAGAATTCGGAATGAAAGTCAAGAGAGGGGCAATTGACGCCTTAAATACAAGTGGAATCGAAGATTTACCGGGCATATTTGCAGGAGGTGACTGTGTAACAGGCCCTGCTACAGTAATCAGGGCAATTGCAGCCGGTAAGGTCGCAGCTGCCAATATAGATGAGTATCTTGGTTTCCAACATGAGATTAAATGTGACGTTGACATTCCAGAGGTAAGCGTAGATGACCGTGTTCCATGCGGAAGAGTTGAGCTTGCTGAGAGAAATGCTAACGAAAGAAAGAATGATTTTGAGCCTGTAGAGCTTGGAATGAGCTGCGAGGAAGCTTGTCAGGAAGCAGGAAGATGCTTGAGATGTGACCATTATGGATTTGGTGTATTCAGAGGAGGCAGAGTAGAGAAATGGTAAATTTAGTCATTAACGGCACTAATGTAAGTGTTGAAGAGGGAACTACAATTTTAGAAGCTGCCAGAATTGCCGGACATGAGATTCCTACATTGTGTTATCTTAAAGAGATTAATGAGATAGGTGCATGCAGAGTATGCGTTGTTGAGGTTGAGGGCGTCGACAGATGTGTCACAGCCTGCAATACAACTGTAAGAGAGGGAATGGTTGTGTATACACACAGCCGCAAGGTCAGAACAACAAGAAAGACTAATGTAAAGCTGATATTATCACAGCATGACTACAGATGTGCATCATGTATAAGAAGCGGTAACTGTACATTACAGACAGTTGCTAACGAATTGAATATTTCGGACATGCCATATGATATTAAACCAGAGCAGTCACGAATAGATAAATCATTTCCACTTATCAAGGAAAGTGATAAATGTATCAAATGCATGAGATGCGTCCAGATATGTGACAAGGTGCAGAGCCTTAATGTGTGGGACGTTGTTAATACTGGTGCGCGCACAACTGTTGATGTCTCTGATGGAAGAAAGATAGGAGAATCGCAGTGCGCCCTTTGTGGACAGTGTGTGACACATTGCCCAGTCGGTGCGTTGAGAGAGCGTGATGATGTAGGAAGGGCACTCGATGCAGTTGAGAATCCAGATATCATCACAGTAGTTCAGGTTGCGCCAGCGGTGAGAACTGCGTGGGGAGAAGGCTTTGGTCTTTCAAGGGAATTTGCTACAGCTAAAAGACTTGTGGCTGGACTTAGGAAGATTGGTTTTGATTATATATTTGACACAACATTTTCAGCAGACCTTACTATTATGGAAGAGGGAAGCGAGTTCATACAGAGACTTCCAGAGATAAAGAAGTCAGGGCTTCCAATGTTTACTTCATGCTGTCCGGGCTGGGTCAGATTCATTAAGAGCCAGTATCCACAGCTTGCAGGAAGACTTTCTACAGCTAAATCACCGCAGCAGATGTTCGGTGCAATCACCAAGTCATATTATGCTGACTTGTTAGGTGTTGACCCATCTAAGATATTCTGCATATCAATCATGCCATGTATGGCGAAGAAGGATGAGTGTACATGGGATGGCGGCAAGGATGTTGACGTTGTGCTTACAACAAGAGAGATTGAAAGACTTTTCCGTTCATACTATGTAAGAACACAGATACTTCAGGAAGAAGAATTTGATTCTCCACTTGGCACAGGAACTGGAGCTGGTGTCATATTTGGAACGACGGGTGGAGTTATGGAGGCTGCGTTAAGAAGCGCACATTACCTTGTGACAGGTAAGAATCCGGATGTTGATGCATTTAAGAGTGTCAGGGGAATGGATGGCTGGAAAGAGTCTGAATTTGACATAGATGGAACTAAGATAAGAGTGGCAGTAGCAAGTGGGTTAGGCAATGCAAGAAGGCTTATAGATGCAATTCTTGCAGGAAATGTACAGTATGATTTTGTTGAGATAATGGCATGCCCTGGAGGATGTGTCAATGGAGGAGGACAGCCTATCCATGATGGTGAGGAGTTAAAAGCAGAGCGTGCAGCGGTTCTTTATAATCTTGATGAAAAGAATACAATAAGATATTCGCATGAAAATCCTGAAATAATTAAATGCTATGATGAATATCTTGAAAAACCATTGTCGCATATAGCACATAAATTGTTACATACAAATTAACATAAGAATTTTGACCAGAGCATAATAATGTGTTATTATATTAACATGATTAATTACGTGAAATAATTAGTGAGGTGTTACTGATGTCTGATAACGGCGGTAGTTGTGAATATTGCAATAATCTTATATATGATGATGAGGCAGAAGAGTATATCTGCGATGTGGATATGGACGAAGATGATTACGCCAGACTTTTATCATCATCATATAAGAGCTGCCCATATTACCAGAGTAATGATGAATACAAGATAGTAAGACATCAGATGTAAAACATCCTTACATGGGAAAGGTGTTGAGATGTATGGACAAAAAATCTATTCTAATGATTGATGACGTTAAGCTTAATCTTGTAACAGCAAGAGATGTACTGGAAGATGAGTATACATTGTATGAGGCTTTGTCTGCAGAAGAAGGATTTAAAATCTTAGAGGATCATATTCCAGATTTAATTCTGTTAGATTTGGTTATGCCGCAGATGGATGGCTATGAGATGATAGAGATACTCAAAAGTACGAGAAGATATATGGGAATT
Source organism: Lachnospira sp. (assembly GCA_050874305.1). Lineage (GTDB taxonomy): Bacteria > Bacillota > Clostridia > Lachnospirales > Lachnospiraceae > Lachnospira. The sequence continues at coordinate 65,864 of JBNMKL010000010.1, read as the reverse complement.
CCTGTTATATTCCTCACAGCCCAGACAGCAGCTGAGAGCGAGGTCAAGGGACTGGAACTTGGAGCAGCGGATTTTATAACCAAGCCATTTGAGCCGATAGTCATGAAGAGAAGAATTGAGACACAGATAGAGCTTGCAGAGTATCAACATTCTCTTGAGCAGCTTGTAGAAGAGAAAGTTGCACAGATAGAGAAGATGCAGGATGCCATGTCGTCTGGATTTGCAGAACTTGTGGAATCAAGAGATGGCGTGACAGGTGGTCATGTTAAGAATACTGGTATATATTTTGATGCATTCATAAGGGCTCTTAAGGGCGAGCAGAGATACAAGAATGACATAACAGATGATTTTGTTAAGAATACAGTGCGCTCAGCACCGCTTCACGATATAGGCAAGATAGGAATAGATGATTGTGTTCTAAGAAAGAAGGGTGCTCTTGATGGTGGCGAAAGAGAGTATATGGAAAAACACTCCATGCTCGGTGGACAGACATTCCATAAAATCAGGAAGAAATTCCCTGAGAATGAGTTCTTAAAGATTGCGGAAGAGATGGCTCTGTATCATCATGAGAGATGGGATGGCAGTGGATATCCAACAGGTATTAAAGGAGAGGAGATACCACTGTGTGCACGTATTATGAGTATCGTTGATACTTATGATGCATTGACATCAGAAAGACCATATAAACCGCCATTCAGCCATGAAAAATCTATGGCTATCATAGTTGAGGGAAGCGGAACACAGTTTGACCCGGAACTTGTGGATGAATTTGTCAAGAATGGTGAACTTATGAGAGAATGCCTTAAGAAAAAAGTTGAACTGAGAAGGCAGATGTAGATATGTGCCAGAGCGTATAATCGTTCTGGCACTACAAATATTAATTAAATGAAAGGATGCTGCAATATGGAGAAGATAGCAAGTTTTACAGTTAATCATCTTAAACTGATACCGGGAGTATATGTATCAAGACAGGATAAGATTGGGCAGGAGACCATAACCACATTTGATCTCAGATTTACAACCCCTAATCTTGAGCCACCTATGGACAATCCTGGTATTCATAGTATTGAACATCTTGTGGCTACTTTCTTAAGAAATCATCCTACATGGAGTGACAAGACAATCTATTTTGGACCAATGGGATGCAGAACAGGATTCTATGTTATATTTGCAGGAGATTTAAAGTCAGAGGATATACTTCCAGTACTTAATGAGGCTGCTAAGTTTGTGCTTGATTATGAGGGAGAGATTCCAGGCTATTCGCCAAGAGACTGCGGTAATTATCTGGATAATAATCTTGCACTTGCCAAGATATACATGAAGAAGTTCAAGGAAGAAGTACTTGATAATCCGACAGCCGAAAGGCTTAACTATCCAAAAGATTAGTATTCTAACTGGTTGCAATAAGATATCAGTTGTGATAAGATTTAATCTGATTTTTGGAATGTTTTAATTAGAATGAGTTTAAACATTTATAATAAAGGAGAAAGTTACAATGGTAGATTTTAAGGAAGATGAGAATTTAAGTACTCTTAACCATTCTTGTGCACATCTTATGGCACAGGCAGTTAAGCATCTGTATCCACAGGCTAAGTTCTGGGTTGGACCAGTTGTTTCAGAAGGTTTTTATTATGATATAGACCTTGGTGATGAGGTTGTTAATGATGAAGTTATAGCAGCTATCGAGAAAGAGATGAAGAAGGTTGCCAAGGAAGGCAAGAAGATTATCAGAAGAGAAGTATCTAAGGAAGAAGCTCTTAAGATGTTCGCTGATGATGAGTATAAGCTTGACCTTATCTCTAATCTTGAGGATGGAAGCATAACAGTATATGACCAGGGAGATTTCACAGACCTTTGTCGTGGACCACACGTTGATAATGTTAAGTTATGCCGTAATTTTAAGCTTATCAAGCATTCAGGTGTATATTGGAAGGGCGATGCTAACAATCGTGTACTTCAGAGAATATATGGTGTATGTTTCCCAACAGCAGAGGAGTTAGAGGATCATCTCCGTCTCCTTGAGGAAGCTAAGGAGCGTGACCACAGAAAGATTGGTAAGGATATGCAGCTTTTCATGGTTGATGACCTTATCGGACGTGGACTTCCTATGTTCCTTCCTAAGGGATATACAGTATGGCAGGAGCTTGAAAACTACATCAAGGAGAAGGAAAGAAAGCTTGGTTACCTTCACGTTATGACACCTTGTGTAGGTACAGTTAATCTTTATAAGACATCAGGTCACTGGGATCACTATAAGGAGAACATGTTCCCAGCTATGGAAGTTGAGGGAGAGTCATTCGTATTAAGACCTATGAACTGTCCTCATCATATGATGATATATGCTAACAGAATGCATTCATACAAGGATCTTCCAATCAGAATCGGTGAGATTGCACATGATTTCAGATTTGAGGCAAGTGGTACTCTTAAGGGTATCGAGAGAGGACGTCATTTCTGCCAGAATGATGCTCATCTTTTCGTGACACCAGAGCAGATTGAGAGCGAGTTCTCTAAGGTTGTAGACCTTATATTCAGCACATACAAGGATTTCAACATCACAGATTACAGATGTGTTCTTTCTCTTAGAGATCCAGCAGATACACAGAAGTATCATCAGGATGATGAGATGTGGGATAAGGCTGAGAATGCATTAAGAACAGTTCTTAATGACCTTGGCATTGAGTACACAGAAGAAATCGGTGAGGCAGCATTCTATGGCCCTAAGCTTGATGTTAACGTTAAGCCAGCCGTTGGTAATGAATATACACTTTCAACATGTCAGTTAGACTTCTGCTTACCAGCTAAGTTTAACCTTTCATATATTGATAAGGATGGAGAGAAAAAGACTCCAGTAGTTCTTCACAGAGCTATTCTCGGTTCTCTTGACAGATTCATGGCTTACATCTTAGAGGAGACTAAGGGTAACCTTCCACTCTGGTTAGCACCAGTTCAGGTTAAGGTTCTTCCAGTTAAGAATGATGACGGAGAGCTTGAAGGATATGCTAAGGAAGTATACAACCTCCTCAATGATAATGACATCAGAGTAGAGCTTGATGACCGTTCAGAGAAGCTTGGTTATCGTATGCGTGAGGGTCAGATGCAGAAGGTTCCTTACATTCTTGTACTTGGTAACAATGAGAAGAATGAGAGAACTGTAACATTCAGACTTCACGGTCAGCAGGAATCAACAACAATAGCTCTTGATGAGTTTGTTGAGAAGATTAAGAAAGAGATTAAGACAAAGGGACACGAAGAAGCATAATATAATAATGCTTGTCCTATTATAAAACGCCCCATGGCTTCATGTAAGCTATGGGGCGTTTTTATATAAGAAAAATAACTACTTATTATCTTTCTTTAATTTAGAGCGTACGATTGTAAAAGCAGGAATGACAAGTACAAATATTCCAATGTATCCTACAATTGATGTGCCTTTCTGAAGAAGAGCTTTCATACCGAAAGATGCACCGATGGCTGCAATTCCAAGAAGAATTACAGTGATAACAGCACGGCGGAGCTGTACATTTTTAATGAATGAAAATAGATTGTTAAATCTTGCACAGCCGGCATTGGCAAGTCCTGCGGCACTTGTAAGAACGGCAAGTGTCATAAGAATTACAAAAAGTATTGTAAGCCATGGAAATCCAAGTCTTCCAAGTACTGCCATGATAGGAACTGGGACAATTCCAGGATTACAGAGGTTTGGAATTGTTGTTACATAGCAGAATAACGTGAATGCGATGGCAATCATAAGTATTACTGTGATTATATAACCAGCTATAATGGCTTTTTTAGTTGCATTTCTGTCTTCAAGGATATCAGCCACAGACATTACATTAAAAGCAATTGTTGACTGAAAGCAGCCATATAGCATTGCACTTAATATAGCGTGCAAAAGGTTAGGCTCTTTAGTATTAACAGGAGCGGCAGCAAATGCACCACCAATATCATAGTTGCCAAATACAAGACTTAAAACAGCTATTAAAAGCACAACCAGTACGATTGCATACATCATGTATTTAGAAGCACGTGAGAGTAATTTAGAGCCATACAGGCATAACAGGGCAGATACGATAATAGTTGGTATAGCTGCACCCCAGTAACTCAAGCCAAAATTCATAAGAACATTGGCTTCTCCAGAGAATGCAAGACCTCCGGCGCACATTACTGTTGCAATAAAAAGAATATCGTATATAATGCTCATGAATTTACCGAATTTATCACCATAACATGACATGGCGAAAGGTTTGTAATTGACAGTGCCATTGCTTCTTGCATATTCTGCCATATAGAACATTACACCGCCAGTGATAAGCATAGCAAGCAGAGGCATTATAAGACCAACCCAGCCATACTTAACATAGTATGTAACACTGAATGCACCAGTTGCAAAGCCGGGACCGAAATGTCCACCAAGCCATACAGCAGCGACACCGAGATAAGATGCTGTAAAAATATTTTGTTTTTTCATAATTTTTCTCCTGAAATATATTGTTGTAAAGTGTCAATTTATTATTCATGGTCAAAAGAAGCGCGCGAAGCAAGCACATCATTGAAAGTATTCATCATCTTGATGTGCAATGGATGTGTCAGATAATCCTGAAGCTGTTCTTTCTTATCAAGGTCAACTTTTGCCATGATATCAGCATTGGAATCCCTTTCTACACAGCATCTGTAAACTTTGGCATTATTAAGGAAACTGAGCGTTTTATCAAGCTCTTCGTAAGTTTTTCGTATAGTTGCCTCAATTGCATCAACATCTGAGCCAGGTTTGAATTTAAGTAAAACATAATGTGTCATAAATAAAACTCCTTTCCTACGTTACAACTTTAATATGATAAAGTACTTGCGTTCTATAATACCCCTGCATGAAAATCCATGCAGGGGCTATAATTGGAAGACAAATTCATAAAAATGAATTTGGGTTTAAAAATAAACCGCTAAATTAAACCTCGAATAAGAGATCACCATATGAAGGGAATGGCCAGAACTCTTTATCGACAAGCATCTCAAGCTTATCAGCAGGAGCACGCAATGCATCCATAGCTGTCTTTACATTATCTCTGTAAGCCTTAGCCTGTGTAGCAGCATCTGTGATTGCAGCAGCCTCATCTGTAGCCTTGATAAGAGTATCAAGGGCAGACTTCATATCCTTTAAGTAAGAAGAAATCTCTGCAAGTAAGTCAGCCTGAACAGAAGCATCAACACCAGCTTCCTTAACAGCAGCTACTGAACCAGCTAACTCTGTTGTATAAGAGATAACTGAAGGAATAATCTGCTTGCTTGCTATATCAATCATAGACTTAGCTTCGATGTTAATAGCCTTAGAGTAAGCTTCATACTGAATCTCAACTCTTGACTCAAGCTCGGCCTTAGTAAATACGCCAAAGCTTTCAAATAATTTAACTGACTTGTCTGTAACAAGTGCAGGAATAGCATCAACCATAGATGTGATGTTAGGAAGACCACGTCTTGCAGCTTCCTCAACCCATTCATCTGAGTAACCATTACCATTGAATACGATTCTCTTATGGTCTGTGAAGAGCTTCTTGATAAGATCATGTACAGCCATATCGAAGTTCTCAGCACCTTCAAGTTCATCAGCGATTTCCTTGAAGCTTTCTGCAACGATTGTGTTAAGTACTACATTGGCAGGAGCAACTGAGTCAGATGAACCGAGCATTCTGAACTCGAACTTGTTGCCTGTGAATGCAAATGGTGATGTTCTGTTTCTATCTGTAGCATCTCTGTTAAGATCTGGAAGAGTAGAAGCACCAGTCTTTAACTTGCCCTTCTGGATTGAGCTTGTAGCATCACCCTTATCGATAAGCTGATCGATAACGTCCTCAAGCTGCTCACCAAGGAACATAGATACGATAGCTGGAGGTGCCTCATTAGCACCTAATCTGTGGTCGTTACCTACATTAGATGCAGATTCACGAAGAAGGTCAGCGTGTGTATCAACTGCTTTCATGATAGCACCAAGTACAAGTAAGAACTGGATGTTTTCATGAGGTGTCTTACCTGGCTCAAGAAGGTTGATACCATCATCTGTTGTGATAGACCAGTTGTTATGTTTACCAGAACCGTTAACACCTGCGAATGGCTTCTCATGGAGAAGGCAAACAAGGTTGTGACGGTAAGCTGTCTTCTTTAATACTTCCATCATAAGCTGGTTGTTATCTGTAGCTGTATTGCACTGTGCATAGATAGGAGCTAACTCATGCTGTGCAGGAGCAACTTCGTTATGCTGTGTCTTGGCAGATACACCCATCTTCCATAATTCAATATTAACATCTCTCATGAATGAACCAATTCTTTCAGGAATTGTACCGAAGTAATGGTCATCAAGCTCCTGTCCCTTAGGAGGCATAGCACCGAAAAGTGTACGTCCTGTAAAGATAAGGTCCTTTCTCTGTAAATATTTATCTCTGTCAACGATGAAGTATTCCTGTTCAGCACCAACTGAAGGAGTTACCTTCTTAGATGTTGTATTGCCGAAAAGTCTTACAATTCTTAAAGCCTGCTCATTGATAGCATCCATTGAACGAAGAAGAGGTGTCTTCTGGTCAAGTGCTTCACCTGTGTATGAACAGAAAGCTGTTGGAATGCAGAGTGTTGCGCCAGCAGCATCCTCACGCACGAAAGCTGGTGATGTACAATCCCATGCTGTATATCCTCTAGCTTCAAATGTAGCTCTTAATCCACCTGAAGGGAATGATGAAGCATCTGGCTCGCCCTTGATAAGCTCTTTACCAGAGAACTCCATGAGAACCTTACCATTTTCCTTAGGAGCTGTGATGAAAGAATCATGCTTTTCTGCAGTTGTACCAGTTAGTGGCTGGAACCAGTGTGTATAATGTGTAGCACCTTTCTCAATAGCCCAATCCTTCATAGCATTAGCGATTACATCAGCATCTGCAAGTTCAAGCTCTTTCTCACCAGCCATAACAGCCTTGAGGTTCTTGTAAACGTTCTTAGGCAGACGCTCTTTCATTACTGTGTCGTTAAACACGTTCTCGCCGAAGATGTCGGCAACATTGAATAATTCACTCATGTCTTTGTCTTCCTTCCTATTTGTATTAAAATCTATTCTAACACTAAAACTAAAAAAGGCATTCCTATTCACACAAATGTATAAATGGGAACGCCGTTGTTCTAAAGTGTTAAATTAGCGACATCACTGTCTTTAAATAAAATAACTCAAAAACCAATTAATTGCAAGTGGTTTTTTAAAAAATGTTAATAAATTTAATCTAAAACACCTTCGCCTACATAAATTCCCTGGACTATGATACGTCTGTCACCTGTAGCTGTACAAGTTGATAATGTTACGACCTGTGTTGCATTAGATACATCAACACCTGTATCATAGATAGATAAATCTTTCATCTGCTGTGCATATTCACGCAGACTTGAGACATCTGGGAAGTTGTATGTGTAAGTAGGGCTTACTGGGTCGTCTTCATGAACTGTGAATATCTTGTACTGGATAATTCTGTTGCCAGTGTAGATATAGAAGACATCATTGCCCTCAGTGTTATAGTATGATGCACCATCTCTTACATAGTACTTAAGAGGTGCGAACATGCCATCATTCTTCATATGGTGACCATATAAGATAACATTAGTAGCTGAGAGACCATCTTTGATATTGCAGTCTTCAAATACAGTTCCTGAACTGTTGCTTGTTCCATTAAATGAGTGAGTGAGATAATATTCATTATCATCACCCTGAACAAGAGGAAGTCTCATGTTGGATGCTGGCATGTAAATATATCCTACAGCATCTGCATTAGTTTCAAGAAGCTTTTCGTGATCATAATCGAAAGCTTCGATGGTAGTTGTAGTGCCTGTTCCATCACCACCTGAACCATCACTGCTGATAATAGTTGTTGTATGACCATTCGAGTTAAGAACTTCGCTGGAAATGTTGCTGTATAGCTTGTCGCTTTCGTGATACTTGTAGAAAATCATAAATATCTGAGAGCCAGCAAAAACAAATATACAAGCTGCAATAACCATAATAGCCATTCGGATATAGAAGCTCTTTTTATCTTCAGGTGTACCTGTGCTGCCAGAATGTACAGCACTGTCAACTGCTACAGAACCGCCAGAGGCAAGTCCCATCCTGTAGGATTTAGTGTTAAGTGTTTTCATTGTTAATAATACTCCAAAATCTTTATAAATATGTGATTAAATTAATCACGCTTTGTTGGCTGAACCGAAGAGAGTAATCTTCTCACGTACAGTCTCTTTGATAGCTTCTGTACCTGGAGCTAAGAGCTTTCTTGGATCAAATCCCTTGCCTTCAAGATCCTTGCCTGCTTCAACATATTTTCTTGTTGCAGCTGCAAATGCAAGCTGACACTCTGTGTTAACATTAATCTTGGCAACACCGAGGCTGATAGCTTTCTTAATCATATCATCAGGAATACCTGTACCACCATGAAGTACGAGTGGCATCATGCCAACCTTTTCTTTGACAGCTTCAAGAGTTTCAAAGCTCAATCCTTTCCAGTTAGCTGGATATTTACCATGGATATTACCGATACCTGCTGCAAGCATTGTTACACCAAGGTCTGCAATAGCCTTACATTCATTAGGGTCAGCACATTCGCCCATACCGATAACGCCGTCTTCCTCACCACCGATTGAACCAACTTCAGCTTCTATAGACATACCCTTTTCGCGAGTTATACCAACAAGCTCTTTAGTCTTAGCGATATTCTCATCAATTGGATAATGAGAACCATCAAACATGATTGAGGAGAAGCCGGCTTCGATACACTTATAGCATCCCTCATATGTTCCGTGATCAAGATGGAGAGCAACAGGAACTGTGATATTCTGTTCCTCGATAAGAGCTTTAACCATGGCAGATACTACCTTGAATCCCCCCATGTACTTACCAGCACCTTCAGATACTCCAAGAATAACTGGTGAATTCATCTCCTGGGCTGTTAAAAGAATAGCCTTTGTCCACTCAAGGTTGTTAATATTGAACTGACCAACGGCATAACCATTAGCACGAGCCTTTGTCAGCATATCTGTTGCAGTAACTAACATATCAATACCTCCTGTATTAAAATTTGATTCAATTATATTCAACATTATACCCTAGTATGGAAAAAATTGAAAGAAATATTTTAAGAAGCAATATTAACGTGAAAACGCAGGAATTATTTAAGAAAAGTTTAAGTTGTGGAAATACAGGACAAGGGTTATAATACTCTAAAATGCAGAAGGAAAGGGGTTGAAAACCCATATGATGAATTGGTTAATGCCGATTATATCAGGTGATATTGATTTTTATGATGCTGAGGCTCACGCAGGAACATCATATAAGCCTTTTATTGGTTTTATGATATTTTTTGTGGGCATGATGGTATTGTTTATAGGAATTGTGAAACTTAACAATGCCAAGAAACAGTGGAATCTGTTCTATGATGACAGAGATAAAAAGGATTTGTCTGATCCACAGTATGTTAAAGAACGAAAGACAGGAAAGATTCTGATAGTTGTCGGAGTGGTGATGATGCTTGCATCATTTATACTGCTTCCGTTATAATTTTATGATTTTGCCTTAGAGATTTTAATTATACTTTAAGAGGATTAACGAATTACACAATATTAATTAAAGATGGAATGAGGAGATTGTTATGTCAGATATTATTATTTCAGATGCTGTAAAGTACATTGGTGCAGATGACACAACTCTTGATTTATTTGAGAGTCAGTACGTGATACCTAATGGTATATCATATAATTCATATGTGATATTGGATGAAAAAGTCGCAGTTATGGACACGATAGATGCAAGAAAGACAGATGAATGGCTTGCTAATCTTACAAGAGAACTTGGCGGAAGAGACGTTGATTACATAGTTGTATCGCACCTTGAGCCAGACCATGCAGCTAATATTAAACTACTTGCAGACAAGTATCCAGCGGCAAAGATAGTTCTTACAGCCAAGGCAAAGGCTATGCTTCCACAGTTCTTCGAGATAGACAGCCTTGACGACAGATGTATCGCAGTCACAGAGGCAGATGAACTTGATTTAGGTAAGCATAAGCTTAAATTTATCATGGCACCTATGGTTCACTGGCCAGAGGTAATGCTTGAATACGAGACAACAGAGAAGATATTATTCTCAGCAGATGCATTTGGTAAGTTTGGAGCTTTATCAGCAGATGAAGACTGGACATGCGAGGCAAGAAGATATTATTTTAATATTGTTGGTAAGTATGGTACGCCAGTCCAGACTCTTTTAAAGAAAGCAGCAGGACTTGAGATTAACACAATATGTCCTCTCCACGGACCAATCCTTAAAGATAACCTTGGATATTACATTGACAAATACATGGTATGGAGCAGCTATCAGCCAGAAGATGATGGCGTGTTAGTGGCATGCGCATCTATTCACGGCAACACTAAGGCTGCTGCAGAGAAGATGGTAGAGATTCTTAAAAATGCAGGGATTGAAAAGGTTGCTTATACAGATCTTACAAGGGATGATATGGCAGAGGCTATAGAGGATGCTTTCAGATACAGCAGATTAGTTGTTATGGCTGCATCATATGATGGCGGCGTGTTCCCGCCAATGGAGGATTTCATTAACAGACTTTCACATAAGGCATACCAGAACAGAAAAGTTGGTATTGTTGAGAACGGTTCCTGGGCTCCAACAGCAGGCAAGTGGATGAAGAGTGCATTTGAAGGCATGAAGAATATTGAGATATGTAACACAATGGTTACAATCAAGTCTACAGCCAAAGCAGCTGACATTGATGCGATGAAGACACTCGCAGAGGAGATAAAGTAGCCGGGAGATATAGTTTGAATGATATTGCTCCAGATATTCAGTGCATCCATTTCATAAGAGATAAAATAGCTGGGAGATAGTTTGAATTGCATATTTTGGCTGATATAAGATGAATTTATATATTTAAGCCAAAGGTTTGGAATTTTATTCCGGGTAAATAATCCCTATGTGTGTATCTGCTACATGGGGACTGCTGGTAATTAAATTATATTTTTCTTTATAATGCAAAATGTGCGGGAAAAAGCCAATTTTTATCTAAATGTTGGCTCTTTTCCGCACACTTTTTGTATAGAGCTAAAACTGGAGTTTAGCGAAGTGCAAATCAGGTCATATTGGATTTTTTAATGAAATGTAAGGTGTTTAAGCCAAATCTAGTATGACTTGATTATAGACTAAATGCATGCTTATAAATTTTATACATTTTTGCAGACTGCTGTACAATTTAAATGCTCATATTCTATCTTACATACTTACATATCTGCAAGCTTTTCTGGCTCTTCGTATTCTACGCCGAATGTCTCAACTGTAACTTTGTTCATAACCTGTGGCTTCATAGGTCTGTCATTCCAGTCAGTACCTACAGTTGCAATTTTATCAAGAATATCTTCGCCCTCAATAAGTTTTCCAAATGCAGCATATTCGCCATCAAGATGAGGCGCAGCAGCATGCATGATGAAGAACTGTGAACCGGCAGAATCTGGAATCATTGTACGAGCCATAGAAAGAACTCCCTTAGTGTGAAGAAGATTGTTCTCAAATCCATTGTGTGAGAACTCACCCTTGATACAGTATCCAGGGCCACCCATTCCAGTTCCATCCGGGTCACCGCCCTGAATCATGAATCCAGGAATAATTCTGTGGAAGATAACTCCATCATAATATCCCTTCTTAACGAGGCTGATAAAGTTATTAACTGTGTTAGGAGCTATCTCAGGATAAAGCTCAGCCTTCATGATATCCCCATTTGCCATCTCAATTGTAATTATTGGATTAGTGTTTGCCATATTTTCGTTCCTTTCTTTGTTCAATGATAATGCAGGATGAATAAGCATTTTGTGCAGACACGGACAGCTTATTATTTTGACCCTGACATCATGATAATGATATAATGTGGTTATTGTATATAGATAAATTGAAAAAGTCAAATAGAGGATAATATGCTTAGAAAAATATATATATGTAAAGACAGGGAGTATGAAGAATACGACTGGTTCTGCGGTCAGGCAAGGCAGGCGGGAATAGACGTGGTGATTATAGATAAAGATGCATGGAAGCACAGGGGAGATGTGGTTGATACAGAAGGTGCATTGGAGCACAGAACGGATATGATTAATACAGAAGATGCGCTTGTTATAACTTACACAGATGATGTCAGCAAAATGTTTGATAATAACAATGGAAACAGGTACATAGTCGGGCTTGGAGATGGATACAGCGGCAGTGCGGACTATGTCATATGCAATTTTGACATTACTCTTGACTATATCCGGCTTATATATGACAGATATAATAATCAGCCACATATAATCGCAGATACAGATAAAATACTTATGCGTGAGATGACAGTTGATGACCTTCCGCAGATGTATGAGATGTACGCTACGCTTGCGGATTGTCCATATATAGAAGCCTTATATGAATACGATAAAGAAAAAGAATTTACAATTAATTATATCAACAATATGTATCGATTTTTCCAGTATGGCTTGTGGCTTGTATTCGATAAATGTACAGGGAAACTGATTGGAAGGGTAGGACTTGAAAATAGGGAGATTGACGGAATTACAAGACAGGAACTTGGATATCTGATACGCAAAGACTATCAGAACCGTGGCTATGCCCATGAAGCATGCATATGTGCAATCAGGTATGCCAGAGAAGAACTTGGAATACAAGAGCTGTTCGCCTGCATCCATACCGATAACACGCCATCTATAACACTTGCACATAAACTTGGATTCACGATATATGCTGAGAATATCAATGAAATGAATATATATCATATGGCGTTGTATTAAAAATTCCCGAACCGGCAGGCAGCCACAGTCAGACCGTAGACCGTACGCATATGCTATAAAACATGCATGACGACTGCTGTGTGGGTCTTAGGGCGGTGTTAGACAAAAGCTAAGCCGCTTGCTAAACGTTCAAACGAAGTGCGTTTTTAGCAAAGCGGCTTTAATAAGCTTTGTCGTGCCACCCTTAGAGCCACTAAGCACAAAGGACCAGCATGTTTTATAGCATATGCGTACGGTCTACGGTCTGACTGTGGCTGCCTGCCGGTTCGGGAAATTCTACATCTTACATATTAAATGCAAATTTAATAAATTTAACTGCGTTATCGTGGTTGGCTGCGGTTACTACAACACCATAACAAGGGTTATCTATTGTCAGGTCTGTCGAAGTCTTGATAAAGGTGTTTGTAAGATTAACAGCTACAGGAATTCTGGTTCCATCCTTCTTAGCGTAGTAGACTATATTGTCCTCTCCAATCTTGGCAAGTTCATCAGATGTGAGAATCTCAGTAAGGTCACATAAAAATGGCTCTCCATCGGTTGAAAAGTAAGTTATATAATCAATATCAGCAAGATATCCGTCTACATCACCGACAGAAGCTTTGGTTATCATCTTTGTTCTGGCTACAGCCGCCTCATTATCCATAGGCTGCACAATCAGAGAATTATTATAATCAAGGACAGCCTGCGTCTTTTTGCCATCAATCCCCAGATAAGCAGTGAATCCCTTCGTTATAGTGTCGGTTCTTTCATCATAACCAGTTATTTTGCCATCAGCAACATAGATGTTGCAGACACTGTTATAGTAGTTTTTGTAATGGTAGTAGACAGTTGAGCCAATTACAGCTATCAGTATGATTGCCGTCAGCATATAATATTTATAATATCCGAATATATAAGCAATTTTCTGGCTGAATGTCAGTTCTTTGAAAGGAGTCTGCTGCTCCTTTGGCATCTTTTTCTTCATATATGTCCTCATTTCCATGCAGATTAAATGTGCTTTTTAAGCTCCATTTTGCTAGTTTAACACACGTTTTTGGCAAAAGGTATATTTTTATAATTATTTAATATAAAAATGTTAAAAAAACTTTGCAAAACTTTAGACATACAAGTATAATTAACATGGATTGTTATGTAAAATGACTGATATGGAGGCAGATTATGTTTAGTATAGATGGAAAACTTTTTAAAGGACTGACAAAAGCAGGAGATTTTCTGATTCTTGGATTCTTAATGGTTGTATTTTCTCTGCCTGTCATAACTATCGGGGCATCAGTTACAGCAGCCTTTTATGTTGCACTCAAACTTGTAAGAGATGAAGAGGGCTATGTGTTCAAGGGATTTATCAAGTCGTTCAAAGAAAACTTTAAACAGGGATTTCTGATAGAACTTATTGTTGGAGTACTTGGTTTATTTATTATAGAAGATATAAGAATATGCATGTATTGGGCAGAAGGTGGCAATAGTCTTGCCAGACTTGCCATGTATGTATTTTTCGGAATAGCACTTGTGCTTATTGCGGTGATAACATATGTATTTCCAATGCTTGCAAAGTTTAATAACACAGTTATAGGAACATTGAAGAATGCGCTTATTATATCGATGCATCACCTTGGACAGACATTTGTAATGCTTCTTGCAACTGGTATACTTGTGGCTATCACTGTTAAGTTTTTCACAGCAGCAATTATTACAATTCCACTTGGCTTATATGTAGATAGCTATATTTTATCAAGAGTATTCAAGATATACGCAGATAAGAGCATGGAACAGCCTGAAGAGGATAAGATAGAAGACACAGCAAAAGATGAGACAGATGGACAGGAGTAAAGATGGTATTTTCTAGTTTATTGTTTGTGTATCTGTTTCTGCCAGCTAATCTGATATGCTACGCACTTATATCAGATGTGCGTAAGAAAAATGCGTGTATTCTTATATTTTCGCTTATTTTTTACGCATGGATGTCTCCGGCTTATCTTATCCTTCTTATGGTTATGGCTGGGATTAATTATGTGGGTGCAATATTAGTTGAGAAATATAAAGGTACAAAAAAGGCATCTGCATTTCTTGCAGTTGATTTAACTATAACACTTGGTATTCTTGCCTGGTTCAAATATATAGACTTTATATGTGAGATAATCAACAGCTTTTTTGGAATATGGGGTTCGACAATCTTTACAACTCTTCCAGCTGTGGTGCTTCCAGCGGGTATATCGTTTTATTCATTCCAGCTTATATCATATGTGGTTGATGTATACAGGGGTGATGTAGAGGCAGACCATAATTATGGACATGTTTTATTATATACATCATTGTTTCACCAGTGTATAGCTGGTCCTATTGTAAGATACAGAGATATAGCAGATGACCTCAAGGAGCGAAAGACAAGTATAAGCTCGATGAATGATGGAATATCAAGATTTTGTGTCGGACTTGCAAAGAAGACAATTCTGGCTAATTCATGTGGCTCGATTCTTGAGACTCTTCTGCCAGAGACAATGTATGGTGTCAGTCATGCAACTGTGATAGCAGCGTGGGTTGGCGGATTATTATATATGTTACAGATATATCTTGATTTTTCGGCGTATTCAGATATGGCGATAGGTCTTGGTAAGATGACAGGATTCAGATATATGGAGAACTTTAATTATCCATATACAGCAGATTCTGTTACAGATTTCTGGAGAAGATGGCATATATCACTAAGCACTTTTTTCAGGGATTATGTGTACATACCGCTTGGTGGTAATAGAAAAGGTTTAAAAAGACAGATATTTAACATGGCTGTTGTCTGGGCACTGACTGGATTATGGCACGGAGCATCATATAACTTTGTTTTATGGGGATTGTATTTCTTTGTATTCCTTACAATTGAAAAGATGTTTCTTCTAAAAATCTTCAAAAAAATGCCGAATATAATATCGGCAGTTGTCGGAAGAGTGTATACAATAGCAGTAGTGTTTTTTGGATGGATTCTTTTCAGATATACAGACTTTGAGATGATACATCAGGTACTTCGTTCCATGTTTGGAATGAATGGCAATGCACTCTATAATGTAGAGAGCAGGACTATAATTATCAATAATATATACATAATTGTAATCTGCATAATAGCATGTACTCCGCTTGTGAAAAAGATTACACAGTGGTTTGCGGATAAGGCAAAACAATCACATATAATATATATGAGAACATATAACGTACTTAACGCTGTACTTCCTATGATAATGCTTGCATTATCGACGTTATCGCTTATAGGAGACAGTTATAACCCATTTATATACTACCGGTTTTAGGAGCATAATTTGCGATGGCAAAAGAGGATATCGATAATAATAAGAAAATTAAATACCGCGAATATGGCATGAAAAAAGCTGCGGTTGGAAAGATTGCAGTCTTTCTTGCGGCGCTTTTTATAGGAGCTGTCGTATCAATGATTATGCCGTTAAGACAAAGCTATTCAGATAAGGAAAAACGATCGCTTACAGCATTTCCAACATTTTCAGTGGCAAGCTTTATGGATGGAACATTTTTTAGCCAGATAGATACATGGTTTGCGGACACTTTTCCGTTCAGGGACATTCTTATAACATGTAATGAGAACGTTAATAATCTGTATGGAATCAGAAAACAGGTGCTTCATGGAACTATGGTGGCAGCGGACGATATTCCGGACTTTGATGGAGATATAGAGTCAAGTCTTTTGAAAGACAAGCATGAGGATGATATTGATTTACCTGAAGAAATGAGTTTTGACGATATTGACAGCGATGGAATATATTACTCTAATATAGAAACTAATTACGGATTTAATCAGCTTGACCGCGATATTGAGGTCTCAGATATAGGCACCAGTGTTGAGGGAACAGATGGAACGATATCAGTTGCGGAAGGTGAAAGTCTTGGCTCTATATTTGTAGTAGGCGACAGGGCTTATAATTATTATTCGTTTTCACAGGCTAATTCAGATGCATATGCAGAGGTTGTGAATGATTTAACAGAAACGCTTAGTGGTAAATCAAAGGTGTATAGCATGATTGTACCTACGAGCATAGATATAACACTTGATGACGCTACAAGAAACAGCCTTACAAGCAGTAATCAGAAAAAAGCGATTCTTTATATGTACAGTAAGATGAATAAAGAAGTAGGCAAATGTTATGTGTATGATGTACTTCACCAGCACAGGGATGAATATGTATATTTCAGGACAGATCATCACTGGACAACTCTGGGTGCCTATTACGCATATAATGTATTCATATGGCAGGAGGGCAAGATGGCTAATCCACTTGATTCTTATGAGAAAGTGGTATTTGAGAATTTCAGAGGAAGCTTCTATAGTCAGAGCGGTGTGACGTCACTTGGAGATAATCCGGATACAGTGGTTGCTTACAAGCCAGCAGCTACAAACCGAATGGATATGGTTAATAAGCGTGGCGAGCAGATGGAATATAACATAATAACAGATGTATCGGGCTGGAGTGCGACAAGCAAATACAGCACATTTATCGGTGGTGATAACAAATATGTACATATATCTAATCCAGATATTACAGATGGCTCATCAATTCTTGTCGTTAAAGAGTCATATGGCAATGCATTTGTACCATTCCTTGTAGACCATTATCAGGATGTATATGTTATAGATTACAGATATTATAGCAAAACAGTAAGTGAGCTGGTTGATGCATATGATATAGGAACGGTTCTTATGATCAATAATATAGCAGCGACATCAACAGATTCGAGAGTTGCAGAGATGCAGAAGGTATGCAGATAAATTAATAAATGTCTATACTAAAAGGACGCACTGGATTACAGTGCGTCCTTTCCACGTTCACCTGTACGGATTCGTACAGCGTCATATACATCATATACAAATATCTTACCATCACCATAAGAACCTGTGTTAATCTGGTCAATTACAAGGTCAATTATCTTCTCTGAAGTCTCGTCATCGACAATTGTCTCAACTTTAACTTTAGGAAGAAGATTACCACCAAAATCAACGCCGTTATATGTCTGTTTGTGACCGCGCTGGCTTCCATAACCCATGATGTTAGTAATCATAAGACCGTGTGCGCCACAACTGTTTAATATGGATTTAAGTTCATCAAGCCGCTCTGGCTGAATAATTATTTCTAACTTTTTCATAGATGATATACCTCCTTAATTACTGCATCATATGTTTGGTTGGGAGTCCATCCATATAAAGCTGTTTGGAAATATTGAATATGTTGGATACATAGAATATACAATATATAAGTGATAATGCATTAGCTGCAATAGTTACCATTCTGATTCCTGCCATAGTTGCTATGAAGCTAAGGAATACAAGAATTCCATATAAAGCCCATATTAATCTGATTGAACGTGTCATGGCTTCCTTTTCCTGAAATTTCGCTTCGAGAATTAAACCTTCGTTAAAATAATATGTGTAATAAATGTTAACAATAACAGATAAGCCGCACATAATTGTCACAATATTGCTAAGACCCAGATTGCTTGAATAGATGCTTAATAACTGGGCTGCAATAGTAAGAATAAGTCCGATGACAATAATTCGTCCGGATTTTTTGAATATGTTATTTCTTTTGGTAAGCGGAAAACCGCCGATTGCAATTAGTATAAATGCAAGGATATCATTAAAAATATCAATGTATACACCTGAAATGTTGACAATAAGCTGTAAAGATAATAGTAATATGCCTGTGCAGACAAGCGATATATTTTTTTTGTTCATATAAAAAACTCCTTTTTGAAATATGGCATAATTGTAACATAATGGGAAGTGTGATACAATAACCCTTAAACTGTATTAAGGATAGTTTATTATTAATTAATAATTATAGAAAGTGCCATGAATTAAATGGCAAGGAAAGTTATATGCTAGAATGGAAAAAACCAGAATTAAATGATGGAGAGTGGATTCGTCCGATTGTGTATCAGGCAGATGCAATGGGAAGCGATTTATCTTTCGCTAATATATATCTTTTAAGAGATAAATATAATATTGAAATTACTAATTATAAAGATTTTTTAATCAGAAGATATCATGGAAAAGGAACAAGAGATGGATATACATTTCCTACAGGCAGTGGTAATGTTCAGAAAGCATTAAAAGAAATAGAAGCTGATGCTGCAGTAAGAGGCGAAACTCTTAGATTTTCGTTTGTGACGGAGAATCAGCGTGAAGTATTGGAACAGATTTATCCGGGAAGATTTGAATATATAGATGATTTAGGAGATTATGATTATATATATTCGAGACAGGAGCTTGCACAGCTTGCTGGAAAATCATTTCATAAGAAAAAGAACCATGTGTCCAAATTTACAAGACAATATCCGGAATTCAGATATGAGGAATTAGGAAAGTGCAATATTGAGGATGCAGCAGTTATTGAGGATGGCTGGTATTATGACCATCTGCAGAGTGAGGATGATTCCCAGAAATTGGAATATAATTCTATTAAAGAAGCCATTAATTATTATGAAGAGCTTAATCTCAGTGGTGGAATTATATATGTTGATGGTGCTGCGGTTGCGATGACGATAGGCTCACGAATAAGTGCAAATGTTATAGATGTACATTTTGAGAAAGCAATAGGAGAGTACGCTGCTAATGGTGGGTATGCTGCTATTAACAATATGTATGCCAAAAGTCAGGGTAACGTAGAATGGCTTAACAGAGAAGAAGATATTAATATAGAAGGATTAAGGAAAGCCAAGCAGTCGTATCATCCTAAGATACTTCTTAAAAAATATTGCGCTGTTGAAATGTAAATGTTACAGAAATGAGGAATTAATATGTTATCTAAAGTCCTGAAAAAATCTACATGTGCGAGCTGCAGATTCTGCTGCTCATTCAGAAGATGCAGTCTATGGGAAACACCATTGTTTCCTATGGAGACAGTTGAACGCCTTACAACAGGCACGTTGGAATTCAAGGAAAAAGAAATTGAGGGCGTTAAATGTGGGCAGATGAGCCTTGAATATAAGTATAAGACAGATGACCCAGAGGAAGAGGCTGCCTGTGAATTTCTTGATTCAAGAAGAGGCTGTGTGTTATCTGACGAAAATAAACCATTTGACTGTAAAATATGGCCATTAAGAATTATGAGAAAAGGAGACAAGCTTGTCATTGCCCTTACGCCAACATGTCCTGCAATTAATGAAGTTGGAGAACAGACAATGAGAGAGCTTGTAGAGGATGGGCTTGGCATGACAATATATGCATATGCGGTCAAAAATCCATTTATAATAAAACCTTATAAAGATGGATTTCCAATTCTTATGGAGGTAGATGATATTAATAATCCATCTGTATGATGAATAGAATTGTTCTCGAAAAAATACTATCATCGGGGGTTAATTATTCTGGTGATACTCCGATAAAATATATAGAAAGATGATGGAACTTGTTTCTGGGAAGGAGGTACGGCTATGATATCTGCAATTAATGGTTACAGAAGCCCATATATGTATTCTGTATCTGATGATAATATCAGGACACAGAATGACAAAGCACAGGAAAATAATGTATCTGATGTTAAAGAAGAGGCTGTATCTTTAACTCAGGATAATAATGAGAAAGCTGACAGAGCACCTGTTAAATCAGACAGCAGCAGTCTTATGGATTCATTTCGGGGAGGAAAGGATCTTAATATCTTTGGAAGCAATTCAAGATTTAATGAGATTGAACATGCTGAGAAGGCTCTTATGGATATGAAGAAAGATGATATACTTGACAGATATACATATTTCGTTAATCCAACAAGCACAGGCCTTGGCACTGATGCTGATGGTACAGTAAGATTAAAGACAAGTACTAATAAATAATTTATTTAAAAAATTTTAAAAAAGTGCTTGCATTATTATCGTGCTTTGTGTATAATACGTTTTGTCGTCACGATAGTGGGCTTTCGCCAAATGGTAAGGCACTGGATTCTGATTCCAGCATTCTGGGGGTTCGAGTCCCTCAAGCCCAGCTTCAACCCCTCGCAAATATGCGAGGGGTTTTTTGAGTGATTCTTTAGTTTGTCAAGTTGCAAAGCAACACAGAGAAACTTAGGAATCACTCAAAAAAAGCCTCCGGCGGGATACGCATGTGGCTTATGGGTAGCAGAATATGATAACTTGATGAACTTCTATAGTAGAGAGGATATAAATGATAGAATTAGGAAAAGAACAGTGCTTAAATGTAGTTAAAAAGACAGATTTCGGTGTTTACCTTGGAACTGAGGAAGATAAAGTCCTTCTTCCAGCCAAGATGGTACCATCAGATATAGAGATTGGTGACGCGCTTACTGTATTTGTATACAGAGATTCAAGTGACAGAATGATAGCGACAACAAAGAAGCCTAAGATAATGTTAGGACAGATTGCAAAGCTTAGGGTTTCACAGGTCAGCAAGATAGGAGCATTTCTTGACTGGGGACTTGAAAAAGATTTGTTTCTTCCTTATAAAGAGCAGACAACACATGTGTCTGATGGTGATGAATGTCTTGTAGCATTATATATAGATAAGAGTGACAGACTTGCTGCTACAATGAGAGTGTATCATTATCTGACTAATGGCAGTGATTACGTTAAAGACAGTGCAGTATCAGGAACCGTTATTGAGATTAATCCTGAACGTGGCGTGTATGTTGCTGTTGATGATAAATATTTTGGAATGATACCTAAGAATGAAGTGTTTGGACACCTTAATGTTGGTGATACATTCCACGGAAGAGTATCAAAGGTAAGAGAAGATGGCAAGCTTACAATAAGCCTCAAGCAGAAGGCTTATATTCAGATGGATGAGGACTCATCATTGATTCTTGAGAAAATCAGACTCAACGGCGGCAGACTTCCATTCAACGATAAGGCAGACCCAGAGCTTATCAAAGAATATTTTGATATGAGCAAGAATGCATTCAAGAGAGGTGTTGGACGACTTCTCAAAGAAGGCAAGATAAGAATTGGTGAAGGATATATAGAACTGTTTACAAAATAAAGTAACAACTGGTATAATAAAAAGAAAAATCAGGAGGACATATATTTATGCAGAAAGTAATCAGTACAGATAAGGCTCCAGCAGCTATCGGACCATATTCACAGGCTATCGAGGTTAACGGAATGGTGTATACATCAGGTGTTATTCCTGTAGACCCGGCAACAGGAGCTATCGTAGAAGGTGGAGTTGAGGCTCAGGCTAACCAGGCATTCAAGAATCTTTGCAATCTTGTAGAGGCATCTGGCTCACAGGTTTCTAATATTGTTAAGACAACAGTATTTATCAAAGAGATGAATGATTTCGGAACAATCAATGAGATATATAAGAAGTATTTCAAAGAGCCATTCCCAGCACGTTCTTGCGTAGAGGTTGCAAGACTTCCTAAAGATGTACTTCTTGAGGTAGAGGCTATCTGCTTTAAGTAATCATATACCGCTGAAAGGTAGAATATATGTGTAAGAAAATAAATCGATTTTTTCCATGCCTTGTATGTTTCTTTATAGCTGCATCGATAGGGTTAAGCTATTTTACCGCATCTACAGGGGTAAAACTTGCATACTGGCAGCAGTGTATATTAAGCGAGGCGATTCTTTTAATACCGGCATTGATATATGTTGCTATTAATAAGATTAATATAATCGCTTGTATACCATACAGGAAGCTGAGATGGCAGGATGCATTGATGTCACTGCTGACAGGATATCTTCTTGTTCCTGTTGTTTTGTTCATCAATGTGGTTACATCAGTATTTGCAACCAACTATCTTCAGGAAAGTTCGTTAGAATTTACAAGTTATCCATATCTTGTGCAGGTTATACTTATTGCAGCACTGCCTGCGCTGGTTGAAGAATTTATATTCAGGGGACTTATCTATCATTCATATAGAAAGAACGGACTTGTTGGAGCATGCATATTCAGTGCATTGGCATTTGGCGTTATGCATATGAATCTTAATCAGTTTTTCTATGCATTTGTCATAGGCATGTTCTTTGCCAAGATGGTTGAGGTAACAGGCTCTATGTGGTCATCGGTGCTTGCACATTTTGCATTTAATACATATTCAATAACAATGGTGCAGATATTTAAGCTGTTCGGAGTTGATGTCAATGACATGGCCCAGAGTGCTGAGAGTGCGAGTGAGCTTATCAGTACAGCGGTTGATTCCCAGATGATGAGCATCGTTATGAAGCTCACAACAAGTATTATCCAGATAGTTGTGTTTGGAATGATAGCAGCGGCGTTCCTTCTTCTTGCTAATATGCTTATTAACCATATGGCGAAGATGAATGGAAGATATGAGTACATGCAGTACTATACTAAGATGGGACTTAGAGAGATGAATGGAGAAAAGTTCGTAACACTTCCTTATGCGGTTACAGTGATTCTTGCATTCATATATATGGTAGTTATAGAGATTTTGCAGCATCTGTGATGAGAGTTGCAGCATATATGTAATTAGGAGAGAAATGTCACGACAGTGTGGCATTTCTTTTTTGACCTATAGGTCTCCAATAATGTGCAACGGGCAAAAAGAAATCCCCCGGAGGTTATCCGAGGGACTTCTTTAAAGAAAATGAGAAAGGAAAAATATAAGAAAATCTTATCAAATTCTATAATCTATATTCTGACCAAGGTTAGGATTAACAGACGCTTCCATCATCTTAGTTAAATTCTCACCTGTAGTCTGGTAAGTGTCTAAACTCTTGCTAAGTACGGCAACCTGAACGTCACTAGGAACGCTCGCTATACTTGGTATGCCAGATAATGACATAATATCCATAAACATACCTCCTGAATATGTTATAAATATAACAACCTTTTCTATGTACTTATTATAGTACATGGAAAATATAAATGCAACTCCTTTTTCTTGGCTAAAATGTAAATAAACCCCTATGCATTTTGTACAAAATTAACATAAAATCTGTATTCATGGCAAAAACGACAAAAAATATGTTGTATCTTTGTGAAATAGAGATATGGCAATTTCCTTGGGATTAAGGTATATTAGTTACATCAAAAGTGCTTATGTGCTTTAACAACTAGGAGGATTTTATACAATGGCAAGTTTATCACTTAAAAATGTATGTAAGGTTTATCCTAACGGTTTCGTAGCTGTTAAGGATTTTAATCTCGATATTGCAGATCAGGAATTTATAATTTTCGTAGGACCTTCAGGATGTGGTAAGTCTACAACACTTCGTATGATTGCCGGTCTTGAGGAGATCAGCTCAGGTGAGTTATGGATTGGAGATAAGTTAGTTAATGATGTAGAGCCTAAGGATAGAGATATCGCCATGGTTTTCCAGAACTACGCTTTGTATCCACATATGACAGTTTATGATAACATGGCTTTCGGTCTTAAGTTAAGAAAAGTACCAAAGGCTGATATTGATAAGGCTGTTCATGAAGCTGCTAAGATTCTTGACATCGAGCACTTACTTGATCGTAAGCCAAAGGCTCTTTCAGGTGGTCAGAGACAGAGAGTTGCTATGGGACGTGCTATCGTTCGTTCACCAAAGGTATTCCTTATGGATGAGCCTCTTTCAAACCTTGATGCTAAGTTAAGAGTTCAGATGCGTGTTGAGATTTCTAAGCTTCACCAGAGATTACAGACAACTATCATCTACGTTACACATGACCAGACAGAGGCTATGACTCTTGGTACAAGAATCGTAGTTCTTAAGGATGGTATCATTCAGCAGGTTGATACACCACAGAACCTTTACAACACACCTAACAACATCTTCGTTGCTGGATTCATCGGATCACCTCAGATGAACCTTATCGATGGTGAGGTTATTGACAATGGTTCAACAGTAACACTTAAGTTAAGTGATACAGTATCTATTCCATTACCAGCAGACAAGAGCAAGACAATTCTTGATGGTGGTTACGCTGGAAAGACAGTTGTAGTTGGTATCCGTCCAGAAGATATCAAGGATGACGAAGAGTTCGTTGCTAAGCATTCAGCTACAACATTTACAGCTCAGATTAAGGTATATGAGTTACTTGGCGCTGAAGTTAACCTTCACTATGATATCGCTGACGTAACATGTACAGCTAAGGTTAACCCTAGAACAACAGCTCGTCCAGGCGATACAATCAAGTTAGCTATGGATGTTTCAAGACTTCATGTATTTGATAAGGAAACAGAGCAGATCATCACTCACTAATTATTAGTGACTAACATTAGTTAAATATGTTAATTTTGAGGAAATGTATAGAAATTATGCATTTCCTCTTTTTTTTTTCGTCAAATTGCATTACAATAGTAAATAAGTTTACAAGAAAGGATGTTCACAATGATTTCAAATCAGATATTACAAAATACAATTGATGGACTTAAATCTATTTCAAGAGTGGATTTATGTGTTGTTGACGCGGATGGTAAAATTGTTGCGAAGACCTTCGATGATGCCAGGGAGTGCCTTGCAGATGCGATTGCATTCATAGATTCTCCAGCAGAAAGCCAGGTGGTTAATGGCTACCAGTTCTTTAAGGTTGTAGATGATAATAACCTTGAGTATGTGCTTCTTGTTAAGGGAACAAGTGATGATATATATATAATAGGTAAGATGGCAGCATTTCAGATTCAGAATCTTCTGGTTGCATATAAGGAAAGATTTGATAAGGATAACTTTATCAAGAATCTTTTGCTTGATAATCTTTTAAGAGTTGATATGTATACAAGAGCTGAGAAGCTTCATATAGATACAGATGTCAAGAGAGTTGTATATATAATAGAGACTAAGCATGAGAAAGATTCTAATGCACTCGAGACAGTAAGAACACTGTTTGCTGGAAAAGTGAAGGACTTCATAACAGCAGTTGATGAGAAGAGCATAATTCTTGTCAAGGAAGTTAAAGGTAACGAGAGCTACGAGGAGCTTGATAAGACAGCCCAGGTTATCGTTGATATGCTTAATACTGAGGCCATGAGTGCAGTACATGTAGCTTATGGTACAATAGTTAATGATATAAGAGAAGTGTCAAGGTCATATAAAGAGGCTAAGATGGCACTTGATGTTGGCAAGATATTCTACAGTGACAAGAATGTTGTTGCATACAGCAGACTTGGAATTGGACGACTTATCTACCAGCTTCCAATACCACTCTGCCAGATGTTTATAAGAGAGATTTTTGAAGGCAAGTCACCAGATGACTTTGATGAGGAGACTCTGTCTACTATCAATAAGTTCTTTGAGAACAGTCTTAATGTATCAGAGACATCAAGACAGCTCTACATTCACAGAAATACACTTGTGTATCGTCTTGATAAGCTTCAGAAGAGTACTAATCTTGATTTGAGAGTATTTGATGATGCTATCACATTTAAAATTGCCTTAATGGTAGTAAAATATATGAAATATATGGAGAACAAAGATACGTTCTAGTTAGAAGGAGATTACCGATGATAATTGCGGAAAATGTTACAAAGACTTACAGTTCTGGTACGCCAGCACTGAATGGAATCAATCTTCACATCCAGAAAGGTGAATTTGTATTCATCGTTGGTAAGAGTGGTTCAGGTAAGTCTACGTTAATCAAACTTTTACTAAAAGAATTAGATCCTACAACAGGAAAGATATACATTAATAAGAAATACCTTAATAAGTTAACAAGAAAGAAACTTCCATATCTTAGAAGAGATATAGGAGTAGTATTCCAGGATTTCAGACTGTTACCAGACCGTAATGTGTTTGATAATATTGCATTTGCTATGAAAGTAGTAGAGGCTCCATCACGTCAGATTAAGAGCCGTGTACTTTCCATGCTCTCAATGGTAGGTCTGCTTGATAAGTACAAGGCATTTCCTAATGAGCTTTCTGGTGGTGAACAGCAGAGAGTAGCGATTGCCAGAGCACTTGTTAACAAACCAGCTATCCTGTTATGTGATGAGCCTACTGGTAACCTTGACCCAGCCAATTCAATAGAGATTATGAAGATTCTTGATCAGGCTAACAAGATGGGTACAACTGTGCTTGTTGTTACACATAATATGGAGATTGTACAGCAGATGAAGAAGAGAACTATCACTATGAGTGAAGGAAAGATTATTAGCGATTTGGAAAAGGGTGGATATTTCTATGAAGATTAGGTCATTATTTTATCATATAAAAGATGGTTTCAAGAATATCTACAGAAACCGTTTATTTTCGCTGGCATCTATTGCCACAATAGCAGCATGTATATTCCTTTTTGGAATATTATATTCAATTGTAGTTAATTTCCAGTATATGGTTAAGAAAGCTGAGAATGAAGTATGTGTAACAGTATTCTTTGATGAAGGACTTTCACAGACTGATATCAATAAGCTTGGTGACACGATAAGAAAGCGTGTTGAGGTAGCTGATGTGCATTATACATCTGCAGAAGAGGCATGGGACAGCTTTAAGTCAGAGTACTTTAAGAATTATCCAGAACTTGCAGAGGGATTTAAGGATGACAATCCACTGGCTAATTCATCATCATATGAAGTATATCTTAACGATGCTTCAATGCAGTCAACACTTGTAACATATCTTGAAAACCTTGATGGCGTAAGACAGGTTAACAGGTCAGAGATAACAGCAACAAGCCTTTCAAGTGCGGCAAGCCTTGTAGGATATGTTGCAGCGGCTATTATTATCATACTTCTTGCGGTATCTATATTCCTTATAACTAATACAATTGTTATAGGTATTACAGTCCGTAAGGATGAGATATCTATCATGAAATTTATCGGTGCTACAGATGCATTTGTCAATGCACCATTCTTCGTTGAAGGTATCACAATTGGAATTATTGGTTCAATTATACCACTTTTAATTCTTGGATATATGTATCAGAGCATAATTGGATATGTGCTTGAGAAGTTCTCAGTGCTTAGCAATATTCTTGTATTTATGCCTGTTCAAGATGTATTCAAGATTCTTGTTCCAATAAGTATTGCATTAGGAATTGGTATCGGTGCAATCGGAAGTTCATTTGCGGTTCACAAGCATGCAAATGTATAATCACATTTAGGAATAGATGTGGGATAATGTATGTAAGGAGAGGTAATGTGATATATGAAAGTTTTCATGCGCAGATTATATATGTGTAAAATACCGGCAGTACTTCTCTGCTTTGTATTGATGATCAGCTCCAATGTACTGGTGCTTAATGGCGTTACAGAGGTATTTGGTATAACTCAGGATGAAATTAACAGTGCCAAGTCTGATGCGGAGAAGATTCAGAAGCAGTTGGAAAATGTGCGTAGTCAGATTAGTGATTTGAAAGCGCAGGCCAATACTACTAAAGAATACATTAACAAATTTGATGGTGCAATTTCAACTCTGGATACGCAGTTGAATGCACTAAGTGATAATATTACCCAGATTGAAGAGAATATTGAGTCAACTCAGGCTAGCCTCGAAGCTGCTAAGGAAGATGTGGACAACCAGTATGAGATGATGAAGTTAAGAATCCAGTTTATGTATGAGCATAATACGGAAAGTTATCTGGCAATGATGCTTCAGTCAGAGAGTGTTGGAGAGCTTCTTAATAAGGCTGAGTATATATCTAAGATATCAGCATATGATAGAGATATGATGATAAGGTATCAGGAGACTGTTGCTTATGTAGAGCAGACGAAGCAGGATCTTGAGGATGAGTACGCACTGCTTCAGGATCAGAAGACGGAGCTTGATAATCAGAAAGCTGAATATCAGCAGCTTGCGGCACAGAGAGAAGCTGAGATGACAAAGCTTACAAGCCAGTTAGGTCAGGCTTCAAGTCTGGAAAAGCAGCTTACAACAGACCTTTCACAGTTGGAAGATCAGGTTAAGAAGATGGAAGAGCAGATGAAGGCACAGGGTAATCCTAAGGTCAGTGGTACTGGTAAGTTTCAGTGGCCAACACCTTCTACGCGTATAACGTCTAATTATGGGGATAAAGAAGACCGAAATAAACCTCACCAAGGTATTGATATTGGAGCGCAGAAGATTGGGGTCTGGGGAGATCCTATATATGCAGCAGACAGTGGTCAGGTTACTATAGCAACATTTAGTTCTTCTGCTGGTAACTGGATATGGATATATCATGGCGATGGATTATATACAGTATATATGCACTGTTCAGCGCTTATGGTCAATGTTGGAGATACTGTTACTAAAGGACAGCAGATAGCAACAATGGGTTCAACAGGTAATTCAACAGGTGCTCACCTTCATTTTGGTGTACGTCTCAATGGTAATTACGTTAATCCATGGAATTATGTAAGCAAACCATGATTTAAAGGAGCATTATGGATAATCAGTATAATAACAATTATAATCAGAATAATGGTTATGAACAGAATAATAATAATCAGTCATATGACGAATATAAAAGAAATACACCTAAGAAAAAAAGCAGCGTTGGTTCGCTGCTTTTAGGCATATTATTAGGAATTATTATATCAGTAACACTTGTGGTTGCTGGATTGACGGGACTTGTAGGATCAGGGTTCTTCCATATATCAACAGATGGCATATATGTGACAGGTACATCATCTAATGATTCAGAAGGAATAGGAAGCAAGGTTGAGGCAAAACTTAACGCACTGGATTCGGTGCTCAGTAATAAGTTTTATTTTGATGATGTTGATGATGAGAAGGCTGCTAACAGTATATATAAGGCTTATCTTTCCTCATATGGTGACAAATATACAGTATATTATACACCAGAAGAATATAAGTCACTTGTTGAATCTACAAGCGGAACTTTCTATGGAATTGGTGCTGTATGCCAGAAAAGTGATGAAGGCGGAATTGTGATAGTTGAGCCATATGAGGATGCACCTGCATACAAAGCAGGAATCCGTAAAGGCGACAGAGTTATCAAGGTTGATGGCAAGGATATCATGGATATGGATTTGTCGGCGGCAGTAGCACTTATCAAGGGCGATAAGGGAACTCAGGTTACACTTACAGTTGTAAGAGATAGTCAGACAATGGACATTTCTATTAAAAGAGATGCAGTTAATATCAAGACTGTTGATTATGAGATGAGAGAGAATTCTATAGGATATATTGTCATAAGCCAGTTTGATGATGTTACAACAGAGCAGTTCAAAAATGCATTAACTGACCTTCAGAATCAGGGAATGAAGGGACTTATAATAGATGTACGCTCTAATCCGGGTGGTGTGCTTTCGGTTGTGGTTGACATTGTAGACCGGATTGTTCCTAAGGGTCTTATCGTGTATACAGAAGACGTTGACGGCAACAGAAAAGAATACAACGGAAAGAGCAGCAATGAGCTTAGTATTCCTATAGCAGTTCTTGTAGATGGCAACAGCGCAAGTGCTTCTGAGATTTTTGCAGGCGCATTGCAGGATTACGGCAAGGCTGAGATTATCGGAACACAGACATTTGGAAAGGGAATTGTACAGACGATACAGCCTCTTACAGATGGAAGTGCAATCAAGTACACAATTGCCAAGTACTACACACCTAAGGGACAGGACATTCACGGACATGGTGTGACTCCTGATATTGTAGTTGAATATGATGGCAACGCAGATGGCGATAACCAGTATGATGCAGCGATGGATTATGTGAAGTCGCAGCTGAAATAAATAGAATTATGATTTGGTGGCGCGGCACCCTTTTGATATGTGTCCAGGTTTCTGGGGATATATCAAGGGGTGTCGCTTTTTGCGGATGCGTGAATTATGTGTAAGCCTTGAATATAGTGGAACTGTGTGCTGCGAGTGGGGAAGTGAGAGGGGAATGCACTGTGAGAGGGGAATGCACTGTGAGGGGGGAATGCACTGTGAGGGGGAATGCTCAATTCATGACTTCGCTAAACCCGACTTTTGGAGCGATAGCCATGATATGAGCTGATAAATCCATTTTTATTCCGATATTTGGATTATTTTCTTGCCTTTGAAGGTATAAAGAAAATTGCTATGGAAAATTATGCTTTTGGAGAGTGATTTTGGATTTATTTTTTGAAATTTGCTTATTTCAGCCAGAGAGGATTCAGGAAATGTGTTTTGCGCAGGCATTTGGAGTTGTGAATGATGTAAATAACGCATGTCTACATAAAAAATGCCTAACCAGGTGAAAATTAATGTGAAAAATTTCCAGAAATTCTCAATATGCTCTTGACAAAAATATCTCGGGGGGGGGGTAGAATCAAACTCGGATAGGCTAATGATAAATACGAATTAGCAAAAACGAATGTAAAAGGAGAATAAAAGTATGAAAAAGTACATGAAACAAATAACGTCATGGATGTGCGCACTGCTCATGACATTAAGTATGGCTGTGCCAGCGTTGGCGGCATCAGAAGGTCCTTTAATTGTTGCAAATGTGACAGCTTTAGATACTAACGCAACTATTGTAGTAGGAGAAACAACTACTAAGGCAAATTTTAGACTTCAGTTAGTGAATAAATATCCAGGACATTCTGCAAAGATATGTGGAGTTTATTTTATTATGGAAAACTCAGAGGGTGATAAAATTTCTTTGTGTTATTATGAAAATGACGGAACGTCAACAAAGATATTTTCAGAGGACATGTGTACATGGGATATAACAATGAATGGCAAAATGTATGATCCAGATGGATATAAAGAGTTAAAGGAGGCTAATGTTTTAGCAGCAATAAAACCTGGAACATATACATTAAAAACAGCACGAGGCATTTTTGGCAATACTAATAAAGAAGAATTTGATGTTTCAAATTCTAATATAACAATTGAAGTTAAAAATCCTTATGCAGGTAACAACAACAGCACTACAACACCAACAACTTCATCTAAGCCAACAGAAGACCAGATTGGTGGTAAGTATGTATCTGCTGATGTTACAACAAATGCAGGTGGTGAATCAACAGCTACAGTTGCAATGACAGACATCAGCTCACAGGTTAGCGCAAATCTTAGTGCTGATTCAAAGGCATTTGCAAAAGAACTTTATAATATAACAGTTAAATCTAACTATATTCCAGCTAATTCTAAGATAGAGGCTGGTAAGGTGCTTAGTGGCGCAGTATATACTAAAGTTGCAAGCGCAATGAGTGGTGTAGATGGATTCAGAGCATTCGAGATAAATATTCTTAATGGTTCTAATGTAAAGGTTCAGCCAACTGGAAATGGTACTGTATATGTAACTGTTGACCTCCCAGCAGGATACAATAAGAATACAGTAGATGTATACAGAATCAATGATGATGACAGCACACCAGTAAAACTTAACATTGTAACAAGAACTGACAGCAACATAACATTTGAGACAGATCATTTCTCAACATTTGTTATAGCAAAGAATGCAATAACAGAATCAAATGGTTCTAATGATGACTATGATGATAATGACGACAATGATACAACAGTTGCACCAAGTCAGAATAACAATACAACAACAGCAGCATCTAGCACAACATCAGCTACATCAGCAAATTCAGGAACAACAGATGCAACAAACAAAGCTCCTAAGACAGGCGATAAAGCTCCATTAGCAGCATTATTATTCGTTATGACATGTGGCGGTGCAATATGTGCAGTATCTGTTAAGAAGATGATTGCAAGATAATTGCGATAAAAATAATATAATAAGACTTTGCGGATTTTGAAATGATGTAAGGCGGTACCTTCGGGTGCCGCCTTTATGCTTATATATTTTTGATACAAATTTTTTATAACCCACTTAAATCTACTTGATATATCATTTTATCAGGAAAAGGTTCCTGACGGAAAAACATAATCATATACCAGGGAAGATATATGATATCTTTATCTACAAAAATGTTTGATTTGCAGAAGACAACAGATTTATTAAATTTCCAGTTAGATGTTGATAGTGCATTGTTCATAGCTGGATGTTTTGTATAATTGTTGCCGGATTTGATTTCTACAATATTAACATTTTTCTTCTGTTTTTCAACTGATTTGTAACATAATTCGTAACATTATTCTGCAAAATTAAACCTGAAATGTAACATAATTCTAAAAAACAGAAACTGACATAAAATTTACATATAACAACAGAACAAATATTCGACTTGGTATATACAATTTAAAATGATAATGTTATAATGTGCGTAAGCAATGAGCAGTGCCATCTGAATCAGTTATAAAAAATGACTGATTACAGGCAATTTTTATGACTGATTCAGATGATAGGGCTAATGCCCGATAGTTGGAGCAATCAATAGATTGCTTGAACATGCACTGCATAGTAGAAGTAGAGTTATTTAAGACATATTTGCTGATAGATTATGGAGGTATACATGGAGCGATTCCAACTTGTATCTGAATATAAACCAACTGGTGACCAGCCACAGGCGATTGAGGCGTTGGCAAAGGGATTTGAAGAAGGCAATCAGTTCGAGACACTTGTAGGTGTAACTGGTTCAGGTAAGACATTTACAATGGCGAATATTATAGAACGTGTGCAGAAGCCTACACTTATCATATCGCATAATAAGACACTTGCGGCGCAGTTATATGGAGAGATGAAGGAATTCTTTCCTAATAATGCTGTGGAGTATTTTGTGTCATACTATGATTATTATCAGCCTGAGGCTTATGTGCCACAGAGCGATACTTATATAGCCAAGGATTCATCTATCAATGATGAGATAGATAAGTTGAGACATTCAGCGACAGCTTCACTGTCAGAGAGGAAAGATGTCATTATTGTTGCATCAGTGTCATGTATATATGGATTAGGTGCGCCGGTTGACTATCTGAACATGGTTATTTCACTGCGTCCGGGAATGGAGAAGGACAGGGATGATGTCATAAGAAAGCTTATAGATGTGCAGTATGTCCGTGGAGACCAGGATTTCAAGCGTGGTACATTCAGAGTGCGCGGTGATGTGGTTGAGGTGTATCCGGCAAGTTCCAGTGGCGATGCGGTAAGAATTGAATTTTTTGGAGACGAGGTTGACAGAATCAGTGAGATTGATTCACTTACAGGCGAGGTTAAGAGAGAACTTGAGCATGTGGCGATATTCCCTAATTCACACTATGTAGTTGAGCGTGACAAGATGAATGCTGCCATTGAGAATATCAAGGCAGAACTTGAAGAGAGAATCAAGTATTTCAAGGGAGAGGATAAGCTGATTGAAGCCCAGAGAATTGAAGAGAGAACGAATTTTGATATAGAGATGATGCAGGAGACCGGCTTCTGTTCTGGTATTGAGAATTATTCAAGACATCTTGCAGGTCTTCCGGCAGGAGTTCCACCTTACACACTTATGGATTATTTCCCAGATGATTTCCTTATTATTGTGGATGAATCACATATAACTATTCCACAGATAAGAGGCATGTATGCGGGAGACCAGTCAAGGAAGAATACTCTGGTTGAATACGGTTTCCGTCTGCCATCTGCCAAGGATAACAGACCACTGAATTTCACAGAATTTGAGAATAAGATATCACAGATGCTGTTCGTGTCAGCTACACCTAGCACATATGAGAGCGAACATGAGCTGATGAGGGCAGAGCAGATAATAAGACCTACAGGACTTCTTGACCCAGAGATAAGTGTACGTCCGATTGAAGGTCAGATTGATGATCTGGTGTCAGAGATTAATAAAGAGACTGCCAAGCATAATAAGATACTTGTCACAACACTTACTAAGAGAATGGCAGAAGATTTGACAGATTATCTGAAAGAGATTGGAATAAGGGTTAAGTATCTTCATGCGGATATTGATACGCTTGAACGTCAGAAGATTATAAGAGATATGCGACTTGATGCATTTGACGTGCTCGTTGGTATTAATCTGCTCCGAGAGGGACTGGATATACCAGAGATTACGCTTGTTGCGATTCTTGATGCAGATAAAGAAGGCTTCCTTAGAACAGAGACATCTCTTATACAGACTATTGGACGTGCGGCGCGTAATGCTGATGGACATGTTATCATGTATGCTGATAAGATTACAGAGTCGATGGAGAAAGCTATCTCGGAGACAGAACGACGTAGAAAGATTCAGCAGCAGTACAATGAGGAGCATGGCATAACACCACAGACGATAAGAAAGGCAGTGCGTGACCTTATCAGTATATCTAAGGTTGCAGAAGGTGTCGGCGATGCAAAGGGTACATTAGAGAAAGATATGGAATCAATGAGCAGACAGGAGCTTGAGAAGGTTAAGAAGGAAGTTGAGAAGAACATGCATAAGGCAGCAGCAGAGCTCAACTTTGAGGAAGCTGCTATGCTCAGGGATAAGATGATAGAGATTAATAAGTATTTATATGAGACGAAGTAAATTAATAATAGATGCTGCATTAATATAAGGGTATACTATGTGGCATTTGTAAGATAATTATAATAACTTTCACTACGGAGGTTTAAGATGGAGAAA
This sequence comes from Lachnospira sp., assembly GCA_050874305.1. Taxonomy (GTDB): domain Bacteria; phylum Bacillota; class Clostridia; order Lachnospirales; family Lachnospiraceae; genus Lachnospira. Next base: position 30,687 of record JBNMKL010000010.1, on the reverse strand, counting down.
GGTAATTACAGACAGTTTATCAAGATAAGAGGAGCTAATGAGCACAATCTTAAGAATATCTCTGTTGATATTCCAAGAAATGAGCTTGTTGTCCTCACAGGTCTGTCTGGTTCGGGTAAATCAAGCCTTGCATTTGATACAATATATGCAGAAGGTCAGAGAAGATACATGGAGTCGTTGTCTTCATATGCAAGAATGTTCTTAGGACAGATGGAGAAGCCTAATGTGGAGAGTATTGAAGGTTTATCACCAGCAGTTTCTATCGACCAGAAGTCTACAAACAGGAATCCACGTTCAACAGTAGGAACTGTCACAGAGATATATGATTATTTCAGATTATTATATGCCAGAGTTGGTACACCTCATTGCCCAAAATGTGGCAAGGAGATTATGAAGCAGACGGTTGACCAGATGGTTGACGTTATAATGGAGCTTCCAGAAAGAACTAAGATTCAGCTTCTTGCACCAGTTGTAAGAGGGCGCAAGGGGGAACACGTCAAGCTTTTAGAGCAGGCTAAAAAGGGCGGCTACGTCAGAGTTATGATAGATGGCAATATGTATGAGCTGACGGACGAGATTAAGCTTGATAAGAATAAGAAGCATAATATTGAGATTGTAGTAGACCGACTTTCTATAAGAGACGGAATACAGAAGAGACTTACGGATTCAATTGAGACAACATTGAAGCTTGCAGAAGGACTTATGACGGTTGATGTTATAGGTGGAGAACCTATGAATTTCAGCCAGAGTTTTTCATGTCCTGATTGTGGAATCAGCGTTGATGAGATTGAGCCAAGAAGTTTTTCGTTTAACAATCCATTTGGAGCATGTCCTGAATGTTTCGGACTTGGATATAAGATGGAATTTGATGCAGAGCTTATGATTCCAGATGAGAGTCTGAGTATTGATGAAGGTGCCATTGTGGCTATGGGATGGCAGTCAGCGACAGATGAGGGAAGCTTTACAAGAGCTATTCTTAAAGCGTTGGCAAAGGAATATAATTTCAAGCTTGATACACCATTTAAAGATTACCCTGATGAGATTAAAGATATCATTATCAATGGTACGAATGGACACAGTGTTAAAGTGCATTACAAGGGACAGCGTGGAGAAGGTGTATATGATATAGCATTTGAAGGACTTGTCCGAAATGTTCAAAAAAGATACAGAGAAACTGCATCTGATACAATGAAGCAGGCTTATGAAGAATTTATGCGAATTACACCATGTACTGCGTGTCATGGACAGAGACTTAAACCATCATCACTGGCGGTAACAGTAGCTGACAAGAATATATATGAGATAACTAATATGTCTATAGGTGATCTGGATGAGTTCTTAAGGGATATGAAGCTCACAGACAGACAGTTAAAGATTGGTGGTCAGATTCTTAAAGAGATACGTGCAAGAATTAAGTTCCTTATGGATGTAGGACTTGATTATCTTTCACTTTCGAGAGCGACAAGCACGCTTTCGGGTGGCGAGGCGCAGAGAATACGTCTTGCAACCCAGATAGGTTCTGGTCTTGTCGGCGTTGCATATATACTTGATGAGCCAAGTATCGGACTTCATCAGAGGGATAATGACAAGCTTCTTGCAACACTGGAGCATTTGAGAGACCTCGGTAATTCAGTTATCGTGGTTGAACATGATGAGGATACTATGCTCGCGGCAGACTGTATCGTTGATATAGGTCCCGGTGCTGGTAAAAATGGTGGTGAAGTCGTAGCGGTTGGAACTGCCAAGGAGATTATGGCATGCCCAGAGTCGATTACAGGAGCATATCTTAGTGGAAGAATCAAGATTCCAGTGCCAGCGACAAGACGTAAGCCGACAGGCTGGTTAAAGGTGCGTGGAGCAAGAGAGAACAACCTTAAGAATATAGATGTTGATATTCCACTTGGTGTTGTCACATGTGTAACAGGTGTATCGGGCTCTGGTAAAAGTTCACTTGTAAACGAGATTCTGTACAAGCACCTTGTAAGAGACCTCAACAGGGCAAGATGTATACCGGGAAAGCATGATGGAATAGATGGAATAGAACAGCTTGACAAGGTTATCAATATAGACCAGTCTCCTATCGGACGTACTCCAAGGTCTAATCCGGCGACATACACAGGTGTGTTTGATATGATTCGTGACCTTTTCGCATCAACTTCAGATGCCAAGGAGAGAGGATACAAGAAAGGTAGATTCAGTTTCAATGTTAAAGGCGGAAGATGTGAGGCTTGTTCAGGAGATGGTATAATTAAGATTGAGATGCATTTCCTGCCAGATGTATATGTCCCTTGTGAGGTGTGCGAGGGTAAGAGATATAACCGTGAGACACTTGAAGTCAAATATAAGGGCAAGAGCATATATGATGTCCTTGATATGACGGTTGAGGAAGCAGTTGATTTCTTTGAAAATGTTCCATCCATAAGAAGAAAGATTGAGACACTCAATGAGGTAGGACTTTCATATATCAAGCTTGGACAGCCTTCAACAGAGCTTTCAGGTGGTGAGGCGCAGAGAATCAAGCTCGCAACGGAACTTTCTAAGAGAAGCACAGGCAAGACAATATATATTCTTGATGAGCCTACAACTGGATTACATTTTGCAGATGTCCACAAGCTTGTAGAGATTCTCCATAAGCTTGCAGAGGGCGGCAATTCTGTTGTTGTTATTGAGCATAATCTTGATGTTATCAAGACCGCAGACTATATAATAGATATGGGACCAGAAGGCGGTTCGAGAGGCGGTACAGTTATCGCCAAGGGAACACCTGAGGAGATTGCCAAGAATAAGAAGTCTTACACAGGGCAGTATGTGAAAAAGTATCTGTAGATTATGATGTCCAGTCATGGCATCGGATGATATTAGAATGATAATAGAGTGGAGATTGATGTATGATTAAGGGTGTTATATTTGACATGGACGGTGTAATGATTGACACTGAGAGACAGTCAACTCTTGGATGGCTTCATGCATTTGAGGCGCATGGAAGTGAGATTCCCATGTGGCTTATTAATAAGTTTAAAGGCGCGCCAGCCCATCTCAGCGCAGAATATTTTGACGAGTACTTTAAGGGAAAGTTTGATTACTGGCAGATGAGGCAGGAACGCTCAGATTATGTGTATGAGCTTAGAAAGACAGAGGGTGTTCCAGTTAAATATGGATTGTATACGCTGCTTGAAGCTATAAGGACGCTTGGCTTGAAATGTGCGGTTGCGACTTCAACACAGAAGCAGAGTGCAACTAACAGCCTTACAGAGATAGGTGCAATGAGTTATCTTGATGCGGTTGTATATGGCGATGAGGTTGAGCATGGCAAGCCGGAGCCGGATATATTCTTACGTGCAGCGGAGCAGATAGGTGTTGCGCCATCTGAATGTATAGTTATAGAGGACAGCATCAATGGAATCAAAGCTGGATACGCAGCGGGCATGAGGGTTGTACATGTCCCGGATACGATGGAGATTACAGAGGATATAGCGCGCCTTACGTCAGTTATCTGCCACAATCTTTCTCAGGTTGTCAGCGTTATTGACTACTGGAATGGTAAGAATTTCAAGATAGACAGGCAGCATGTCATGGACACATTTGCAAGATATACGTCTCCATATAATGTTGCAGACCCTAAAATTAAATTAAAAATTGACCATACTTACCGTGTGGCAAATCTATGTGAATGCATAGCAGAAGCGCAGGGACTTAGTGATACGGATATTGATATTGCATGGCTTTCGGGCATGCTTCATGATGTGGGAAGATTTGAACAGATAAGGCGTTATGGGACATTTTCAGATGCAGATTCCATAAGCCATGGAGAGCTTGGAGCGAATATATTGTTCCGTGATGGCCTGATTGCGGCATTTGTGCCAGAGCTGGCTAATCTTAAAGGGCTTGATGTGTGGAATATTCTGGAACATTCTATCAGGATGCACAGTGTATACAGGCTTCCAGAGGACATGGATGAGAGGGAGAAGATGTTTACCAACATCCTGCGTGATGCTGATAAGATAGATATACTCCGTGTCAACTATGAGACGGGAGTAGAGAGTATTTATGGCGTGACAACTGATGAAGTGAGGAAATGTGCAGTGACAGAAGCTGTCATGGAAGATTTTGCGAAGGAGCACGCGGTACTGCGCTCATTCAAAAAGGTTCCGATTGACCATGTTGTAGGTCATATTTCACTTGTATTTGAACTTGTATATCCGATAAGCCGTGAGATAGTCATGAGCCAGGGGTATCTTGACAAGCTGCTTAATTATCCTGTTGAAAATGAAAAGGCAAAGGAGCAGTTTGCAGTAATCAGAGAGATAATGTGTAAACACTTAGCGAGCTGAGGGCGAGGTTAGTGTTTACCACAACCATGAGCAGTGCGAATGGTTGACACCCGACACTTGGCGAGCTAAAAAGTACTTGTTTTATGTTATCGGCTCAACTATAATTAAATGAGTGATTAAAATCATAAATGTCTGTGGACGTAAACATTTATACTGATAATCCGCAGTCATTAAAGAAACGAGGTAGATGAATTGAATCAGGAGAAAGTAATAGTTATCGACTTTGGTGGTCAGTATAACCAGCTGGTAGCGAGACGTGTGCGTGAGTGTAACGTATACTGCGAGATTTACTCTTATAAGACTGATATCGAGAAGATTAAGGCGATGAATCCTAAGGGAATTATCCTTACGGGCGGCCCTAATAGCTGCTATGAGGCGGATTCACCAACTTACAGCAAAGAGTTATTCGAGCTTGGAATCCCAGTGCTTGGTTTATGTTATGGAGCACAGCTTATGCAGCATGTGCTTGGTGGCAAGGTTGAGAAGGCACCAGTCAGGGAATATGGTAAGACAGAAGTATTTGTTGATAAGACATCACCATTATTTGGCGATGTGAGTGAGACAACTGTCTGCTGGATGAGCCATTTTGATTATATATCACAGGTTGCACCAGATTTTAAAATAGTTGCACATACAGCAGATTGTCCAGTGGCAGCAGCGGAGAACAGAGAGAAGAATCTGTATGCGATACAGTTCCACCCAGAGGTTCTTCATACACAGGAAGGTACTAAGATGCTTTACAACTTCGTAAGAGGTGTGTGTGGATGTGCCGGAACATGGAAGATGGATGCATTCGTTGAGAATACAATCAAAGACATACGTGAGAAGGTTGGAGACGGCAAGGTTTTACTTGCTTTATCTGGTGGTGTTGATTCATCAGTTGCCGCTGCGCTTCTTTCTAAGGCAATTGGCAAACAGCTCACATGTGTATTCGTTGACCACGGTCTTTTAAGAAAGGACGAGGGAGATGAGGTTGAGGCTGTATTTGGCCCTAATGGACAGTTTGACCTTAACTTTATAAGAGTTAATGCACAGGAAAGATATTACGCTAAGCTTGCTGGCGTAACAGAGCCAGAGCATAAGAGAAAGATAATTGGTGAGGAGTTCATAAGAGTATTTGAGGAAGAAGCCAAGAAGATTGGCGCAGTTGATTTCCTCGCTCAGGGAACTATCTACCCAGACGTTGTTGAGAGTGGACTTGGCGGTGAGTCAGCGGTCATCAAATCTCATCACAACGTAGGTGGACTTCCAGACTATGTTGATTTCAAGGAAATCATCGAGCCACTTCGTGACCTCTTCAAGGATGAGGTTCGTAAGTCAGGCTTAGAGCTTGGAATTCCAGAGAAGCTTGTATTCCGTCAGCCATTCCCGGGTCCAGGACTTGGAATCAGAATTATCGGTGAAGTAACAGCCGATAAGGTAAGAATTGTTCAGGATGCTGATGCTATCTACCGTGCAGAGGTGGACAAGGCAGCAGAAGAATACAAGAAAGTCAATGGCAAGGATCCATCATGGATGCCAAACCAGTATTTTGCAGCCCTCACTAACATGCGTTCCGTTGGTGTCATGGGTGATGAGAGAACATATGATTATGCAGTCGCATTACGAGCTGTAAGCACAGTCGATTTCATGACAGCCGAGGCTTCAGAGATTCCATTCGAGGTACTCCAGACTGTAATGAGCAGAATCATCAACGAGGTGCGTGGGGTCAACAGGGTATTCTATGATTTGACTAGTAAACCACCTGGAACGATTGAGTTTGAATAACCTTTTGTGAAAATCAATCCAGTATTTACAACTATTCCAAACAAAAAAAGTTAAGTTTTGGCAACGATTTGGCAACACAATCTAACGCAAAAGCGTTAAACGAAAAATGATATAAATTACGATATAAAAGAAGACCTTACGGATTTTCTTTTCCAAACTGGAGAGGAATTTCGGTGAGGTCTTCTTTTTATCTATCCGTCACTTGTATGATCTGTTGCCATTGGAAAAGGAATTAAAGCAGACCACGTTCTTTCATTTCTTCTGATAATGCATCTTGGAGTTCCGCATCAAGATCATCAGAAATGGCATTTCTTACAAAGCCGGTGGTCGGTTCAATATTAGGGTAGTTATATCTCCAATCGTCATATTCGTCCCTAGAGAGTTCGCCCTGTTTAAACTTGGAATATTGGGTAAGCCAAGCAAAAAGCATAGGTGCTATCTGGTCATAAGCCTGGTGTTCCTCGTCGAGGGTGATACATGGTAATCCATTTTTGTCGGTACTGATTTTAAATCCATATTCGTCCTCAAGGGCGAAGAAGGTATGCATCAATCCAAGATATGAATCAATATTAGGTACTGTGATTGCTTTGGGTGTAACACCAAAGATATCTGCGAGCTGTTTGATAAGATCATCTTTCGGAGTACGGGCTTCCGTTTCGTATTGTGCGATACGAACGTCAGATGTTTTGCCCATGAATCCAACCATCTCGCCAAGTTCTTTCTGCTTCAATCCTTTTCTGCTTCGGAATAATCGTATTCTTTTTCCTAACATAGTTGCCTCCTTTTGTCCGTTAATGTTGCCATTAGCATAATAGTTAAATCAATTTGTTTAAGTCTAGTATAGCACCTGTAAATAATGTAATCAAGAATAACTTTAACAAAAAAAGTTAATTTTCTGTAGAAAAGGTCTTGACTTAACTGAAAAGAGTTAATATAATAACAGCACATAACTTAACGGATAAAAGTTAAGTGCGAACTAAATGAGTGTACGAAACCGAACAAACCGCCAAGACCTTCGATATGAAGCGAGCGCCTGAGTACAAATAAAGAAAGGTACAAGGGATGGCACAGCGCCGAGCAGGGTTGCCTGTCAGAACGGGGACGAGAATACAACAAACAAAATCTTCAATGAAAGGAGGCGAAGCAGATATGGAAGAAAAGACATTTTTAACAGTGGATGAAGTTGCAGAAATCTTAACAGTTTCAAAGTCAAAGGCTTATGAGATTGTAAGACAGCTTAATAAGGAATTGAAAGAGAAAGGACTTATTACAGTAGCTGCAAGAGTTAGTAAAGCATATTTTTATGAAAGAATGTGTTATAGCAAAGAGTAGAGGAAGGAGTTGATTATATGTCGGTTTATAAAGATAATGTCACCGGTAAGTGGCGAGTGATATATCGTTACACAGATATCACAGGAAAACGAAAGCAAACGCAAAAACGTGGTTTTGAAACAAAGCGAGAAGCAGTGGCCTGGGAACATGAGATAATGCTTAAGTCTCAGGCGAAGCTTGATATGACCTTTGGCAGCTTCTATGAGATATATGAAGCGGATAAGGCATCAAGATTAAAGCAGAGTACCTGGGAGACAAAAAGTCATATCATAAGAACAAAGATTTTACCATATTTTGCAGACCGTAAGATTGATGAAATTGAAGTTAGGGATGTGATTGCATGGCAGAACGAGCTTCTGGCAGCCTTTAAGGACGAAGGAAAGGAAGAAAGATATTCCCAGGACTATTTAAGAACGATTCAAGCCCAGCTTACAGCAATATTTGCACATGCTGTTAAATATTACAATCTTCCAAAGAATCCGTCCTCACTGGCAGGAACCATTGGTAAGGAGGTGCCAAAAGAGATGCAATTTTGGACGAAGGAAGAGTATCTAAAATTTGCAGAGGCGATGATGGACAAGCCACGTTCCTATTATGCATTTGAGCTTTTATATTGGACAGGAATACGTTCAGGAGAGCTGCTGGCACTTACACCAAGTGATTTTGATTTTGAAAAGCAGACATTGCGAATTAATAAAACATTCCATCGCTCTAAGGGTAAGGATATTATTACAACACCGAAGACGGTAAAAAGTAATCGAATTATCACGTTGCCACCATTCTTATGCGATGAGATTAAAGATTATCTTGGAATGTTTTATGAGATAGGTGAGAGTGAGAGAATGTTCAGTTTTACAAAATCATATCTTGGACATGAGATGGAAAGAGGCTGTAAGGCATCGGGCGTGAAAAAAATCAGAATTCATGATTTACGTCATAGTCATGTTTCACTTCTGATTAACATGGGATTTAGTGCATTGGCTATTGGAAATCGCATGGGACATGAAACAGAAAAAATTACTTACCGTTATGCACATCTGTTTCCAACTGTGCAAAATGAGATGGCTGAGAAACTGGAAGTTGAGAGAATGACGAAGGAGGTCTGAAAGTTATGGAAAAGAATTTAGATGCCAAAGGCAGATGGAGAAATCGCAATGTTGGATTTAGAGTATCTGAGGAAGAAGCAAAGCTTTTAGATAATTTAGTAGAATTATCAGGACTTGCAAAGCAGGATTATATTCTGCGAAGACTATTAAATCGTGAGGTGGTGATTCAGGGCAATCCAAAGGTATTCAAGGCTTTGAAACATCAAATGATGCAGATATACGAAGAATTGAAACGTTTGGAAACTGTCAGTGGCGATAATGAGGAGCTACTGATTACTACACAAATGGTAGCGACAATTATGAAGGGAATGGTGAACGAGTATGATGGATAAGACAAAAGAAAAGGCTGCCCGTACTCTGGCTATTGGCGTAGCCGGTGAGCAACCTTCCTATATGTATAACAATACAATTATAGCAGATACAGTGGATTCTGGCAATTTGCAAACCACAGAGGAAGCATCAATGTTTGAAAGAATGGGTGGGCAGTATGAAGAAAGAGATGGAATCTTCTATCCACTAATTTCTATGGAAGAAGAGCATGTCGATGTGGGAAAGTATGGACTTCTTTGGATGGATTATATGAAATCTGAATATCCGCAGAGATATGTTAGCCTGAAAAGATGTTGCAGATTAAGAGAGAAAGCTGCAGAAGTAAACGAAGAAGCGTATAGGATTCTTGATGAGATTACAAATAAATATCTCAAAGGCAAAGTGGAGCATTTAGATTCTACAATGGAAATATGGAAGCTTAGAGAACAAACCAGAATGATGGCAGAAGAGATAATTTTTGCTGAAATTGTAAATCAGTTTCATTAAAAGATTGATCATTAATTCAAGGAAAGAGAGGCATTTATGACAGAAGAAATAAATACAAACTACTACGCAGTTGATGGACTTATTATGCAGGGAGAGCATATGGATGTAAGCGTGCCGGTTAAAATAGCATTAGATCATGGATGGAGTTCTATAAAAGGAGAACACATTTTTATGGAGAATCTTGTCACATCGGTAGATTATACACCACTTACTAATAATGGATTATTAGAGTATCGTGGCAGAAAATATATTATCGGTCAGGGAAGATTAGGAAAGCAGGCAACTAAGACAGAAAACGATAATTATTTTCTACTGACACTTGCAGGAATTGCAAAGGAGCTTAGTTATCAGAGGCTTGAAAAGACAACGCATGTTGAACTATATGCCGGTGTACCGCTTACGATGTTTGGTGCAGAGAGAAAAGCATTTCGTGAATATCTATGGCACAAGGAACAGATTTCCTTTACCTTTGAGGGTGTGCATTATTGTTTTTATCTCGATAAGGTGAAAATCTATGCTCAGTGCTATGCGGCGATTGCAAATCGTATGGGAGATATGAACAGACTTCGATGTGTGGATTTAGGTTCTTGGACAATGGATGTTTTGAGTGTAAAGGATAAGGTACCAATGGATAAGGATGCCTACACTTATGAAGTGGGACTTATCACAGCCTTTGAACGAATTAAAAAGGATGGTCTCCCAAAAGTGCATTGTGAAATTCCTGAAGAAGATATTACAGACTATATTAAAGGGAACGGTGTAAATGATGAGTTTATCCCAATTATTGAAAAGGGATTGCAGGAATATGCTGATAATGTTGAAGCAAAGCTTAGGGAAATTAAGGTGGATTTGAAGCATGAAAATATCATCTATGTGGGTGGTGGTGCCAGTGTGATGAAAAAGTTTGGAAGAACTAAGGGAAGAAATATTCAATATGTAACAGATGTGAAAGCAAATGCAATTGGCTATCGATATCTTGCAGATAATATCGGATAGGAGGCACTATGAAAAATTCTATTACCTTTCGTTTGAATCCGAAACATGCAGAGGATAGAGAAATTATGGAATGGTTAGATGAAAATGCGGCTGAGGAGGGTGGTCAAACTGCCCTCGTCAAATCAGCATTGCTATCTGTCATTCATGATGATAAAGAAGCGGACTATTATCAGAAAATGCAATATGAAATTCAGAAGACGATATCAAAAGAAAATGAAATGTTTTCGGATACTGTAAAAGAAGTAATGCAATCTATGGTAAATCAAATGTTTGCCGGTTCTCTTGCAATGATTGGACAAACTCAGAATCCGTTACAGGTGGCATATCCACAACAGTTATATTCGTCTGAAACTGCATTAGATTCCATAAGTAGTACGACGGAAAAAACACAAGCTGCTGAGGTTAAAGAACTTGAGGCGGATAATTGTAAATCTATGGATGATGATACAAGAAATGCTCTTGGAAGTTTGTTTGATGATGAGGATTAAGCAAAAGATATGAAAAAACTTATAAAGGTGTTAGCCAGACTGTCTTACAAAAAGGTTCATTGTCAGCCAAAATGTAAGGCCGTTTTTTATGGGAACAATTTTAGTTGGATGAAATGTCTTACGTGGATTGTCAAGCCGAAGAGTGAAAAATCCGGCTTAAAAAAAATGGATTTTTTAACTCACAGGCGGGGATGGCTGGGGCTTGGGGATGCAATCCCCAACAAGTTCTGCCCAGTGTACACACAGGGCGGAACTTGCTCTACTAATTGCGACTTTAATGGAGCACCCGCCGGCTTTAGTCGGCTTGCATCAGGGAATGAATGAGTTCTTATAGAAAAAGATGCAATGGCTATTAGAAGATTTCAATAGGAAATGGAATATAGATGATTTCTGTAAGACAAAGTGTATGACAGATTTATTCATATGCACCACTGGCGAATAGCCTGTTTCGTGGTGCAGGAACATTTCTCAGTTTACGATATCCATGAAACGCAGTGGAGTGTATCACGAGCGAAGCGAGTTATCCGTGAGTGACCATAGGGGAGCGAGCGTATAACCGGAGGGAGGAGCGACCGCGACGGTGAAAAATATTGCCGTATCCGGCATTAATAAAATTGTAACTGTTAACCAAGCAGGTAAAGTGAAATGACTTTAATGTCTGTACCATCAATGGAAGGAGAATTGTAAATTATGATAAAAGACACAGATAAAAAGAAAGAAGCAATGACACGTATCGAGATGCGTATATCCAAAGAGGATAAGGCAATCATTGAACAAAAGGCAAGAAAGACAGGTCTTACTACATCGGAGTTTATCAGGAGAAGTGCTCTTGGAAGACGTCTTCCGTGTTATGGAGATACCACACTTTTACAGGAATATTCTATGCAACTTGGAAAGATTGGTTCAAATTTGAACCAGATTGCAAGGGGTTTCAACCAGGGATTTATATCGGATAGTCTTATAGGCGAAGTTAAAGAGGCCTGCAGGGAACTTTTGAATTTGAAGTTTCGGATTTTACCGGCACTTGAGGATATAGCCTGTGGCAAGAAATATCAAAAGAAAACAAAAAGTACAGCAAGCGGCAAAGAAAGTGGGTGATTAAATGGCTATATTAAAGCATATTCCAGTTAAGAACCGTTATTATTCATCTGCTGTAGAATACCTAACCTGTCAGTTTGATGAATACACCAACAAACCGATTCTCGATGAAAAGGGAAGGATTATGGAACGAGCAGAGTATCTGATTGAGGGGGTGAACTGCGAGGTGGATACTTTTGGAGCAGAATGCATTGAGACGAATCGGTTTTATGGTAAAAATAATGCAGTGAAGGATGTGAAAGCACATCATTATATTATATCCTTTGATCCCACAGATAATATAACGATGGAAGAAGCACTTGCATTCGGAAAAGAATGGTTATCTGTCTTTGCTCCGGGGCATCAAGCAGTGATTGCAGCGCATCCGGATGGTCATCATGGCAGCAAAAATATGCATGTCCATATTGTGCTAAATTCCGTAAGGAAATACGCAGGGAAACAGGAGCCGTGGCACTATAAGCCATGTGAGTGGAAGCAGGGATGTAAGCATAGAAGTACAGGAAAAATGATGCATTATGCTAAAAAGTGGGTAATGAAAAAATGTCTGATTCAGGGATATGAACAGGTGGATCTTCTTACAAAAAAGCATCGTGATGATTACTGGGTAGAGAAACGATTAATGAAATCTAATGCTAAGGATGGTGTTGGAACGACTTCCAATAAAGAGCTGATACGAAATACCATTGATAAGCTGATACCGGCGGTAAAATCATTTGAACAGCTGTTGGAATGTCTGACCAATATATATGGTTGGAAGATTCGTGTAACAGATAAAATAGTAACATTTAGCCTGCCGGATATGAATCGGGGTATTCGAGGTAATAAGCTTGGAGATGGATATGGAAAAGCAGAACTAATGGAACGAATTGATGTTGCTATCAAGGATAAGGCTGTTGCAGAAGCCAAGAGGATTGCAGAAGAAAAGGCAAGAGAAGAAGCTAGGCGGATTGCAGAGGCTAAAGCTAAGGCGGAGGCTGAAGCAAGAGAAAAAGCCAGAATTGAAGCAGAACGAAAAGCGGCGGTTGAAAGAGCAGAACAGAAGAGAAAAGAAGAATTGTCCCAGAAAAAGAGAAAATTAGCATTTGAACGAAATAGTATTCAATTTGAGTATTTTATGGCAAATTCTAATTCTGAGAGTTGGAATCCTGAGTATGCGAAGTATCTGATGGCAGAGAAGATTACTGATTATGATTCCAAAACATTGGAAGAGTTATCTGTACCGATTTTGAAGAAGGAAGAATTCGAACGAAAGCAGATTGAAGAGCAGCAGGAAGAAATTTGCGAGAAGGCGCATGAGTTATGGAAGGATACTCTCAATAATATTGATGGGGTAGTATATCCGCACAAGTGGGAATATCTGAATTATTTAGAAGAGATAAGGTATCGAAAGGCTTCTACACTTACCTTACAACAGGTAAAAGAGCCAATTCTAACTTTCTTGGAATTCAGTGAAATGATAGAACGTGAAAGTGATATGCATGTGGAAGCGGTTGGAAACAATCAGGATGCTGTAGTGGTAGAGGAGGCAGAAGAAATAGAAGAAACAATTGGCATTGAAAAGAATCCTACAGAAGAGTTTGATGTTCAGGATATTTCAATACTGGAATCAACAGTAGAAGAGGTGGCTGTCATTGAACCGGTTGTTGAAAGACCATTAACTATCGAGGAACGGGCAAAAGAAATATCAATTGTTATTCGTAATGATTATGGCAGATATGATAATGTGCCGGTAAAGGTGAAAGTAGAGCTGTTCCAATTTTCTATTGATGATTATGAAGCAGATATGAAACTGCATTCACTGGTACTAAAAGAGCTTGATGTGAAAATGTATAGCTCGGAATTGTATGATGACTATATGAGCGTTGTGGATGCGACGGATAAGAAGCCAGTTGAGGAGCAGAATGTGAATTATTACAACAATGAAAAGTGTTGGAATAGGGGCAGGTAAACTCAGCAGATTTAGGCAGGTATCTAATTATAGTTAGTGCTTGCCATTACATATTGATGAAAGAATAATTATTGGTTATTATTTTTCGAATTTTTAGTAGCATATAATAAAATTTTGTTTGATTTTATTCCGATAAAAGATTAAAATAATATTGGTATATTGTGTGTTCGTATGGAGGCAAGATTTATGGAATACATGACAACAGTTGAAATGTCAGAAAAATGGAATATTACTTCTAGACGTATTGGAGTTCTTTGCTCAGAAGGAAGAATAGAAGGCGTTATTAAAAAAGGAAAAACATGGCTGATTCCGGCAGATGCAATTAAACCGGTTGATCAAAGAATTAAGTCAGGAAAATATATTAAGTCCAGAAATTAAGACATGTATTGTAAGAATACTAAGTAGAAAGGAGTCTAGGCTTATGTTACCTGAAGAAAAGGCACGAGTAAAAATAGATAAACAGTTAAGAAATGTCGGTTGGGACATCGTTTCAAGAAATGAATATTTACCTAATAGCACTGTTGCTGTAAAGGAAGCTTTGATGGTTGGTAATACAGAGAGCGATTATCTTTTATTTATAGATGGAAAAGCGATAGCTGTTGTTGAAGCAAAAAGAGAAGAAAATCCTCTTGGAGATGATGTAAAGAAGCAGGCAGAGGATTATGCAGTGTCGCCACAGTCTTGGTACGCGTTGTGGTTTGAGAAGCTTATACCATTAGTTTATATGGCAAATGGAAATAAAATATATTTCAAAAATATGCTTGTCGAAGATAGTGAGTACGAAGAATTATCTCAGATGCATTCACCAAAGAAAATGCTTCAGATGGTTGGGAAGAAGTCTGAGTATGGTGCACTTCCGTTACTTGAAAAGCGTGGACTACGTGATTGTCAATACAATGCTGAGATTAAATTTGAAACTTCAGTAAAACTTGGTAACAAAAAGAATCTGGCAGTACTTGCCACGGGTTCTGGAAAGACATATTTTGCATGTTTGGCTTCTTATAGATTGTTAAACTATACATCTACAAAGAGAATCCTTTTTCTTGTGGATCGTAATAATCTTGCAAGGCAAACGGAAACAGAGTTTAGCTTATTTGATAAAACAGAGAAACAGATGAAGATGGGAAATTTATATACCATCAATCGCTTGAAGAAGGAAGCTGATATTAAGAGTGATATTGTAATCTCTACAATTCAGAAATTGTTTGCAGTTCTTATTGGACAGGATATTCAGGAAGGCAACGAAGATGCAGAGGATGAAATTGCTAAGAATGCTGAAGAAAAAGATAACAATGAAGTTGTGGAACTTGGCGATGATTTGAAACTTCCTCCGGATTATTTTCAACTTATTATTGTGGATGAATGTCATAGATCAATTTATGGTAAGTGGAAAAAGGTATTGGATTATTTCTCTAGTGCTATAGTGTTGGGACTTACTGCAACACCAACACCAGAGGCATATGCCTATTTTAATAATAACATTATTGAACAGTATACCTATGATGATTCGGTTGTGGATGGTGTAAATGTTCCACCTAGAATTTATAGAATTATGACAGATGTTACTGAGCATGGTGGAACGATTGAAAAGGGTTCAAAGGTTATTGAAACAGCAAAGAGAAATGGTAAGTCAGAAATGCATGGTGCACAGACTACAGTGGAATATGGTTCTACAGAGCTAGATAGGTCTATAGTCAATAAGAATCAGATAAGAGAAGTGTTGATGGCATATAAGAAGGCTATCTATGAAGATTTGTATCCTGAACGAGAGAAGAAGTGGGAGTATATTCCAAAGACACTGATCTTTGCAAAGAGTGATCCTCACGCGACAGATATTGTAGAAATGGCTCATGAAGTGTTTAAGACGGAATTTGAAAATGAGGAGTTGCCACAGAGTTTTGTACAGAAGATTACATATTCTGCTGGTGATTCCAACACGCTTATCAGAGATTTTAGAACTGAAAAGGATTTTAGAATTGCTGTTACTGTAACATTAGTTGCGACAGGAACAGATATTAAGCCTTTGGAAGTTGTGTTGTTTATGAAGGATGTTCATTCGGATGTGCTTTATACACAGATGAAAGGTAGAGGCTGTCGTGTTATCAGTGATGATAAGTTAAAGGAAGTGACACCAAATGCGGATACTAAAGAATGTTATTATATCGTGGATGCAGTTGGTGTAACAGAATCAGAGAAAAATATTCCTAAGCCGGGTGCAGGTCAAGGTCCAAAGAGAGCTTTATCTTTGGAGCATTTGATTGAGAGACTGGCTCATAATGAAGTAAGTGATGATAATCTTATGCTTCTTAGAGATTATTGTTCAACAATTAATAGACGTTATGAAGAAAATATATTGTTTAGCAGGCATCTTGACTATTTTATTACGAATTATGGATTTGCACCTAGAAAGCTTGCAAATGATATAAATACGGCATTTGCGAAAGGAACACTGGTCGAATATATTAGTCCATCGCATGATAACACAGAAAGAATGGCACTAATTTATTGTCTTATAGGAAATTTGCAGGCAAGAAATAAATTGCTAGAAATGCAACGAGGTTATGTGATCGAAAGTCATGACAAGGATAAATTGCTTTATACGGGGTTCTCAAAAGAATCAGCGAGAACATATATTAAAAATTTTGAAAAATATCTTGATGATAAGAAAGATAGTATAGAAGCACTGCGCATTATTTATAATTCAGAAGATACAATTATCACACACGAGATGCTTGTAGAACTTCGAGACAGATTGTTAGCTGAGAGCAGACAATATGGTATATATCAGATATGGAAGAATTATAAGATTTTGGATGATCAGGGTGATGTGGATGTGCTTGATGGCAAAGAAAACGTAAATGTTCTTACGAATTTAATTCAAATTGTACGATACGCATATAAAAAGAATTCAAAGCTTACAAGTCTTATTAATGGATATGCACAGCGATTTACTTTGTATTGTGGTCAGGTACAACGCGTTCTTACAGAGGACCAGAAGAATATCATGCAACAGATTGCAGAATATATCATTAATGATGGTGCAATTACTGTTATGGAATTGAATGAAACTGATACAGAATTATGGAAGAGAGCAGTTAAGAGTTTTAGTGGTGCTACGTTGGCAAACGAGATTCAGACGCTTTCAAAATTTATATTAAAGGTGGCATAGTATGGCAAATCAAAAGAGTGAAGCAGCGTTAATAAAAAAGGT
The DNA here is from genome assembly GCA_050874305.1 of Lachnospira sp. Classification (GTDB taxonomy): domain Bacteria; phylum Bacillota; class Clostridia; order Lachnospirales; family Lachnospiraceae; genus Lachnospira. The sequence goes on along the minus strand of JBNMKL010000010.1, from coordinate 13,594 downwards.
TGGAGATATAGCAAATGTAATGGCGGCAGCAGGTGTTGGATTTACAGATTATATAACACAACTTACATATATTTTATTCTTGAAGATGGATAATGAAAAAGAAAAATTAGGACTTGGTAGTTCTATTCCGGAAGGTTACAAGTGGAAGGATTTGTGCGATCTTAATGGTACGGATCTTGTAGATAAGTATGAAGAAATTCTTAGTGAACTCTCTAAGGAAGAAGGGCTTATCGGAACAATATTCACAAGAGCCAGTAATAAGATTGACAGACCGGTTATGCTTGCAAAGGTTATCGAGATGGTTGCCGGAGAGGATTGGTATATGATGGAAGGTGACTTAAAGGGTGCCATTTATGAATCAATCCTTGAAAAGAATGGTCAAGATAAAAAAACTGGTGCAGGTCAGTATTTTACACCGAGAGCTCTGATTCAGGCAATTGTGGAGGTAGTAGATCCAAAGATTGATGAAACTGTGGCAGATCCGGCATGTGGAACTGGTGGTTTTCTTCTTGCTGCATATGAACATATGAAAAATCAAAGTAAGGATATGGAGAAGCAAAAGTTTTTGAAGAACAAAGCGTTACATGGAGCGGATAATACAGCACTTGTTGTTACGCTTGCATCGATGAATCTTTATCTTCATGATATTGGTGTAAATAGAAGCCCTATTGAATACAAGGATTCTCTTATAGATACGTCGGATAAGATGTATGACGTAATTTTAGCTAATCCACCATTTGGAACAAGGCCTCAAGGGAGTGTGGAAGTTGCAGCAAATAGACCGGAATTTATTAAAACAAATGATAATCAGGTTAACTTTTTGCAGCATATTATGTCAATTGTAAAGTCAGGTGGACGTGTAGGGGTGGTATTGCCTGACAGCGTTCTTACTGATGGAGAGCCTAACAATATTGCGACTAAGAATGTTCGAGAAAGACTTTTAAAAAATTATAATTTGCACACAATACTTAGATTACCTACTGGTATATTCTATGCAAATGGAGTTAAGACTAATATTCTTTTCTTTGAAAAGGGAAAGCCAACGAAGCAAATTTGGGTATATGATTATAGAACTGGAATTAAACATACTTTATCTGAAAAACCGATGACAAGGGAACATTTGCAAGATTTTGTGAATTGTTATTGTAGTGGACATATACAAGACCGTGTTGCAACATATAGTGCTGAGAATCCTAATGGAAGATGGAGATGTTTTTCAGAAGAAGAAGTGAAGAATGCAGACAATCTTGATTTCAAATGGATTGATTTGGGAAAAAAAGATGAGAGGACTATAGCAGAAGTGCTTGAAGATATGAAGGTTGAATCTGATGGGATAGCAGAAGCTGTTTCTAAACTCAAGAACATGTTGGGAGGGATTGAGATTTGATAGATACAGTAGCTATTAGGAAGAAAATTCTAGAATTGGCATACCAGGGAGATTTAGTGAGTCAAAATAAAACAGATGGCAATGTTGATTTGTTGTATAGCAATATAAGGAAATATGTTGCAAATAAGGAGTTACCTGAAGTAGAAAAAGATGAAATTTTTGCTAAAATTCCTGATAATTGGAAGTGGGTACGCATAGGAAACATAGCTAAAATTAATCCTAAAAATGATTTTGATGATGAAGAAGCGGCTTCCTTTGTCCCAATGGCTTTGGTGACAGAAGGATTTCAAAACCAACATTCTTTTGAAGTAAAAAAATGGGGAGAAATAAAGAAAGGGTATAATCATTTTAGAGAAGGAGACATTGGTGTAGCAAAGATTACTCCTTGTTTTCAAAATAGAAAATCAGTGATTTTTCAAAATTTGCATAATGGAATAGGTGCATGTACAACAGATTAATTATACTTCGTTCAGAAAGAACTCTTTTACTAGGAGAATACCTACTGTATTTCTTGAAAACCGAGAATTTTATTCTTAGAGGGGTGGAATCGTTTACGGGAGTAGTTGGTCAGCAACGAATTCGTAAGGACTATCTTAAGATGAGTCCTATTCCATTACCACCAGTGGAAGAGCAGAGAAGGATTGTAAAAAAAATAAAAGAAACATTTGAATTGCTAGATGTTATTGATATGTTGCAGCAACAGTATTTATCGAACCTTGAAGTTTTAAAATCAAAGATTATTGATGCAGGAATTCAGGGAAAACTCACAGAGCAACTTCCAGAGGATGGAACTGCAGAAGAATTATATGTATCTGTGATTGAAGAGAAAAAGCAGATTGTGGAGGACAGAAAAGGTCGTGAAGATAAAAATATAAAAGAGTTAGATGACGAAGTTCCATATGAATTACCAACTAATTGGAAATGGGTAAGGTTTGGTGAAATTGGATTATTTAAGAAGGGACCTTTTGGAAGTGCTTTGACAAAAGCAATGTTTGTTCCAAAATCTGATGATACAGTTAAGGTGTATGAACAACAACATGCAATTCAAAAAAATAGTGAACTTGGAACATACTATATAACCAGAGAATATTTCGATGATAAGATGAGTGGATTTGAAGTATTACCTGGAGATATCATTGTAAGCTGTGCTGGAACAATTGGTGAGACATACATTCTTCCCGATGAGATTGAGCAGGGAATAATAAATCAAGCGTTAATGAGAGTGTCACTTGTGCCTTCGGTTAATAAGCGATTTTTTCAGTATTATTTTGATGCAAACCTTAAGAAGACTGCGCAGGAAGAAAGCAATGGAAGCACTATAAAAAATATTCCACCATTTGATGTAATGAAGAATTGGTATTTCCCGTTAGCTCCGTTAAAAGAGCAGGAAAGAATTGTTGATAGAATAGATGAACTATTGTCGCTAATATAGATTGAGGAAGGAGGCAAGGCAATATGTTGGATGTTGAAAGAAGAATATTGGATATAGATAAGACCTTATGTGAAAATATGGATTTGATGGATTTTCAAAATGTAACGAGAGCGCTTGTTTCTCAAAATCTTTTGTCGCAGTCAAGGAATCTCATTGAGCATATTGCAGTTAGAGCATATTCCGAGGGTAAAGATGTTCAAGTGAATTGGGATACAATTAATGCTGGGTTGGATTATATTAAACACAATGGTAAATATCTATTTTTGAGAAAATTTCATAATTTTTTGCAAGAATCGAAATCACATTACACGCCAGATGCTGAAGGGGCAGAAAGATTAATGCTTAAGTATTACCAATATTTTGTGATGATTCGAGGATTTGTAAAAGATGAATATGGATTGGAAGTATTACATAATTTAGAAAAGTTTCCAACTGATCAAGATGAAACAATTGAATTATTTCACGAAAAGATAGTAGAAAAATTGAAAATGAGAAGGCAACATGTGGAATATGATCGGACAGAAAGATTATATGTTCATAAAGTTGCACCATTTGTTGTTGGAGGTAGGACTTATTTTGAGATGGTACTTACACCTGCATATGACACAACAAGTAAATTTGAAAGATTTATTGCATATGCTACTTATATGATTCCTTCACATTATTCTATCAAGGCGGCAATATTTCGTGATACCATTGAAATTGATGGTAATGTGATGCCTATAAGTATCATGACAGAGTATACAGTTTCTGTAAGACCCTGTGAATTAAATAATTATGCGAAAATTTTTGGATATAAAATAAAAATGGATGCTAATCAAGTTGAGTATATTGGAATGATGAATTACCTGACTAATTCTGGTGCTAGTTTGTTGGACGTCGCTATGTTATCAGATGATGAGTATGCGAATGTGAAACAAAAAATGTTTGCGAAAGCTCAGGCACATAATTTTGAGCCGGTGCTCGATGAATGCCGTGAATTTATTAAGGATAATAGGTCAGGCTCAAATGTCATTCGTTATTTACTCCATACGCTGAATAATAAGGTAATCAAAGCACAGTATGCCACAGAAAATAATTCGGTTTTATCAGATTTACAGTTGGAGTATGGATGTATCCCTTTTGATCAAATGCCATTTGCCTCTTCGTTGATTCAACATAATCCATCAATATCAGAATTATATGGTTGCATTAATTCAGACAATAGGGAACATGAAATGATTGCTGGATTTATTCTAGAAAATATGAGCACAAATGGTGTGTTATACACTACGGATAAGGAATTAAAGAAAGTTGCTTCGGATGCAGAGCAATTAATTGATAAATTTAATGCTAAGGTTTATTACAAGCATAGAGCAAGAAGAAATATTGCTAAGTTTGGCGACAATTATTACATAAAAGGAGCTTTAACTGACACTAAGACCATAATGGAAGCTTTACAGGAAAAATCGATAGAAGGTCTCCAAGGATATGAGAATGCAATGTGTTCATGGATTGAAGAGAAAGGCAATATTGATAGTGAGGAGAAGAAAAATATATTAGTAAAGTTATATGCTAATAGTAAGGTGGCTCTTATATATGGTGCTGCAGGAACCGGAAAGACATATCTAATTAATTTATTGTCACAGTTTATGGATTCTCAAAGCAAATTATATTTGGCTAATACATATCCGGCGGTAGAAAATTTGAGGCGAAAAGTGAAAGCACAGAATTGTGATTTTATGACAGTTAAGAAGTATGCCATGTCTAGTAGTGTATCAAAGAAGTACGATGTTCTTATTGTAGATGAGTGCAGTATGGTTAGCAATGAAGATATGGCAGCAGTGCTTAACAAGATTGATTGTAGGTTAATGCTTTTGGTTGGAGATACGTATCAGATTGAATCTATTACCTTTGGCAATTGGTTTGCAATGGCAAAGTATTTTATTCCACAATATACATGGTATGAGCTGACTATGCCATATAGAACAAATGACCCAATGTTACTTGCTTTGTGGACCAAAGTACGAAACATTGATGAAGATTTGACGGAATATATTGTTCATAATAGATATTCGTCAAATTTGGATTCTTCTGTATATAAAAAACAGGCTGAGGATGAGATAATTCTTTGTCTTAATTATGATGGGTTGTATGGCATTAATAATATTAACCGATTCCTTCAGGAGAATAATAAGAGTGAGCCACATATATGGGGGTTATGGACATATAAGGTTGGGGATCCAATATTGTTTAATGAATCAGATCGATTCGCCCCTTTATTGTATAACAATTTGAAAGGAACGATTGTTGATATTGAGGAGGATTTAGAAAACGAAAAAATATGGTTCAGCATAGAGATAGACAAGCCATTAACTGAATTAGATGTACAATATTATGATATAGAACTCTTAAAAGATAGAACACCAGGAAAATCAGTAATACGGTTTTATGCACGAAAGAAAAAGGAGAGCGATGATGATAGAAGTATTGCTGATGATACTGTCATTCCATTTCAGATTGCATATGCTGTTTCCATCCATAAGGCGCAGGGTCTGGAATATGATTCAGTAAAAGTAATAATAACACGAGAAGTTGATGAACGAATTACGCATAACATTTTTTATACGGCAATTACTCGGTCCAAAAGGCTTTTGAAGATATACTGGAGTCCTGAAACGCAGGAAAAGGTTATTAATTCATTTGAATTATCAGATAATAAACGTGATGCAACTATATTTGCGGCTCAGACGGGATTAAAGATGGTGAAAATGAGGGGGAAAAGAAATAAAGAGCAGGTTAACAGATAGAATTATGAATTCGAAATATATTTTTCAAGGATATCTTTGAGTGGAAAAGGAGTGACATCAAATGGTAGATATATATACAGATAAAAAAGAATCAAAGGACTGGATTCTTCAAAACGACTTGTATTTCAATTTAAATACAAGTAATGAAGAAATGTCCTCAAATGAAATAAATCTCATTCAGCAAGTAGATGAGGCGAAGTTGACACCAGATAAGCATATTGAAACAAAATATGGTTTAGGTACAATCCGTAATTTGTCATCTGGCTGCAAGACATTACTTAATATTGTAAAGCATCCTGATAAGGTGGTAAATGTAGAAGAATGTGGTCCGAATGTGCTTAAAATTATTTTTACTATGGATAATATAAAGATTTATATGTCCAGACCATCGCTTTTTGATATCCCGGATGATGTGAAAATCAGATTCAATAATTCTGATATAGTGACCGGAGGGAGAGGATATAATGCCTGGTGGGGCAAGGAGTATGAAAGGAGAGAAGCAGATGATTTATAAGAATATTACATTTAAAGCAGATCCATTTTCATACAATCTGGAATTTGACGATAGAATAACTCTTGTTGGCGGAAATAGCGGTACCGGTAAAACAGTGCTTTATGAAATGTTAGAAGATCTACGATTAACTAATGAATACAAAGCTATAAAATTGTTTAATTACAAATCAGATAATTTCTCAGAATCGATTGAACAGTGCAGAGATAGTTTTATTGTAGTCGATAATGCAGATAATTTGATTAATGAAGAGGTCAGACGTTTTATTAATTTTGAGCCGTCGAATCAATATATGCTTTTCCTACGAAATTGCGACGGACTAAATGTATCTGATAAGAGCTTTAAGGTGTTGAAGTTTGACAATAATAGGATAACACTGGAAGAGGAGTTGTGATATGAAGTATTTATGGACAGAAGATACCGGTGCAGGACTTCACTTCTGGAAATTGGTTAACCAACTTTTCTTTAATGATGCACTTGTGGTCGAAAGTAAAGAAAGCAATCTGGGCTTATTGGATGCATTGGCAGAGATAGACATTAAAGAGGACGATAAGTATTATATTTCGTTTGACTATGTGGTTGATAATCAGGATATTCGTAATAAGTATCGTATGTTGAAATCAATAGCAGATAAGGCAGAAGGAAAGATCATAATTCTGGATATGATTTGTTTTGAATACCTGATTCTTGCTTTTGATAAGCTGGTGGCATGGACAGGCACTGGAAAGACAGATAAAATCAAAATTCGTGAAGAAGTTTTATCAACAATTGAGAATCATAGAATCAACTTGTCAAAGATTGGTGATGAGAAGACATTGCAGTATTTGGCAAGTTTTAAGAGATACTCTACAGAGCGTGTGATGAAATCATTGGTGGGTGAATTTACACAAAACGAGAAGTGGTCCGTTAAGTGTTTACTTATGGGTGAGTGCTGGTACAAGGATTGTTGTGTGTCAGAACATCCGGATAAGCTGAGGTGTGGTAAGCCGGAGGTTGAGGATGGGAATGATAAGATGAGGATGCTGATACAGTCGGAGGAAGTGCAGAAAATTTTGTCCACTATTATAGTATAAAACCGAGCACATATTGTGAAATTATTAAGAAAAAACATCAGTGATTACTTGAACTTGGTGTATAAATAAAGGATTTTCGCTTATGAAAGAAAAAATAAAAGATAATATAGTCGATTTATTATTAGATGGTGTTAAAGAAAAATTAGATAGTGTTAAGGAAAATTATAAATGGCAAAAGCTATTTGTTTCAACAGGGGATTTTTTTGTGAATAATCCGGATGTTTTGGTGAAATTTGAAGATGATTTATATTCCGTATTTTCAAAGGATAATCTAATTAGGATAGCGAAAAGATTAAAAGATAAGAATGGATATGATTTTTCGCAATTACTTCATAATGAGTTATATGATTTGATGGTGAGTTATGAAATTCCGATAATGGAGACAGAAACGTATATTCATCACTTTATGCAGGTTATAATAACTTATTTAGAAGAAAATGATTCGGATAAAGCAATGGAAATGTTTTTGGGTGATATGAGAAAGGAAATCGGAACTTATTTTGCTGCATTAGAATCAAAATTAGAATTAGTTTTAAATCAAATCTCAAATTTAAATAAAGAGAAAATAACTACCTATTCAATAGTGGATATTGATGCAGAGATTAGGAGAGAAACAAAATATAAAGGAATGGGACTTGATTTTTTCAAACTTGATGATGAACAATTTGAATCAAAATTCCAGAATTCTCTAAATGATACAAAGGTATATGTTGTTGGAAAATCGAGAGAAGAGACAACTTATAGAATTTTAAATGAATTAAAAAATAAGAATTCGAAAAGAATCACATTGGTGGTTAAGTCGGAGAAAGAGTGGAATAAATTACAACATTTAAATTTGTCAGGGAATATTTTAGTGCCGTTTTTTTATGCAGATAGGATAGTGGTAATTCCTAATAATACCAATATTTTTATATATGGTGAAGATGAACCTTGCTATACACAAAATAAATTGATTCTGAGAAAAAGGACAAAAAGAAATATTATAGATTCATTAGAAGAACTTGGCATAGATGCAAATGAAGCCTATAAGATGGTGGATAATACCCATGGATTATATGTGCCATTAAAGAAAAAGCTTTTTGATGGTGCGATGTATGATAAGCCAGATTGGGTAGAAGACCATTCAGATGTGGTTATAGCTGCTCTTTTATGTGGTAAATGGACTGAAGCAACCGGAGATGTATTGGTTTTCGAAGAAATGTCAGGAAAAGCATACAGTGACTGCAAAAAAGAATTGGGAAAGTATTTACATAGAGAAAATCCATACATAGTATCTAATAATAGCTATAGAGGGAGCAATATGCAACTTGCTAGTGTAGAAGATGCATGGGAAGAGTTGGATCTTTATATAAATGATGAGATGTGGGATAAATTTATAAGTCTATTTTATGAGGTTTTGATAGAATCAGAGCCTATTTTTGAGTACCCTTTTGAAAAGCATTTTGAGGCGAGTATTTACGCAAAGAAACCAGAGTGGTCTCCAACGTTAAAAAAGGGGATGATAAGAACTCTTATTATGCGTGCGTATTATAGAGGACATGAAGAAAATCAAAAGCAAATTGATAATATAGTAGCAAAAGTTTTGGATACTATTACCAGTAAAGAAAGATGGGGATATATTTCACAATATTTGCCAGAGTTGTGCGAAGCTTCACCGGAAAGTGTTTTAAGGAAACTAGAATCTGAAATAGAGGTATCCCAAGGCTTAATCGACTTGTTTGCAGAAAAAGGTGGAGACTTTATGACAAGTCGACATTACTATACCAATGTTTTATGGGCCGTAGAACAACTAATTCAGCAAAAGAAATATGTTGCAAGGGCTTTGGAGTGGTTATGGGAGATTGACTCACATAATATTAAATTTAGTATAAGTAATAGCCCTAAAGGTGTGTTAGATGTGGTCTTTTGTGCTTGGATTAATGAGAGTGCATTGACGGTTGAACAGAAAATTGAGTTAGCAAGGAGTGCAATTGAACGATATCCAAATGCTTGGGATGTTATTGCATCTAAATTGCCACATGGGACAAGTTCAATATGTTCAACATTGAATACACCTAAATACAGAAGAATAGATGAACCAGAAGAATTATACGTACATGAAGTAAATAAAACATATATTGAATATCTGAGAATGTGCATTGATAGAGCATACACGGGCGCTGACAGATGGATTAAAATACTTCAGCATGTAAAGTCTTATAATATAAATATTCAAAAAGAAGTATTTGAAAAATTAGTGTTTATTTGTAAAAAAATGAGTGACGAAGAAAAAATCAGGATAAAAAATGAAATAAGATATGAGATATTTAGACACAGATATTTTGAAGATGCAGATTGGAGTATGCCACAAGAAGTATTGTGTGAATATGAATGTGTAATGAATAAAATAGTTGTATGTGAAAAGATTTATGACTATTTGTATATTTTTTCGCATGCATATGATTTTCCGTTGCTTAATCCTATTCCATATTCTAAAGAAGAAAACACAGAAATACATAATCAAAATTATATATTAAGAGAGGAAGAGATTAATGCAAGAATCAAGGAATTTAAGGAGAAAGGATATTCAATAGATAGATTAATTCAATTGGCTGTGAAGGAAAAATATGACGTAGTAGGTGAAGTTCTGGCACAGTTTTATTGTGATGGGTTGTTTGATGAGAAAGTATTTTGCTCTTTAATGCAAAATGATAAAGAAGGAAAATATGTTTATGACTATGTAAGCTATCTATATAGAAAAGGAATTATAGATTTAAGCGAGGTTATAGAAAAGGTTAAAAATATATCTGATAATAAAAATCTTCTAACAAACTTGATTTCATTAGAATTTGTAGAGGATTATGAAAATGCTCTTATTATGAAGGAAAATGAAGATATCAAGAAGATGTATTGGAGCAGAAATTTACGATTAAGGATATCAGATAAAGCGGAGCATAAAGTGTTTATATGGGCGATAAATGAGTGTAAAAAATATGGTTCATTCAATACATATTTAGAATTGCTGTATAATATAAAAGATAAAATTTTTGTTCAAGAATTATATAAAGCTACACTTGAAATATCTGATATAAAAAGTGATGTTGCTAGTTCTATGACCGATTATTACCTTAAAGAAATATTTAATATTCTACAACAAACTTTTATAGATGATGATGAAAAATGTGCAGAATTAGCGACATTAGAGTGGATGTGCAGAAATGTGCTTGAATGGGAGCATATGAAATGTATGCAAAAGATTATGAAGGATGATCCGACCTTCTATGCGTTATTAGTTAGTATTATATATAAGGCGGATGACAATGAAAATATTGACGAAGAAAAGAGAAAATTGGCCAATAAGGTTTATTCGGGTTTTGATAAAGCAAAGTTTTGCCCAACAGAAAAGGATGGGGAAGTCATATATGAAAATCTGAAAAAGTGGATAGAGAAGTTTAAAGAGCTACTGATTAACCAGAAGCAAGAAAGACTATTCGGGAACTTGGTTGGACGTTTATTGGCATATTCACCAATTGGGGGGGATGGTTATAGTCCGTGTGAAGCTGTGCGTATGGTTATAGAAGAATATTACACAGATTCGTTAAAAACCGCCTATGTGGTAGCAGAAGAAAACAAACGTGGAGTGCATATGGTTGATGCTGGTAAATCTGAGATTATATTACATCAAAGATATCAAAAGAATGCGGAAGCATTACAAGAACGCTATCCCTATACTGCAGATATATATTTTGCAATTAGTGATAATTATAAACGCGAAGCTGAATATGAAAGAAAGCGTGCAGAAGATGAATGGTAGGAAAAAATACATAGGTGAATCGTATAGTTTTTATAGAAAGAATAGACCTATTGGAAGGGGAGGCAATGGAGCTGTGTATGAAGTGGAACTTCTATCAGATAATGGATTGGGGGTTCCTATGGTGGCTAAATTTTTCGAGTATGAAGGCACAGATAAGGAAAAAAGATATAAGAGATTTAAGAACGAGATAATTGTTTTAAATGAGTTGAAGGATATTGATGGTATAATGCAGGTGCTTGATAAGAAATGTCCACAAGATATACCTCGAACTATGGATGAAGCATGGTATCTGATGCCTAAAGCGAAACCATATAAGCTTACACACTCCCCTAATATATATATATCAAGATAGTAGATATGCTTCAGTTGGCACGAATTATACAATGCATCCACGAGAGGAATGGAGCACATCGAGATATTAAGCCGGAAAATATATTGATATTAGGTAATCGATTAGTTCTTTCTGATTTTGGATTGTATTGGGGAATAGAGGAGGAACGGCTTACAGAATTTAATGAGCGAATAGGACCATACAAAATAATGCCACCTGAATTAGAGAATGTGCAAACCGATTTGGATTTAGATTTTAGACCTTCGGATGTATATTTATTTGCTAAGGTATTATGGATGACATTGAAAGGGGATAATATCGGTTTTCGAGGACAATATCAACGAGGAGATGTTCAGATTTTTCTAAATAAAGAGAATTTTGGTGATGTAATTACATTAGAGCCAATACATAAATTAATAGAGCAGGCTACTTTTGAAGATATGAACAAAAGAATATCGATTCACCAATGTATTGATTATTTGGAATTGCAACGCAATTTATTGGACGAGAGGGAACGAGAACTACTTTCCAATGAGTTAGTTAGTCGGTTGCTTTATGATGAACATAGTAAAATGATTATTGAACGTACCAAGCCGGATGAGTTGATATATGAAGATAAAGGGACTATTTTTAGTATGTTAAGAGGTGTCATTCCAATATCCAAAATCATGGTCAAATCACTTAATGATGAGCAAAAGGCAAAGCAGATTCAGCTGACGGATTTTCAGGTTGGCTCAGGTGGTATATGCAAGATGCTTTATTTTAATAATGGAATTAAAGTTAAAGAATATATAATGGAAATAAATAAAATGACTTATTCTCATTTAAATTTAGATATTGTACTTGAGTTAAATGATATTGATTCAGTTGATAAAGAATATGTTGCATATTCGGAAACGGTGCGAGGATTTGGAAATATGTATCCCAAGATATATTTCTCTTCGGATGAAAAGATTATTATAACAAAAGTAAAATAAAAAAGATTAAGTATATTGTTTCTTAAAATATAAAGAATTTCAAATACTCATATTGCATTTTATATGTTAACATTTTATAATTAGCCTATAGCAACAGTTTGGCAACAACCATTCAGTAGGTCGAAATAATTATTGTAATAGATAGAAAAATATGCCCCATTTTCACACAAAACTTAAACGAAATAAGTTAATTCAATTCCGGGACATAAAGAGTTTGAATAACGGATTAAAATGCCGAAAGCCTGTATTTATGCGGGCTTCCGGCATTTGTTTTATCAAATGGCTCTAGTTTGGCTCTATTTGTGGGGAGTAGTAATTGATGCAAATGTAATTATTGAGAAGAATGGAAAGGAAAAAATGATATGAAGAAATGCAAACTTCTTTTATTTGATTTAGACGGAACTTTATTACAGAGTGATAAAACAATATCAACCAGAACATTATCAGCTCTAAAAAATGCAGGTAAAATGATATATTGATAGGTGTTTCCACCTCCAGAAGTGAGCAAAACTCTTTGGTATTTTTAAATGAATTGATGCCCGATATTTTAATATCGAGTGGAGGTGCATTAGTAAAATACAAAACAGAATATATTTATAAAGCGGAATTTTCTGTAGAAGAAACGAATGAGATGATTAACATGGCAAGAAATATTTGTGGAGATGATTGCGAAATTACGATAGACACAATAGATGCACATTATTGGAATTATAAAATAGATTCTAAGAAGTTAGATAAGAGTTGGGGAGATAGTATTTATACAGATTTTTCAGATTTTAACGAATGTTCATTAAAAATGTGTGTTGAGATATTTAATCAAGATAAGGCAGATAAGCTGGCTCGAAGTCTCTCTGATTGTGATTGTATTCGTTTCTCTGATGGATTTTGGTACAAGTTTACAAAAAAGAATGTGACGAAAGAAAACGCAATTATGAAGATTACGGAAGTATGTGGATTTAGTACAGATTCAATTATTGCATTTGGAGATGATTATGCAGATATCGGAATGCTTGAATTATGTGGAACAGGTGTTGCAATGGGGAATGCGATTGATGAGGTAAAAGAGAGAGCTGATATTGTAATTGGTTCAAATGATGAAGATGGTATTGCGGGTTTTATTGAAAATGAAATATTATAGATATGTACATGGAGAGGAAATATGGTGGAAGTAAAATTTTATGATACGGTTAATGATGAACTATTGAAATTTGCAGTGATTATCTCACAGAGTAACGGCAAGTGGGTATTTTGCAAGCATAAAGAAAGAGATACATATGAAGTGCCGGGAGGGCATAGAGAAG
>JBNMKL010000009.1:0-82772 GCA_050874305.1 Lachnospira sp. | reverse complement strand
GCTTAATACCCTGTCCGGTATCTTTTACAGAGATAATTATCTCAATCTCATCAACACTTATATTATTAACATCAAGCTTCACACGGACATACCCCGACTCCGTATATTTGATTGCATTATTGACAATATTGATTATTACCTGTCTAAGTCTCATAGGGTCACCAATAAGCTTATCAGGCAGTTCAGGGCTTATCTCATATATAAGTTCAATATCTTTCTCCGCTATCCTGTTAAGAAATATCATTCCAAGATCATTAAGCAGTGATAATGGCTCATATACCTCTGATGCCAGCACCATCTTACCTGATTCAATCTTAGACAAATCGAGTATGTCATTAATTATAGCGATAAGAGCAGCACCCGAATTCTTGATATTGAGAAGGTATCCCTGCTCCTGTTCAGAATGCTGGTATCTTAGAAGAATCTCTGTCATACCCACAATAGCATTCATAGGTGTTCTTATCTCATGCGACATATTAGCCACAAATGCTGTCTTGGCATTATTGGCAAGCTCTGCTTTCTCTTTCTCAGCCTTTATCTGTTCAAGCAGCTCATGGCGCTCCTGGTTGTCTGACAGGAAAAATATATGTCCTATAGTCTCTGCACCATCATAGATGTCTGATTTCTGAATCTTATAGAATTTGTCCCCGATTAATGTTTCATATTCTGTCGACATAAGAAGCTTTTCCAGCTCAGTGCCAATCCTGTCATTCCTTATGAGTGTTTTCAACTGCGGAAAAAGCATCTTGGCCTTGTTGTTACAGGACTGGAATTCATATGCTCCATTGACAACAATTACAGCATCATTAACATATTCAAATGTCTTATTCTGTCCAAGATCTGATACTGAATAAAATGACTGTTTTAATATGCTTATAACCAATATAAATAACGCAATTGCAGATGAAACCGGAACAATATTATAATTAAACTTAAATATCGCAAACAGCAGCATTGCGGCAATCATTATAACCTGACACACTATAAGGTCTTTAACAGTTCTCTTCTCCGACTCAACATGGCATCTTTTTACATAAAATGCAGTCATTACAAGCCCGACTAAATACACAAATAAAACAATAAATATACGGATTATATACCATATTCCATAATGGAAATTAAGATATGCAAAGCTGCAGTTATTGTAAAATGCTATCTCTACATCTTTATATATAAGGAATGATGTCTCATCAATCCACAACAGCTCTACACCTATAACATCGAACACAAGCCATGGATATAGAAACCACTTTGACTGCCTCACATGAAAATGATACGTAAGAAATCTCGCGAAGAAAAAAATCATCATTACATTGCCAAGATACATCACGCGCAACGCTGAATAAGCCTCAGACAACTGAGACGAACGCATGACCAAACCAAAACAGCAGTTTAAAATAAGACATCCAACATTAGATAACATAAGGTTGGAAGAAACACCGTTTTGTTCCTTGCTAAGTATAATGATGATTGATATAACAGGTAATGCGACTCCTATAATCTGAGCCACAACCAGACACGCATAAAGAACCCCCATACTATTCCCCCCACGCTATCCGTTATGACATACGATTGCATTAATAGCACAAACAATTAGATATATTATATCAAATTGTAGATACAATTACAACTATATTAAATCACTCAAATCTCTTCTAAAATAAAGGCTCACAAACAGATATCTATTTATTCATAATAGATAAGCTGTTTATGAGCCTCATCATTTAAAATAAAACCATATAGCTTTATATTTTAAATACAACTCTTATAGTAGTTCCTTGTCCAAGCTTACTATCAAGCTCAAGATGTGCAGATGGATGCTTTGCAACAATATGTTTAACAATTGCAAGTCCAAGTCCTGTACCACCTGTCAGCTTCGACCGGCTTTTATCAACACGATAGAATCTCTCGAATATTCTGTCTTTGTTCTCATCAGATATACCGATTCCTGTATCTTCTACCTCAAGAACTACTGCTTTGTATTCATCATCAGTTCCACTACCATCATTCTGACTATCAGCCATCATCCTCTGGCAGACCCTGACATACACTTTGCCATCAACTTTATTATACCTTATAGCATTATCGCACAGATTATACACAAGTTCTTCCATCATCTGATGATTAGCATATACCATCTGGCTCGAACCTTCTATCGAGATGTCAACATTATTCTTCTGTGCATTAGGTTTAAGCATCTCCACACAGCTGCTTGCTATCTCATATATATCAACAGCTTCATATACATCATTCTCTGAAGTTCCATCAAGTTCCGAAAGACGTATTATGTCATTGATAAGCGTGAGGAGTCTTTTGGCACTCTTATGTATATTAGCTGCAAATCTAATCACATCATCATCTGTAGCCATCCCACTCTCTATAAGCTCTGAATATCCCGATATAGAAGTCAGCGGTGTCTTTAATTCATGTGATACATTGGCAGTAAATTCCTGACGCATAGTAGCATTTTTCATAATATCAGTATGCTGTCTTCTTATTGTATTAACAAAGGGAACAAGCTCCTTATACACTTTAATTGATTCAGACGAGTCAAGATTATCTGCCAATTGCTCAATAGGATCAACAATACTTTTCGTAAGTATTCTTGATAATATTATACATACTGCAAACAATACAAAACATAGCAAAATAACAGTTGGCAATGCCTTTATCATCAATCCAGTCATATTGCCAACTTCTTTAGAAACTCTCAATACACATCCATTATCAAGCAGAATTGCATAATAAAATGCGCTCTTCTGCATAGTGCTTGAATTCCTTACAGCGCTTCCTTCTCCCGATTCAAATGCACTTGAAACCTCTGGTCTTGCCCTATGATTTTCCATATCATCAACATTGGCATATGTATCAAGCAATGCCTTACCATCTTTATCAACCAGGGTAATTCTAAGATTTGCATTATATGAGCTTTCTATCTTTTCTCTGTTTGCAGATACATTCATAGGTTCAGACACAATTCCCCATGCATCAGAATCAGCAATTATTTGCGCATAATTACGCAAATCAATCAGAACTTCCTTTTTCAGTACTCCATAAAAAACTGTTGTCGACATGATAACTGTTGCAATGATAGCCATGAATGTCATAAGAATAAAATGCAGATTAATTCTTTTCTTCATCGAGATAATACCCCACATTTCTTACAGTACGAATATATGAACCAGCTACGCCTAACTTCTGTCTTAATGTTTTGATATGTACATCAAGGGTTCTTGACTCACCCTCATAATCTGTACTCCATATTTTATCCATAAGATTATCTCTCGTTAGTACAATTCCTCTGTTAAGAGCCAGATATTTTAAAAGTTCATATTCTTTATATGTAAGTTCTACATGCTTATCTGACACGAACGCTGCATGCTTCTCATCATCTATGAATAATTCACCAACTTTTATAAATTTCTCTTCTTCCATACCACCAGCCCGTCTAAGAAGAGCTTTGACTCTTGATATAAGCTCCATTACTCCAAATGGCTTGGTAAGATAATCATCTGCCCCCATATCGAGACCTTTAACCTTATCTATCTCTGATGTCTTTGCTGTTACCATAATAACCGGAACTCTTCGTGTCTCTGGTGTTGAACGAAGCTTTGTAAGAATCTCTAGTCCATCCTCGTCCGGAAGCATTATGTCTAGCAGGATGAGGTCAGGTATTCTATCCTGTAAGGCTTTATGAAATTCTTTTCCGCAACTGCATTCAGTTATAGTATGTCCGACATTTTTGAGTGCAAAACTCTCTATCTCGCTTATATTCTTGTCGTCCTCTACAACATATATATGTGACATTGAATCAATCCCTTCCGTATATAATTATTTTTCATCATGACTTCCAGTTATCGAAAAGATTACCCATTCAGATATATTAGTCGCATGATCACCGATTCTTTCCATATACTTGGCAACCATGAGCAAATCAGCCGCCTGCGCTCCATAATCAACATCCTCATGAATCATATCAATAAGCTCTTTCTTAACTGAAACAAACAAATCGTCAACTACGTCATCCTTTGCAATGACTTCCTTAGCCTTATCAATATCCTTGTTAACAAATGCCTCTATACTCTCAACCAGCATAACCATCGTCTCTTTTGCCATCTGCTGGATATGATCAAGTTTTTTTATATATGGCTGCTCATGAAGTTCTATTGTAATCTCTGCTATATCTGTAGCATGATCGCCAATTCTTTCCATATCAGTTATCATCTTAAGTGCTGAAGAAATCTGACGTAAATCTCTGGCAACTGGCTGCTGCTGGAGAAGAAGCTTAAGGCAGAGATTTTCAATTTCTCTCTCCTGGCTGTCTATATCGTCATCCATCTTGATAACTTTATTAGCAAGGTCAACATCCTGTGTAACCAGTGCCTTTATCGTATCCTCTATAGCTTTTTCAATCATTCCACCCATCTCAATAAGTTCATCATTAAGCTGGCATAACTGTTTGTCAAATCTATTTCTCATAACATCCTCCTAAATCAACCAAATCTACCTGTTATATAATCCTCTGTACGCTTGTCTGCCGGAACGCTGAACAGTTTATCAGTCTTATCATATTCAATCATATCTCCAAGCAAGAAAAATGCCGTATAATCTGATATTCTGGTTGCCTGCTGCATGTTATGAGTTACCATAACAATAGTATACTTCTCTTTTAATTCCACCGCAAGGTCTTCTATCTTTGATGTTGATATAGGATCAAGTGCAGAGGTTGGCTCATCCATAAGAATAACATCTGGTTCCACTGCAAGTGCACGCGCTATACAAAGCCTCTGCTGCTGTCCACCAGACATTCCAAGTGCTGATTTTTTCAATCTGTCCTTTACCTCATCCCATATTGCAGCCTGCCTTAATGATTTCTCCACAATCGCATCAAGCTTGCTCTTATTATGTATTCCATGAGTTCTAGGTCCATATGCAATATTATCATATATGCTCATTGGAAATGGATTAGGCTGCTGGAATACCATTCCAACCCTTTTTCTTAACTGGTTAACATCTATGTTACCATAGATATCTTCCATTCCATCTGGTCCAGACATCTTAACACTGCCTGTTATCTTACAGCCCTCGACAAGATCATTCATTCTATTTAAACATCTAAGGAATGTTGATTTTCCACATCCACTTGGTCCTATAAAAGCCACAATCTGATTAGCTGGAATATTCATGCTGACATCTTTTAAAGCATGATGCTGTCCATAATACAGATTGAGATTTTCAATTTCAAATATATTTCCCATTAAAGAAAATCTCCTTTACTATATTTCTTATTTTGTCTACATTATATTAAAACCTTGTAAACTGAAATATCGTAAAGGAGTAAAATATTTGTAAAATCAATGTAAATTCTTATCTTATGGTGCTGCGAACAAGCCAATTCCAGGTGGATTATAGGTAAACCACAGAAATAAAACTCCCTGAATCACCATCAAAATCCCCAATATAATCTTAGTTATCTGCAGTGAATCATCCATACACCTTTTTACCACATGCATAACAACAAATGCTATTGCAATAACACTAACAAAAAAAGTCGCCATATCAACCCATGGAATTCCAAATCCTACAATCCCTCTATATGTGTAAAAAAGTATTGGAATAAGCCATGTACCAGCAAGCGAACCAAGAAGCATTCCCGCCGTCACTGGTGGCAGTTCATTTCCCCATCTTGTCATAAGAACTATGGAAAGAATAAGCATTGGCAGATACACGAGTTTCATGTGTTCCCATGTTGATTCATTTACAGGTGTAAATAATCCAACGAGAAATGCATTACCACTCCACTGATATACATAATGGAGCACCCATCCCGCTATTGCAACTATAACAAGTCCAATAAGCAGTTCCATTCTAAATCTTTTATATTGCATATTCACCTCTCAATTAATATAATTATTAACATAGTTAATTATATCCAGCAAATATCATTTCTATTCAGATTAAAATTATAAAAACGGAGGACATGTGATAACATCCATAAATTATCACATACTTATTAATATGAAATTCGTAATCCAGAGAGTTAACAGCGCATCAGTTAAAGTTGATGGTAACATAACAGGCAGTATCAACAAAGGACTTCTTATCTTCTTTGGAGCCGGACAAGGCGATACTAAAGAAATGCTTTCAAAATATGTTGATAAAATTATGAAATTAAGAATTTTTTCAGATGAAAATGGCAAAACTAATCTTTCTATCAAAGATGTAGGCGGCGAACTTCTGATTGTCAGTCAGTTTACTTTATATGCAGACTGCCGTAAAGGCAACCGTCCAAGCTTCACATCTGCATGTGAACCTGTCCTTGCCAATGATTTATATGAAGAATTCATAAGATTATGTAAAGAGCATATTGACGTAGTCCAGACGGGAATATTCGGTGCCGATATGAAAGTATCACTCGAAAATGATGGTCCATTCACAATTCTTATAGACAGCAGAGATTTCTAATATTTACACGATTTTATAAGTTATATTATTATATCATTTCCTTTTAACGCAAATAACCCCAGCAGCTCAATGTATCATGCGCCATACATTGAATCTGCTGAGGTCATTTTGTCTTAAATCTACGCAGCCGCCCAGATTTAATGCCAGATTGTTGTTAACCTTTAACACCACCAAGTGTTACGCCTCTAACGATAAATTTAGATAAGCAGATATAAACAACAACAACTGGAAGGATTGCAAATGCAATCATCATGTACACCTGTCCCATATCGAATTTGAGGAAATCTGCACTTCTTAATTGAGCGATTAGCAGCGGGAGGGTCTTCATCTTCGCCTTAGTTATAAGAAGCTGTGGGACAAAGTAATTATTCCAAGATGAAACGAATGTAAATATCATCTGAACCGCAAGCGCTGGTTTCATCAAAGGAAGAACTATCTGATTAAATATTCTGAATTCATGCGCTCCGTCAATTCTTGCTGCTTCAATAAGCTCCATAGGAAGAACGCTGTCCATATACTGCTTAATAAAGAAAAATACAATTGGTGAAGCTATTGATGGCACTATCAAAGGTATAAAAGAATTCATCAAATGCATATCTCCCATAAGTTTAACGAATCCTAATGCCGATACCTGAGTTGGAACCATCATAATTAATAATATAAATGTGAACGCTGCCTTTTTCAGTTTAAACTCATATGCGTGAATTGCATATGCCGTCATTGCTGAAAAATACACGCATAAAACACCTGAAAGCGTCGACACAATAAGGCTGTTAAGCATACCTGATATTACCGGAAGCTGATCATTGCTAAGTAATGACTTCAAATTAGCAAAGAACGATTTGCCAGGTAAGAATGAAAATCCTTTCTGTATATCTGGATGAGACCTTGTTGTGTTAATAATAAGTACATAGAAAGAGAACAGACATAATATAGTAATGATTATCAATACAAGATAACACAATGCTCTTTCTATAGTAAGCACTACCTTATCGCGTGTTCCATCTTTTGAAGAGCTTTTTGTTTTTACAGAAACTGAACTCATACTGATTTCGCCTCCTTCTTTCTCTTCTTCATCTTAATTCCAGATTTTTCCATATCTCCTACGATATATCTGAATACAAAAATACTTAATATCGCTGTTATAATAAACAGAATAACTGATAAAGCACCTGCCATACCATAATTCTTACTATAAAGATGCTTATTCAGATACATGATAACCGTCATGCTTGTTCTGTTAGGATTACCATTACCATTAGTAAGAATCTGAGGAACATCAAACATCTGTATACCACCAATCAATGATGTGATAAGAGTATATGCAAGAATTGGTTTAATCAGCGGAAGTGTAATCTTTGTAAATATCTGTCTTGAATTAGCCCCATCAATTCTTGCTGCTTCAAATAAGCAAGGGTCAACACCCATGATGGCAGCCATAAGAATGATAGTTGTGTTACCAAACCACATAAGGAAATTCATAAGTGAAATTAATCCTCGTGCGCCTGCAACTTCTGCCAGGAATCTATATGTTGGAAATCCTAAGCTATTCAATGTAGCATTAACTGGACCCTGATCTGCAAATATTGCATAAAAAAGCATTGCAAATGCTGAAGCCATTATCAAGTTAGGCATATAGATAATTGTCTTAAAAAATCCTGTACATTTAAGTCTTAATCTTAAATCTGTAAACCATGATGCCAATAAAAGTGATATCAAAATCTGTGGAATAAATCCCATTAACCATATAACAAGTGTATTCTTAAGATACACTGGAAGTTCTGAATTAAATAATATTTCTTTGTAATTACGAAGTCCAACAAAGTTAGGACCGACCTGCATAAGACCATTCATATAATTTTCAAAGAAACTGTTGTAAAATGTTGAAATCAAAGGTATCAGTGAAAATACAATATAAACCGCAAAGAAAGGTATTAGAAATATGTATCCCCACTTGGCATAGCTAACTAATTTTTTATTACTCTTCTTCATACATATCTCCATTCCTGCTAAATAAAAAGGGCATAGCCAGATATTAAAGACTATGCCCTTATTTCCAGCAATAAACTTAGTTACTTGCTAAGGTTAGGATATTTCTCAATTGCTGCTTTGTAGAAGTTATCCAAAGCCTTATCCTTATCTACATTACCATCAAAGTAATCTTTCATTGCTTTCTGGAACTCTTCGTTAAGACCCTGATCATATGGAGATATGTTCTTCATGCTGATCTTAGGTGCTGACTTAGAGAATAATTTAATGTGGTTCTGACCACCAAGGAAATCTGATTTGAAATCACTGTTAGCGATAGATTCCATACCTGATATTGTATTAGTATAATCCTGTGTATCCTTAGTAATCTGTACCATTGTGTTCTTATCACAGCAGAGTGTCTGCATAATATCTTTTACAAGGTTAGCATTATCTGTATCTGCTGCAGCGCAAAGCCATGTACCACCCCAATAGTAGCTCTGTGGACCTTCGCAAACTGCATAGTCACCATAGATACCATTACCAACTTCTTCCTTACCACCTTCCTTAGTAGGTGTGGCAAGTGAGTTTCCTAACAATGTGAAATTAATACCCCATGTAGAATAGAAGAAACCGAATACCTTACCTTTAGGTCCCTGATCTGCTGCCCATGTTGTATCCCATAATGAAGACTTGTTATTATAGCCCTTGTCTGTGTATGTCTTTGTCTGTTCAACCCATTTCATGATATTGTCATCAATCTGAATCTTATTATTAGAATCAACCCAAGGCTTGCTTACATTGTTAGAGAATACTCTGTATGCATCATCATAACCTGAAAGCATCTTATAGCCCTTAGCTGAAGCTTTCTCAGCAACACTGTTGAACTTATCCCATGTTGAAAGAGCTTCCTGAACCTTATCTGGATCATCTGTTCCAAGAACATCCTTAGCTATAGAACGTCTGTAAGCAAAAAGTCCTGGAGTAGCCTGCCATGAAACAGCCTTTAAAGCTCCGTTAGATGATGTAGCAATATCCTTTGTGTACTGATACATATCTGACAAATCGTTATCTGTAAGACCAATGCTCTTTACGTCAAGAGTATAGTCAGAATTAACATATTTAAGTGCATAGTCAGCTTCAATAAGGAACATATCAATCTTATCATCAGCTGCTGCATCCTTCTGCTTTAATAATGCTGCATCAAGTGCATTCTGATATGCATTGTTTTCATTAGGTGTAACAACAAAGTTAACCTTTACATCTGAAGGTAATTTTCCTGATTTCTTAAAATATTCAAATCTATCCTGGAACTCTGTATTCCAGCAATAGATATTAAGAACTTTACCCTGTTTATCAGGATCTGTGTTAACACTTGTTTTAGCAGCGTTATTGCCATTACCGCATCCTGTAAGAGCCATGGATGCTGTCATTACTGTGCAAAGTAATAAACTTAAAAACCTTCTCTTCATAGTAATACCTCCCATTATGATATACATGGTAGTCATTTGCATCTGACTACAACTTCTTAATTGTCTCCCCTTCAATCAGCTCTCCATCTACAACAATTCTCTTCACTATAGTTGTCTTCGGATTCTCTATTGCACAGATAAGTTCATCTGCTGCAGTCTTACCAACTTCTCTTGTGTTCTGACTTATTGTTGTAATCTTGGGACTTAACATCTGGGAAAATCTGGTTCCATCATACCCCGCGATGGATAAATCCTTTGGTATTTTTAATTTCATTTGTCTTGCTGCGTTTCTTGCACCAACAACTGACAAATCATCTGGATAAAATATACACGTTGGTGGATTGTTGAGCTGTAACAGTTCATATGTAAGTTCTTCCGCTTTCTCTGAATCAAGATATTTAGAAGACTTAATATACTCTGCTGGAACTTCCATTCCAAAATCTTCCATTGTCTTATAGAAAGAAGCCAATCTTTCTTTTGTAACCTGTGATTCTGGATTACCATGTATATAAGCTATCCTTCTGTGTCCTTTGCTGTATGCAAATTTAACTAATTCACTCATCCCCCTTACGTTATTAGAGTTGACCGATGTTCTTCCATTAAAAATGTAGTCAATGGTCACTAGCGGCACCTTGCCATTAACAAGTTCCATAATTTCCGGATCATTAAAATCCGCACAGCACGCCAACAGTATTCCATCAAATCTTCTATAAAGACAGTTTTCCAAAAGAGACATCTTTTTAGAATAATTACTGATAAATGTTATATCGTATCCTTTAATCTCTGCCTCTGCTCTGAAACTTTCAAGAACTTCTGCGAAATACTCATGGGCAAGGCCATCATTCAATAACACGCCAATGTTATATGATCTGTTAGTCTTTAATGCCCTGGCTACTGAATTCGGATGGTACCCAAGTTCGTCAGCTGTCTGCTTGATACGTTCTCTTGTGTTCTCACTGATATCACTATGATTGTTAAGAGCTTTGCTTACTGTCGCAACTGACACTCCGCATCTCTTAGCAACATCCTTCATAGATATCATGGCATCATCCCCTTTGTTCACTTGCTTTTACTTAATCGTTTTCGTAGCTTTAATATACACCATCATTTACATAAATGCAAGTATTTTTGTAAATTTACCGATTTTCACAGTAATTTTTATGTAAGTTTGTGCATTTTGCTATTATTGTGTTTTGTTCAAACATTTGATTGATTTAAAATCAAGCATAAAATATACTTATCTATATAGATTAATTAGTAATTTTATACTTAATCGTTTTCTATTGTTAAATAAAACACAATCAGATAAACATAATCACCCACTTATATATTAGTTAATTGCCGATTATGCCTGTCTGAATAAAATTATATGATTATTGGAGGCACATTATGAATTATGGTTATTTTGATGATATCGCTAAAGAATATGTAATCACAACACCAGAGACTCCTCTTCCATGGATTAACTATTTAGGATGTGAGAACTTTTTCAGCTTAAAGAGTAACACCGGCGGTGGATACTGCTTCTATAAAGATGCCAAGCTTCTCCGCCTCACAAGATACCGCTACAATAACTCTCCTTTAGATAATAACGGACACTACATATATATTAAAGATGGTGATTCTGTGTGGAATCCGGGATGGCAGCCAACACAGACACCTGTAGATAATTATACATGCCGCCATGGCTTAGGATACAGCATAATATCATCATCACATGGAGACATTCAGGCAGAGACAACTTACTTTGTTCCTATAGGTGATAACTGCGAGCTTAACAAGCTGACTGTTAAGAATACCGGAACTGCTGCCAGAACAATATCTATATATTCATATGTAGAGTTCTGTCTCTGGAATGCAGTTGACGACTGCAATAATTTTCAGAGGAATTTCAGCACTGGCGAAGTTGAGATTGCAGTTAACCAGTCTGGTAAAGACTCAGACTACTCAGCAATCTACCACAAGACAGAATATCGCGAAAGACGTAACCACTACGCAGTCCACGCTGTCAATTCATCTGTAGATGGATTCGATTCAAGCAGAGAGAGCTTTATCGGAACATATGGAAGTCCTTCAATGCCTAAAGCTGTCAATGAGGGCAAGTCATACAATTCTGTTGCAAGCGGCTGGTCCCCTATCGGCTCATTCAAATCAGATGTTACATTGCAGCCGGGCGAAGAGAAATCTTTCATATATATAATTGCATATATTGAAAATCCTGATAACGAGAAATGGGAATCTTTCGGAATAATCAATAAAAAGCCAGCAATCCAGCTTATCTCACGTTATGACACTGTTGCAAAATTCGATGCAGCATTTAATCATCTCAAAGAATACTGGAACAACCTTCTGTCTTCTTACATTGTTAAATCAAGTGACGACAAGCTGTGTCGTATGGTTAACATATGGAATCAGTACCAGTGTATGGTAACATTTAATATGTCACGTTCGGCTTCATATTACGAGTCAGGAACCGGCCGTGGAATGGGATTCAGGGATTCATGCCAGGATCTTCTTGGTTTTGTTCATCTTATTCCTGATTCTGCTAGACAAAGAATCCTCGATATAGCTGCAACACAGTTTGAAGATGGAAGCGCATATCACCAGTATCAGCCACTTACCAAGAAAGGTAATTCAGACATTGGTTCAGGTTTCAATGATGATCCATTATGGTTAATCGCTGGAACTGCCGCTTACCTTAAAGAAACTAACGATTACAGTATTCTTGACGAACAGGTTGCATTTGACTGTGATGTTTCTAAAGCCCAGACACTTATGGAACATCTCCGCAGGTCATTTAACTATACAACAACACATCTTGGTCCTCACAAACTTCCTCTTATAGGAAGAGCTGACTGGAATGACTGTCTTAACTTAAACTGCTTCTCTGCTGTTCCGGGAGAATCATTCCAGACAACAGGCCCATCTGAAGGACCAGTTGCTGAATCAGTATTTATCGCCGGAATGTACGTTAAATACGGCAAAGAATACGCCAAAATATGCCACAGACTGGGATTGTATGATGAAGAAGAATCTGTCAACAAGCTTGTCGATGACATGTATAATGCAGTTATTGAACACGGCTGGGATGGAGAATGGTTCTTAAGAGCATATGATTCTAACAGCAATAAAGTTGGTTCAAAAGAATGCAGCGAAGGCCAGATATATATTGAGCCTCAGGGATTCTGCGTAATGGCTGGAATCGGTGTCAAAGAAGGACTCGCACAGAAAGCCATGGATTCTGTTGAGAAAATACTTGATACCAAATATGGCATCATGATTTTACAACCGGCTTACAAGTCATATCATCTCGAACTTGGTGAGGTTTCATCATATCCACCTGGATACAAGGAAAATGCTGGTATATTCTGCCACAATAATCCTTGGGTATCAATAGCTGAGACAGTGGTTGGTGATGGCAACAGAGCTATGGATACTTATAAGAAGATATGTCCTGCTTACCTTGAAGACATAAGCGAGATACATAGAACTGAACCTTATGTGTACTCACAGATGATTGCCGGTAAAGATGCTCCTAGACATGGTGAAGCTAAGAATAGCTGGCTTACTGGTACAGCAGCATGGACATTTACAAGCATTTCACAGTATATATTAGGTATACGTGCTGATTTTGACGGACTTGTTGTTGACCCATGTCTTTCTGATGATATGGATTCACTTAACGTAACAAGGAAATTCAGAGGCGCAACATATAACATCCAGATTAACAACTCAGGTCATCAGGGAAGAGTTAAATCACTCATTGTTAATGGTAAAACTATTGAAGGCAACACTATTCCATATGATGAAAATATCAAAGAATACACCGTAATAGCTGATATATAATTAATGAGGTAATATATATGTTTGGTAAAGATTTTATATGGGGAACTGCTACAAGTGCATATCAGATTGAGGGTGCATACAATGCCGATGGCAAAGGGGCTTCTATATGGGATGATTTTTCTAATACTCCCGGCAATACAGCCAACAATGAAACTGGTAATATTGCATGCGACCACTACCACCACTACAAGGAAGACATCAAGCTTATGCACGAACTTGGAATAAAGGCTTATAGATTTTCCATATCATGGCCAAGAATATTCCCTGACGGATATGCAGACAAAGAGCATGCTTTCAATCAAGCTGGTCTTGATTTCTATGATAATATAGTTAACTGTTGTATTGAATATGGAATTACTCCATACATAACGCTATACCACTGGGATTTACCATCTGCTCTCGAAAAAGAGGGTGGATGGCTTAACCGCCAGACTGCATACATATTTGCTGATTACGCAGAATTTATATGCAGACATTTTAATGACAGAGTTACACAGTTTGCAACTATTAATGAACCACAGATTATTTCAGGTCTTGGCTATAAGCTGGGACTGCACGCTCCGGGACTTAAGCTTAAAGATATAGATGTATTAAAGGTTACACATCATCTTGCTCTCGCACACGGACTTGCTGTTAAAAGAATGCGTGATGCTGCCAATAAACCTATAACAATAAGTTTTTCTTCTACTGGCAACATGTGCTATCCAAAGACACCAGCATATGAAGATGTAGAGGCTGCCAGAATTGCTTCATTTACAACAGATACTGGCAACTGGACATTCTGCCATCACATATTCTGCGATATGGTCTGTCTTGGACAATATCCTGACATTCATGCATTCAGTAATACATCCGGGCTGACAGATTATGATTCATATGACGAGCTTGATTTTGTGAAAGAATCGGACATTGACATTATGCACCAGCCTATAGACTGGTTAGGAATCAACATGTACAACGGACATGAATTCAGTAAAGATGGCCCTGTCCCTAAGAAATGTGGATTTCCACGGACTGCTCTTGGATGGCCTGTAACACCGGGTGTCATGGATTTCGGAATAAGATTTCTGTATGAGCGTTACAAGCTTCCTATAGTTATCACAGAAAATGGACTTGCATGCAATGATATTGTAAGTCTTGACAATAAGGTTCACGACCCCGACAGAATTGATTTTCTTACAAGATACCTTAACTGTCTGTGCAATGCTTATAACTCTGAAGTACCTATACTCGGCTATTTCCATTGGTCATTCCTTGATAATTACGAGTGGCACAGCGGATATGATCCAAGATTTGGACTCGTATATGTTGATTTTGAAACCCAGGAGCGTATTCCTAAAGATTCCGCTTACTGGTACCGCGATTTAATCGCAAGTTCAAAGCAGGTATAACTTATATATAATATCCCCTAAGACAAAAGCAGGTTTGATGAATTAATCCCATCAAACCTGCTTTTTATATCTTTAAAATCAATTACCTGCTTTTATAAGCTCCAGCCACATTCTTCCATTGTGATAAGGACATTTCCACGGACCTGCAAGCTCCTTAACTACAGGCTTATCATTCAGGTCAAGCTCATTAAACCACTCTCCTGAACGTGCATCTATAAAATAACATTTGATATATTTAAGAATCTTTAATGCTGCTTCTTTATATTCTGGATGGTCAGGCTGTTCCACGTATCCTTTAGAAAAACCATTAACAGCTTCTGCGTGAACCCACCAGACTCTTGTCTCATTCACAACGCCTTCCATAATATCAGAAATCATATGATCTGTCTTTAACGCTCTCTCATAGACACTACCTCTTAAATCATCTGTCATGCATGCAATTCTGTTAAAAAGTCCTTTTAATTCGTCTGTAATCTCGTCTTTGCCAAGATTATCACGCAAAACCTCAACAGCATAATCAATCAGCCATGCGCTCTCAATATCATGACCATACGACTGCGTATCAATAAGACTATTATACTCCAGATCAAAGAACACTTCTAATCTACGCTTATCCTTATTATATACCTTATCAACAAATGTCGTAAGAAGTGATATTACTTTATCCTTAATCTCTCCAAGAATATAATTGTTAAAACCACTCTCAGCGCCACTATGCTTACCAGCTCTATAAAGCTCTGTGTATGCTTCAAGCAAATGCAGTAATGTATTCATCGTTCTAGGTGCATAGAAGCCTCTTGGTGCAAGTGCATCAGATACTTTCTCGTTATCCTTAAGATTAAAGAACCTGTCAAATTCTTCTTTATATCCCAAAGCATCTGTACAATTATCCTCTATAAAGCGATATAACCTGACAGCCTCATTAAGCACTGAAAGATCTTTACTTGCCTCATAATAAGAAACCAGCCCATATATTCCATATGACATGGTATATGTATGTTTTACTGTGTCAGATGGTCTTCCGTCATATGTTGTTGACCAGTATAATCCACCGTACTCGCTGTCATAACAATATCTATGAAAATATTCATATGCACACTTCGCAGTATCAAGATACTTTTTATCGCCCAGCACAATATACGCCTGTGAAAACAGCCACATTATTCTGCTGACAAGAATTGTTCCTTTATCTGCCTTTTTATCTACATTAAGATTATAGTCAACCTCTCCGTAGAATCCACCATATTCGTTATCAACAAGATTAATCCAGAATGGAAGGATTCCATCAATGAGGTTTCTCTTAGCTTCTTCAACCAACATAAATCCTTATTCTCCTCCTTGTCAAATTTTACGAAAACGATTAAGCTTATAATTTTATTATAAAGCAAGGTACCACGCTAGTCAAAATGGAGTTATAAACAAAATTATGCAGACTTGTATACTAGGAAGTTATGTATATTTACGAAAAATATTATGACGTTAAGTAATCCCTGCTAACGACACACTCATTGGCAGGGATTTAGCTTTATTTATACTATTTAGCAGCTTCTTTCTTATTTCTTGATACATATATAATTCTTGATGTTATCATACCAATAGCAAGAACTATCAGATTAACCCATACACTCATAAGTCCAAGCTTTGTGAATATAATGAATGATATAAATCCAACAATAATTATAGGTACATTATTTTTCCAGTTCTTCATGGCATAATCGACAATAATAGCTCCAAATACCGCTGGTGCAATATATGCAAACGCTGCTGTCACACTTTTAGGCAAAGCACTTATAATTGTATTTCCCATTAATGTGAATATTGTAAGAATCGCAACTGTTACAAATGAACTAATTGCCGCACACATTGTTGATAACACATCGCTTTCTGGTGTACCCGGTTCAATCTCTGCTGCTTTCTGTCCCGCTGAGATAGCTGGCATTCTAAGACCTGCTACATTACCAGTTGTCCAGCTAATCGCTGATGCACCAACACCTATAGCCGGGAAAAATGTAATTGGCTGAACAAACCATCCAACAAGGAAGGATGCACATAGCATACTAAATATTGAAACCATCTCAACCCCTGAAGGAATAACACCATATCTGAAATACACAAACAAACCCGGAAGCAAACTTGCAATCATAGCTGAAAACATAGATACCAAACCTATTTTTAAACATTTCTTATCAAACATACGCTTTTACCTCCTAAAATATAATCCCAGCCAAGGCTGCACCTACTAATATAGAAATACCTAATGATAGTTCCTGCATACGCTTATTCTTCTTAAATAAGATATTTAAAACAAACATTGTTATTCCACCAAACGCTGCCGCAGCAATATATGCATTACTCTTACCATATGTCTGGCTTGCTAAAAGATATGTAAATAAACTTATAAGACATCCACCCATAAGCATCTTAACCCACTTGGTATCCATCTTTTCATTCATTTTATCTGTAAGCTTCTTACCTACAACAATTGTTATTACACCACCAAGCAGCCATCCAATAACATCAATTCCCTGTGCCCATATTGCATATGAAAAATTCTGTATATCCCATTCAATTGTATTAGGCTCAGCAGTGACAAGATCTTTAACCATTCCTGCTATAGCAAGCTCAGAACGTCCTGAGCCTACATCGTTCAAACGCATCCATGCAGTTGGTGCTCCAAGTGATGCCATAAGAGTCATAAGCATAATACATAATGCAAGACTTGGTCCGATACATGTTACAGCCGCTGAACGCATTGCCTGCTTCTGCTTATCTTTAGATATACCTAATTTAGTTGCCTCTTTCTTAGATACCACAAGATAGATAACTGCCTGCACAATTATAACAAGTACCATTATAGCTGCACATATCCACAATCCTACACTGTTCTGAATTTCATTAATATTCATAACTTCCTCCTTTTCTGACAATTTAATTGTCTGAATACTCATTAATTATTGCTTCAACAAGCTCTCCTGATTTAACAAAATCTTTCAGTTCAAGCACTTCATTTACTGTATGATTCTTACTGTAACCAGTAGATAATCCTATCATCTCTATTCCATATCCATTCATTCTGTTTGCATCAAATCCACCTGCACCATGTTCTATGCTTGGTGTAACTCCTATTCGTTTTAAGGCTTTTACAGCATAATCTATAGAATTTCCTTCTTTAACATAAAATGATGGATAATCTATATGATATTCAGCTTCTATATCCGTTCCTGTCTGCTTTGAAATCTCTGCAGCAGTTTTGACATATTTATCAAGATATGCCTGAAGCTTAAAATTATCTCTGCTCATTGCAAGTCCCTTAGCCTCTGCTTTATCTGAAATCGCATTAAATGGTGTCTCAGAAACAAGATATGACCAATTAATAACCGTCTCATCATCAACTCTTCCATCCTCAATCTGAGATAATGTTAGAATTGCTGCCCTTAATGCACTATTACCGAGTTCAGGATATGCTGCATGTGCTGACTTGCCTTTAACATGCAGATACATCTGCGCCTTTCCCATTGCAGAATCAAGAATCCGTCCTATTCTTCCCGGTGAATCAAGTACATAACCAAATTTTGATTTAATATCATCACATTTAATATATAATGATCCCTGAAGTCCTACTTCCTCACAAACAGAAAATATAATCTCAATGTCTGTATGCTCATTTCCACTTTCTTTTATTTTCCTTAATCCATCAAGAATTGCAACAACTCCTGATAAATCATCAGCAGCAAGGATTGTACTTCCATCGGAATACATTTTGCCATCTTTTATCACCGGTTTAATTCCTATACCATTCTGGACTCTGTCCATATGTGCCATGAAAAGAACTGAACCTTCTTTTGTTCCTTTCAGCCTTGCATGAATATTGCCTGTATTACCTCCAACATCTTTTGCGACATCATCTTCATATACATCACAGCCAAGCATCTTTAACTGCTCGGTAAGGTAATCTGCTACCTTTCGTTCATCCCTTGATGAGTTATCAATCATAGCCAGATTTTTAAATTCTTTGACTATATTGATTTCTTCATAATCAACATCCATCTTTCTTCCTCCTTTTACCTGATAAAGTCTCTATTTCCAAATATTAAATAAATGCTTTAATCTCTGATAATGTTTCATCAAACGCACTAATTGTCTTATCAATAACCTTCTCATCCATCGGTGTTGATAAAGCAATTGTTCCTCTTGGTGCTGCAAATATACCTCTCTTTAATAATCCAAGATGTACAAGCTTCAATATCTCTTTATTATCATGTAAAGAAGTAATGTAGTCATAAGGAACTACATCTGAGAAATGATAATTCATAAGTGAACCTGCTCTTGTCACGCAACCGCTTATTGCATTATCTTTAAATGCTTTCTCAAGACCAGCCTCAAGTCTCTCTGCTAGTTTTTCAAGCCTGTCACATGCCTTCTGGTCGTATAATGACAACGCTGTAAATCCTGCCGCCATTGTTGGTCTGTTTCCATTGAATGTTCCACTTTGTGATAAATGGTCTGGTTTTTTAGGATCAAATACTTCCATAATCTCTTTTCTTCCACCAAAGCCACCAACAGCAAGACCTCCACCTATTATTTTTCCAAATGCGGATATATCAGGAGTTACACCATATCTCTTCTGTGCGCCGCCATCAGATAATCTCAATGCCTGAACCTCATCAAATATAAGCAGTACTCCATATTTATCAGCCAATTCTCTTAACCCTTTAAGGTAATCTTTTTGGGCTGGAATAAGACCGCCTGCTCCAAGGAATGGTTCAACAATTATAGCTGCAATCTTATCTGCATCTTTTTTAAGAATCTGCTCGGTACTGTCAAGATTATTAAAATTCATGATATACATATCCTGTGCTATTTTTTCAGATACACCTTTTATATCTGGCTTTGGAATAAATGCTTCCTCAACATTATTTATGTCAATCTTAGGAGAAACATTGTATTCCATCATATCTGTTGTTCCATGATATCCA
Organism: Lachnospira sp.; assembly: GCA_050874305.1. Classification (GTDB taxonomy): domain Bacteria; phylum Bacillota; class Clostridia; order Lachnospirales; family Lachnospiraceae; genus Lachnospira. Next base: position 62,654 of record JBNMKL010000009.1, on the reverse strand, counting down.
CCAAGAACTTTAATTAATCCCGGCTTTCCCGTATACGCTTTAGCTGCTCTCACAGCAAATAATGTTGCCTCTGTTCCTGAATTACAAAATCTTATTCTTTCAACTGATGGAACCCTCTCGCAAAGGAGCTCCGCCAGCTTTACCTGTTCTGAAATTCCTGCCGGAACAGCAGTGCCTTTTTCTTCAGCTTTAATCATTGCTTCTACAACCTGTGGATTAGCATGTCCATGTATAAGCGATGTATAATTGTTAATAAAATCATAATATCTGTTACCATCGACATCATATATTTCACATCCACTGCCCTCTGCAATTGTAAGTGGATATGGGTTATAATATGAAACAGACCTTGTCTCTCCTCCTGCAATATACATGCAGGCTTTCTCATACATTTCTCCCGATTTCAAGGTTCTTTTCTTATACTCATCAATCTCTTGTTGGTAATATTCATCAATATTCATAATCTGCCTCCTTAAAAATAAACAGGCGTCAGCAACTATTCGTTACTGACGCCTTTGTCATATCTGAATCTTATTTTGTTTTATTTGATGTCATTATAATATACCAACAAAACAGCATTTAAAATATTGCATATAGACAATATTTTTGATAAAATTTTGTTGGTTACCAACAAATATACATACTGGAGGTGGATTATGAACCTTACTTTTGATGAATTATTTTCTTTACCAAAGATGAAAGATGCAAAACTGTTAGCCGGTCATAACAGCCTTTCCAGAGCTATTGTATGGTATCATATTATAGAAATTGAAGAAATGTCCAATTGGATTAATTCTGGCATTCTGGTGTTCATAACAGGAGTTGGGTTAAAAAATATTGAGGAGGGACTTCTTAATATTATAACTATTCTTAATGAAAAAAATGCTGCTGGTCTGGTAATCAATCAAGGAATATATATTCCAGATGTCCCTCAGTCCGTTATTGATAAAGCCGATGAATTAGACCTTCCTCTTATTTTACTTCCTAATAAAATAAAGCTTATAGATGTGACTTTTCAATTAAGCCATCTTTTTCAGGAAAAACAGCTAAAATCAAAACAGCGTGACCAGATATTATTTGAGACTCTTATGTCAACGCCTATGACAATATGGGACTTTAACACAGTTAATGGATTTAATGCAAGATACATGTATACAGTTTGTGCATTTTCATATTCTTCTGATATTGAAACCAGTTCGGAATCAGATACACAGTTTATCAACCAGATTCTTAACAAAATTCATACATCAACCAATAAGAATATTATATCAATAGATTTACATGGGAATTACATTTTCTTTATTCCATTTGAGCCTGGTACATCTATTGATGTACAGATGAAACTTATTCGCACTTTAGCTGATATGCTTGAACAAAATAATCCATATTATAATAACAAGCTGTCGGATAATGCAACATTATATGGCGGTGTCGGATATGCTGTCTCAAGCTTTTCAGAATTAAAAAAAAGCTATATACAGGCTTATCAGACCCTGCATATAGCTAAATGTGACATTTTAAAAGACAAAATTCTTCATTACAACCAGATTTCTCTCTTTAGAGTGATTGATATTAATAATCAGGATATGCTTAGATGTGTTGTAAGTGATTGTCTGGGTTCTCTCCCAGAGCATCCTGAACTCATGACTACATTTCTTACATATCTTGATAATGATAGAAATATGAACCAGACTGCAAAAGAGTTGTTCATCCATGTCAACAGTGTTAAGTATCGTTTACAGCAGATATACAATATACTTCCAATCCAGCTTAACACATCATACGACTGGCTTCAGATTCAACTGGCTGCAATTCTGTACAAGTACTTACTCAATAACAAGTAATAAAGCCATCTTAAACTTCTCGTCTGCTGTGACACTGTGAAGTCCGTTTTTTTCAAAGCGGAAGTTCTCGCCAGCACTGATTACATAATCCTTGCCCTCGTATCCGATAGTTGCCTTTCCTTCAAGTGCAAATATAATTGCATTGCCTGGTGCACGGTGTGGTGTAAGACCTGTTCCTGCATCAAATGCCATAAGTACAAACTTCATTGAAGGATTGCTTGCAACATCAAGATTGCTTATGCTTCCATCCTCGTACTGGATAAGATCCTTAAGTTTCATTACTTCGCCTGCTTTAACTAAATTGTTCATTGTAATCTCCTTTTTAATAATTATTTCTGTATATACTGCTCCAGATTCACTATCAACACCGCAAAGTGTTCCACCTGGTACAATAAGCACATCTCCATCAGCAAAGCTCTGTCTGGCTGCATCCTCACCTGTAATAAATGATGCATTGCCCTCTGCTCCGATGTAAACAGAAGTCGTATCGTAACGCTCCTGACTGATAGACGTTCCTGCCCCCAGTGCAAAAAATGTGATAACATTTTCTTTACCAAGCTTAGTATCTCTTGATATTGTCATACCATCTCTTGCCGGTCTGACCCCCGCAACTGTAAACACTCCATCTAATGCATTGGAAGAACTCATACGTTCATACCCTCCTTTAATGATAACACGATATGTTACTATATCATATTGACAATATTATAACCAACAAAAATATTACATTTTATGCATATCTGTCAATTTTTCATGCTAATGATACAGGAATTATACTTCTTATCGTCTTATTCTGATATATAATCTCATCCACAACCACGTTAACATCAAATGATCTGGATATATTATGTTCATTCAATATATCTCCTGTCTTTCCATAAAAACGCTCCCCACTATGATTCATCATAAATGCTTCATCTGCAATGCTCATTGCATTCGTTGGATAATGTGTATTCATTATTGCACTGATATTCTCCTCATGCGCCAGCTTCTCAACCATATTGAGGACAAGAATCTGATTATGGAAATCAAGCCCGGTCTCTGGCTCATCTAATATGATAAGCTTCGGCTCGTTAATAAGTGCTTTGGCTATCAGAACCATCTGAAGCTCGCCGCCACTCATACGGTTACAGTCTTTATCTGCTAGTCTTGTTATTCCAACACGCTCCATCATCTGTTCTGCCAGTTCTATCTCTTTCTTTCCCGGCTGCTGGAACAGTCCAAGATGAGAGCTTCTTCCAAGCATTACCATCTCAAGACCTGTATACGAGAATGAAAATCCATGGCTCTGCGGAATGTATGAAATTGTATTCCATATCTCTTTAGAACTCATATTACGGATATCATTTCCCATAAGAAGTGAACGTCCACGGCTCCATGGCATAAGACCTATCATGCATTTAAGCAGCGTTGTCTTGCCTATTCCATTAGGTCCAAGTACTGACAATATATGACCTTCATCAAGCTGTATGTTAATATCAGTTAATATTTCTTCCTGCTTTGGATAACCAAAACAGCCATTTTCAACTTTAAGAATCATTGCAAATTACTCCTGTTCCTATTAAGCAAAGATATGAATACCGGTGCGCCGATAATAGCAGTCAGCACCGATAACGGCAGCTCTATTACGCTGATTGTCCTTGATAATGTGTCTATGATAATCATAAAGCTTGCACCAAGACTGATACTGACAGGAACAACATATCTGTTATTACTTCCCACAAGCATTCTCGCACAATGAGGTATAAGCAGTCCTATCCATCCAACCTGACCGCACATTGACACAGCAGATGCTGTGATAAGCGTTGATGCCAGTATGAATACCATGCGTGTTTTCTTTATGTCTATTCCACTGGCCTTTGCCTCATCCTCACTTAACGCAAGTATATTAAGTCTCCATCTCAAAAGATATATAATCACAATTCCCACAATAATAAATGGTGAACCAATCATAATCTTTTCATATGTTGCACTTGTAAAGCTTCCCATCAGCCAGTATGTTATCTCTGGAAGCTTATCCTGCGGATCTGCTGTATATTTTAACAGCGAACCGATAGCATTAAAAAGTGAAGAGGCTATAACTCCTGCCAGCACAAGATATACCATTGAACCACTTTTATTCTTACCAGCAACTTTTATTGTAAAGAATACGGATGCCAGTCCAAATACAAGCGCAATAAGTTGTGTCTCAAGAATCCCACATGACATTATTATCGCAAGAATTGCTCCTACACATGTTCCACTTGTCACACCAAGAATATCTGGTGTTGCCAGTGGATTAGAGAATAATGACTGGAATGTGTCGCCAGCGCAGGTAAGTCCTGCGCCGACAACTATAGCCATAAGGATTCTTGGAAGTCTTAATTTCACTATGATTGAATAATTCTGGACATTTCCTTTCTGCCCCGTCACAAGTGCAGCAAGTGAATTAATCACATCCTCAAGCGGTACACGCATTCTTCCAACGCACATACACACAATGCCTATCACAATAGGGAGCGCAATCATCATAATAACTGCAAGCGGCGTGAACTGTCCTTTTTTAATTAAAATAGTATCCTTCATCCTAGTACTGTAACATTTCCCCCATATCCTTATCAGTTACTGTGTAACCATACCATTTCTGATAATATTCCCTGATAGTCTCTTTCAATGGATAATCAGCAAATGCCTCTGGATATGTATTGTATGCCATCCATGCATATACTAAAGGTGCATCAGGATTAGGTGTGAACCAGTTCCACATTCCAAGCGTTGTATCATATACTCTCTTATTCTTAACAGCAGTAAGTGTTGAGAAATCTGTTCCTGATACTTTGTTATTAAGAACATCTGATGTCTTTAATGATAAAAGTCCCGGACCATCAAGGAAAAGGATATCTGGATCCCATCTGTATACCTGTTCCATATTAACCTGTGTAAATCCCTTGGCTTCATCTACAACAACGTCCTTAACTCCAAGTCTCTTGAGCCAGTATGTTCCAAATGTTCCTTTACCAGAAACCTGTGGCACACCGTCTGAATACTTCCAGAGTATCATGGCACTTGGTCTTTTATCTTCTGGAACTGTTGCTATTCTCTTCTCAACATCTGCAATAATTGCATTGCCGGCATTCTTGAAGTTATCCATCTTGCCGTCCTCGCCGAACACATCCTCTAATAAATCAAGCCACTGCTGATATCTTGCGAGAGGGTCTGCCTCTGTATCTCCTCCAACAGTTGCAAATCCTACGCATGGAATTCCGCTTGATTTAAGAATCTGCGCATGTGATGCATTATTAGCATTGTAAAATATAACGTCTGGATTTAATTTCATGACTTCTTCAATATTAAGGTCGCTCTGTGCATATACAGTATCTGCTGACTGCATAAGCTCAGGAGCGATATCCTTTAATACTGTCTTTGTGATTGTGTCTTTAAATAAACCGCAGTAACCTACTATATTAGGCGCACTGCCCTGAAAATATGACATATAAGTTGAAAGAATTGGAATCTGGTCGATTACAACTCTTGTGATTTTGTTAGGAACCTCCACAGTATTACCGCCATGGTCAACAACAGTATGTGTTCCGTTGACATCAACCTCTGGCTGTGATGATGACTGTGACTGATTAGCTGCTGTATTGCCACAGCCAGCCATTGAAAGTGTAAGTGTTAATACTGCAAGCAGTATTGATAAATATTTTTTCATTATGCCCTCCATATAATTTAATCTACAAGTTAGTTACTGCTAACTCACGATAGTTGATTCTATCTTATGAAGTTCATAATGTCGGTTGCCATAGCAACACAGGTAATAAATAACATATTATCCTGCAAGAAATTCTGTATCAAGCAGTTTTATCTTTGAACCTGAAAAATTAATCACGCCCTCATCTCTCATTCTGCACAATTCCCTTGATAGTGCGCTTCTGTCAACATACAGATACTCTGCCAGCTTATTTCTTGTACATGGAAGATTAATTATTCCATCATCAGATATCTCCTGTGTCTGCAGATATATTTTAATCTTGTCACGAAGTTTTTTCTGGCTTAAGATTCTTACCTTCGTATTAAAAAATGTAATCTGATTGGATAATTCCTGCAAAAGATTGGCTGTAACCTGTATTCTGTGAGGACAGTTAAATGTTGATTCAGATAACAATGCCTTAAAATCCAGAAGCAGTACCTTGGAGTCAGCAACAGCTTCTATGAAAAACTGGCTTGACAATGCATTGCCACAGGCAAGCTCTGCACCGAACACCTCTCCACCAGAGAGATGTCTTATTACAACCTGATTGCCATTCTCATCATACATATATTCTTCAAGATTGCCATCAAGCAGTATTCCAGCCTGAAAGTTTCTGTCTCCTGCATTGATGAGTGATGTACCGGCTTCATATGTTGATACCCTTGCATTAAGACACGACAAAACATTGATATATTTATCTTCCGAAATACCTTTAAACAGGCATGAGGCCTGCATGTATTCTGTATATTCTTTCCAGTCAAATGTAATATCTTTTGTTGCCATGGCAACCGACCTCCCCAGATTAGATGTATATAATATTTGTTAGTTCAATCTAACTTATTAAGTATATATTTTTCTTATTACAAAGTCAATTTACGAATATAAAGTAAATCAAATAAATTTTTCTTTTGGAGGTAATTTTATCATGCTGCATCTTGGTATCGACATCGGAACATCTACTGTCAAACTTGCACTTATCAATGATTCTGATGTCTGTGCTGTGTGGGAAAACGCACACAAAAACAAAATATCACAGACTATCTCTGATGGTCTTAACAATATTATTACGCAATGTACACAGTCTATTCCTTCATTTAATGAACAGGTGCAAATGTCTGTAGGACTGACAGGAGCTGATGCCCTCAGTCTGCACACTGCACTTGATGGTTCTGCATTCACTGAGACAGTTCCTGCTATAGTGGAAGGCGTTAAAATGCTTGCCCCTGATGCTGGAAGCATAATCGAGATTGGAAGTCAGGGTTCACGCTTTATAACTAATCTGGACACAGTCCCACAATTTGCAACAAATGGCCACTGCGCCGGTGGAACCGGAAGCTTCTTTGAAGACCAGATGAGCAGGCTTGGACTTTCTATTAAAGATTACTCATCATACACAAGGAAAGCCACATCTATTCCACGTCTGTCAGGAAGATGTGCCGTATTTGCCAAGACAGATATAATCCACAGACAGCAGGAAGGTGTCTCAACTCCTGATATCCTGCTTGGCTTATGCTATGCAATGATTAAAAATTATAAAGCAACAATCGTCAAAACTCTTCCAGTTGTGAAACCTGTTGTATTCTGTGGCGGAGTAACCAAAAATGATGGTGTCACCAGTGCCATCAAAGAGGTATTTGCACTTAACGATAATGAACTTATAATTCCTGAAAATGCCATATACGCAGGAGCTCTGGGCGCAGCACTTCACGCCTCTGGAGCATTTAAGATAAGTGATATTATTAACGCATGTAAAAAAACAATCCACATTAATAAAAATCATCTTGAAAAACTGACTCTATCTGAAAATACTTCTACTTCTGACCCAGTTACAGAACCAGATGCTGCTTCAATAATACAATCTGGCAAATGCAGTCTCGGAATTGATATAGGTTCAACAAGTACTGATTTAGTTATCATCTCAGAAGACGGAAAGCTGTTAGATTACCAATATCTGCGCACAGCGGGCAATCCTGATAAAGCTGTTGAAGACGGATTTAATAATATCTATGACAGATTTGGAAAGGTTACATTCTCATCAATCGGTGTCACTGGCTCTGGACGTGAAAGAATTGGCAAAAAGCTTGGTGCAGATGCAATCAGGGATGAGATAACTGCGCAGGCTGCCGGAGCAGTTTACTGTGTTCCTGATGCCGACACTGTATTTGAGATAGGCGGTCAGGACAGTAAATACATAAGCATCAATGACAAGCATGTTGTTGATTTCCAGATGAATAAAATATGTGCCGCTGGAACAGGTAGCTTTGTTGAAGAACAATCTATCCGTATGGGAATACCGATTGAAGATTTCGGACATCTTGCACTTACATCTGATTCTCCTGTTGACCTTGGAGAAAGATGTACTGTATTCATTGAAACCGCAATCGCCTCTGCTACTGCTGAAGGTATTCCATCACAGGATATTGCAGCCGGACTTTGTTATTCAATCATAAGAAATTATCTGCATAAAGTTGTTGGCAGCAAACCTGTTGGAAAACGTATTGTTCTCCAGGGTGGTGTTGTATACAATCCCGGAATTGTCGCTGCATTCCAACATTTCTACGGTGACAGGCTTACAGTCAATCCTTATTTTGCCATAAGCGGTGCTTTGGGTGTAGCACTTCTTGCCAGAGATGCAATTGCACAGAAAGCCATTACAGATACAGAAATACGTAAAAATATTGAATTTTACAAGCAGGTTGACAAGCTTCTGCTTGATGGCTACACAGGAAAACGTGATGCTGGCAAGAAGACTGTCGGTGTTCCATATGTGCTTATGATTCACAAGTTTTTCCCTATGGCTAACGCATTTTTTACATCACTTGGATTCAATGTAATACTAACTCAGCCAACAAATGAGGAAACAATCCGACTTTCACAGGAATATGCCCGCGGCGAAACCTGCTATCCTGTCAAACTGATATATGGACATATGAAACAGCTTATAGACCAGAATGTAGATTATATATTCCTGCCAACAATTCACACCATGAAGCACGAAAAAAGCCATGTTGAGCACAATTACGGATGCGTGTACATGCAGACAGCCGCTGAATCAATAGGTCGTGCTATGAACCTGAAAGAGAAAGGCATAACAATGTTAAGCCCTGTATTTGACCTTGATTTCGGCAAAGAAGCTATGGCATCTGCCATGCTTGGTCTTGGAAAAATACTTGGGATTCCTAAGCCTTTATGTGCTAAAGCACTGTTCTCTGGTGCAATGGCTGTACGAAAACATACTGCCGCTGTTGAAAAACAGGGTAAAATTCTTTTAGACAGTTTAAAACCAGATGATAAAGTTCTTGTTCTTATTACAAGAAACTATGGTGTCTCTGACCCTGTTCTTAACATGGGGATACCTGAACTTTTACTTGAGCGTGGACATAAGGTAATAACGCTCTCTCACCTGCCAGGACATGATCTTGATATATCAGATGACTACCCTAATCTGTACTGGCCATTTGGACAGCATATTATATCTGGTGCCAAGCTTATCGCTAACCATCCTAATCTGTATGCTGTGTATCTGACTAATCACGGATGCGGCCCTGACAGCATGATAAGCCATCTGTTCCGTCAGGAGATGGGTGACAAACCATATCTGCAGATTGAAGTTGACGAGCACTACAGCAAGGTAGGCGTAATAACAAGAATTGAGGCATTTTTAAACAGCCTGTCATCACGCCAGACTGTTACACTGCCTGATAACTTTAATATTAAAAATGTTACAATATCGCATGCAGATATCAGCACAAAGGCAGATAAGAATATCCCTGTATACATTCCTGACCTCGGATATTATACAGACTTTATCAGACGTTATCTTGCCATGAATGGTTTAAATGTATACAGCGACGATATCACGGATGACAAAATCAGCCTTGGACGCTCACGTACTAACAGCAAAGAATACCTGCCATTCACAGCACTCTTAGGAAGCGTCCTTGATAAAGCCGGCGATACCCCTGTACAATATCTGATTCCACAAAATCAGGGTTCAGATGCTGATGGAGAATATGCCAGAACAATATACAGCATTTTGACAAATTCACATATTAATAACATAAAGCTTGTTTCTCCTATGCTCGAACAGCTTCCGCAGACTTCATATGATTATGATTGTCTGATACGTTCAATCATGGCTGGCGATATTGTGTATGCTGCTCCTGCCAGCAGACGCAAAAATATTATGGATATGCTCTCTGGCGCACAGGTTCCTTGCTGGGACACTCTGCTTAACTGTGCAGACACTATCAGCACTTACACAGCATGCAACGAAGCCTCCAACTTATCAGATACCGATAATAAAAACCGCAGTCTTGTTATAAATGCGGTCGGAACACCTATGTGTCTTACATCACTTAATGATGGCATACTTGATACATTAGATAATGAAAGGCACATTTGTTTACGTGCCCCTCTGTCTGAAAGCTTATATTTTCTATGGAAGGATAATAATGCTGACACTGACAAACTCTCTATTCTCCACAAGAAAATGGGCGAGATAGGTAAAGCACTAGGCAAAAGAAGTTCATTTGCGGCAGATACAGATAAACTTTTTGACATAGCTTACACTTATCTGCCTCATTTTGCAGGTGCCAATGGGCGATACAGATATGCTAAAGCTGTAGACATGTCAGTAAATAATGAACCAAACGGCTTACTTAAAGCTGATGCCATACTTACATTTGCACCTAGATATGAAAATACAGCGATAATCCTCAACATGCGTGAATTAGACAATGCATGCCAGACACCGCTGTACAATATCGAATTAGACCACGACTGGGATGAAAGCTCATGGTCAAAATTAAAATCATTCCTGTACTATTGCAGATAAAATTCCCGCCTTTCTGCTATATACTTCTCTTTCTGGATACTGAGCAGTAAAGATTGTATATATCTGAAAGGCGGGAAATTTTTATTGTTGTTTTAGCCTTTTCCCACAGTTTAACTATTAACATTACCAATTTCTATACATACACATAATCATTCAGAACCGGCTGCATGCCTTCTGATTCCATATCCTCATACATCTGCTCAAAACTTCGTGAATCAGATATCTCAAACTGCTCATCACCAGTCTCGGCATCTTCTTTGCCAGTATATTTGCTCTCATGGTCACCTATACCAGTAGACACGCCAGCAGAAACTTTTGTAGCCGCAATCTTTACGATTCCATCCCTGAAATGCTTCTGCTCTCTTGACGAAACCGTGATACCCACAAATGGCATGAATATCCTATATGCACACAATACCTGACAAAGCTGTCTCTCGCCCACATCAAGAGGATTAATCTTATCATTATTAATGATAGGACGAAGTCTTGGACAAGAAAGAGAATACTCTGCATATGGATATTTTCTCTGAAGATAGTACACATGCAAAGCACTAGCCAGCGCATCCTTACGGAAATCTGCAAGTCCTAATAATGCTGAAAATCCAACACCTCTCATTCCGCCCATAAGCGCACGCTCCTGAGCTTCGAATCTATATGGAAATACTCTCTTATGGCCTAACAGATGCAATGTCTCATATTTATCAGAATCATATGTCTCCTGAAATACTGTTACATAATCTGCCCCACATTCATGTAAATACTTGTATTCATCTACATTGACAGGATAAATCTCCAGGCCTACATTTTTGAAATATTTAGTTGCAAGCTTACAGGCCTCTCCAATGTATTTTACATCACTCTGGCCTCTGCTCTCACCTGTCAGCATAAGAATTTCCTCGATACCAGAATCAGCAATAATCTTCATCTCATGCTCAATCTCTTCACTGTTAAGCTTCTTTCTGTTGATATCATTGTAACAGTTAAAACCACAGTATATGCAGTAATTCTCACAGTAATTAGCTATATATAACGGTGTAAATATGTATACAGTATTGCCAAAATGCTTACTTGTCTCATATTTTGCCTTTGCCGCCATCTGCTCAAGAAATGGCTCTGCTGCTGGTGATAACAATGCCTTAAAATCCTCAACACTGCATGTCTCATTCTCCAGTGCGCGCTTGACATCTGCTGCTGTATATCTGCTGTAATCATATGAATTCATCTCAGATATAACCTTATCTCTTATATCCGATTTTATCTGATCCATGCCATCCATATATTCCATATGGTTAGTTCTGTAGCTTTTATCATTCTCTAATCTGTGCTTTTTCTCAAGCGCACGCTCACTTAATTTGTCTGAATCTACAAAAAATTCATTTTCCATCTTTTTATCTCCGAATTATATTTAATATTTTAGTCATGAAGGAAGCCTGTAAGAGGATCAGATGCACTTGCACCTCTCTCAAGCACACGTCCAAGACCTGCCAGATATGCCTTTCTACCAGCGATTATTGCATCCTTAAATGCGGCTGCCATAGCTGGAACATCTTTAGCTGTCGCAATTGCTGTATTAGCCATAACTGCGGCTGCTCCCATCTCCATCGCCTCACATGCCTGGGATGGACGTCCGATTCCTGCATCAACTATAACTGGAAGGTCTATCTCATCAATAAGAATCTGGATAAAATCCTTTGTTGAAAGACCTTTATTAGAACCAATTGGAGATGCAAGAGGCATAACTGCGGCTGCTCCTGCATTAACAAGATCTCTTGCTGTATAGAGATCAGGATACATATATGGAAGAACCACAAATCCTTCATTGGCGAGCATCTCTGTTGCCTTAACTGTCTCTACATTATCTGGAAGAAGATATTTGGAATCCTTCATTATCTCTACCTTGACAAAATCGCCACATCCAAGCTCTCTTGCCATTCTTGCTATTCTCACTGCCTCTTTTGCATCTCTGGCACCCGATGTATTAGGAAGCAGTGTAACATTGTCTGGAATATAATCCAGAATATTCTCGCTATCCTTTGTATTAGTTCTTCTGACAGCAAGTGTAATAATCTCTACACCTGCATTTTCAACTGCTGCCTTGATAAGTTCCAGTGAATATTTTCCTGAACCTAATATGAATCTCTGTGAAAACTCCTTTCCACCTAATATAAGCTTGTCCTGATTATTTGTGCTGCTCATCTTTTTTCCTCTTTTCTTTATATTTTTGTGATTTAAAACCTAAATGCTTCCGCCTCCCATAAAGCTTACTATCTCAACAACATCACCACTGTGAATAATAAAATTGTCAAACTTTTCTTTTGGCACCATCTCCTCATTACATTCCACCGCTATTGTCCTCCTGTTGTAACCATTGTTGTCGAGGTAATCAGTAAGCCTGATTTCGTCAAGGTCTACCTCTTTGCCACATACTGTAAACATAAAAATCTCCTTCCCTTCCAATCATAAAACGCAAAAAAGACCGCACGAAGAGAACCAACACCCGAGGTGGTGTTCCCCTTCATGCGACCTTTCCTAAAAGTCTCAATCTTTGTTTATATTAATACTTTTTCGTCTCCTTGTAAAGCATTATTTACTGCCTAACATCTAAGATTATTAAATCTGTATTTAGCTGCTTCCTGCTCCCAGTACTTCTTATCATTATCATCTATTGGTCTTAGTACATGGCATGGATTACCTACAGCAACAACATTGTCCGGAATATCCTTCGTAACAACTGAACCTGAACCAATAACAACATTGCTTCCTATCGTTACGCCGGGATTAATTACAGTATTACCACCTATCCAGACATTGCTGCCTATCGTTATAGGCTTTCCATATTCCAACTGGGTGTTGCGGACATCTGCATCAATCGGATGTCCGGCTGTATATATTCCAACCCTTGGGGCTAAAAATACATTATCACCGATTGTTACTCTGGCAACATCAATTATTATACAGTCATAATTGGCAAAGAAATTGTCACCTATATATGTATTACAGCCATAATCCGCATGTATAGGAGCTTCTACCCATATATTCTTACCTGCGCTTCCGAACAGTTCCCTGCATAACTGCTGACGTTTGTCAAGCTCATCCTCTGTTGTCTGATTGATAAGCCTTGTAAGTCTTCTCGCCCTCATATTATCCTTTATAAGCTCTTCATCTTTTGCTATATATAAATGTCCTGACAGCATTAATTCCTTATTAGTCATTGTCTCTCCCAAGCCTTGCCTTAATCCATTCTTTAGTTGCATCATCTGCAAATGAAGCCTCAGCCGCATTACATTTCAACTGGTATACTTCCTGTTCTGTAAGATTTGCAAGCTGTTTTGCATATTCAAATTCTTTGCTGATATCTGTCCTTACAATAGCAAGATCATCTGTATTGATAGTTACTTTAATTCCTCTGTCAATATATTCACGCAATGGATACTGTGACATATCATCAACTGCTTTCGTTATCCGGTTGCTTGTTGGACACATTTCAAGACATATGCCTTTATCTCTGATAAGCTTAACAAGCTTCTCATCCGTAACGGCTCTTATGCCATGTCCGATTCTTACAGCTCCCATATCAATTGCCGTGTATACACTGTCCGCGCCGGCTGCCTCTCCAGCATGTATTGTATATGGAATTCCAAGCTTTGCTGCCTGTTCAAATAATCCGGCATAATCACTTGTAGGATACAACGCTTCCGCTCCTGCAAGGTCAAGCCCCACAACTCCTTTAGACAAATATCTGCCTGCAAGCTTCACTGTCTCAATATTAGCATTCTCATTATCACTGCCACGCATACAGCATAATATAAGGCTTGCCTTCATGTCCGATTTATTCAATAGATAATCATTCAATCCATCAATGGCTGCTGTAATTACCTCTTCCTGTGTCAGTCCTTTAGCTGTATGAAGCTGTGGCGCAAAACGTATCTCCGCGTACACGACTCCAACTGATGCCATATCGTCAAGAACAAGCTTTACCGCCTCAGATATGCTTTCCTTAGTCTGCATAAGGCTTAATGGGAAATCAAAGCATTTTAAAAATTCTGTAAGGCTGTCACATGTTGGAGGTACTGATATAATATCAATCAGTTCATCATCCCCTGCAAGACTGATGCCCTGCATAGCCGCAAGTTTCTTAGCTATATCAAGTGTTATTGAACCATCAAGATGAGCATGAAGTTCAATATATTTTTCACCATTCATATGCACTGCCTCCATTCATTTATGCTGTTATCACCACTGATTATTTACATATCTGTCTTGCAACATACACACCACTTGCAGATGCATGTGAAAGTGAATGTGTAACACCGCTTCCATCACCAATTATGTATAAACCTTTGTGCTTAGTCTCAAGATTGTTATCGAGTTCAACTTCCATGTTATAGAACTTGACCTCAACACCATAAAGAAGTGTATCATCATTAGCTGTTCCCGGAGCAATCTTATCAAGCGCATATATCATCTCAATAATTCCATCGAGAATTCTCTTAGGAAGTACAAGGCTTAAATCACCCGGTGTTGCAGATAATGTAGGTGTAACCATTCCCTCTGCAATTCTGCTTTCATTACTTCTTCTTCCTCTTACAAGGTCTCCAAATCTCTGGACAATAACACCACCGCCAAGCATGTTAGAAAGTCTTGCAATACTCTCGCCATAACCATTACTGTCTTTGAATGGTTCTGAGAAATGCTTTGCAACAAGAAGCGCAAAATTAGTATTTTCTGTCTGCTTATCGCCTGACTCATAGCTGTGTCCATTAACTGTAAGAATTCCGTTAGTATTCTCTGTTACAACGATTCCATGTGGATTCATGCAGAATGTTCTTACGTTATCCTCAAACTGATGTGTCCTGTATACAATCTTGCTCTCGTATAACTCATCTGTAAGATGTGAGAATATAACTGCTGGAAGCTCTACTCTGACACCAATATCAACTCTGTTAGACTTAGTATTGATATCAAGCTCCCTGCATACCTGCTCCATCCATTTACTTCCAACTCGTCCTACAGATACTATGCATTTGTCGCACTCCATCTCTTCTTTATCAGTAAATACCTTAAACCCATTATCAAGCTTCTCAATTGTAAGCACAGGCTCATCAAAATGAAAATCAACCTTATCTTTTAACTCATCATATATATTCTGAAGAACCACATAATTAATATCAGTTCCAAGATGTCTTACAGACGCATCAAGAAGCTTTAACTTATTCTGCATACAGACCTTTTTAATACTTGTTCCAGCAGTCGAATAAAGCTTAGTACCCTCTCCACCATGAGCCATGTTAATCTCATCAACATATTTCATAAGGTCTATCGCCTCATTCTTGCCAATATATTCATAAAGAGTTCCACCAAAATCATTAGTTATATTATATTTACCATCTGAAAATGCTCCAGCACCACCAAAACCACTCATAATAGAACAGCTCTTACAGTGAACACAGCTCTTGACATTCTTGCCATCAATAGGACATTTTCTCTTATCAAGGCTATGTCCTTCCTCATAAACAGTAATCTTTATATCCGGCTTATTCTTTAAAAGTTCATAAGCCGCAAATATTCCACCTGGTCCAGCACCAATAATAATAACATCCGTCTTTTTCGCCATAAATTATTTACACCTCTTTCATTTATTATGCATAGTAATATTTATATCTCCAAAGGAGATATAAATGAGACTTTCCACCTGCAAGCAATATTCGTGTCTCATAAGAGACACGAATGAGCTGCCCCTCACGCCAACAAACACACGCCAGCACTCTCGCCCCGCCAATAATGTAAATTGATTATGAAAACCCTATAATACTATAAGAAGGTACTGGGGAGCCGCCGGTTCTTAGCGAGCGTTTTGTGCTCGCTTAGCACCGCTGCGGTGACACGTAGCGAGAGCGTGCCTTCGTTAGTATTATAGGGTTTTCATAATCTAAGTCACATTATTATTTAGTTCCAAAAATTCTATCCCCGGCATCACCAAGACCTGGACAGATATATGCATTTTCATTAAGCTCTCTGTCAAGATGTCCAACATAAATCTGTACATCTGGATGAGCCTCATGAAGCTTCTGCACGCCTTCTGGTGCAGCTATAATACACATAAATTTAATCTTCTTTCCACCATGCTTCTTAATCTGGTTGATAGCATCTACCGCTGAACCACCTGTAGCAAGCATTGGGTCTGTAACTACAATAAGTCTTTCCTCGATAGGGCTTGGAAGCTTGCAGTAATACTCATGTGGTTCATGAGTCTCTTCATCACGGTACATTCCAATGTGTCCAACCTTAGCTGTTGGAACTAATGCAAGAATACCTGATACCATACCAAGACCAGCTCTAAGAATAGGAACAATCGCTAACTTTCTTCCTGCAATCATAGGTGTCATACATGTCTCGATAGGTGTCTCAACTTCAACATCTTCAAGTTCAAGATCTCCGAGAGCCTCAAATCCCTCAAGCATAGCAATCTCTTCTACTAACTTTCTGAATTCATTAGTTCCTGTTCTCTTATCTCTAAGCATTGAAATCTTATGCTGGATAAGTGGATGCTCAAATATTGTTATATTCTTTTCATTCTTAAAATCCATAGTTAATCTCCATTCTTTTAATTATTTGTTATCTGTATTGCTTACATATACACCTCTGCTCTGGTCACCACTTGGATTGACACCAAAGTTGTAATCATTGCCAGGAAGTATCGCATTAAGAAGAATACCTGCTATAGCAGCAATTGCAAGTGCTGTAAGTGTTATAGATGTTCCACCTATTGTAAATGTAAGTCCATTAGAAAATCCTAATCCGCATACGAATATAACACCTGCAATAATAAGATTACGTGACTTTGTAAGGTCTACCTTATTCTCAACTACATTTCTTACACCAATTGCAGAAATCATACCATATAACATGAATGATACACCACCGATTATGGCGGCTGGCATAGTTGATATAACCTCTGAGAACTTAGGAATAAATGAGAGCACAATCGCAAATACTGCTGCAATTCTTATAACTCTTGGATCATATACTCTTGATAACTCAAGAACACCTGTATTCTCACCATATGTAGTATTAGCAGGACCACCAATGCATCCAGCAAATGCTGTTGCAAGACCATCACCAAGAAGAGTTCTGTGAAGACCTGGGTCTGCAATAAAGTTCTCATCAACTGTAGCTGATATAGCTGACATATCACCAACATGCTCCATCATAGTTGCGATGGCAATTGGAGCCATAACAAGAATTGCTGTTACATCAAACTTACAGAACTGGAACTTAGGGAATCCAATCCAGTTAGCAGATGCTACAGATGCAAAGTTAAATATCGCTGAACCATCTGGATTAGTTACTCCAAATGCATTGAGAACAAGTGCGAATACATAAGATATAACTACACCCATAAGTATAGGTATAATCTTAAACATTCCCTTGCCCCATATGTTGAATACAATTATCACGACAAGAGCAACTATTGCTAACAGCCAGTTAGTTGACGCATTAGAAATTGCTGATGACGCAAGTGATAAACCAATACATATAATGATTGGGCCTGTAACAACTGGTGGAAGGAATCTCATAACTCTGTTGACACCTACAAGCTTGAAGATAAGTGCAACGATTAAGTATAAAAGACCTGCAACTACAATACCACCACATGCATATGCAGCCTTATCATTGGCACTCATTGTCTCATACATTCCAGATTTAAGATTGGCAACTGTATAGAAACCTCCCAGAAATGCGAATGACGAGCCAAGAAATGCTGGAACCTTAAACTTCGAGCAGACATGGAATATAAGTGTACCAATACCTGCACAGAATAATGTAACTGAAACAGTTAAGCCTCTTGTAAGCGGCTCATTACATGCTGTCTGAAAATATCCAGACACAAGAATTGGAACAAGAATAGTTGCTCCAAACATAGCAAACATATGCTGAAGTCCAAGAATCAGCATCTTAGGAACTCCAAGCTTTCGTGCATCACGAACAGCATCTTGATTTTTTTCGTTCATAAGTAAATTCTCCCTTATATTTTAATAATTTTGAGGCAAAACAATTCCGCCCCAACTGATGCTTAAATCTTTTTATATGATACCACATATCCATTATAATTCCAATCACTAACTAGATTGTTTTATGCCTTAATAACTTCCTTTTTCATCCATGCACCACTTAAATATCTGCTTATAAATATAACACTTCTAAGTGTCCAGTCTGCAAACATTCCATACCATACAGCCATTGGTCCCATTCCAAATGCTTTTACAAGGAAGATACACAGTGCAACTCGGCAGCCCCACATTGTTATAATTGATGTTGTCATAGAAAACTTTACATCACCGGCAGCCCTGAGTCCATATGCAGGAACGAATGAGCCTACCCATACAAGTGGTTTTGCAATAGTTATAGCCGCAACCATCTCCATGCAGAGTGCCGCACTCTCACTCTCCATACCAGCAAGCATTGTCACTGGCTTTGTAAATGCATACACAAGCAGACATGATACTATTATTCCGACCTCTGCTATTCCACACAGTTTAACAATATAATATTTAGCTTCGTCTTTTCTTCCTGCACCCATGCACTGTCCGACCACTGTCATAAGGCACATTCCTACGCCGATTCCAAAGATACCATTAACATTTTCCAATATATTAGTCATCGCCTGCGCCGCAATAGCCGCTGTACCCATTGTAGATACTGTTGACTGTATTGCAAGCTTTCCGAACTGGAACATGCTGTTTTCTATTCCTGATGGAATACCGATTGCAAGAATTGACTTTATAAGTCCCCACTCTGGTCTTATTGAAGCATAATTATTGACAACAATCTCCTGCTTAGGCTTTGCTAGTGCGACAAATACCGCTACCATACATATTATACGTGACACAAGTGTTGATATAGCCGCACCTGATACACCCATATCTAATACAAATATAAGTATATAATTACCTATTATATTAATAACATTTGATATGACAGAGACCGTCATAGGGTATCTTGAATTACCACATGACCTGAATATCGCAGAACCTGCGCTGAACAGAGCCAGAAATGGATATGACAATGCTGTAAATAAAAAATACTTCAGCGCATTGTTCATAACGCCGTCATCAACCTTGCCAAATATAGCTCCAAGTAAAGGTCTTTTAAATGCAAGTCCAAGGACAGTTATAACAAGCGCAATCACAGTCACCGACAAAACAACCTGTCTTGCCGCTTTGTTAGCCCCCTTTTCATCTTTCATTCCAATATAATGTGAACATATTATAGCTGCACCAGTTGCCATCGCAGAGAACAACTGCACTATGAGATTGTTAACAGAATCAACAAGTGATACTCCTGACAACGCCTCACTTCCCACATTGCTGACCATCATTGTATCAATCATTCCCATAAATGAATTGAGAAGCTGTTCAATTACGATTGGAATTAAAAGTGCTATCAGTGCCTTGTTAGAAAACAATAAATTATTCTTATCTATCTTAGATTTCATGATATGTAATCCTTCTTAATTTAAGTTTAGCTTACATATTATATACACAAAGACATCTGATGTCAAAATCTTTCTTCTTATTTTAATGTGTTTTACAAATATGCTTAATTCCCACTATTATGTGATTGTTGTTGATTGTTAACCTTGTGTGATTAAAGGTTGACAATTCATTTTTATATGCTTATAATATGCCTCGTATTAATACAAATTTTGACAGATTACTGTCAATCATAAACCTAATTACAGGGAGACATATTAAATATGGAACAGGATATGAAATTACTTGCCAGAGAAATCATAGATGGCAGACGTCTTAACAGAAATGATGATTTATCATTTTTTATAACTGCACCTCTTGATGAATTAGCCGAAGGAGCTGATATGATAAGAGATGCTTTATGTCACAATCACGTAGACCTTTGTACTATTATCAACGGACGTGCTGGAAGATGCAGCGAAAACTGTAAATTCTGTGCCCAGTCATCTTTCCATCACACTAATTGTGATACTTATCCAATGCTTGATGCAGAAACTGTTATCAAAGATTTCGAGGAAAAGAAGGCTGATGGTGTTCATGCATACTCAATAGTTACGGCTGGACGAACTGTTGAAGGCAAAGAACTTGACCAGCTTGTAGATATATATGCCAAGCTTCACGAAAGATGTGACAAAGGTTTAAGACTGTGTGCTTCACACGGACTTCTTACCAAAGAAGCATTTGACAGACTTGTAAAAGCCGGTGTTACTATGTATCACGAAAATATCGAAACTTCTAAGAGAAACTTTCCTAATATATGTACAACACATACATATGACGACAAAATCAAAGAAATCAAGATGGCTAAGGAAGCTGGTCTCACGGTCTGTTCCGGCGGTATCATAGGTATGGGGGAGACATGGGAAGACCGTATTGATATGGCGGTTTCTTTAGCTGAACTTGATATAGAATCTATCCCTATCAATGCACTTATTCCTGTAGCCGGAACTGCATTGGGCAACCTTGCGCCATTATCTGAGGATGACATCATAAGAACTGTAGCATTATTCAGATACATCAATCCTACATCACACATCCGTATGGCAGCCGGACGTAATTACTTCAAGGATGGCGGCCGCAGATTATTCAAATCAGGTGTCAATGCAACCATCACTGGCAACATGCTTACCACTGTCGGCAATAACACTGAACAGGATAAAGCAATGCTTACTGATATGGGATTAGATATATCCCGAAACTAACAGAGAGAGGAATTTAATAATGAATAAGAAAATGTCTATTAAAACAATGGCTCTGATTGCCATATTTGCAGCTATCACATGTGTACTTGCACCACTTTCAATCCCTATTGGCCCAGTACCTATATCACTCACTAATCTTGTAATCTATTTTTCTTTATATGTACTTGGAACATGGAATGGAACATTCAGTTATATAATCTATCTGCTTATCGGTCTTGTAGGACTTCCTGTATTTTCCGGATTCACAAGCGGCCCTGGCAAATTATTCGGGCCAACTGGCGGATACCTTATCGGATTTATTCCACTTGCTATTATCGCAGGACTTTTCATTGATAAGTTCCATGACAAGTGGTATATGTGCTTTATCGGTATGGTTATTGGTACTGCTGTATGTTACGCATTAGGAACAGGATGGCTTGCTTACGAAGCTCACATGACATTCAAGGCAGCTTTATTCGCTGGTGTTATTCCTTTCATCATTGGCGACCTTATCAAGATTGTTATTGCAATGTTTGGCGGCCCTGTACTTAAAAAAGCTCTTGTCCGTGCGCATTTATTATAAGATAAAATAACATAATCAACTCATCATCTATATATAATTCCCCGGGGCTTCTTGCTGGCTCCGGGGAATATTACGTTTAATTCCCGCCAGAAATCTCCTCCAGCAGCGCAGCTCTCTGCTCACCCTGCATAAGGGTCGTGCTGTACTGGACGAATTTCGCACTCGTGTTGCTGATAAGATACTCACTTGTCTTTCCATTCATAGATAATCCTGTCACTAACACAAGTATCTGCGATGAATCCATTGCATCCTCTGCAAAAGAGAATGCATTATCTATCTTAACCGCAATTGACTTATCATCACTATTATTATCTATAAGCGCTGTTATTCCATCAAGCAGCAGATTAACAAGTGACATTTTCTCATCAAATCCAGCCTTCATAGCACGCTGATATACCGAGCTGTCAGCTTTGCCATCAAGTATATCGCTCACCCTGTAATCATCTTTATATTTGTTATACAAATCATAATATACCGTAAAATCCCTGGCTATCTCTATATCCTGAAGAAATTCATGGACTGTATCATATGTAATCTCTATACCAAGCTTCTCGTATATGTAGATAAGATTGCTCATATCCTCCCAGCCTCTTGCAGTCACAAAGCTTAATCCATCCACGTCACTTGCTATATGGTAAAAATTCTTAGGTCTTATATCAAGATAACTGATGATTGAGCCATGTATATGCCTCTCTATAGCATATCGTTTCCATACTGCGAGTTCTGCCTCAACTGTTATCTTACGCACTCTGTCCAGCGTTACCATATCAAATTCACGCACAGAGCGGTTATATTCATGTGGATTACCGGCAGCCACAATTATCCATCCTTCTGGCAGTTTCTGATTGCCGAATGTCTTGCACTGCAAAAATTGCAGCATCATAGGAACAAGAGTCTCAGACACACAGTTAATCTCATCAATGAACAGAATTCCTTCACGCTTACCCTCATATTTAATGCAATTATACACTCCTGCAATTATCTCGCTCATAGTATACTCTGTCACAGAATATGTCTTTCCCTCATATTCCTCTTCGCTTATCATCGGAAGTCCAACCGCACTCTGTCTAGTATGATGCGTAATTGTATATGACACAAGTCCTATATTGCACTCATCCGCAATCTGCTCCATAATCTGTGTCTTACCAACTCCCGGAGGTCCGATAAGGAGTACTGGTCTCTGTCTTATTGATGGAATTGCATACTCTCCATTATCATTCTTTAGAAGATATGCATATACCGTATTAATAATCTCATTCTTAGCTTCTAATATATTCATAATATTTCCTCACAATCATCTAACCTGTATGTAACCGCCCACGCTGGCACTGTGTCTAAATCTATCTCCTTAAAATATACAAATGCAGTCTTGTAATCCGGCATCTTCATAGGATATATCCCCTTTCCATCTGTGAAATATATCACGCCGCCAAGATTATCGAATTCACCATTCTCAATCATCTGGTTGATATAATTAAATGCTGGACGGAAATCTGTATTGCCGCCGCCCTTAATTGCAAACTGTCCAAACATCGTATCAATATCGTCAACATTCTCCAATACAATATCCTTAGTTACCTTATCATCACATTGTATAATATGAAGTCTGATTTGTTCAAAAAATGTATTGTCTGAACTAAGCATTGACAATGTCTCATTAAGGAATCTCCTGATAAGCTCTCCACTTGTAGAATAGCTTGTATCAAGCACAATGACAAATTCATATATCTTACGTGATTCTCTCGTTTCAAGAGGTTCAATCAGCGGTATATTGCCATATGTGCGAAGTCCAAAACTGTAATAAGACAGGTCAAATTCTTCTGGATTAATAACCATCTCTTCTCTTAACTGGGTAAATCTTTTAAGGAATTCCCTGTATGAATACCGGTTATGCCTTCTTCGTATAGAGGCAAGTAT
The DNA here is from genome assembly GCA_050874305.1 of Lachnospira sp. Taxonomy (GTDB): domain Bacteria; phylum Bacillota; class Clostridia; order Lachnospirales; family Lachnospiraceae; genus Lachnospira. Next base: position 39,029 of record JBNMKL010000009.1, on the reverse strand, counting down.
CTCCTCTTCATTATCCTTATCTCCACCCTGGCTGTTTCTCTTTAACTCATCCTGCCTTGCCCTGTCTTCCCACTGCTGTCTTACATCATCCGGAACTGCCTGTGGTGACTGGGGTGTGCCATTATCATCCGGCCAGAATACATGATCATCTGTATAGAATTCCGCATACCACTTGTTAAGCGTTGCATCATCAATAGTAATTATCCAGTTATAAACCTGTGCTGCACTGACAATTCCATTTTCTTTCATATGCTCATATAGCTTCTGTCTTGTCCAGCTTATTATTCGTCTTGTACAAGCTTTATCAATCCTGTCAATAATATATTCCACACTTATATCACATGCAAGATTCCACAACTGTTTATTCCTGCCACCACGTATCCACAGGTGCGAATATATACAGTGAAGCACACTATGCAGATATACTCTTTGAAGAAATAAGACATTTTTCTTAAGAAGCTCGCACAGCTTATCCGAATTAAAATATATATACATTCCATCTGTTCCATACACTGATATATTATCATTCATACAAGGCACTAAAGCCGTCAGCGAATTCTCCATATACCTAAGGTCAAGATATATCTCTCCACGCACATACTCTGTAATACGCTTTCCTATATCTGCCTGCCATTCACTCTCTGTCTGGATATGTCGTCTGGATTTAAGTATACTTGTGTCCTTATCTTTGTCCATTGTAAGTATCTTTGAGCTTCCATATGTCCATTCATTACCCACACACAGCTTCTGTCCATACACATAATCATCATTGTTAAGAATTCTGCTGTCACACAGGAAATCAAGGCTCTCTCTGTCTTTTGAATGAACCACAATTTCCATTATCTGGTGTCCATTACCTGTAAGGTATTCTGTATACATCTGTCTGGCTTCTGACTTTAACAATACCGGTTTTCCAAGCCTTCCTACCGCCATCTTAAATAATGTCGTCACATTTTCCATTCCAGACGCTTTCTTAAACACCTCATCATACCGTGCTATATCTATAACACCTTTATTAAAGCACTGTCTTGCCCTGTAGCCCTCACCCTCAAGCCTTAGTTCAAATATATGCGCTGGTCCTATCTCTTCATAGCTGTCTATGTATTCTGGGTAATAAAATATTCCGTCCTTAAAGCTGACATTAACACTCTGGTTAAGCTGGCTTAACAGAAATTTTAGACCTGTCTGCCCGTCAGAATATGCATCAATATGTACACTGTTAAGTCTGGTACAATTCATGAACACATCACTACCGAAACTGTTAAGTCCTGCGCCTATTGATATATCTGTGAGCTTTCTGCAATTATAGAAACAATAGCTGCCAACTGATGTAATTGTATCTGGCAGTACTACTCTTGTAACATACTCTCCACTAAGCTCATGGTACGCCTCATATTCTTTGGATGCATTTATCATGTCCGATTCTTTCAACGCATCGCCACTAAGCCTGTTAGATGAAGCAAAGCAATATGCATCTACTTCCGTAACAGGTTTTCCATCTATAGACTCCGGTACAACTGCCACATTGGCTGTGCCATATTCTCTCATAAGCACAACATGGTCATCACACACACGATATATACATACAAAGCTGTTATTATTCTGTTGGCTCTTTATATTAACTCTCGCTATCATAGATTATTCCCGCTTAAAATCACTTTAGGACATTATCACATTTTCAGGAATCACTTTCAAGGTCATGTTTATATTTTTACAAATTTTAAAAAGAGACATCCCCAGTTGTACTAGTAATGTACCTCTGAAAATGTCTCTTTGATTATTTACAATATATAAACAATTATAATATAAAACTCTTATTGCTTAATTACAGCAGCTTCTTCATACTGCTCAAGCTTATCGCTATAGTAGATGTATTATGAATAAGTGCTGATGTTGTAGGTGCAAGTATTCCACACACGCCAAGACCGATAAGACCTGTATTAATGACAACAATCTTTCTGTAATTAGAACGGATTCTTGCCATAAGCGCATCACTTATATCCTTTAAGACAACCACCTGGTTAAGGTCTTCTGCACTTATTGTAATATCAGCTATCTCTCTAGCTATCTCAGCTCCATCGCTTATCGCAATACCAGCATCTGCGGCTGACAGGGCAGGTGAATCATTAATTCCATCACCTATCATGATAACCTTTCTGCCTGCTGCTTTTTCCTGCTCAACAAATCTTGCTTTATCCTCTGGCAATACCTCTGAATAATACTCATCAACACCAACTCTTGCGGCTATTGCAGCGGCTGTTCTCTCACTGTCGCCTGTCATCATGACTATCTTATCAAATCCTGCCTTATGAAGTGATTTGATAACTTCTGGTGCTTCATCTCTCAATGGATCTTCTATACAAAGGACTGCCGCAAGGCTTCCCTCGATAGCCATATAAAGATGTGAATATTCTTCTGGAAGCTCATCAAATGTGCTCTTCATACCTTCTGGTATTGTACAGTTCTCATCTTCAAATACAAAATGATAACTTCCGATAACAACCTTCTTGCCTTCTACACTTGAAGATATTCCATGTGCAACCACATATTCTACCTTAGAGTGCATCTCCTCATGGACAAGTTTTCTGTCAATTGCTGCATTGACAACTGCCTTTGCCATAGAATGTGGGAAATGCTCTTCAAGACATGCTGCAAGACGAAGAAGTTCATTCTCTGGCTGTCCATTAAACGAAACTATTTTAACAAGTGTTGGCTTTGCCTTAGTCAGAGTTCCTGTCTTATCAAATACTATTGTATTTGCATCAGCAACTGCCTCTAAGAACTTGCCGCCTTTAACTGTTATCTTATGCTGTCCGGCTTCATGGATTGCATACAATACTGATATTGGCATAGCCATCTTCAATGCACATGAATAATCAACCATAAGCACTGACAATGTCTTAGTGATATTTCTTGTAAGAAGATATGTAAGGGCTGTACCGCCTAATGTCCAAGGAACAAGCTTGTCAGCAAGATGCTCAGCCTTGCTTTCAAGACCAGACTTCAACTTCTCAGAGTCTTCTATCATAGATACAATCTTATCATATCTGCTTGCTCCGCCTGTCTTAGTTACCCTGATTGTAAGCTCGCCTTCCTCAACAACTGTTCCTGCATATACAGATGAATCAATTGTCTTTCTGACTGGCACAGACTCGCCTGTGAGTGCAGCCTGATTAATCATTCCTTCACCATCAACAACCACGCCGTCAAATGGAACTACATTGCCCATATGGACTATAACCATATCACCCTCATGGATTGTATCAGCCTCGACTAAAACTTCTGTCTCAGAAGTCTTAAGCCATACTTTTCCAACATTAAGTGACATTGATCTTGCGAGGTCACCAACAGACTTCTTATGTGTCCATTCTTCAAGAAGCTCTCCTATACTGAGCAGGAACATAACTGAACCCGCTGTATTGAAATCTCCACGTAATATTGACACACCAATCGCTGTCGCATCAAGAACCGGCACCTCAATCTTTCTGTGTGCAAGACACTTGATACCCTCGCCAATATATCTGAACGAATTAACAGTATTAATACATGCCCTGATAGGAAGTGGAAGCAGAAGCTTCTTTCCAAAATGCAGCATAACTCTCATCATAAGCTGTTCCTGATAATGGGAATTCATCTCTCTGCCTGAATTATCCAGTAGCTGCTGTGGCACGCTCACTTCATTATAATGAAATGTTGCAATAGCTTTTACAATGTCACTGCGGCTTGCATCCTCAGGATTATATACAATAACAGCATCACATGTTCTCTCATATACCTTAGTTGATGTGACACCTTTGATATTCTCTATATAATACTGCAATATATCTGCCTGTTCAAAACTCATGCGGCTCTGCGCCATATGAATTCTTAAACGATTCTTAGATTCATTCTTAATAATAAATTTCACTAGTAATCAACTCCTTTTACTTGAATCAAGTTAATTACTCTTCTGTCTTTTCTTCGTCCTGAATCTCAGCAGCTTCTGCAGCGGCTGCTCTATCTTCATTAATATTAACAGCATCTGCATAGATATCACTGCAGTTCTCCTGAATAGTGTTAGTTGTTTTCATAACGCAATCCTTAGCCCTTAAAACTGCTGCTGTACACTGTGTATATACCTTCTTAGCATCCTTGCTTGATAAAATCTTAATTCCTGCTGTACCGAAAAGCACTCCACCTGCAAATGTTCCAACCTTTTTCCAGTTAATTTTAGCTAAATAGTTTGTCATGATAGTATCCTCCTTTGGTTAGTCATCACTTACACTTTTAATACATTTGTAAGCATTTACCTTTATTGGTTTCATTATAAAATATCACTTGTATTTATCCATTTCAACCTAAAGTCACTTTATTGAGAAAAATTATCAACTAGTGCCAGACATTACAAACATTTTTATGATAGAAGCTCTTCTGCATAATAAACTGACTGCATTGCATCCTTTCCATAGAAGTCTGCGCCTATCATATCTGCATACTCCTGTGTGAGTACGGCTCCTCCAACCATTACCTTACACCAAGGTGCTGATTTTCTAAGCTGCTTGATTGTTTCCTCCATATTGACAACGGTTGTTGTCATAAGTGCGCTGAGTCCACACAATGGTGCATGTCTTTCAACTACTGTATCAACGATAGTCTCTGGTGGAACATCCTTTCCAAGGTCCACCACATCATATCCATAATTCTCAAGAAGTACCTTGACAATATTCTTACCGATATCATGTATATCGCCTTTGACTGTCGCAATAACGATAGTTGCCTTCTTTTCCTGAACAGAGCCATTCTTCTGCATGAACTCTTTAATTGCCTCAAATCCAGCCTTAGCCGCCTCGGCACTCATAAGAAGCTGTGGAAGGAACACTGTACCTTTCTCGAATCCCTTACCAACTATATCAAGTGCAGGAACAAGCTCCTCGTTGATTACAGCCATCGCCTCTTTAGTCTCAAGCTCTTTCTGTGTAGCCTTGAATGACTGGTCTTTAAGTCCCTTGACAATACAGTCTGTCAGAGTAAGCTCACCATTAGCCCCGCCTGATGGAGAAACTGCACCACCGCCTGCCTGTTCAGAGCTTCCTGATGCACTGCCGCCGCCAGATGAGCTTCCACCATTAGAACCTGTATTAGTCGCCGCCGGCGCAACTCCTGAGGCGACAGCATATTTCTCGATATAGCCCATACACTGTGTATCAAATCCACCAAGAACACAGTATGTATCATATGCCTGACGCATAGCTGCTGAATTAGGATTAATAATACCAGCAGATAATCCTGCGCTCATCGCAAGTGAGAAAAATGCCGATGTTATAATCTCTCTCTGAGGAAGTCCGAATGAAATATTAGATACACCAAGTACTGTCTTACCGCCCTGTTCCTTAATTCTTCTGACAGTTTCAAGTGTGACATTGGCAGAATTATCATCTGTACTCATTGTCATTGTAAGTGCATCTATAACTATATCTTTTCTGCTGATTCCATAACTTTCAGCCGTCTTATATATCTTCTCAGCTATAGCAAGTCTTCCCTCTGCTGTCGCAGGAATACCATCCTCATCAAGGGCAAGTCCTACTACAACACCGCCATATTTCTGTACAAGAGGGAATATCTGCTCCATAACCTCTTTTTTACCATTAACAGAATTAACCATAGCTTTTCCGTTATACATTCTAAGAGCTGCTTCCATAGCCTCCGGGTCAGTTGTATCTATCTGTAATGGAAGTGGAAGAATACTCTGTAATTCGTACACAGTACGCTTCATCATGGCAACTTCATCTATCTCTGGAAGTCCTACATTGACATCAAGGATATGTGCACCAGAATCAGCCTGCTTAACGCCTTCTTCAAGAATATATTCCATATTGCCTTCACGGAGTGCTTCCTTGAACTTTTTCTTACCTGTCGGATTAATTCTCTCACCAATAATAACTGGCTTATCTCCAAGAGTAACAGCCTGTGAATATGAAGTAACAATTGTATAATCCTTCTCTGTCAAAGGTTTCACTTCCATATCCTTACATCTGTCAACCAATGCTTTGATATGTTCAGGAGTTGTTCCACAGCATCCACCTGTAAACCATGCTCCAGCCTCAACGAACGGAACCATATCTCTAGCAAAATCTTCTGGTGTAACATCATATACAGTCTGTCCATTTTCATTTCTTGGAAGACCGGCATTAGGATTAATTATAAGAGGAATTGATGCATACTGCGCCATCTCCTTGAATATAGGAAGAAGCTCCTTAGGTCCAAGGCTGCAGTTCATACCGATAGCATCTGCGTGAAGTCCTTCAAGCAATGCCACAACTGCCATTGGATTCGCTCCTGTAAGCATCTTATGCTTCTCATCAAATACTGCTGTAGCAAATACAGGTAAATCGCTGTTTTCTTTAGCTGCAAGCACTGCTGCTTTAAGCTCATACAGGTCATTCATTGTCTCTATAAGAATAAGGTCAGCTCCTGCCTTTACACCAGCCTTAACAACGTCTGCAAATATCTTGACTGCATCCTCAAACTCCAGTGTTCCCATAGGTTTAAGAAGCTTTCCTGTAGGTCCCATATCAAGTGCTACATAAGCCTCTCTTCCACTCTGTCTTATACCCTCTCTTGCATTGGCAATTCCGGCAGTAATTATCTCTTCAAGATTATCTTCAAATTTAAGTCCATTGGCACCAAATGTATTGGCAAGTATTATGTCTGCTCCTGCCTCTGCATATTCCTTATGTATCTGTATAAGTACCTCTGGCTTTAAAAGATTCCATGTCTCAGGAAGCTCACCTGTTCTAAGCCCTCTTTTCTGCAAAAGAGAACCCATGCCTCCATCAAAAAACAGTAATCTTTTTCCCATCTCCTGTCTTATATCTGTCACAACTGACCTCCTGATTATCTTCTATATGTACAGTCTATTTTACCACATGCCTCACAGCCTTCAAGTACACATCTGCTGTTCTTGTCACTAAGTCCCATGACGGCTGACACCGACTTTTCCGGGAGCATTATATCTCCATCTGACAACACAACGCCTATGGTCTTAGGTGTATTCAACACCGCTAAAAACTGCCTCTGTATATTAAGAGGAAGGTCCCCGTAGCCCGGACTGAATCTCGGCCTAACGTACAAACCTTCTTTTAACATCTCTTTTTCTATTATTTTCTGGCACTCGTTGCAATACCCCTCAATAGCCGCAGCAGCCGTTGCCTGAAACACAGCCGCTTTAGCTATATTTAACTTCAGGTACCTGTTAAGCATTCTATCCACATCTGTTCCAAGAGTTGCCGCAAAAAATATAACCTCGCTGCAATCTTTAAGATTCTTTGCAAGACTATTACTCTTAACTCTTATTCCTGCCGCTTCTATATAATTGTCTTCACTGATACTAAGTTCAAATCTTCTACTGACAGATTTAGGATTGGCAACTTCGTGCACCTGTTTCATGCAGTCATGAACCATCTCCATAACTGCATCGTCTGCTTTATTCTTTCCATATCCAAGATATCTTAATATCTCTTTTTCATTAATATCCATATATTAATCCTGATTCTTTCATCTGATGATTAATGTATATACATTTTAATTATTTAATAATAGCAGAAAGGTTATCCATAATTCCCTTTGCAACCTCTGGCTTATTCATTGAATATACATGTATGTTATTAATTCCATTAGCGATAAGGTCAATTATCTGGTCTGTAGCATATGCAATGCCTGCCTGCTGCATAGCCTCTGGATCATCACCAAATCTGTCTACAATGCTCTTAAATCTCTCTGGGACATTACATCCTGATAAGGATACTGCATTGGCAACCTGATTAGCTCTTGTTATAGGCATAATTCCCGGAATAATTGGAACATATATTCCTGCTTCTCTTGCCTTGAATAAAAAATTATAGAATATATTATTATCAAAAAACATCTGTGTTGTAAGGAATTCGCATCCTGCATCAACCTTTTTCTTGAGGTTAAGGATATCTTCTTTCTTAGTTGCAGCATCTGTGTGACCTTCCGGATAACATGCTCCACCTATTGAAAATCCGCCAAATTCCTTAATATCTGCAACAAGCTCTGATGCATAGTGATAATCAACGAATGGCTCACCATCGAAATCCTTAGGCTTATCGCCTCTTAATGCAAGAACATTAGTAACTCCTGCCTCTTTCATATCTGTAAGTGCTGAATGTATGCTTTCCTTAGTTGCTCCAACACATGTAAGATGAGCTATAGTTGTTATTCCATATGTATCCTGTATTCTCTTGGCAATCTTTAATGTATTGCTTCTTGTGCTTCCACCCGCACCATATGTAACACTCATATAACTAGGCTTCAATTCAGCAACACCAAATGCTGCCTTCTCTACCTGTTCATAATTAACATCCTTCTTTGGTGGAAAAACCTCAAATGATAATGTTACATCGTCTTTTCCAAGTATACTGCTAATCTGCATTTCCCTATCTCTCCAATTCTATTGTATTCTTAATATACATGAGCATGAAGCCCATGTGTTTTCTATACACAGGAAAGCTTCCACAGGCAGCTTTTCTGCATACGCAGGTATCTAAATAAGGGTATGTAACACGAATTTACATACCCTTATACAATATTATTTTTTAACTGAAATGTCAAGATTTCCAGCCATTCAGCCAGCCTGCATTATCATATTATTACTTTGTAAATAATGGTGTAGAAAGATATCTGTCACCTGAATCTGGTAATAATACAACAATATTCTTGCCCTTGTTTTCTGGACGTCCTGCAAGTATCACAGCTGCCTTTAATGCTGCACCTGAACTGATTCCAACAAGTATACCCTCTGATGTTGCAAATCTTCTTCCTTCATCAAATGCGTCATCATTCTCTATCTTTATTATCTCATCATATATTGATGTATCGAGTGTATCTGGAACGAATCCTGCACCAATTCCCTGAATCTTGTGTGGACCAGCCTTACCCTCTGATAAAACAAGGCTTGTCGCTGGTTCAACAGCAACTATGCGGACATCTTTATTCTGCTCTTTAAGATATTTACCAACACCTGACACAGTTCCACCTGTACCAACGCCAGCTACGAATATATCAACCTTGCCCTCTGTCTGTTTCCAGATTTCCGGGCCAGTTGTTCTGTAATGAGCTGCCGGATTAGCCATATTCTCAAACTGACCTAATATAACTGAGCCTGGAATCTCATTTTTTAATTCTTCGGCTTTCTCAATAGCACCCTTCATGCCCTTAAATCCATCTGTAAGAACAATCTGTGCGCCATACGCCTTAAGAAGATTACGTCTCTCAACAGTCATTGTCTCTGGAAGTGTAAGAATCGCCTTATATCCCTTGGCTGCCGCAATAGATGCAATTCCTATTCCTGTATTGCCTGAAGTTGGCTCAATTATTGTTGCGCCTGGCTTTAAAAGACCTTTCTGCTCTGCATCCTCAATCATTGACAATGCAACTCTGTCCTTAACTGAACCTGCTGGATTAAGATATTCCATCTTAGCAATAATATTGGCATCCTCAACGCCAGTTTCTCTCATATAGTTGTGAAGCAACAGCATGGGTGTCTCTCCGACAAGCTCTGCTGCACTGTCTTTAATGTATTTCATGTGTTCCTTCCTCCCGATTAACCTTTGATATATTCAATTGCTGAGTTAACAGCATTAGCACCATCTGCCGCCGCAGTGATAACCTGACGAAGTTTCTTTACCCTGATATCTCCTGCTACATACAGTCCAGCCTTAGAAGTTACACAATCTTCTCCTGCTGGTACATAACCTGATTCATCACATACACCGAAGCCCTCAATAAGCTCTGTCTGTGGAAGCATTCCTATAGCAACAAATATTCCATCAACTGAAAGCTCAGTTCCATTATCAAGTGTCACAGATGATACACGCTCATCACCGCCAATCTCACTCACATTGGCTTTTGTAATAATTGTTACATTTTCCTTTTCTCTTAACTTCTCAATACTTGCTGGCGCACATCTGAACTCGTCTCTTCTATGGACAAGATATACATGGTTACAGATGTCCGATAAATACAATGCATCATCAACAGCAGTATCACCGCCACCGACAACTACAACATCTTTGCCTTTAAAAAATGCGCCATCACACACTGCACAGTATGATATTCCCTTGCCTATAAACTTGTCCTCATTCTGTGCACCAAGCTCACGCTTACGTCTTCCTGCCGCATAGACTATCGCTTTAGCTTCATCTGTGCTGTCATCATCATAGACAACTGTCCAGATATTATTGTCACATTTTAACTCTTTGACTTCTTTATTGACGAACTGTGCACCAAGCTTTTCAGCATGTTCCCTGAATGCTTCTCCAAGGCTGAATCCGTCCATTCCCGGAAGTCCAAGATAGTTATCAACTTTGTTACTCTCAGCAATCTGACCAGTTCCCATATATTCTTTCTCTACAATTACTGATGATAAACCTGCTCTGCTGGCGTATACTGAAGCACTTAATCCTGCCGGACCGCTTCCTATAATAACTAAATCTAGCATATAACTAACTCTTCCTTAGTTGCATCTGTTCCCTCAATATGGAATGAATTAAGAACTGGGTTAGCATCATCCATAAGTGAAAGAATCATATAGCTTGCCTTGCTGTCATAAGCAAGCCTCTTATCCTCATCTGATGGTCTTGAAGGTGACTCTGGATGAGAATGCCAGTTGCCAAGTGGAGCATATCCATTAGCACGCATATCCTTAACTGCGGCAAGCTGTTCCTTAGGGTCTAATGAGAAATGCTCATTAGAATGGTCGATATTAGTAAGTACATATACCTTCTTGATTATCTTATCTCCATTCTCTATAACGCCTGCGATAAGTCCACAAGCTTCCTCTGGCACACATTCTCTTGCATGTGCAAGTATTGTTACATAATCAGCCTTGCTTAACTTAATCATTGATTACTCCTCCACTTTCTTAACAACGAGTGTATATGTTCCATCTTCATTATTGACAAGTTTTAAAATCTGATGTCCCTCTTCCTTGATACTTCTAGGAACATTCTGTACTGGCTCGCCATCGTTCATTCTTATTGCGATTACCTCACCATCATCAAGCTCATCAATTGCAACCTTTGCCTTAACAAATGTTAATGGGCAAACCTTATCTGTTATATCTACCTGATCATCAATGTTAATTCCTGCTATTTCCATGTTATTAATCTCCTTTGGTTAATCAATTATTTTAATCATCTTAATTACTGGCAATTATTAAGCCTGTTCTATCGCCTGTCTGAAATCTTCAATCAAATCCTTGATATCTTCTATTCCGACACTTATTCTTATAAGGTCATCAAACACTCCTGCTGTAACCTTCTCTTCCTCTGTACTGTGTACATTAAGAGTTGATTCAGGATGAATTACAAGTGTCTTGGTATCACCGATATTAGATATGATAAGTGGAAGCTTTAATGCATTCATTATCTTAAATGCACGCTCCTTACTTCCTGTCCTTATTGTTATTATTCCACCGAATCCATTCTTTAACTGTGAAACTGCAATATCATGCCATTTACTGCTCTCAAGTCCCGGATAATTGACTGTTATATCGCTGTACTCATTCTGGAAAAACTCTGCAAGCTTAATAGCGTTGTCACATATTCTCTCCATTCTGAGTCCCAATGTCTCAATTCCTATAATGTTAAGGAATGCATTCTGAGGTGCAAGGCAGGCTCCTGTATTTCTAAATAAGCCATTTCTTAACTTAGCTGTATAAGCATATGGCCCGAACTTCTTAAAATCTTTCATTCCAGGATATTTATCTGTATCCCACTTGAATTTACCGCTGTCTGTTATGACACCACTTATCGCATCACTGTTTCCATTGATGTATTTTGATGTTGAATTCATAACTATATCAGCCCCCTGTTCAAGAGGCTTTACAAGATAAGCTGTCGCAACTGTATTGTCGATTATAAGTGGTACGCCATGCTTATGTGCTATCTCTGAAAGTGTCTTAATATCTGTAACGTCAAGTCTTGGATTGCCAATTGTCTCTGCAAAGTACAATCTTGTATGTTCATTAGTAGCTGCTTCAAACTGCTCCCAGTTATTATTCTCCACATATCTCGTTGTAATTCCAAATGCTTCAAGATCTCTGAAAAGGTCTATGCTTCCTCCATAAAGACTTGCACTTGATACAATCTCATCTCCCGCCTGAAGTATGTTGCAGAATGCGTTGAACAGTGCAGCCATGCCTGATGCACAGGCAACACTCGCAATTCCTCCCTCAAGGGCTGTCATTCTCTTCTCAAATGCATCAATTGTAGGATTACTTATTCTTGTATAAGAAAATCCCGGTGCCTGATTATGAAATATCTTCTCTAATTCCTCTGCTGAGGAATGACAGAATGCACTTGACTGGTATATAGGAGTAACTGTTGAACCAGTATTCTTATCACCTAAAAAATCTCCATGTAATAATGCTGTATTAAACTCCATGACTTTCTCCGTTTCTTCTTTAAGTTAATTTTAATTGCGACTAAGGATATTATTCCTATCAACTTAATATGAATTAATTGTACTCTTTCACATAGATTTGTCAAGAACTTTATCCCAACTTTTGTAAAAAATGGTTCCGGAAACAGCCCCGAAACCATTTTATTATGCATACGTAATTAATTTTATCAATTATTCTGATATAGCCTTAAATGCCTCATCAAGGTCTTCGATAATATCATCAATATTCTCTGTACCAATTGACAGACGGATTGTGTTAGGCTTGATACCCTGTTCAACAAGTTCTTCTGCATTTAACTCTGAATGTGTTGTGCTTGCTGGATGGATTGCAAGTGACTTAACATCGGCAACATTAGCAAGAAGTGAGAATAATTCAAGATTATCAATGAAATCTTTAGCTGTCTTCTCATCACCCTTTATCTCAAACGTGAAGATAGAACCTGCTCCGTTAGGGAAGTACTTCTTGTAAAGTCTCTGCTGCTCTGGGTCACTTGTAACTGCTGGATGATTAACCTTCTCAACTAATGGATTCTTTGAAAGGTAATCAACTACTTTAAGTGCATTTTCAACATGACGCTCTACTCTTAATGATAATGTCTCAAGTCCTTGTAAGAATATCCATGAAGAGATTGGAGAGATGCATGCACCTGTATCACGAAGAAGGATTGCACGGATTCTTGTAACAAATGCTGCTGGGCCTGCTGCATCTACGAAGCTGATTCCATGATAACTTTCGTTAGGTTCTGTAAGCTGTGGGAACTTTCCAGATGCCTTCCAGTCAAATGTACCACCATCAATAATAACACCACCGATTGTTGTACCATGTCCACCGATAAACTTAGTAGCTGAATGAACTACGATATCCGCACCGTACTCAATTGGTCTGATAAGATATGGTGTTGCAAATGTTGAGTCAATAACAAGTGGAATTTTATGTGCATGTGCAATCTTAGCAACTGCCTCAATATCTGTAACTTCTGAATTAGGATTACCAAGTACCTCGATATATAATGCCTTAGTATTCTCCTGAATTGCATCCTCAAAATTCTTAGGATCAAGTGGGTCAACGAATGTTGTTGTTACACCATAATCAACGATTGTATGTGCAAGGTAGTTATATGTACCACCATAGATGTTCTTAGCTGCAACGATGTGGTCGCCTGCAAGAGCAAGGTTCTGGATTGTATAAGATACTGCTGCTGCACCAGATGATACTGCTAATGCTGCTACACCACCTTCAAGTGCTGCAATTCTTCTCTCAAATATATCCTCTGTTGGATTAGTAAGTCTTCCATAGATATTACCTGCATCCTTTAATGCAAATCTATCTTCTGCATGCTGTGAGTTATGGAACACAAAGCTTGATGTCTGGTAGATTGGAACTGCTCTTGAATCTGTAACTGGATCTGCACTTTCCTGTCCAACGTGTAACTGTAATGTTTCAAATTTTAAATCTCTGTCTGCGTAATGTTTCTTTGCCATAATTTTGTTCTCCTTTTATATGTTAAATTTGATTTAATGCGTTTTCGCTTTCGATGTGATTATATTACCCTAACATTGGCGATTTGGCAATTCCTAAAAAATTATAGCCAGTTATAGGCATATCCTATAGCCAAGCCATATTTAATCAATATACATTTTTTATATAAAAATATCCATCACACGCAGGCAATATGCTGGTTACATGTGATGGATATTAAATCTGTCATCTATTTAATTAGTTTTAGCTGCAAGGTGGTTGGCAGCTACTTTAGAAAGCATATTAATAAGCACTACCAGAACAAGAAGCACAACTGCAGTTGCGTATGCCTGATTAGTATTAAATCCTTCTCCTGAAAGCATGTACATATGAACTGAAAGTGTTCTTGCTGAACCAAATAAGCCCTTAGGTACTTTTGCCATAGTTCCGGCAGTATATATAAGTGCCGCTGTTTCACCAACAATTCTTCCTATAGCAAGAATAACACCTGACAGGATTCCCGGAACTGCTGATGGAAGTACAACCTGAAATACTGTACGAAGTTTTCCTGCTCCAAGCCCAAAACTTCCTTCCCTGAAACTATCTGGTACTGCCATAAGTGCTTCCTCTGTTGTTCTCATAATTGTAGGAAGTACCATAATCGCAACTGTAAGCGAACCAGAAAGTATTGATAACTGCATATGACACGCTGTTACGAAAAAGAGCATACCAAACAATCCATATACGATAGATGGAATTCCTGAAAGTGTCTCTGCTGTAATTCTTACTACTTTAACAATCTTATTACCCCTCTTGGCATATTCAACCATATATATAGCTGCAAATATTCCAAGTGGTGCTGCAAATATAAGTGCCAGCACTGTAAGAAGCAATGTATTGATAAGTGATGGCAGCATTGAAACATTGTCCGAATTATACTCCCACGCAAACAGGCTCGGAGTGAGATATGGAACACCTCTTACAAGTATATAGATAATAAGAAAGCCTAATGACGCAACCGTTATAAATGCTGCCAGATATGTAACCAGTCTTATAAGAAGAGAGACCGGGTGTTTTAAATATGTCTTAAATATGTTTTTCATCTCTCTTCCTCCTTACTGCTTATCTCTATTTTTTAATATTGAAAACAATGTGTTGATTATAAGGATAAACACGAACAGTACAACACCTGTAGCAATAAGCGCTTCCCTGTGAAGGTCTGTAGCATATCCCATCTCTATAACAATATTAGCTGTCATTGTTCGTATACCTTTAAGTATTCCCTTTGGCATACGTGGCTGATTACCAGCCACCATAATAACTGCCATTGTTTCACCTATCGCACGGCCTATTCCAAGCACAACACCTGCCATAATTCCAGACTTTGCAGCAGGTACAACTGTAAGATATACACTTCTTTCATGAGTTGCGCCAAGTGCAAGTGCCCCCTGGTAATATTTCTCCGGAACCGCTCTTATAGACGACTCTGATACATTAATTATAGTTGGAAGAATCATAAATCCAAGCAAAATCGATGCTGTAAGAATACTATTACCATCTCCACCTATATAATCACGTACAAATGGAACGATAACACATAAACCAAAAAAGCCATATACAACTGATGGAATACCAGCCAGCAGTTCAACCGCTGGTTTAATTATTTTATACAGATTCTTAGGACAGAATCTTGCAAGATATACTGCTGTAAGGATTCCAATCGGAACACCTATAATAACTGCGCCAGCTGTGATATAGATACTACCTATAATCATAGGAAATATGCCATACATATCATTTCCCGGTTTCCATGTCTTACCAAATGCAAAGTTGAATAACCCAATCTTCTGCATTGCTGGTATTCCGTTGGCAAACAGGAATATACAAATTAATGCTACTGATATAATAGATACACATGCACACAGCATGAATACTATTTCCATTATCTTTTCTTTTACATGACCTTTATTCATAAATTCTTCCTTCTTACTGTCATTAGCTGGCTGCCCTTAAAAGACAGCCAGCTTAAAATATTTATCCAGATTACTTAACCTGGCTCCAGTCTGTTGTCTGGCCTGTGAAGATTGCCTTAACCTGTGCAGATGTAATGCTGTCAAGTGAATTGTCCTTATTAACAATTACTGCAATACCATCAATTGCAATCTTAGTATCCTTAAGACCCTTTGCTTTCTCACTATCCTTAAGCTCTCTTGATGCCATACCGATATCAAGTGTTCCCTCTGCTGCCTTTGTCATACCTGTTGTTGAATCTGACTGCTGAAGCTCAAGAGTTACATTAGGATTAACCTTCTTATAGGCCTCGATAAGCTTCTCCATAACTGGTGTAACTGATGAAGAACCACCTACAACAACCTTGCCTGAAGCTCCGTTAGATGTAAATGCACCCTTGTTACCCTCTGAGATATAGCCCTTATCTTCAACTACCTTCTGTCCTTCTGCACTTAAGATGTAGTTGATAAAATCTGTAGCTGCATCACTTAAATTATCCTTAGTTGCAATGTTAAATGGTCTTGTTACCTTATATGAACCGCTCTTAACATTGGCAACTGTTGCCTCTGCTCCATCAACCTTTAAAGCCTTAATTGATGAATTAAGAGCTCCTAATGATGTATAACCGATTGCAGCTGAGTTACCAGCTACTGTCTGCATCATTACCTCTGTACTGTTAGTTATATTAGCATCCTCTGTTGTCTTATCAACTTTCTTGCCGCTTGCATCTGCTTCTTCAATTCCGAAAAGCTCAATGAATGCTCCTCTTGTACCTGAGCCATCCTCTCTTGATACAACTGTTATCTCTTTCTTTGCTGTATTACCTGATGCTGAACCTGAACTACTGTTTGCTGAATTATTGCCACATCCTACTAATGCTCCTGCAACACACGCAATACTTAACATTACTGCTGCATATTTCTTTAATGATATCTTTCTCATTTTGTCCTCCTAAAAATACCAAGGAGCTTTCCGTCTTTAGCTCCTCTACATAATTTACTGCCGCCGGAAAAGTGCTAGCATTGTTTTCCTGACTGCAAGTAAAGAATACAGGATTTTATGTAAAATCTACTATCTGCATTATGAGAAATCCATGTAAAATAAGTGTAAATAAAAAGGACGTATGTAAAGTATAATTAAACACTTTACATACGCCCTTAACCCTTGGTATTGCTGTATATTACACAATCTTGGTAACTGTAAAATCTGCTCTTTTTACAGCTCTTATTATATCTTCATCTTTAATTTCCCTGTCATATGAAACCACCGCGAGATTCTTTTTAAGATTAACTTTAGCAACTGCACCATCTATCTGATTAATATATCTTTCAACTGTATTCTTACAATGGTCGCAATGCATTCCATCTATATACACAGTTTTCTCTCCGATAACCTCTCCTTCGAGAACCTTCTTCTCCACTGGCTCGTCACTGCCGCCTCCGCAGCATCCGCCTTCGCCCTTCATGTGCTTCATTCCAGACCTTACCGCCACCACACATATCACTACTAATATAAGAACAATAACCGCTGTTCCCATGTCAACCACTCCTTTCGTGTTAGCCTTTTCTAACTCGACATAAAACTAACACTTTCCCCTCACGCTGTCAAGGGGGATAATATATTTTAAAACTCGTATCGGCATGCAGCAGCCCAAAGGGGCAGGGCACAGTGTAACTGTCTTATATATCACCTAACGACTGTCGTGCTGCTCTTAGGATGGGGTTCGACAAAAGCTACTCCGATTATATATTATCACCCTGCATCATTCTTTTATATCCATCCAGCTTTGTAATACTCTCTATCATCGCCGCTGGCACACTGACAGGATTATCGCAGAATGGATTAAGTGCAATACTTCCATATCCATTAGCCTCTATAACCCCCGCAACATCTGGGAATGTCAGGACAAGTGTCTTTACATTTTCTCCAGACTCCATAAGTCCTTCCCACTTATTAAGCTGTGCCCAGTCAGTAAACAATGGCAATACCTGTTTACCACCAGTGTTCTGGTCAGGCAGCGAAGCAAATGCAAATTCATCATCATTGGCATCATCCATGACTCTTATAGGTACAAGAAAATGTCCATGTGCCAGTGCAAATACAAAATGATCCATAAATGAATTATCATCTTTATAATATGCATATGAATCAAGAATACCTGACAATCCCGGATTAACAACAGGCACATTAACATCTATCGTGCGCTGTGGTTCAACATCAGTTATAACATCATATTCACCAATTTTAAATCTGCCCTGTGGAATAATATGAAGTGCAACACTTCCAGTTTCCGTATGCTCTGCCTTAACAACTGCACCATTCTCATTCTTATCAATATCCACAACAACTGCCTTGTAATCATCTTCCGGTCTTATTACATACACTGTATCCCCAACAGATACTTCTCCTATAAGTAAACCTGTAACCACTAATACTGACTGCTCCTTTACCTGGAACAAGTCTCTTGCTAACATTGAAAATCCCACTTTTTACCTCTTTCCTGGTCTTATTTATTATTTTTAAATTGTTTATTTAGACACTTTAGAAATGCTTTATAAACTGTACATTGTTTTGTCACATTTATATTATACAATCTATTTGTAAGTTAAGGAACCGCTTTGATTGCTTTATATAATCATTGTAATCGGAATGGTTCCGCCAAGCAATAACTTGTCTTATGACAAGTTGACATATATTTGGTTTTTCATATTCTTTCTCCCTATGCCAGCACCTAGAATTATAGGTGCTGGCACTTCCTTTGTAAAGACAAGCGGTCAGACATATCTGCCTGACCGCATAACATTATTCATAATCATTCATCATTCTTAAATTGTAAAGAAATCCATATCATTCTTAAGAATCTTTGAAAGGTTATCAAGCTTCTCAGCTTCTTCCGCAAGAGTATTAATTGTAGCATTAAGCTCTTCCATTGATGCAGTTGTTTCCTGTGCAGATGCAGCGTTTTCCTCTGATATAGCCGAAAGATTAGTAATTATATCTACTACACTATTTCTTGCACTGTCACATGAATCCGCATTAACCTTGATTTCTTCTGTTCCAGACTGTGATACCTTAATACCATCCCCGACCTGTCCGACTTTAGTCTTGGTATTATCAAGCTTGGCCTTTTGATCCTTTAAAAGTACAATAGCATCATCCATCTGTGTAAGCATCTCCTGTGAATTATGAAGAAGCTCTTCAATAATGCCCTGAATTTCCATAGCAGCATCATTAGACTGTACAGCAAGCTTCTGAATCTCAGATGCAACTACCGCAAAGCCCTTACCTGCCTCACCAGCTCTTGCCGACTCAATAGATGCATTGAGCGAAAGAAGGTTTGTCTGCTCTGCAATACCAGTTATCAGAGCTGTAGAATTGCTGATTTTCTTGATTGACTCATCTGTATTCTTAATCTGATCTGCAATCTCAAGAATAGCCTTATTAGTAGTATCATTAGATGTTGCAAGGTCATCAATTGTTACAAGTGACTCATTGCCAGCTTTACCCATATCAGCAGCTGTTCCTGTAAGAGTTGTTACATTATCAACGATTTCTCCTATAACCTGTCCCATATGGCCAATCTGTGTCGAAGCACTCTCAATTTCCTCAGCCTGCGAAACTGCACCCTTTGATATATCCTCAACAGCACTGCTGATTTCATCCGATGCGCTGCTTGACTGTGCCGCTGCCGAACTTAATGACTGACCTGTAGCATTAAGTTCATTTGTAATCTGCGCTATATTACCAACTATCTCACGAAGCTTTTCAACAAGCTGCTGGACTGATTTTCCCATATCACCAATCTCATCATTTCTGTTCATAACTGATGAATCAACATCTATAGTAAGATCACCATTTGCAAGTTCAAGAATAACATCCTCAGCCTTAACAATTGGATTTGCCATATGTCTTGCTGTTATATATGTAGTAATTGTAAGTATTATAAGGAGCACAACAGAAATGCCTGTAAATCCTGCCACTCTTTCATTAATATATGCTTTAACATCTGTAGCAGGCTGACCTGCAAATATAGCACCAACAATCTTGCCATTCTCTCTTAACGGAACATACACTGCAACATAATCAGTATCATTAATAACAATATCCTTAGTTCTATATATATTGCCCTTTGACACTTCATTCCATACATTATCTGCTATATCAGTTCCTGTAATTCTGTTTCCAGACTTATCAAGAAGTGATGATGCCATTCTTGTTTTTCCATAACATACAGTAACATCAGCATCAACATCTTCTGTAAACGAATCTATAAGATCCACATTAGTAGTAATATTAGTCTTACCTTTCATAAGATTATTACCAGACATGCTATATGAACCATCTAATGCATTATAACCAGCTTCAACAGACTCAGCCAGTAAATATAAACCATTGAGCGATTCATCATACAATCCTGAAGAAAGACTGCTTGTTGCAAATATCAAAAGAATAATTACAAGAAACACTGCCGGGAATACTCCCATAACTGTCATTCTTCTTTTAATGCCAAACTTTTTCTTACGTCTGAGTTCTTTAAGTTTAGCAATTTCCTGCTTTTTCATCTCTCGAATTTCATCAAAATCAAGATCTCCATGCTTTATTTTGTTATCTTCCATACGATTTTCCTCCACAACCCATGCGTTTCATATATTATACATTATTTCACCATATTTTAACAGTATTTTACTTATTATTTTGTGCTATTTTAGAATATTTTATATCAAGCACAATAAATACTATTGCAGTACATAATTCAGCTGTCATATAAGACAGCCATACCCCATTCATACCAAACATAGATGACATTATGAATGCAAATACAGCTATAAGAACAAAGCCTCTAAGTATAGATACAATAAAAGCCCCCTTCGCCTTCTCTGTCGCTGATAGATAACTTCCGCCAACTATATTGACACCCGCAAACAATATTCCTGTAAAATACAATCTCACGCCAACTACTGCATATTCTGTCAATTGTGCAGAATTTTCACTATTAAATACCTTTACAATTCCATCCGTAAATATGAATATCGCTGTGTACATAACTATCGCAAGCACCACCGTTGTTGCAAACGACAACCGCTTCAACGTTCTTACATCCTCCATGTCACGCTTACCATAACTGCTGCTGATAAGAGGCTGGCTTCCCTGTGCAACTCCATTAAATACCGCAACCGCAACCAGAGAAACATTAGCAACAATGCCATATGCTGCCACTCCGATATTACCTGCAAGCTTTAATATAACAAAGTTAAATACGAGCGTTATGACGCCCGATGATATCTCCGCTACAAATGCAGCTACACCCACCTGGCAAGATGCAAACAGCCTCTTAACTGAAGGTCTGCACATCTTAAATTTAACATTGCTCTTCTTTGATAACAGATGTATAAGGCACACCGATATACCTATTATCGGTGACAATGCAGTTGCAAGTGCTGCTCCTGCCATTCCAAGTCCAAGTGGAAACATAAGTACATAATCAAATAAAATATTAAACAAACTGCTTGATAATGTAGCAGCCATCGCTATTGATGGTGCGCCATCATTTCTGACATAAGCATTAGCAACATAATTCCACATAAATATAGGCGCAAAACTCATAAATATTCTTGTATATGTTGTACCAACGCTTACAATCCTGTCATCTGCACCAAGCACCATAAGTATCTTGTCTGGAAATAACACGCCTGCTATAGAAAATACCAAGCCTATAACTGTCGTAAAAAACAATGCATTAGAAAGATAATTATCGCAATCTTTGTCTTTCCTTGCTCTGGCAATAGTAAATCTTATCGCAGAACCCACGCCAATCATTGAACCTATCGCAAAAATAAGGTTATACAAAGGAAGCACAAGATTAAGTGCTGTTAGTCCGTCTGCTCCCTGTGCCAGTGATATAAAAAATGAATCTGCAAGCACATAGCATGACAATCCAATCATACCAAATATATTCAAAGAAACATATCTGGCAAACGATTTTCGTATATTGTTCATATAATTTCTCCATCTTCTTTAAATTGTAAATACCATAATCAAATACATGGTTTAATCTTATCCTGTGAAATATATTTCTTCATCTTAGTACACGCTATCGCAATATTAACCGGCTTAGATATAAAGTCATTCATTCCACTTTCAATAAGCTTTTCTTTAACGCCAGATACAGCATCTGCTGTAAGGGCAATTATAGGTGTATCCTTGTTAACGCTGTCATCCATACTTCTTATAGCTCTTGCCGCCTCTTCACCATTCATAACAGGCATAAGATTATCCATAAGAATAAGATCATACAAAGTATCCTTAGCCATATTAACTGCACGAAGTCCATCATCTGCTTCATCAATCATAAGTCCTATTGGCTCAAATAATGCTTTAGCCACTTCTCTGTTAAGTTCATTATCATCAACAATAAGAATTCTGGCTTCTGGTGCCCGAAACATATAGTCTTCATCTGCAACATAATTACTGTAGTCATAGTCTTCTATATTACCTATAGGTGAAGGATTAGCAATTTTCTGAGGAATTTCAAATGAAAATGTACTTCCCACCCCATATGTACTCTCAACATTAATATGTCCATCCATAAGTTCAACAAGCTGCTTGCTTATTGCAAGACCTAGTCCCGTACCCTCTTTATGATGGTTTTTCTTCACATCAACCTGGGCATACATATTAAACAGCTTAGCCATATCCTCTTCTTTAATTCCCTGGCCTGTATCTTTAACTGCATAGTATAACAGAGTATTCCCCTGAGAATCATTATGTGCTTCAATGGTTATATCTATCTGCCCAGAGTCAGTATACTTAATAGCATTAGTAGCATAATTTACCATTACCTGTTTGATTCTGACCATATCGCCCTCGAATTTGACAGGCAGACTTTCCTGAATATGATAATATATAGGAAGTTTTTTCTCTGCATTTCTGGCATCAATCATTGCGCGCACATCATTGATAAGTGAACGTGTACTATATGTGTCTTCAACTATCTCTATCTTACCTGCTTCAATCTTGGAAGAGTCCAGTATATCATTGATTATTTCCAGTAATCCTGATGCTGATGATTTGATAATCCCAAGACAGTTCTTAACCTCGTCATTCATATCCTGACGCAGTGCAACATCTGTCATTCCCATTATTGCATTCATCGGCGTGCGGATTTCATGAGACATATTCGACAAAAACGCACTCTTAGCCTCATTCGCTTTCTCTGCGTTAAGTCTGGTAATATACGCCATTATTGCACTAACAGCTTCTGACATAAGTATCTTATCCACTGGAGTGTATGTTGTAGCATCCTGTCTGTCAAAAAATACTGCTCCACAATATTCTCCCTGCTTAAGTGTCGGTATCCATATCTGATTACCAAGATACCCATTGGTTGCCTGCTTTAATACATCCGCATCTATCTTTGGAATTATTCCAAATTCAAAATTAATCTCTATATATCCATTAACATCATAATATTGGGTTATGTTTAATACCTGTTCCCTGCTCATTGTAGTAAAGAAGTCATGTAATGGTTTGTCTGAATCTCTGTTCCACTGATATGTAACTTCATTAACTCCATCCATTGTGTTACTCATCATAACACAAATTCTATCAGTTTCGAAGAAATTCCCCATCCTGTCAAGCACATGCTGTAATGCTTCATCAAGGTCTTTTGAATATTTAAGGATATTTAATATCTGGGCTATAAAATTATTACCCTCTGAGAATTTTTCATAATCTTCATCACTAAAATTCTCACATTGTTTTATAACCATATCGTACAGTGATTTCTTCTCACTATTAAGAGACTGCATATACATGTCTGATATCTTTTTTTTCTGAAATTGCTCTGTTAATTGTCTTACCTTAGTTATATCATGAAGCTTGGCAATAATACTAAGTGTTCTGCCCTTCTCGTCAACAAGCGCAATTGCTTCCATCTGAAACCACAGCGCAATTGTTTCGCCATTCTTTTTATACGAAAAATCACATTCCTTATACACCATCTCGCTATGCCCCATACAATCCCTGATTATCTGTGGCACGCTGCCAAGCTGGTCTCTATGTTCACCAACATATTCACTGAAATTTTCTATAGTAACCTGATGACTTTCATCATTGTCCCTAGCGTATATAGAACGATTGGCTGCATATCTGTCCTCTTGTGGAAAATATTCAAGAATAATATCCTTGGAGCTGTTAATGAGAAGCTGGTATCTAATCTTTTCAGCATTAATCTTAACTGCCGCTTCTCTCTGTTCATCCATAAGCATTTTTGCACGCTTAACCATATAAAAAAGGGCTACGTTAACTATTACATATTCAATAGTAAATCCTATCATATATGCTATAAAAGTATCAAAATGAGACCAGTTTTTATATATTACCTCAAACTTTTTTGCAGAATTAAAATACACAGCAACAGCCATTATAATATATGACATCACACTTGATTCAACAATAAGTCTGGGTTCAAAATACAGACAGCTGACAATAGGAACAAGCACATATGTAATGTATATTCCTATGTTATTATTAGAGCCAAGAAGTCCAATCAGTACAGACACCATAATAAGCATATAATACTTCATAAAGTTATCTGGCATGAATTTTATAAGAATAATTGGGCTTAACGATGTTATAAGCCCAACTATAAGAAGTATCGTAGTTACATGTTTTCCAAAAGAAAATATGCCGATATAAGAACATAAAATAAGCAAAATAATAGCAAGAGTGCATCCTGCCAACATTCTTGCTATTATTTCATTAACCTCTTTCGTATTCTTATTCAACATATATCTGTCCCCCATACACATATATCCAATTAATCAATACGTTTCAGTTATATTATAATACATTTAAAATATTTGTCCAGCAATATAAATTACTGGCAATTAGTCTCTTTATAATTCTCATATACAGGTTTCTTGTGATTTTCTTCATCCCAGAGTTTCTCTGCACATGGCTTCCAGTGTTCAGCATATTCTTTACATTTCTCACAAAGATGCTCTGCACTCTCTGGTGACTGTAAATCTGTAGACTTTGCACCTGTCTCCTTAACCATCTTCTGTAATATCTCAGGATTCTCAAGCATTGGGCATGGTCTGAGGTGATTATGGTTAAATGGCTGGTTGTTATAATAAGCCATGAATAAAGGCTGGTGAAGAATCTCAAGCAGACTGTGTGTTCTGATATTAGCATTAGAATAATGTATGAATACACATGGCTCTGCATCACCATTAGCATTGATATGGAAGTAATTTCTTCCACCTGCGATACATCCACCAACAAACTCTCCATCATTCTGGAAGTCCATTGTGAATATGCCCTTACCACTTGTCATATTTCTTATCTGACGAACTCTGTCCTTAATGTACATTCTCTGCTCTGGGTTAGGAAGAAGCTCTACAGATGCATCATTACCGACTGGCATATAGTGGAAATATAATGCATAACGGCATCCCTTCTCAACCATTAAATCAACGAACTCATCGCTTGTTACAGCTTCATAGTTCTTAGATGTATAACAAATTGATGTACCAAATATAAGTCCGTTCTCTTTAAGAAGCTCCATAGCATGCATAACCTTTCCATACACACCATCGCCTCTTCTTAAATCGTTGACAGCCTCATATCCTTCAAGACTTATTGCAAGATAGAGATTACCAACCCTCTTCATTTCCTGACAGAATGCCTCATCTACAAGTGTACCGTTAGTAAATGAAAGAAACGCACAGTCATTATGCTTCTCACAAAGCTTAATAAGGTCTGCCTTTCTAACCAGTGGCTCACCGCCTGTAAACATGTAAAGATATGTACCTAATTCCTTACCCTGAGTTACAACGCTGTCCATCTCGTCAAATGTAAGATTTAACTTATTGCCATATTCAGCAGCCCAGCATCCTGTACAGTGAAGGTTACAGGCACTTGTTGGGTCCATAAGGATAAGCCATGGAATATTGCATTTTTCTATCTCTCTTGTCTTTCTGATAGTCTTAGTTCCGTTAAGGAATGCCTCAAATCCAAGGTTAAGCACCAGTGTCTTTAATACATGTGGGTCTACCTCATCTAATAATCTATAGATATATTTGTGAAGAGTTGAGTTCTCATCCATTATAA
The DNA here is from genome assembly GCA_050874305.1 of Lachnospira sp. Lineage (GTDB taxonomy): Bacteria > Bacillota > Clostridia > Lachnospirales > Lachnospiraceae > Lachnospira. The sequence continues at coordinate 12,985 of JBNMKL010000009.1, read as the reverse complement.
GAGTCTTTACCTTGTCATAATTAAGGTCTATCTTCTCTCCGTCCATATATTTGCCAATAAAATCTACAAGTTTCTCAACTTCTTTATCTTTGTCTTTTCCTGCTTTTTTCAATACAACATCTGCTGCCTTGCTGACAGCCATTCTACCAGCTGCATGTGTTAAAGTTCCCATTCTCTGTTCCTCCTGATTGTTTTTACTGTACTCTGGACAACTATCAAATTCATAATGCCATCAAGACAGAATGTTAATCCAATAATCCTTATAATTACACCAGTTGTCGTAAATGGCTTAATAATAAGCAGTACTCCTACAGCTGCAACTGCTATAGCTGCTATAAGTATAAGCCACCATCTCTCCATTCCAAAGCGTTTAGAGTCGATTGATGTCTGAATCTTCAATGTTGCATCAACCAGCATAAATACACCAATACATGTTGACAATATCTCAACAACATGCTGTGTCTTAAATACAAGTGCAATACCAAACACAATTGATACTATTCCCAATGCCAGATCAAACTGGAATGCAAGCTGGAATAAATCTTTGGTAGCATATCCCGCAAACTTTACTATTCCATATCCAATAAGAACAATACCAGTAACCTTGCATATAATATTGATAGACATGTCTGGTTTTATCAATAACATTGCGCCTACCACGATTAAACATACAGCCATGACACTGTATATTCTCTTAACAACCTTTAATGAATCCATGTAGTCTCTCTCCCTTCTGTATATTTATATATATGCATTTTATTACTTTGCATGTTAATTAATATGGATAAAAAAAGGCTTGTGTCTAAAATTCAGACACAAACCTAAAAATGCCTAATAAATTATCTTTTGCGCTTAGACTCACGCTCTACAATCATATCATCAATAGTTGCATCAAATGAATCCGACATATCCTTTATAACATCTTCATGCACACGCTTCATTCCATCCTTAATCCACTGTATCATGCTTCCAGTTACAGAATATGCATAAAACCTGCTTATATATGTAATATCTTCATCCAGCAGATTATGTCCATCTGCCGCTTTTCTCACAAACCTCTCTATAAAATTAATTATAATCGTCTCAAGATATTGTTCAAAAGCGTCTCTTGTCTTTGAATTAAACAGATGAAGAATCGCCTGTTTATAGTTAATTACCAGTGCTGCTGTATTGACATACTCCTCATAAAAAGATGAACAATCCCCAATCTTTTTAACGCCTTCCTCAGTCTGTGTCATCAGTACATCTTCCATGAGCTCATATATATCTGCATAATAATAATAAAATGTATTCCTGTTAATTCCACAAGTCTCTACAATATCCTTAACCGTAATTTTATCAACTGATTTTGTTTCAAGCAATTCCAAAAAGGTATCCATCATTGCCTTTTTAGTGTATTTCGCCATTGTTGCAAAACCTCCTGTGTAAAATCTTGTTAGCTACATGAAACGAAGCCCATACAAGGCTTATCCCTATAACTATTCCAAAAGCATATTTTAAAGTATTAAGACCATATTGTCTTGCAAGATTCATATCTGATACAAATGTATAATATAGGCTATAGTATAATGGTGCTCCCGGAATTAATGGTATCAGCCCTATTATCATAAACTGTGTCGCCGGTGCCATTCTGATTCTGGCAGCTATCTGTGCATATATACTCGCAAACAGGCTCGCCGCAGTTGACGCTATAAGTATATCTCCTACCACATGCTGTACAATAAGATACAATGCCCAGCTTAACATTCCATTGACCGCAGCATATATTATATGTCCCCTCTTAACATTAAACATAAGTGCAAAGCCATAAGACCCGGCAAATGCCATAATTATCTGAATAATATCCGCCATAAAACACCTCTGCTCACTATCAAATCAACAAAATATCATATAAGCCAGAATGATAACATAAATCCGCATGCTATCGCCCCCGCCCATAATAACGACTCTGCAAGTCTCATAATACCAGAAATTGTATCACCAACAAATACATCCTTAATTGAATTAGTCATTGCAATACCTGGAATCAAAAGCATTATATCTCCAATCATTATCTTATCAACTGGAATCTGTGCAAGTTTACCAACCAGACATATGAGTATTCCAACGCCAAGCGAACATATAAAGTTAAAAAATATTGTATTGGAACATATTGGTGCAATATATTTTTTCATAAGACATATAATAAATCCAAATATAGCTGCAAATACTCCATCTATAAGACCTCCGCCAAAAAATACCGCAAGTGTTCCTGCCGCCATAACACTGCCAATACATATCTTGACAAAACCTGGTTTCTTTCTTGTTATATCATTATATTTACTTTCAAGCTCTTCAACACTCATGTTTCCATGGCAATACTCCCTGCTGAGACTGTTTAATTCTTCAAGTTTAGTAAAATTAGTAACATCTGGTTCATTAATTCTTCTTGTTCTTGTGAATGTAACATTATCACCAAGATTAATCGTTACAACAATACTTGAAGTTATAACAAATGCATCTACATATCTGGCTCCATAAGCCTTGCCCATCAGAGTTATTGTTTCCTCCACGCGTCGCACTTCTGCGCCATTGCGAAGCATATCTTCTCCTATATTAAGCAGGAGTCCAAATAATTTTTCTGTCTGATGATTATTGTTTATCACTGTCTCTGACTGCATAACCATACCCTCTATACTGGAAGTCTAAGAAGTACCATGTAACACACTGTTCCAAGCAATATACTTATAAATGTATTATGCTTCCACTTATAACTTATATACACCACCACAACTGATATAAGCTGATATATTCCTTTGTTAAAAAAACTGCCATTAATATCTTTGAGACAGTATATTATCAATGTTGCCATAACAGCAGATGGAAGCATTTTACCTAACTTATCAAGAAACGCCGGCATCCGTCTGTCACCTGAAAACACTAAAAAAGGAAGCGCTCGAAGTGAAAATGTTATAATGGCACTTATTATGACTGCCGCAGCTATATACCATTTATTCATTACTGATACGCTCCTTCTTGCCATAGAGCACAAGTATACATGACGTAATCAGAAGTGCTGGCAGAATAAAGTTGGATGCTCCAAATATAAACAGACATATAACTGCAACGATTATTCCTGTCACTGCCGCAATATGCTTGTCCGTCTTTTCCCACTGTTCTATAAAAATAACCACAAAAAGGGCAGTCATACAGAAATCAATCCCCTCCATATCATATGGAATCAACTGACCTATAAGTCCACCCAGTACTGTTCCAGCCATCCAGTATAACCAGCTAAACAGCGCAATATAAAACATCTGCTTCTGCTTGTACTCTCCCTTCTCAAGAATCGTACAGTTAACAGCATATGTCTCATCTGTCATAGTATGAATCATGAATGGCAGTTTCTTTCCCATTCCTTTGAATTCATCTACATATGATATGCTGTAAAACACCTGTCTGCTGTTCATAAGTAAAGCTGATACTGCAATCGTAACAAGAGACACTCCACCTGTCAGAAATGATATCAGAACAAACTGGAATGCCCCTGTGTATACAATCACACTTATAATTAATGATAAATACCACGGAAGCCCTGCCGCCTCCATCATAATTCCATATGCCATGCCTACAAATATGTAGCTGCACATAATAGGAACTGATTTAATGAATGCCTTGCCAATTACTTCTCTGGTATTAATCATTGCGAATCATATCCTCAACAAAATGGCATATAACCTCTATCGTCTTATCTGTTCCAAGAACACTCTCATTAAGACAGATGTCATAATTACCAGCATATCCCCAATCCTCACCTGTGTAATATGACTGGAAATCCTTTCTTCTCTCATCTGTCTGCTCAACTATCTCTGTCGCCTTCTCTGTAGAAATATTATACTTGGCAGCAGTCTTGGCAACTCTCTGCTTCTTGTCTCCACATAAGAAAACTCTTAATAAATCTTTTCTTTCTTTAAATGCATAATTAGCACATCTTCCGATAATAACGCAGTCATGAACCTCAATAGCTTCATTGAGTGCTTTCATTGGAGTCTGTCTTGCAATATCAAGATTGCCGTCCATTGTTATAGAGCGAAGAAGTGAATTGGCTGGATTCTCAGCAAAGAAATCTGGATATCTGTTATATATTCCTCTGTCTTTAGCTGAATCAATGAGAATCTTTTTATTATAGAACGCAATTCCATACTTCTCTGATAAAGCTTCACCAATCTCGTCACCACTGCATCCACATTCTCTAGCGATTGTAATTATCATAGTAACCCCTCCGTTCTTTAGCATCACTGCTCTCACGTATTTTATGGTACTAATTATATATCAACAGCCCCACTTTGTCAAAAATTATACAAATACTTTACATAGGTATAAATCCCGCAAATAATGAAGCTCCAACAACTGTAAGAATGCCCGCAACAGCTATAGCAAGACTGCTCATCGCACCTTCTATCTGTCCCATCTCCATAGCTCTTGCTGTTCCTATCGCATGTGATGCATTACCTATGGCAAGTCCCTTTGCTATAGGGTCTGTAATTCTGAACACCTTGCATATAATATCTGCAAATATATTGCCAAGTACACCTGTGATAACAATAACCGCAACTGTGATATTAACATATCCGCCAAGCTCCTCTGACACACCCATACCAATAGCCGTCGTAATTGACTTAGGAAGAAGTGTTACATACTGTGCATGATTAAGTCCCATGATAAGCGATAACACATAGACTGTTAAAAGGCTTGTAAGTACTCCTGACACAAGTCCTAATATTACTGCCTTAAAGTTAGCTTTAAGTAACTGAAGCTGCTGATACAGAGGTATCGCAAGACACACTGTTGATGGTGTCAGGAACCAGCTTAAATACTTTGCTCCTGAATTGTATACATTATAATCAACCTTAGCTGCAACAAGTACTATAATTGTAACAGCTATAGATATAAGAAGCGGATTGATAAATCCATATTTAAACTTCTTCTTGAGATATAATCCCAGAAAATATGCCATAAGGCTTAAAGTTACTCCTGCAAATGCCGAAGTCTGAAAAAACTCGCTAATCATTGTCTTTATTGCCTTTCTTCTTCTCCTCGTGTCTTATAATCATCTGTGATACACGTCCTGTAGCTGCCATAACTGTAACAATTGCAACAACTGTTATTATGCTTACTGGTATAAGCATAGGCTTTAACACACCCCATGATGCCATAAGTCCTACACCGGCTGGAATAAACATTACCGGCATAACTTCTATAAGAAAGTTCCCTGTCTCTTTAACAGAGTCAAGCTTGATAACTCCTGTACAAAGACATACAAATAAAATAGCCATTCCATATATACTTGCCGGAACTGGTAATGGCAAAAGTCTGTTCAACAGTTCTCCTATGAACGATATAGCCAGTATAATAAGAAACTGTCTTAAGTATTTCATGATTACGCCTCCAAACTTTCGTATGAATTACACCGCAAATCTATTCTTAACATACATGTTATAATAGTTATCAGGTCTGTTAATCTCTGCTGCTGCAAGATTAGCAAGATTCTCTCCTGCCTGATCATCAATCTTTCTCTGCTCATCTGTGTAATTCTCGCACTCTTTTTCAAGCTCCTCATAGCTTTCAGTCTGCTTGGCATAATCCCAGAATATATCCGCAAGTCTGCAATCTTTATAATGCCAAGGCTTTGCTGCAAGATTATAGTGAATTATATTCATCTGTTCAACACTGCATAAAAATTCTCCATAAACCTCACTGTCCCAGCTAGGGTCAAGCTTTAAAACCTTTCCCTGACATATAACATTCAGGTAATCCTGATCCTGTGCAACAACAAATGAATACTTATTAATAAGTTCTACAAACTGTCCAAGCACATTTTCTTCTCTGAATGCTTTGATATTAATAAGAAGAACTCCTGCATTAAAATAGTCAAATCTGTTTATTCCAAGAACTGACTCTGCATATTCTGCAAATATATCTGTCTGCGATACTACCGGGTCATTAACTCCACCTACATAATTATCTCCAAGGTCTATCTCATACATTTTAGATATATCGCCTTTTACTATTGTATCTGAATCAAGATAGATAACTTTATCATACCAAGGGAACATCTGCGCTATGAATATTCTGTAATATGTAGTCATGGAATAATAATCCCTTAATGGAAGCTGGCCTTCTATCTCCTTCAATTTATGTGTAACATCATCGAACTGGATATTTACATTCTCATTCTCAAGTCTCTTTATCATCTGCGCCGACATATCAGAAATACCAGTATTCAACACATGTATATCTAACTTGTATTCACTGCTCGCATTCTTGATAAGTGAATATATAGAAACAAGAGCATATTTAAGATATGTCTCATCACATGCATAAAATACTGGTATTATTTCTTTATTACTCATATAATAATCTCTCCAATCATAAAACATAAAAAATACCAGTGCATTATAGCACAAAGATACATAATTTCAAATATTTTATGATGATGAGATTATTAATATTCATAAACAATTATTATTGCTTACCATGATAGAATTATTTATCAGCTTCAAAGGAATAAAACATACACCCCTTATAATCAAGCATCCCTTCCATTCCATCTTCCATGGAATCAAATGTTTTCTTATCAACATCCAATTCTTTAGTCTTGCCATTATCTTCTGAAAGCTTTTTATCGGGAATTAATAAAAATGACCGCTTCCACCCTATCATTACGATTGTCTTATATTATGGCGAATCCCCTTGGGATGGACCTGTATGTCTAAGCGATATGATGTACGATATGCCTGATGACATACGCAATATCTTTTCTGACTATAGACTTAATCTTGTTCAGATACTTGATTCCAACCAATATAAATTTTATAATGATGATGTAAAAGCAGTATTTAATATTGCACGAAGCATCTACGCCAAAGATATGCAATATATCTACAATGAATATGCTGGCAAAGATGTTGACACATACATTATGAAATTAATAGCCAAGATAACATCTTATCCACGTCTGATGGATATATGTGAAGATAATAAAAGCAAGGGAGGCGAAATTATGCCATGTAAAGCATTACAGGAGATGTTTGAGGAGCAGCAGGAAATCGGTATGGCTAAGGGTATTGAACAAGGCAAAATCAATAGTGTAATTCAGGCAATTCAGAATATGCTTGATTTAGGACTTACAAAAGAACAGATTCTTACCAAGTATACGCCAGAAGAATTTGCCATGGCTGAAAAAGCTATGGCTGACAAATAATTCAGCCAATTAAAACGCATAAATAAAGCTCCACAGATATAGATTTCATCATCTATAATCTGTGGAGCTTGTTTTGTATCTTGCTAATACCTATTTCTTACTTAACCCTTGTAATAACGCCCAAATCCATCTCATGCACTGTATCACACAAAACCTCGATATCCTCTGCGCTATGATTTGCCATAATTATAGTCTTGCCACTATCTGCAAATGTCTTGAAAAGCTCTCTCATCTCTTCAACTCCATGCTTATCAAGACCATTCATAGGCTCGTCAAGCAACAATATGCGAGGGTCTTCCATTATTGCCTGAGCAAGCCCTAGTCTCTGACGCATGCCTAATGAATACTTGCCTGCCTGCTTTCCTTCAACTAAAATCCTGCCTTCGCTTACTGGTACAAATCCGCATATGCACTTCATAAGCATTGTCTTACCTGAACCATTACGTCCTATAAGCCCATGAATCTTACCCTTTTCAAAATTAATCGATACATTCTTTAATACTTCTGCACTTCCGAATCTCTTCGTGACATTAGTAATCTCTATCACATTTTCTGCCATAAATTATCTTTCCTTTCTTACCACAATTTCCTGTCTTCTGCTCGTTATCAAGGCGATAATTATACATGCTGCAATAACTATAAAATACACAGACAATACATACTGGGTTGTAGGATACAGTGTCTGTCCTGCTACATCTATATTGTTAATTGAATTACAACTAATCGGTGATAACCACATCAGATACGGAAATCCATCAACCACTGCAGTCAGCAAAATAAACACTGCGGCACATATACTTCCAGCAATAGATGATTTTGTTATAACATTCACTACATAAATTATCATTCCTATGAATATAAAGCTTAGTGTCATTAATATGAATGATTAACATCTGGTATATCTGCATCTATACTTATTACGTCGTTGATATTTCCCTGTATTTTATCAGAACTATTAGTTACTGCTATGCTGTCCTCAGAACTGTTAATGGTTCCATCTGGAAATATTGAACATCCTGTGCTTAACATTAAAAAAGCTGTTACACCTATCAGCATCATAAATGATGCTGCAATTAACCCCCATCTTTTCATCTTACCCCTCCTGATTTTGTATTTTTAATCCAGCCAATCGTGTACATCCACATTTATCTGGCTGTTTGATAATATATACGACTTATAGATGAGAATCGACTAAAATATATAAAAATAAACGCACGAAAAAAAATAAACCTCTCACATAGAATTAAGATAATCACTTATCTTTTCTATGCAAGAGGTTCTATTAAAATTAATTGCTATATCATTACTATTCCGTAGAATACTTCCCTACTCAAAATAATACAAATATACATCCTCCAAATCTATATTATTCTGAACAAGCTCTGCCTCATCAGGAAGATTATCACCTACTATTCTTAATGCCAGCCCATCTTTTCGCTGCCTTATATTACCAACTTTATATCTATGTTGCAAATCAGATGCTTGCTCTATGTTACAGGTTATCTCCCCAACTTTTCCCTGCATTGACTCGATAAGTTCAACAGGTGTTCCATGCTTTATAAGCTTTCCCTTTTTTATTAACAGAACTTCATCTGCTATACATTCAATATCACTCACGACATGTGTTGCAAATAATATTATTTTATTCCTTGATAACCTGGATATATAATTACGTATAGCAATTCTTTCCTTTGGATCAAGTCCAGCCGTTGGCTCATCCAGAATCAAAATTGAAGGATTTCCAAGCAATGCCTGTGCAAGTAATACTCTTTGTTTCATTCCACCTGAAAAGCCACCGATTTTTTTATATTGAACAGATGTCAGATTAACAATATTAAGCAGATTATCAATCTGTTCGTCAACCGTTCTTACTTTTCCATTCTTTAATTGTTTTTTCTTCACACCTTTAACATGTGCCATATATTTAAGAAAGGCTTTAGGACAAAAGTCATCATAAAAGCCCTGTTGTTGTGGCATATAACCAACGAGTTCACGAAACCTTGCCCCCATATCAAGAATATCAATTTTTTCTCCATTAGTTATATGTCTATCAACAAATAAAATACTACCACTTTGTTCTCCTGAATCTCTCTTAACATTATCAGTTATTAAATTAATAAAAGTACTCTTTCCTGCTCCATTTGCACCAAGTATTCCATATATTCCAGGTTTAAACTTATATGTAATACCATCAAGTGCCTTAATATCGCCATATGATTTGTGTAAATTATCAACTATAAGTCTCATATGCTCCCCCTATCATACAAGCCATGGTATTTTCATATGAATACCAATTACTATCACAATTATTACAGCTATTGATATTGGTAAAACTGCTCTATTCCCTTTTTTTCCTACATATAGAGAAATCAAAAGAGCTAACAAAGTACATATCAATACAATTAATAATCTTATAAAAAATCTTATAAAAATATATTGCCATATAACAGTATGCAATACTATATAATTAGGATATTCTGCCATAAAAGACAAACTTATTGTTGGCGCATCAAGATATTGAAAACTATAATTTTTCTGAAGTACAAATAAATCAATACCATTCACTATTATATATATATATAATGAACTGGCAAAACCCACACAGATTTTTCGAATCCAGAAATTTTTTCTTCCATTTGCGGCTCCATGGATAATCTGATATATCCCACACTTTTGCTCTAATGTCACACATTCGCTATTAATAATTATGCATGCAATCACTATAATTAAAATAAGCATAAGCTCTCTTCCACTTGATTCTTCTGATAATAACATCTCTATGCCTCTATCTGACATAAGATAACCATGTATTCCATATTGAGACTCTACCTGTTTAAGATAATCAATTTTTTCCTGATACTCCTCTAATCCTTTAACCACCATTTCCTGATAACTAACTGCACTTGATGCTTCCATATATTTTTCAGCATCAATATATCCGTCATCATACTCTTTCTTATATGTTTTCTGTGTTTGCTTCAACTCTTCCAGCTTTGTAATTTCATTTTCAATATTATTTTCTATATAACTATAATCCTTGCCACCATATTGGGTATAATATACATCTTTTGCCTTACTTGCATCTGTATATGCCATAATATCTGTCACACAAAAATATATAGAAAAAACTATAGCGGATATTAAAATCCAAATGCCTTTTCCCGTCACAAATACTTTATGGAATTCCATCATGGTAATATTATACCGACTCATAAGTTTATGATAACTTGATTTTATCTTCATCAATATTCTATCAAAAATATTATTAGAGGCACCTTTTTTAGGATACATATCCTCATATTTTAAAACAGCACAACTTCCCATAATAAGTGTAATAGCAAAAAGTAAAACGCCACCTGTCTGAGTGCTTCCAAACACATATGTTTTGAATCCCCAATTTAAATATGTTGTAAGGGCTTCATTTACATGTAACATACTTATAATATTGACATAATATAAACCATTCCATACACTTTGCTTTGATATATTAGTTCTTAACAGGAACTCCACACCTGCAATTATTATAACAATTATCAGCGCATGATTACGTTCTCTCATAATAGTCATTAAAGACCACACACATATAGATAATGATGCTATTACCATCCATGAAGTCAAAATAAAGCAACACAAATACTGTATCTTACTATATGCATTTGTATACTTTTCAAAGCCTATAAGTTCCTGTACCGCTCCCGATAGTCCACCTCCAATTCCATATTTTACAACTGCTAACATAAAAACAAATAAAGAAAAAATCATTAACAATATTCCCGAACTAATGATAATTATTGCTATTCTCTCCAATGCAAGCCTCGTTCTTCCATAACGAGTACAATGTATCATCTCCCATACACCATTATCTCTTTCAATGAACATGTTATATATAATCATTATCATTAATACAAATATTACTATAAATGGAACATCATATTCCAGATATGACTCAACTGCCCTATCATCTTGCATAGTGATATTAATATCTTTTATTCTGCTGAAATCTTTTTTTGTTTTGATTATATTATTATAGGCAAATGAATCACTCTTAGTAAAAATTTCATATTTTTCCATATTTGTAACATTTTCCATTACACCTATCATATCATTTACATAATTTTCTATATATTTATTTTTTTCCTCCATATATGCACTATAATCATTTCTTATTTGCGTACTACTCATTTGCTTGTATTCATATAGCAGTCCCGTCATAAACATCGAAATAATAACGATTATATACATGCGTTTATTAAACAGACGTTTCCATTCCATATAAGCCCCCTATAACTTATATTTATTTCATGCGCTTTCTAAGTTCAAGTTCATCAATAAGCTGAATAGGTTTCTCTGTAAGCCTAATCCATTCTTTTGCCATTGCAACATCTTCTTTAGGTAAATACCAAAACATTGTTCCTGTTGGCTTTCCACTTTCATCATAATCTGCAAATGTAGAAAACATATATTTGTCATCTCCAAAATATATCTCACCATAACCATTCCAAGGATTATCAATTCGATTAATAAGAACACCATCAGTATCAAATATCCTACATGACATTCCTTTACCTCCAGTAGATGATGCTGCCCAATCTGTATTATTAAGATATATGTATTCTCCATCATATGACATGGTACACTGCATGCAATCTTTCTCTGCTTTATACAACAATATACTATTTGTATCATTATTGATATTACACTTATATAAACCTTTTCCTGATTCAAAATAATATATTGTTCCATTCACTTCATCTATGCTATAGTCACATATATTCCCCTCCATAACAGTCTCTACAGTACCACTATAATAATCATACGCATACAATCCTTTTGTTTCCATTATACGCGATGCACTTTTTTCATCTGTACCTATCTTTTCTCTCGATTTACGCATTAAAAAAAACAACTTATTTCCATAATTTTTTGCATGATTAAAACTCACATTTGTATCAATTATACTATATGCTTTTTTCACGATTCCACTCTTAAGATCCACCTCTTGAATACTGACTTCACTTTCTTTATTAGAATTAGCATCCAAAAAATTTCCGCAATGATCATATATATATGCCTTATTATCATTAAATACTACATCCAGTGAATTCCCACCATCTGTCGGAAACACATCTGCAATTTCTTTTCTTGTTGCTCCATCTGAACTAATCTGCACAAGTTCTGCATTACCCATATTATTCTTCAGCATATATATATATCCTCTATAATAGTACACACCAAATAACAGATATTCTCCGTTTCCAAGATATGAGTTACATTCATAATCATCATGCCTACAATCCGGTTTTGCACATACTGGTATTACATTTTTAGTATCCATATCAAAATACATTAGAGATTTTCCATTATCCGCCATAAAATAATACCCATTTTCAGCTCTTGCAAAATTATGTGAATCTGTAGCCCAACAGCTTTGATAATCTCCACTATCTGATGATAAGCTGATATTGCTGTTTAGTATTTTAATTCCTACTTGTTGTTTAGATTTTAATATAAATGTCATAACAATTACCAAAATTGCAATAACTGGAATTATTATCGCTATAAATTTATATCTTTTTTTCATTACATCCACCTCATTCCATATTAAGGTAGTGTCAACTCTGACACTCCACTTTTCTATTTTTCTTTATATTTCAAGGGTTTTCACATATTTTTGCATAAAAAAAGTGACTACCCCCTAAATAATCAGTATAATTGAATCTGCGACAAAACAATCATCCGTAT
>JBNMKL010000008.1:0-83727 GCA_050874305.1 Lachnospira sp. | reverse complement strand
TGTCCATATGGACCACCTCCTGTGATTAAGTTTGGCTTGCGACACCATTCTTAATATATCACAGGAGGTTTTTTATTGATATCCTCACCGTTTCCAACTATTCCATTCTCCCCAGCATAGCTGGGGGATTAGACTTTTCATTCACCACCTGTCTATCATATTTGCATTAACCAAACCATTGAAAATCTTCAAAATTGATATCATAATTACTTTCATCATAAAATAAAACATTAGTATCGTTATATTCATAACCATTATATGTAAATGAATATGCTATTCCACTAAATGCAGTTCCATTTGGAATTGTACTACTATTCTTAGCTATATATGGCCTTCCAATATTACTGCCAGACATAGTCCATGTTTCACCTGCTGATAAATGATATGCATTTATCAAAGATCTAGCTTCTATAAAATTACCATTCCAATATCCCTCTGAGTCAGTCTGAATTCCTCTTGACAAATACACACATTTAAAATCATCTATAGACTCTACTGCATAATTAGAACTAGCTTTTACTTTCATACTTCCATGCTGATAATATGGATCCTGATAACCATTCTGTGATGGATAGAAATAATTATAATTAACCGTTATTACAAAACCCATAACATCTGTGTTTGAAAGAGTTCCTGTTCTTCCTGTCGCAACACTTCTATATATTACATCATATGCATTTTCCAGATTTCCGTCAACATCAATGTATGCATTAATTTCATTATACGCAAGAACTGTAACACACATTTCACACACCGTAAAAAGCTGGTTCGAGTGATTTACATCTTGAGAAAACGAAACAACAATTCAAGAATTAAAATGTCAATTAATATAACCATGCATATTACCATTATCCATACCAGCCAATCAGCAATATCACTATATTCTAATATATACCTCCACATTCCATGCATATATACTGTTTCATAAGGAGTAATATCATTAAGCTTTGCGTTAAGTAACACATCCGACTTGCCCATAACATCAGCAGCATTTGTCTGCCATCCATATACTGAAAACTGCCTGTGTGTTTCATAATCATCTGTGTATTCACATTCATACTTCTCTTCTATATACCTAATAGCGTCTGCATGAGTTCTTCTAAATGTTACATCAGCAGCTTTTTTATTCACAAATATATCATAACCAAATACATTTCTTCTCATCGCAAATGCTGAATCTTCAGATTCTAATGCAAGTTGCCCTTGTGCTGATAATATTGGGATTCGTGGAAGTTTGAACGCAATTGCCAGTTCAACTAATATAATAGCCACACTCAACAATATATATAATATGTTTTTTTTAATAAAAATCTCCCTCATATTATACCACTTACTTTCTATATTATTTACGAATTATACCATAAACACATTCAGTTTGCGTATCCCATGAATTAACACTTGTACTAGCCCACGCATGGTAATTATCACTGTGTTGTGCTACACAATAATCATAAAATCCATAACTTCCTACATAATCATCTACATGCGTCACAAATCCAATATGATTCCAATCTCCATCTTGGTACAAATCCAAAGCTATAAAGTCCCCAACCTGAACCATTTCTGAAAAATCATAATTCGTTTCAGCTGTTTTATTTATTCCCATATATTTTGCAAATTTGTCTGCAAGAGTCCACGATCTTGAATATTCATGATTAGACCCACTATTGGTATGCCACCATCCTGTATATTTTGAAATTGTCTTTTTTTGGTTATATCCTCCATTTTCTAGTATCTGAGACGCAAAATTAGTACAGTCATTTTCTTCAAAATAACCATATTGCTCAGCATTAGGATTAGATGCATACGCTATAGCATAATTAACTGCTGCATCCACATTAAAACTGTAATAATTTGATATTTGATTATTATTCTCTGCATATTCTAATGCATATTTAGATGTATATGGCAGAAGCATCGCAAGTTCATCTAATCTGCTTTGTGACGAGCTATTTGCCACCTTTATTATTTCTTCATTACTATATTTGTTCTCATATATGTCAAAGAAAGATAAAATCTTTTCTTTTTCTTTACATCTTGTATTACTAATTATTTTATAGTAATCTTCCCAATTATATATTGATAATTCATCTAATGAATATTCTATCTTTATTGTCTCTAATAATTCATAATACAGGCTCTTAAAGTTTTCAAATGCTTGTTCTTGATTATCAAATGTTGGATATAAATAATTAATATTGCCATCAATCAATAAATATTCTTTAGTTGACACATCCCCTATGTCATCAATTGTTTTAAAATAGCCATCTTTTGTATTAGAGATAATCACACTATCATTTTCCATGTTTTCACTACCATTAACCATTACAAAATTACCATTTAATAATATAGCCATAACCGCTATTATGGCACACACATTTTTCATAAAAGTTTCCTCCTCGCTTTATGCACTTTAATCTTAGCCTTAGTAGATTAATTCCCTATCTTTTGAACAAACCCACCATGTTACATTGTCCTTTGTTAGATAGACAACGTAAGAATACCATACATATTTATTAATTCAATACATTCTGCATTAAACGACACTTTTCGCGTATAAATCGACATTCTGATTATATATACGATATAGATGCAAAAAGTGAGCACTAATCTTTTTAAGATTTTCTGCTCACTTTGTCTAAAATATTCTCTTTAATAACACATGGCAACTGTAATATAGCTGGTAATAATACACCACATATAAGACATATTGCTATACGTTTAATACCAAAAAGGACTAGAGCTAATGATAAAGTCACATATATCACTATCTGTATCTGAACAATCCTTTGATATTTTTCACTTTCCGCCTCACTTATATCTTTATTTTCTGACTTAATAGGAGAATATGTACATAATTCAATTGAACCTGCTAATAATAAAAGATACAATACTGCATTTAAATCTATTACTTTAGTTATATATATCATGGCTGTTATCAATATAGTTGATTCTATAATACACGTTGCCAGCCTTTTGGAATGAAATCCTCCACTATATTTTCTTATAGTCATAAAAGGTATTACAAGAATCAACCCATTCAAGGGAACCCCCATTATTGCTGCAATAACAAGCGACAACAACAATGGGGATATTAACATCACAGCACTAGTAAGTGCATACTCATATAATTCACGGTCTTCTGCACTTACTGCTCCCTTTTTTATCAGCCAGTTAACAATCACTGATTGATATTTCATTATTACTTAATCTTCTTAAATCTGTCAATTGACTTTGGCTGTTTAGGTTCATATGTAAGAATACATGATGCTGAATTAGCTTCTGTCTTTAATACAGTATCTAAAACCTTAACAAGCTTGCTGGCTGTTGTATTTTTCTTCATGAAGAATTCCCTCCTTTCATACATAGTTGTCTATCTAACGAATTTAATTATACCGATTTACACTTTAAATTTCTATGTGCAATGAATGAAGTGACTTTATCATTGTATAAAGCGACATTTTAGCGGTTTTATATCAAAAATTGCATATACTACAGATAATATAATATCATATATTTATTTTAAAATTCAATATAATATAGATTATTTTCTATCTTAGTTTGTTCATTTTTAATAATCAAAATTGTACTATCTATACATACGTATAAAAATAATTTTTAGATAGGAAGAGTAATTATATGGATAATACAGTAGATTATGTTGGAATTGGAAACAGAATAAAACACAGACGAGATGAAAAGCATATTACACAGTTACAGCTAGCTGACTTAGTAAACTGTTCAAGTAATCATATATCAACAATTGAATTAGCAAAAGCTCATCCAAGCCTTGAATTGATTATCAAGATTGCTGAAGCTCTTGAAACAACACCTGATTACCTGCTTCTTGGATTAACACGCAGTGACAATACTTCACAGGAGCTGATTGATTCTATGAAACTATTAAGTCCACGTCATCTGAGATATGCCAAACTTTGGATAGAAACTCTGCTGAACAATAAGGATATAGATTAATCAAAATACATTAATCGACATATATACTGCTTAAATCGACATTTTAGATATTTTATATTTTGTAATTATCATATATAATATATATTATTCTGTTATATTGAATTAGGAATGAATAAATTGACTTAAGGAATTTACTATGAATATATTTATATGTGATGATAATCCTATTATTCAGGAACAACTCCATAAATTATTGGTAAAATATTTTAATAGCAAATCTTATCCATCGCCTGAATTTTATATGTATAATTCAGGTGATGATTTACTGCGTTCTTCTCTCATACCAGATATTGTATTCCTTGATATTGAAATGCCTGGCATTGACGGAATTACAGTCGGAAAAGAACTTCATAATAAATACAAAGATATTCTTATTATAGTTGTAACTGCCTATTCAGAATATCTGGATGATGCAATGCGTTTTAATGTATTTAGATACCTATCAAAACCTATTAACAAACACAGGTTATACAGAAATCTTGATGATGTTCTTGATCAGATTAACAGGCGTTCTTGTAATATCATTATAAATGACTCTAACACATCATACAATGTATCAACTGATGATATAATAATGATAGAAACATTGGCAAGCAAAAGAAAAACTTTAATTCATACAACCACATCTGATTATGAATCAATTGACAGTATGCAATATTGGTTTGATTTATTAAAAGATAAAGGTAACTTTTATCAATCTAATCGTTCATACATTATTAACCTTACATATGTCACTAGTTTTAATAAGGATACAATACAATTATATGATGATAAATTCAAAGCATATATAACAAAAAGAAAATTACATGATTTTAAATCAAGGTATCTTATGTATATAGAACACGTTAATTGATTATGAAAGGATTAGGTAATATTATGAGTAATTTTCTATATTATGCTTTTATCTTTATTATAGAAGCTATTATATTCCATATGTATTGCTATCGCTTATTCGGTCCTAATGACAAAAAAACACATAACCTTTTTATAATATTATTATCATACTCTATATTAATCCCTATAGCACTTTTAAATCTTCCTTGGTTAAACGGAATAGGCTTTTTTCTAGTCAATATATCACTTTTATATTTTTTAAAGCATGCCAAATTTTCAATTGCTTTCTTTCACGCATTTATACTTATTGCATTAATGTCTGTTTCGGAATTAATTGTTATGAATATTATTCCCAATATAAGGATCAGATCATACAGAGAAATTAATACCATTAATGAGGGAGATTTTCTGTTTTTGATATTAAATAAGATTCTGTATCTTATTTCTTCACAACTGGCTGGCAGTATTTCTAGAGATAAATCAATAATAAATGAATATGATAAAAGTACACTTTTTTTATCAATTGTCTCTGCAATCTCTACCTCCATTATTTGCATTCTAATACTTATCTGTCTAAATATACCGATGGAGGTATTATACTATAACCTTCTAACCTTCTGTGCATTTCTGCTTCTAGTACTGACATTGATTATATTTGCCATGCAATACCATTATCAGCTAAAAGCTCATGAATATGCTGACATGCAGCTACAACTGCAGAAAGAATACGATACTATGGAATATTATAAAGCTATTGTATCCAATGATGAACAACAGCATATTCTTATACACGATATTAAAAATTACCTTAACACGTTAGCTGCACTTAATGAATCTGGCAGCAAAAATAAAGTTGGTGAATACATACAAGGTATTCTGGCAAATGATGCATTTAAGAATCCGCGTCGTTTATGTGATCATGAGATTATGAACATTATACTTACAAGATACATGAAGCTTTGCCGTGATAACAAAATCACATTTACAGTAGATATAAGGAGCAACACGCTTATCAGATTCACCGATGCAGATATCACTACGCTTTTCTGTAATCTGCTTGACAACGCATTTGCTGCTGCCAAATCCGCAAGAGTGCATTACGACACACGTATCGACAAGGAGGAACATGACGAAGAATGGGAGGCTTTTTATGCCGCATTTATAACACTTGATATCAAACATTCCAATACGAATCAGACACTTATTGTTTTAGTCAATTCATGCCCTACTGACCCATTTTCTAAGGATGGCAAACTTTTCACAACTAAAATCGATAAGCAGTTTCATGGATATGGCTTAAGAAGTGTGCGAAATATTGTTGAACGCAATAATGGCAATATGGAACAGTACTATAAAGAAGATAATAATGAATTTCATACAATAATACTAATGTAACTTCTTTCATACTAATGCATTGATTATAATATACCCAAGTCAAATGAAGGGCACCAAGATTACTCTTAATGCCCTTTCTTCTATATTTATTAATAAATTAATTTGAGGTAATCTTCCCATACATCTCCGGTCTTCTATCCCTGAAAATCCCCCAGGACTGTCTATCTTTGCGGAACTCATCAAGGTCGAATTCAGCTACAAGGACGGCTTCTTCATCCCTTCCTGCGCTTTCAATTATTTCACCAGTATTATCTGTTATAAATGATGAACCATAGAATGTAAGAGAACTGCTCTGACCTCCATTGTCCTCACATGGTTCTACATTTTCAAGACCAATGCGGTTAGCTGCTACTACTGGACACAGATTAGAGCCCGCATGTCCCTGCATGCATCTTCTCCAATGTGGCATGCTGTCACATTCAAGTATCGGCTCACTTCCGATAGCTGTCGGATAGAAAAGAATCTCTGCCCCCATAAGTGCCATCGACCTTGCAGCCTCAGGAAACCATTGATCCCAGCATATTCCAACACCTATAACACCATACATTGTATCAAATACCTTAAATCCCGTATTCCCTGGAATAAAATAAAACTTTTCCTGATAATAATGGTCGTCCGGTATATGTGTCTTTCTATATATTCCAAGATTAGTTCCATCCGCATCAATTACAGCAACCGTGTTATAGAACTGATTAATATCCTTCTCATAAAAACTGACAATAATTACAATTCCTAATTCCTTTGCAACATCCGTAAAATGCTTCACCGCATCATTATCATCTACTGATTTCGCAAACTCATAATAATCATATCGTCTTTCCTGACAAAAATACTGCCTCTCAAACAATTCCGGTAAAAGCACAATATTAGCCCCCTTACCAGCCGCCTCACGAACCAGTCTGTCAGCACAAGCTATATTAGCAGCAACAATATCATCCACCCCTGCCGGGTTACAATTCATCTGAATCGCCGCAACCTTAACCTTAGAACTTTCTCTCCTCATACTCCATCTCCTTAAATTCTATATACCAACTTTACCCAACTCAACCATTTTGATAACATGACATACTATAGCACTACAATTTATTACAACATGAAATACCACATCACTATGATTTATCACATCATGAGATATCATAGCTCCACGATTTATCACAATATGAAATGTCACATCACCATAATTTACTGCAAGAAATGCTAAAAGCCACATAAAACATCAAAACAATATACTATGTCATCACAGCATCATAACCTTGCAACACCATCATCTATCTCAATACCAAGGGATATCCCACGCCACCACAACGCCACGGCGCTCCGCGCCGGCTGATTCCATCAGCCGCGCCCGAAACCTTCCCGCGCAAGCTCCCAGCTAAGCCTCAGTGCAGTGGAGGGCTGCTATGGGGAAAACTTGCATGATGACGGTCGTGTGGCTCTTAGGGCTGCATTAGGCAAAAGCTAATCTCCCTGCTAAACGTCCAAGCGAAGCGCGTTTTTAGCAGGGAGATTTAATAAGCTTTGCCGTTGCTGCCCTTAGAGCCACTAGACAAGGAAGCCCGCAAGTTGTCCCCATAGCAGCCCTCCACTGCACAGAGGCTTCGCTGGGAACTTCCGCGGGAAACCGGGAGGCCACACCTACTCCGGAATCTGCTGCGTAATACAATGGATATTTCCCCCGCCTAGTATTATATCTCTCGCATATATTCCAATAACTTCTCTATCTGGCATAAGCTCCGCCAAAAGCTTCACTGCCGCCTCATCATTATCATCACCAAACTGTGGGACAAGTACAACTCCATTTGCTATATAGAAGTTGGCATAGCTTGCGGCAAGTCTCTCTCCTGCCTCACGCACATCCTCGCCCTCTTCAAATTCATATCCTTTAAGCTCCTCCTCCGTTACCGTCACAGGAATCTTAGGAATATGAAGCTTATGAACATTAATCTTTCTTCCTCTGGCATCAGTCTCACGCATAAGTACATCTAAATCAGCTTTAGAATATTCGTACTGATGGTCATTCTCATCATCCGTCCATGCAAGCACTACATTGGCAGGTGACGTAAATGCACATACATTATCCACATGCTCATTAGTCTCGTCATTATATATTCCATAAGGAAGCCATATAACCTTGCTTACGCCGAGATAATCCATAAGCTTTGCCTCAATCTGTTCCCTGGTAAGCTCAGGATTACGTCCTTTACTAAGAAGACACCGCTCCGTTACAATAGCTGTTCCCTCACCATCAACATGAATAGAACCACCTTCAAGCACAAATGGAGATGCGTCATAATAATCATAACCAGTTTTGTCACAGAATTTTGATGCTACTTTGTCATCCTTATCCCAATTGGCATATAGCCCATCATAATCTCCGCCCCACGCATTGAATGTCCAGTTGATTCCACGGACACATCTTGCCTGTGAAGCTTCTTTATCTTTACATTCTTTATCATTATATTTTTTGCAATCAAATTCCGTATTCTGCTCTTTGCCGCTGTCCTTAACCACATATGTAGGTCCGACATCCCTCGCCCATGCATCATCCGACTCGATTACAGTCACATGAATATTGTCTGTAACATTTGATGAGTCCTCAGAATTACAATCTGCCAAAAGATATTCTTCAACCTCTTTAACATGTTCCGAATCGCAGAGCATATACATTTTCTCATGCTGTGCAATTATCCCTGCAAGCCTGGCAAATACTTTCTTGGCTGCAACACCGCCATTAGGCCATGAACCTGGTCTTACCGGCCATATCATAATCGTTCCGGCATGTTTTTCAAATTCCGCTGGCATATGAAAGCCATCACGCAGCGGCACAGAGTTATTAATAATCATATCACGATAATCTTTCTTTAAAATCACTATATCCAAACCTTTTTACAAGACTGCACTCTGTTCCAGACAGCTTATATATAGAAGGAAGTGGTATTCCATTAAATGTATTATTCTTAACCATCGAATATATCGCCATATCCTTGAATACAAGCCTGTCTCCGATATGGATTTCATGGTCAAATGTGTAGTCTCCGATTATATCTCCTGCAAGACATGTATAAGAAGATAATCTATACAGGAACCTATCAGAATCTTTACATCCTGTATCAGGTCTCTCTGGCACTTCATTCATACTCATAGCCTTTTTAACTTCTTCTTCCGAAGCTATAACAGCTCCATCAAGCGGCGGTGTATAAGGCATCTCAAGCACATCTGGCATATGGCATGCCGCTGATGCATCAAGAATAAGTGTCTTAATTCCATTGTCGACAATATCCATAACCTCTGTGACAAGATAACCTGCATTGAGTGCGACAGCCTCTCCCGGTTCAAGATAAATCATCACATTATATCTGTCACGGATTCGCTCTACACAGCTGATAAGCTTTTCAATATCATAATCTTCTCTTGTTATATGATGTCCACCGCCAAAATTAATCCATGACATCTGACTCATATATTTTCCAAATGAAGCTTCAAGCGCATCAAGAGTTTTTTCAAGGTCATCCGAATTCTGTTCACATAATGTATGAAAATGCAGTCCTGACACACCATCAAGTAATTCCGGTTCAGCTTTAAGTGCATTCTCAAGATTACTTATTGTAACGCCAAGCCTTGAACCCGGTGAGCATGGGTCATATATGGCATGCTCACCCTGCGTTGAACATTCAGGATTAACACGCAGCCCTATACTCACATCGGCATCAATACACTGTTTTTTGAATTTCTTTAACTGATTAACAGAATTAAATACAATATGGTCACATATCTGCACAAGCTCATCCATGTCTTCCTGCTTGAATGCTGGTGCAAACACATGATTTTCCTTACCCATCTCTTCTTTTCCAAGTCTCGCCTCGAAAAGTCCACTTGCTGTCGTTCCGCTTATGTACTTTCCAATTAGTTCATACTCACAAAAATTAGAGAATGCTTTCTGCGCCAGTAATATATGACATCCTGTTCTATCCTGCACATTTTTTAAAATCTCAAGATTCTCTATCAGTTTATTCTCGTCAATAACATATGACGGTGTCTCAATTTCATTGAATTGTATATTCATTTAATTATAATTCCATCCCGTTTGCATGTATTAATATCAGTCTACAGTTGCAGGGTTCTCATCAACAACCCAAGGAAGTCCCCATTTATTAAGAGCCTCCATATATGGGTCTGGATCAAATTCCTCTACATTAAATACGCCTGTTCCCTTCCATGCGCCTGTAACTACCATCATAGTACCAATCATAGCTGGAACACCAGTTGTATATGAAATAGCCTGAGATTCAACTTCCTTATAACATTCCTGATGGTCGCAGACATTGTAGATATAGATTGTCTTTTCCTTTCCATCTTTCTTACCTTTGAATATACATCCGATATTAGTCTTTCCAACTGTTCTTGGACCAAGTGTAGCTGGGTCTGGAAGAAGCTCCTTAAGAAGCTGTATTGGAACAACCTCAACTCCATTAACCTTTACAGGGTCAGTTCTTAACATACCAACATTTTCAAGACATTTCATATGAGTAAGGTAGCTCTGTCCAAATGTCATAAAGAAACGGATTCTTTTAACTCCAGGTATATTCTTGGCAAGTGATTCTATCTCCTCATGGTGAAGAAGATACATATCCTTCATTCCAACCTCTGGGAAATCATACTCTCTCTTGATTGACATAGCTGGTATCTCAACCCAGTGTCCATCTTCCCAGTATGAACCCGGTGCAGACACTTCACGCAGATTAATCTCTGGATTGAAATTCGTTGCAAATGGATATCCATGGTCGCCGCCATTACAGTCAAGAATATCTATTGTCTCAATCTCATCAAAATAATGCTTTAACGCATATGCTGAGAATACACTTGTAACGCCAGGATCAAATCCAGTTCCTAACAATGCCATAATTCCAGCATCTTCGTATGCCTTTCTATAATTCCACTGCCATGAATAATCAAAATATGCAGAAAATCCCTCTTCCTTGCATCTCTTCTCATATATAGCTCTCCATGCAGGGTCTTCTGTATCCTCTGCCTCATAGTTAGCTGTATCTATATAATTAACCTTAGTCTTTAAACATGCATCCATAATAGTAAGGTCCTGATATGGAAGCGCAAGATTAAGAACTGCATCTGGCTTATAGCTTTCTATAAGCTTAACAAGCTCATCAACATTATCAGCATCTACCTTAGCTGTTGTGATAACTGTCTTAGTCTTAGAAGATAATTTTTCCTTGAGTGCATCACATTTGCTGACTGTTCTGCTTGCGATACATATCTCACTGAAAACCTCACTGTTCTGACAACATTTGTGAATTGCAACTGATGCCACGCCACCGCAGCCAATAATTAATACTCTTGCCATTATCTTTCTTCCTCCTCAAGCATATCCTCCACATATTTAGGCAGCATAAATGCTCCCCTGTGAAGATTAGTAGTGTAATAATGTGTCTTTATGTTAAGCTTCTTCCATTCATCCGCCTTGAAATCATTAAGTGGATGATATTTCTTGGAAGCAAAGCCAAACAGCCAGTATCCTGATGGACATGTCGGAATGTGAGCCTGATACACACGGCTTACAGGAAATGAGCGGTATGCCTTTCTGTGCATTTTCACACATTCAGTCTTATCTTCCTGATAAAATGGACTTCCATGCTGATATACCATAATTCCATCTTCTTTAAGAGCCTTGTAACAGCTTCCATAGAATTCCTTGGTAAATAAACCCTCTGTATATCCGAATGGGTCAGTCGCATCATTGATAATAAGGTCATATTCATCTGTCTTGCTTCGCAGGAATCTAAGTCCATCCTGTATGTATACATGAACTCTCTCATCATCAAGTCCAACTGCCAGTTCCGGAAAATGTTCCTTGCAGACTTCAACCAGCATCTCATCAGGTTCAACAACATCTATCCTCTCAATTGTCTTATATTGTGTAAGTTCTTTGGCTACACCGCCATCACCACCACCGATTATAAGAACATTTTTCACATTAGGATGAACCGCCATAGGGACATGAGTAACCATCTCGTCATATATAAACTCATCTTTTTCTGAAAAAAGTATATCGCCATCAAGTGCAAGAAACTTTCCAAATTCATCAGATACCAGTACATCTATTCTCTGGCAGTCACTTACACCTGAAAACAACTGTTTCTCTATTCTCATTGAAAGCTTCACATTAGATGTGTGAAGCTCAGAAAACCACATTTCCATCTGATAACCCCTCCATGCAAACTTAACTATTCAGGTCTAAAACCATGAGATTATTTACTAATGGATCCTCTGTACCCTGCATTGAGCAGCCCTTTTCTTTAACATATACTATGTATTCAATAATCTCTCTTGTTATCATCTCACCCGGAGCAAGAATTGGTATTCCTGGCGGATAACACATAACGAATTCTCCACATATGCATCCTTCTGTCTGCTCAAGTGGAACTGACACCTTTCTTGCATAGAAGGCTTCCTGTGGTGACTTTACAACAAGCGGGTTGACGAATTCACCGCTTAACATGCCAGTTTTGTCTTTCTTATATATTCTTGCTATATCAGCAAGTGCTCCCACAAGTCTCTCGATGTCCTGCAATCTGTCTCCAATTGAGATATATGCAAGAATATTACTTACATCTCCAAACTCAATCTGTATATCATACTCGTCTCTTAACAGGTCATACACTTCAATACCAGCAAGACCAATTCCTAATGTATGAATAGACAGCTTTGTTACGTCATAGTCGAATACGCTTGTTCCATTGATAAGTTCTTTACCATATGCATAGTAACCACCTATCTCATTAATCTCTTTTCTTGCATATTCAGCCATCTCCATAACTTTCTTAAATGACTCCTCTCCACGGAGTGCAAGGTTTCTTCTGGAAATATCAAGACTTGATAAAAGAAGGTAGGAGCCGCTCGTTGTCTGTGTAAGATTAATTATCTGTCTTACATAGTCAGCATTAACACCCTTATTAGTAAGGAGTATTGAACTCTGTGTTAAGCTTCCACCTGATTTGTGCATAGAAATAGCAGCCATGTCTGCTCCTGCCTCCATAGCTGATACAGGTAGATCTGGCTGGAAATATAGATGCGTTCCATGAGCCTCATCTACAAGCACCATCATTCCGTGAGAATGAGCGAGCTTGACTATAGAACGTATATCTGAACATATACCATAATATGTCGGATTGTTAACAAATACTGCTTTGGCATCGGGATTACTCTCTATCGCCTCACGCACCCTGTCTAATTCCATTCCGAGAGATATTCCGAGTTCTGAATTAATCTCCGGATTAACATATACAGGAACTGCACCACAAAGTACGAGTGCATTGATTGCACTCTTATGTACATTTCTAGGAAGTATTATCTTATCGCCTCTCTTACAGGCTGAAAGAATCATAGCCTGAACGGCTGATGTAGTTCCACCAACCATTAAAAAAGCGTTATCTGCATGAAAAGCCTGCGCTGTCAGCTCCTCTGCATCTCTTATTACTGATACTGGATGGCATAAATTATCCAGTGGTTTCATTGAATTAACATCAATCCCTACGCATTTCTCACCAAGCAATTCTACAAGTTCGGGATTACCTCTGCCTCTCTTGTGGCCTGGCACATCAAACGGAACAACTCTCTGTCTCCTGAGCTTATCAAGTGCCTCGTATATAGGCGCTCTTGTCTGATCTGTCACCCTTTTGCAACCTCCAACAATTATATTTTTATTGTATATAACTCTTAATTACATCAATAGCCTTAGCATATTCTTCTTCAACTTCTGGCATCTTGGCTATTGCTGAATCAATATCGCCAGCTCTCAAAAATTCTGTTGACTCGCTTGCCACCTTGGCAAGTGATACTAAAGAAAGATTACCACACACGCCTTTAAGTGTATGTGCTGCCCTGAAAGCCATATCTTTATTACGTTCGTCTAACCCCTGTCTTAATGATGCCATATTAGGGTCATCAAGGAACTTAAGCAGAAACTTTTTGAACATAGCATCATTATTCATAAATCTTTCCATAGCACTATCAACATCTATTCCAGACTCTACTAATTTATTCTTTAATGAATCTTCCATGTTATCACACCTCCACTATATTATTGCTCTGGCTGTCTGCCAGCGCTTCTATCTCTTTTCGTGCCTTTGCAAAACAAGCCATCATCTTAGGAGAAAACTGTCCACACTGTCCACCAATAATCATATTATACGCAGTTTCTTTATCATATGCTTTCTTATATACCCTGTCGCTGACAAGTGCATCATATACATCAACCACAGACACAAGCTGTGCTGACAATGGTATCTCATCACCTTTAAGTCCGTCTGGATATCCTTTTCCATCATATCTTTCATGATGATGTCTGCATATATCATATGATGCCTTAAACTGCTCTTCATCCTGAAAACTTGCAAGCATGTTAAGGATTTCACATCCCTTAGTTGTATGGCTCATCATAACCTGTCTTTCGTCATCAGTTAATCTGCCTGGTTTAAGAAGTATATGGTCTGGAATAGATATCTTACCTATATCATGTACAGCCGAAGCCTTCGATATAATATCTATAGTTTCATCTGATATATGCTCCTCTGGGTACATCTGCTGATAGGTCTTTGCCATAATTCTTGTAAGACCTTTAACCCTCTTTATATGTTCACCTGATTCAACATCACGGAACTCGACCACATTACTTATAACATCCAGAAGCCTCTCATTGAATTCCTCCAGCCTCTTCTGCTGTTCAAGAAGGAGCTCTTCCTGAGTCTTAACCTGCTGCTGAAGATTCTCCACGTTATGATGCATATTAATAATATCATCAACTCTCTTAATAACAGTCTGTGCAGCAAATGGCTTACTGATAAGCGCTGTTGCCCCCAGCTGGTAACACTGGAATTCCGTCTGGCTGTCATCCTGTGCTGTTATAAGGACTACTGGAATCTTACTGATTATGTCTTTATTATGTAATATCTGCAAAACCTGATATCCATTAATAACAGGCATAACAATGTCAAGAAGTATTATTGCTATCTCATTAATATGCTGACCGAGAAGCATTATTCCTTCTTTACCATCTGATGCTGTGATGATTTTATATTTATCTTCAAACATCTGACGTAAAAGTTCTCTGTTAATCTCCTCATCATCAACAATAAGTATTGTATCTCTCATCCGTGAATCTCCTTATATTTATCTGTTCCTGGTCAATGTCATATGTCTCACATCGCCTTTGAACCTTCTGACTTTACCACCTAATACAACTTTTGAATCCTGCTGCATCTCAATCTTGACATTGATATATGCCTTGTTAGCTGCTTTAGCAACCCTTTGTAATCTTGCCACCTCATAAGATAAATCCTTGCGTTCATCTGTCTTAATCTGTATGGCTTGCAAAGTTCTCTGATATATACTGCTGCCATTAAGTTCATCCACCGGAATCTTAGCTTCTATCTTATATTTACCAATATTAAGCTGTGACAGCTCCTCCTCAACCTTGTAAAGCATCTCCTGACAACCTGAAACCCGGCTATTAATCCATGTAATATTACCAACATCTATAAACACACTGGATGCTCCATAATTTCCAATATAAGCTGATTCTATGCCAACTGCAGCTTTAACGCTGCCACCCATAATTCTTGATTTATTGCCCTTTGCAACAACTTTTCCGTCTGTCTGGATATCACAATTAAGAAAATAATTACTCTCAATATTACCTTTGGCGGCTATCACTGCATTTTCAAAGAAATTACCCATAACCGCTCCATCTGCGATAATAAATCCTTTAGAATTAGCATTAACACCAGAACGTATTATTATATTCTGTCCTGACTTTAACCTGGCACCTGCAACAAATCCTTCTACGATTATATCACCTTTAGCTGTAATAACTGTATCATCACCAACAGAACCATTAATATGAAGACGACCATCAACATTGATATTGCCATTGTAACAGTTCACATCACCATTGATAACATAATCTCTCCATATGTTAAGTGTATATGTATCCTCATTATAAAATACAAAACCTTCATCTGTAGCAATATATGACTCTGTCTCATCATCGTATCTTATTGCATGACCTTTAAGTTTCTTTAATTCATCGCCCTTTATTCCATCAACTGGTACATCTGTAACAGTTCTGCCTGGCACGCCAGCCAGTGCGTGGTGATATTTTGCAAGAACCTGTCCACTGTATACAAGATTTTCCACTACAACATTAGTGTAATCCACTCTTCCATCTTCAAGTTCTACTGGATTTCTAACAGACGTGTTATCAAACAGCAGTTCATAATATCCGTCTTTACCCTTAGTTGGTTTAATACCTGCTGCGACAAGAATCTTAACATTCTTTAAATTGTTCAGCGTAACCTTAGTTAATCCCGAATCAACATAACCATATGTCACGCCATATAGTTTTAAAAGATTGATTATCTGACGCTTAGAATAATTATCTACTTTGGATGTATCTGTTATGATTATATACGCATACATACAATCTGCGCCAATTACAACTGTAAGCCCTGTATCGGCATCAACAATTGTCTTCTCAAATAACTCTGGTCTGTTCTGATAAGCCTGTTCTGATAATTTCAATCGTATATTATGCATATCCGTTGTTGAATATATCAGCTTAGCATAGGAATCTACATCTATGCCATTCTCAAGTCCTAACCGTATCTCTTTCATCTGGCCAGCAGTATATAGGAGATTACAATACTTGCTTATATCAAGTCCCTGTACAAGTCCCATTCGTATCTCTCTCATCTGCTTCCAGTTGAATTCCTTGACCATATACACATGTGGATCAATCCCCTGATTATAACCTTCAAATATCTCATCTATCTGAGGTTCAGCATATCCTTCGTTCAAAAGACTGTCTGCTGTTGGCTTTTCCCTATCTGTATTCTTATCCTTGATACCATCATCACTAAACTCTAACTTAACATCGCTGAATAACTGGTCTATGGTACTTAACAAAACATCTACATCATCAAGTGCTTCTTTATTAATATCTTTTAGTGCCATAGTATTTCCTTTCACGTATCTAATCACAAACACCAATTAACATATATAGATATTATCATAGCACATTCCATGTAATTCAGCAATAAAAACACTTATCAATTATCCAGCCATTTCTCAACAACCTGTGCCAGCTTCTTTATATCTATCGGCTTAGATATATGGTCACTCAATCCTGCATTTTTAGATGCTTTTACATCCTGTGAAAATGCATTGGCAGTCATAGCTATTATCGGAATATCTCCTCTATCCATCATTCGTATATTACGCGTTGCTTCATATCCATTCATAACCGGCATCTGGATATCCATAAATATAATGTCATATGCAGGGTTTTCACTATACATTTTAACTGCCTCTTCTCCATTAGATGCCTCATCAACCTTTAAGTTCATCATCTCAAGAATTTCTCTGGCAACTTCCCTGTTCATCTCTTTATCATCTACAAGAAGTACATTCTTACCGCCAAAATCGTACTCGTCTGAAGATTTTTTCATGGTTCTCACAATGTCTGATGCGCTTGTCTTAGTCTTTTCAACAAGTTCATCATCAAATCTGTTTCTTCTCTGTCTGCAATATTCCATATCAAATGATACTGTGAATCTGCTTCCTTTATCCAGTTCACTCTCAACCTTGATACTGCCGCCCATCAAATCTATAATATTTTTAGTTATTGGCATTCCAAGTCCAGTTCCCTGCACATATGTTGTCCTCTCATCCAGATGTCTTGAAAACGGATCAAATATCTGTTCCATAAAATCTTTTGACATTCCAATTCCATCATCTTCAAATATAAACACATATCTGTTTTTCTTACTGTCTTCAAGTTCCTGTTCTTTAATTGCAATATGCACATGACCTTTAGACGAAGTATACTTAACTGCATTGGAAGCTATATTAATAAACACCTGATGGAGCTTCAGCTTATCACCATGAACATTCGGATGTATAAGCTCAGCCATGTCTATTGTAAATGCGTGTTCCTTGCTTATTATCTGTGGCATAAGTATACTTTCAAGTTCCCTGAACATTGATGGTATATTAACTACCTCTTCGTTAATTTTGACCGTCTTTGATTCAATCTTGCTAAGATCTAATACGTCATTGATAAGATTAAGAAGATGTCTGCTTGATATGGATATCTTATCCAGGCAATCCCTTACCTTCTCCTTATCATCACAATAATATTTGGCAATATCAACCATTCCTATGATACTATTCATAGGTGTGCGGATATCATGTGACATATGCGATAAAAATTCTGTTTTAGCAGCATTAGCTGAATTAGCTGATTCAATAGCACTCTGCAATATTGCTGTCTGTCTGTCTTTTTCCCTCACATACTCATCTATATTCTGTATAGACATCGTTACAGATATCGGAATGCCATCTTTTCTTTCACATACAGTAAAGCATGTTTTGCACCATGCAAATGAACCATCTTCAATTCTTCTTATATATCTGTATTCCGCATGCTTATTATACATAAGAGCCTTCGTTATGTTTTCCGCAGATAAAAGTGTCCTTATACGTTTTCTATCTTCCTCATCTGTTATATACATTTCAACGTGCTCATCAATCGCCTTTTTATAGCTGCCACGCTGCTCACGGCTATTCCTGTCCGGATAAACCATACAATAATAATCATCCTCAAGATTGACGTAATAAATCTCCATATATGCACCAACTGTACTAAGTACGCTCTGTTCAAATATTCTGTCATCCGTCAGGTCTTTCTCCGCAAGTATAACTGTGTCTGTGTCAAGATACTCATTCTGGAACACAATTGAATCTGATACCCAGCCTGGTCTGTTCTTATATCTGGTCTTAAACTCCTGTTCAAGATATCTTGTGCCATCTGCTATGTTTTGTCTGATTTTTTCAAGATTAACAAATTGTCTGAAACGTTCAATTTCTGATTCACTATAAAAATCTTTCTTGAATTCCAGCCACCTGTCAAAGTCATATATACCTCCCTGTTCTACTTCATCTCGGTCTTTAAGGCAGTATATTCTGTTATTCTTTGTATTAATCTCATATATTTTGGTGAACATATATCCGTTAGATAACAACACGCTTGTCCTGTTATCAAGAACTTTCTGGATATCATCTACAAGACGTACAGAACTTATCCATATATTACGTCCATCTTCATCATTGCCAATAGTTCTTACATCCTGAATCCATACTGGTCTTCCCTGTCTGTTAAGGACTCTGTACTCACTACGGATTCCATTCTGTATTTCCTGTGAATCTTTATCATCCAGGAGATTTTTTATTAATCCTTTATACCATGCTCTGTCTGGACCATATACAATATTCAATATGTGATTATCTGTAACTTCTATAAAATCCTCATAAGTATATCCAATAATATTCAATGCAAATTCACTTATAAAATTAAGCGTAAAGCCCTCATCAAAATAGCCACTGATAACGCCAACTGCGGTATTATCAGTAAGTATTTTGTTGATTTTATACTGCATTTCTTCTGTAACTTCTAATTTTTTATCATCTCCAAAGTATACATGTTCTTTATAATAACATTTCATATGCTCTATCCTATTCTGATTTATTCAATCCTACATAATTCGACTTAAATCCCATTGGAATAATAGCATATTAACTATGAGCCTACAATACAAGCAAAGCCCTTATTTATCGCAAGTTACGACACTCTTCGACATGTTATCTATAAGGTCTGGCAGTTGTCTTATATCTGTAATTCTGTAATCTGGAACTATATCATTATATACCTCTGATCCAAGTCCTTTTCTGTCATACCAGATTGTCTTTATTCCAGCATTAATTCCACCCTGAATATCAGATGTCAGGCTGTCTCCTACGATTACCGACTCACATCTGTCAAATTCCGGTATCTGTGAAAAACATACATCAAAGAACTCTTTAGATGGCTTATTAGCACCAATCTGTTCTGATATAAATATCTTCTTAAAACATGGTGTGATTGATGCACCCGAAAGTCTTCCCGTCTGAACCTTATATGTACCATTGGACACAAGATAAAGGTTATATCTGTCTTTAAGTCCGAAAACTACATTTTCTGCACCATCTATATAATAATGTCCCTGTGACAATGCATTCTCATAGAATTCTGCTGCCTGTCTGGCATCCGCTTCCACACCTATCGCTTCAAGAAACAGTGCGAATCTTCTCACCTTAAGCTCGCTTCTTTCAATCTGCCCCTTTTCAAGAAGCTTCCACATTGAATCATTAATTTTACTATACACAGACACAAATGACTCTTCCGCATCCACTCCAAGATGCGAAAGAGTCTTCATTATTGCAATTCTCTCTGCCTTGCTAAAATCAAACAATGTTTCATCTAAGTCAAATAATATATTGCGTATCACGGGTCATCCTCCATTGCCATTACATTTATTAATGTAATTGTACAATGCAGGATGCTGACAAAGCAATATTAATTTATGCTGTCATCGTGATAGTACTTTCCATCAGGGCCAAGCTTCCATATCTTGATATATTGATTTTCTTTAATATCGAATATATCACGGATTCTTTTCTTAATCTCTTCATCGTATATTGGTGCTGCAATCTCAACTCTACGCTCCATATTTCTAGTCATGAAATCTGCTGAAGCGATATATATATTATCCCTGTCAGGTGTTCCAAATATATATATTCTTGAATGTTCAAGGAATCTGCCAACTGCACTCTTAACTGTTATATTATTAGTGTAGCCTTCTATTCCCGGAACAAGACAGCATATTCCTCTGATTACCATCTCAACCTTGACACCAGCCTGTGAACACTCAACCAGCTTATCAATTATTTCTTTGTCCGTAAGAGAATTAATCTTGATTCCTACATATCCAGGTTCACCATTCTTAACATGATTAATCTCATCATTCATCATCTGTATAACTTCACTTTTAAGACATTTTGGTGCTACAAGAAGAGCTACAGTATTATCTATAAACTCTTCCATGCAAAGCTTGGTAAATGTCTCTGCTGCCTCTTTACCAATTGTCTTATTAGCCGTCATAAGGCTCAAATCTGTGTATTGCTTTGCCGTCTTTTCATTATAGTTACCGGTTCCAATCTGGGTTATATAATTAACCTTTCCCTCATCCTGATATGTTATAAGACAAAGTTTAGAATGAACCTTTGTATGGTCAAGTCCATATACTATACGGCATCCTGCATCTTCGAGTCTCCTGGACCATTCAATATTGTTTTCTTCATCAAATCTTGCCCTCAGTTCAACAAGCACTACAACCTCTTTGCCATTCTCAGCGGCATTGATAAGAGACTCTATTATCTGCGAATTCTTGGCTACACGGTAAAGTGTCATCTTGATTGATACAACCCTGTTATCATTGCCCGCCTCATTCAGAAGCCTCAGGAACGGATTCATACTCTCATAAGGATAGAATAATAATCTGTCTTTCTCTTCTATAATAGATATCATGCTTCTTGAAGGATTAGCCCATACCGGAACCTTAGCCACATGTCTTTCATAGAATAACTTCTTATCAGCTCTGAGAATATCCTGTATATCAAATACAAACGACAAATCAAGTGGTGCCTCTGAATAAAATATCTGCTCCTGCTTCAGCTCAAGTTCTTTACACAGATTCAGAATAATAGTCTCGTCAAGAAGTCTTGAATATTCCATCTTAACAGGGCAAAGTCTCTTTCTCTGGCGAATCATTCTCTCCATAGAATCACGGTAATCAGTGTCTTCATTATCAACCGCCTCATCAACGTCAATATCAGCATTTCTTATAATTCTAATAAGCGATTTGCTCTTTATCTGATACTTTTCAAATATCTTAGGCATAAAATGAAGAATCAGCTCTTCAACCAGCATAAATTTCTTATTGTCTGAAGGAATTGGAACAAGTCTTGAAAATACTCCATTGCTGCATGGAACAATTCCTATCTTGTCACTGTTCTTCTTGCCAAGAAGGGCAACTGCATATATCTCCTTATTCTTCATAAAAGGAAATGGCTGTTTCTTTCCAACTATCTGTGGCGAAAGCAATGGCAGAACTGATTCCTTGAAATATTTTTCAAGATAAACTGCATCACTGTAATCTATATCATTGAAATTAAGTATCTTAATTCCATAGTCCTCAAGCTGCAGCATAAGATTTCTATATACTGCATCTTTTTTTCTTGTAAGTTCTCTTGATTCCTTAAATATAGCTGTAAGCTGTTCCTTAGCTGTCATATTGGTTTTATTGTCGCTTTTATCCTGTGAAAACCTCATCTGGTCATACAATGAGCCTACTCTTACCATAAAGAATTCATCAAGATTGCTCTGGAATATTGATGCAAATGTCAGTTTTTCACACAGTGGAACATTATTGTCCTCTGCTTCAAGCAGAACTCTTTCATTAAATTTAAGCCACGACAGCTCTCTATTCTGATAATATCCCTTTATACTCTTCATATTATTCCTCGTTTCCCATGCATATTCCTAAATCTCTTGCCTGTCTGACAAGCTGGCCATCTGCATCTACCATCTTTGTTTTTCCCGCTACTTTTTCTAATTCGACATACTCGATTTCATTATTATCGACACAGACCATGTATCCATACCTCTTATTAATAATAAGTTTTGCTGCTTCAACTCCAAGCCTTGTCGCTAATACCCTGTCATATGGAACCGGACTGCCGCCACGCTGCACATGTCCAGGCACAGTAACACGCACTTCCTGTCCTGTCATCACAGATATAGTATTACCAAGTCTGTATGACGCTGACGGAAATCCATCATTTTTCCATAACTCCTTTAGTTCACGTTTAGACATTGCTGCTTCATTAATTGATAATGCACCTTCTGCCATAGCTATAATTGTGAATTTCTTACCATTCTCCGTTCTTTTATTAATTGCCTCGACAACGACATTAATATCATATGGTATCTCTGGTATAAGTATGACATCAGCTCCGCTCGCAAGTCCCGCATTAAGCGTGAGCCATCCAGTTTTGTGTCCCATGACCTCAACAATAAAAACCCTGCTGTGTGAAGCTGCTGTAGTATGTATACAATCAATTGCGTTAGCCGCTATATCCATAGCTGACTGATAACCAAAACTCACCTGTGTCTTTGCAAGGTCATTGTCTATTGTCTTAGGAAGTGTCACTATGTTAAGCCCCTTCTGCTTAAGAGCAAGT
The DNA here is from genome assembly GCA_050874305.1 of Lachnospira sp. GTDB lineage: Bacteria > Bacillota > Clostridia > Lachnospirales > Lachnospiraceae > Lachnospira. The sequence goes on along the minus strand of JBNMKL010000008.1, from coordinate 60,333 downwards.
GCTGTCTTATGTGAGCCATTGCCACCAAGAATTACCAGGCAGTCAAGCTGAAGTTCCTTATATGTAGATATCATAGCCTCAATCTTGTCTTTTCCATCATCAAGCGGCACTCCGATATATTTGAAAGGAGTCCTTGATGTTCCAAGTATTGTTCCACCTATATTAAGTATTCCCGAGAAATCTTCCTGAGTCATAACTTTATATTCATTTTTCATCAAACCTTTATATCCATCGATAAAACCATATATAACTGTTTCTGGTGACAGATTAAACAATGTCTTCGCCACACCACGCATAGCGGCATTGAGTGCCTGACAGTCACCGCCGCTTGTAAGCATTCCAACTTTAATCATGATTTCCTCCTCTTCCGAATAAAATAACCTGATTTCATTTTTCATAAGTATAAGTGTGGAATGTAAAATCTAATATATGTTCTATGTGAAATCTGTGTAAATTATTTTACATATGTATGCATACAGCTTGCACATGATAAATGCTTGAACTACACTTATGAAAATAAATATTTGACAACATTTGTATACAGTGTTATACTCTGATTGTTAAAAATTTATCAAACATTTTATTTATGGAGGTAAAGAAAATGGCTGAAATGAAAAATGAAAGCTTTATTGTTGATTCTGTTGAAGCTTTAGAGAAGAAGCTCGCGCAGATAAGGGAGGCGCAGAGAATATTCGCAACTTACACACAGGAGCAGGTCGACAAGATATTTACTGCTGCTGCAATCGCTGCCAACCAGGCAAGAATCCCTCTTGCTAAGCAGGCTGTCGCAGAGACTGGCATGGGTATTGTTGAGGATAAAGTTATCAAGAACCATTTCGCATCTGAGTATATCTACAATACTTACAGAGATACCAAGACATGTGGTGTTATCGAGGAGAACAAATCATTCGGTATCAAGAAAATCGCTGAACCAATCGGTGTTATCGCTGCTGTTATTCCAACAACTAATCCAACATCAACAGCTATATTCAAGAGTCTGATATCATTAAAGACAAGAAATGGTATCATAATCAGTCCACATCCTCGTGCTAAGGCAAGTACTATCGCTGCTGCCAAGGTTGTTCTTGATGCTGCTGTTAAGGCTGGCGCACCAGAGAACATCATCGGATGGATTGATGTTCCTTCTCTTGATTTAACTAATATGGTTATGAAGGAAGCTGATATAATACTTGCAACTGGTGGTCCAGGTATGGTTAAGGCTGCTTATTCATCAGGAAAGCCTGCACTCGGTGTTGGTCCTGGTAATACTCCTGCCATCATTGACAGTTCAGCAGATGTTACATTAGCTGTCAATTCAATCATACATTCAAAGACATTTGATAATGGTATGATATGTGCATCAGAACAGTCAGTAATCGTTGATTCTAAGTTATATAAGCAGGTAAAAGATGAATTTACTGCAAGAGGATGCCACTTCCTTACTAAGACGGAACTTGATAAGGTTCGTAAGACTATCCTTATCAACGGCTCACTCAATGCCAAGATTGTTGGACAGAGTGCATATAATATAGGAAAGCTTGCAGGCATAACTGTTCCAGAAAATACTAAGATTCTTATCGGCGAAGTTACTTCTGTTGATTTATCAGAGGAATTCGCACATGAAAAACTTTCTCCAGTTCTTGCAATGTATAAGGCTAAAGATTTTGAAGATGCTCTTGCAAAGGCTAAACAGCTTGTAGCTGACGGCGGATATGGTCATACATCTTCATTATATATTAATATAGAGACACAGCAGGATAAAATAGCTGTCTTCCAGGAAGCCATGAAGACTTGCCGAATCCTCATCAACACTCCTTCTTCACAGGGTGGTATCGGTGATATCTACAATTTCATGCTCACTCCATCACTCACACTTGGTTGTGGTTCATGGGGCGGCAACTCTGTTTCAGAAAATGTAGGCGTTAAACACCTTTTAAACATCAAAACCGTTGCAGAAAGGAGAGAAAATATGCTGTGGTTTAGAGCTCCTGAAAAGGTTTACTTCAAGAAGGGCTGCCTTCCTGTTGCTCTTGATGAGTTAAAGAATGTATTAGGCAAGAAGAAAGTATTTATCGTTACTGACCAGTTCCTTTATAAGAACGGATATACAAAGTGTGTTACAGATAAGCTTGATGAGCTCGGTATCGTTCATACAACATTCTATGATGTAGCACCAGACCCAACACTTGCATGCGCTAAAGAAGGTGCCAAGGCTATGACATCATTTGAGCCTGACTGCATTATCGCTATCGGTGGTGGTTCAGCAATGGATGCCGGCAAGATTATGTGGGTTATGTATGAACATCCAGAAGTAGATTTCATGGATATGGCAATGCGTTTCATGGATATCAGAAAACGTATCTACACATTCCCTAAGATGGGTGAGAAGGCTTACTTCATAGCTGTTCCTACATCTTCTGGTACTGGTTCAGAGGTTACACCTTTCGCAGTTATCACAGATGAAGAGACAGGAATCAAGTATCCACTTGCTGACTATGAACTTCTTCCTAAGATGGCTATTATTGATGCTGACATGTGTATGGATCAGCCTAAGGGACTTACAGCCGCTTCTGGTATTGATGCCCTCACACATGCACTTGAAGCTTACGCTTCTGTTATGGCAACAGAATACACAGATGGTCTTGCATTAAAGGCTATGAAGAATATATTTGATTACCTTCCAGCAGCATATGAGAATGGACAGCATGATGCAATTGCAAGAGAAAAGATGGCTACTGCTTCTACTATGGCTGGTATGGCGTTCGCCAACGCTTTCCTTGGATTATGCCACTCTATGGCTCACAAGCTCGGCGCATTCCATCATCTTCCACATGGTATCGCTAACGCTGTACTTATAACAGATATCATGAGATACAATGCCGCTGAGGTTCCTGCAAAAATGGGTACATTCCCTCAGTACAGCTATCCTCACTGCAAAGAGAGATATCTTGAATGTGCTAACTTCCTTGGAATTCAGGGCAAGAATGATGACGAGAAGTTCGAGAACTTCTTAGCTGCTATTGAAGACCTCAAGAAGAAGGTTGGCATTAAGAAGACTATTAAAGATTATGGTGTTGATGAAAAGTATTTCTTAGAGACACTTGATGATATGGTTGAGAAGGCATTTGATGACCAGTGTACAGGTGCTAACCCTAGATATCCTCTTATGTCAGAGATTAAAGCTATGTATCTTAAGGCTTACTACGGAAAGTAATCAGGAAGGAGAATAAGCTATGAAAAAATGTATTTATAAAGGTTCTCAGAAATCTGTCTACCTTGATGGTGATAAGGTTTCTAAGGTTTTCGCCCTGTCTTACAACAAATCAGACGTATTATATGAAGCATTAAATACAGCCAGAGTTGAAGACACTGGACTTGATATTCCTAAATTATTAAGCGTGTCTGTTGATGATGGACAGTGGGTTATCACAAGTGAATATGCCAAGGGAAGCACTCTTGAAGAACTTCTTAAAGCACATCCAGAGAACACAGACAGCTATATTGAAGCTATGGTTGATTTCCAGATATCATTCAACAAGAGAAGCAACCCTCTTCTTCTGTCTCTTAAGGATAAGTTAAACAGACAGATTAAAGAGCTTAATGTCGATGACCATATCAAATATGAGCTTGAATCAAGACTTGAGGAACTTCCTACTCATAACAAGCTGTGTCATGGAGACTACTGTCCAGAAAATATTATCGTCACAACTGACAAGAACAATAAAATCACGGGCATAACAGCCGTTGACTGGGTTCATGCAACTAAGGGCAACGCAAGTGCTGATGTAGCCAATACATACCTCACACTTAAGCTCTCTGACGAAAAGCTTGCTGATAAATATATCAAGCTTTTCTGTGAAAAGACTTCAACTGACATGAAATATGTCAATAAGTGGATGCCTATCGTTGCCGCAGCAAGACTTACAAGAAAGAAACCTGATGAAAAGGCTATGCTTGAATCAATGATTGATATATGCGATTTCCAGTAAGGTTTGACTGATTGTGCTTCTATCGCACCCCCTTACATGGCTCCCCAGAGATTCCTAACATCTGACAATGCAGATATAAAGGGCTCTGGGGAGCTTTTTATATTTGCATAACAAAGTTTATAATTGTTTAATAATAAAATTAGCACTCACCTCTTGACAGTGCTAACAATTAGGTATATAACATAGGCAAGAACAAAGGAAAGGGATTAATTCCAGAGTTCAAGAGTAACATGGCAATAGGTTTTATAAGAGAAAAGGAGAGATGACTTATGTTAATGCCTAGTATTTTTGGAGAGAACTTATTTAATGATGATTGGATGGACTTTAATTTCCCTGATATTGATAAAGCCTTATATGGTAAACATGCACAGAATGTTATGAAGACTGATGTCAGAGAAACAGAATCTGGCTATGAATTAGATGTTGATCTTCCTGGTTTTAAGAAAGACGAAATCAGTGCACAGCTTGACAATGGATACCTTACAATCAGTGCCGCTAAGGGACTTGATAAGGATGAGGAAAAGAAGAATGGCAAGTATATCCGCAAGGAGCGTTATGCCGGTGCTATGAGCAGAAGCTTCTATGTAGGTGATGGTCTCAGCCAGAGCGATATCAAAGCTAAATATGAAGACGGTATCCTTAAAATCAGCGTTCCTAAGATGGATAAGAAGGCTATCGAAAGCAGCAAGGCAATTGCTATCGAAGGATAATCCGATTGACAGCTTCAACCCCTATAAGTTGTTAAATAATAAAATGTGCATCATATCTTATGGTGCATAGAAAGCCCCCGGCAGGTGTGTTACCTGCCGGGGGTGTTTCGTTATATAGCAGACTACCATTATGACTGCTATTTATACCGTTCCTGCTGTCTTCGTAGCAGATAACACCTCTAAAATCTCACCAACTGCTATATTAGAATTGGCAACTGAATTGCCATAACGAAGCTGCGCCTGATTAGTAAATCTTGCCATATTAACTTTCCTCTCATATATTCGGTTATACTATAATATATGACAGTTATTTTTATTGTTTACTGGGGGCTTGGACTACAGGCTTATTCTTGTCCAAATACTTGATTCCAACCCATATAAATTTTATAATGAAATAAATAACTATATTATGAAATTGATAGCTAAGATAACATCTTATCCACGTCTGATGGATATATGTGACAATAATAAAAGCGAGGGATGTTCAAAACAGCATAATTCAAGCAATTCAAAACATGCTTGACCTAGGACTTACCAAGGAACAGATCCTGACTAAATATACCCCAGAAGAATTTGCCATGGCAGAAAAAGCTATGGCTAGTAAATAAATATACGATTCTCAAATATACATAGTCAATTCAAAATAAGCTCATCACTGTGTTTAATTTAACAGTGATGAGCTTTTATACATATTCTGCATCTCTATGATTATTTTGTCATTCTAATATGGTCTAAAAAAGCCTTCAGGTCCACGATTTGACAGTGAAGATCCATATTCAACCAGTTTGATAATTAAAAATGCTACTATTATCACCGCAACAATAACACCTATTGTTATAAGTACTTTTTTCATATTGTTCAACCTCCTTTTACTCAATACATTTCACATTCCAAAAATATTTTTTGCGGATATAAACTAACTATCAGCCCCATGTTATCAATTTTTTCATTTTTAAAATATTGATTCAAAAAACTATATGTTAGTACAACGCGAACAGATTCATCTGGCTGCAATTTCGGACATAATAGTTCTGAACTGTCATTAAATTTCTCAAATAAATCGACATCTACTCCATTAGAACTTGTATTATTGCCTAGAACTATCTGATATAGTTCAACATTTTCAGCTATATCACTACAATTCTTTATTTGCAACTCTATCAAAGCAAATGTCTGGTTGTAATACTTTTCATATTTATCATATAATTCCGACACATTCCCATTTAATGATTTCAATTCATCATAATCTATATATTTTGTATCTTGTATCTGCAATTCAAAATTCTTATATTCCGTCTTTTCTCCATATGGTACATTAATAACCACTGTATCCGGATATCGTTTATTGACTTCCACTATCTTAATTGTACAACAAATAATTATTATTGATACACATAACAGGCTGACTAATATTAATATCCTATTCTTCAATTAACCTACCCTCCTGTATCTTAATTATCTGATCACATATATCACATAAGATTTCTTTATCATGAGATGATATAATAATCAACTTGCCTTCTTTTGCTTTCTTTTCAATTACATATTTTATTCTATCACAACTTTTTTCATCAAGTGCATTAAATGGTTCATCAAGAACTATAAGTTCTGGATTCTCAAATATAGCTGCTGCTATTCCAAGTTTCTGCTTCATTCCGAGAGAAAACTGTCTATATCTTTTTTTACTGTATGGTTCCAATCCCACAATCTCTAATGCCTTATATATATCATCATCACTAGCGCAATTCCGTATCAGCGATATTGATTTAAGATTATCATATGCACTATATGAGCCTATAAACCCAGGATTCTCTATCAATATTCCTACACTTTCTGGAAATGATATATCTCTACCTAATACTTTGCCATCTATACTTATGCTCCCTTTATCAGCAAATATAAGTCCTGTCATTGCTTTCATAAGCATTGTTTTTCCGCTTCCATTTTCGCCTTTTATGCCATATATTTTTCCAGATGTTAATGTCATAGATATGTTATCAAGTATTTTATTTTTATTAATTAATTTACTGTAATTTATAAATTCTATCTTCATTTTAACCTCTCTTTACTAATATACTCGTATCGTTTTATTCTCATTATCCCAACCACAATACTACACAACATCATACAGATTAATATAAATAATGATTTTATTATACTGATTCCATCTGATATCACATACTCATTTCTACATAACATCATATTATTTGATATACAATAACTTTGAGGAATATAGGCACCTACAACTATATAGATACATATTACAGCTATTCCTATGATTGTATTATCATATATCTCTGCTATTATACACATTAACATATATAAACAACTGGTCAGAAATGGAATAATTACCATAACACATACGGCATAACAATCAGATGGAAATATCCGTATACCAAACGCATTAACTGGTTTGCTAATATGTGGTTCATACCATATGATTTTAGCTCTGAATATCATATGACACATTATTGCAAAATACAGACATCCATAATATATCAATGTTCCAACAAAAATATATACATACTTGCTTATTATAAAGCTCACTCTGGATTTAAATCTAACTAAGCACTGACATCTATCCTTCTTTAAACTATCAGCTGTATAACCACCAAGAACAAATAATATATATATATTAAAAAATAACCAAAATACAGGCATCTCATATTCTTTGTTAAAATTTTGATTGATTGGTCTTATTCCCTGAAACATATAAATAACATAGTTGACAAATCCCGCACTATATTGCCTCATATTGATATCATTATATATTGTTCCATCAATGTGTATGCATGTAATGATTACAGTTACAAACAAAATTATATATCTAACATATTGTTTTTTCAATCCTTCGTGTAAATCATATATAAACGCTCTTACCATATCTATCTGTACTCTCTATTTTTATATATAAGCATAGTCATCACCCATACAATAATATTCACTATTATTATTCTTAACATATACCAGTATCCATTCTGTATATCTGATAACAGCTTATAACAATTACTGTTAATTACACCCAGACCTGTTCCCATCCATTCCATAACTTCAATAATGCTAATTCCCAGACACATTATTACTCTGCTGGATGTAACACAATTTATAAGTAGAACACTATTCATTACAAACAAAACCTGCATAAACATATAATAGAATATAACCGAATAAACAGTCAGAATATTTATATTGACAGGTTGTTTTGTTATAACTGCAAACATACTATTATAAGAATTAAAATTATATAAGCTTATCCTTTTTATATAAGAAATAACCAGCATGCTTACAATACTTACAGCACTATTTATAAAGCTTATTTTTATTATATATAACTCCTGTCCAATAATTATCCTTAATCTGCTTCCACCCCTAACTACCATCTGTATATCTTTAACCCTTCTTAGTCTGGTATTATACAGTAATACAAGTATAACAGGCACAACATATACTATATATATTCCTTTATACAGACACCATAAAAACATATCTGCAAGACTTACCTGTATATTAAACGTCCTATATGATATCTGTATATGTTCATATATAGCATACATCCCAACTGACAGCATCAGAATATATATACATATCATCACAATCATTTTATAATGTTTCATCCATTATTCCTCGCTTGACCGACAATACATTAAAAACTAACAACACTATAAGAATAAATGCGGCAGTAAAAGCATCTGTAAAACCTCCATCCTGCGCTGGATCTGTAAATCTCATAGGAACATATTTATACATATTCTTAGTATTACATACACAATAAACTAAAAGATTTCCAATAAAAGGTGTTGATAGCTGTACAAATGTATTATCTGTCCAAAAGCTTATACTTAACGGCAAAACAGCCATTATTCCTGAATATATAAATATAATAACAAAATAAGCCAGTAAATATACTAATGGCTTGGTATAAAATAAATCAGCAAACATATCAGATCCATTAACAGGATATGTCCCTGTTGACGACTGCGGAGTAATAGCTGGAAGTTTCATCATCGTAAGCGCAAGATTACATGCAAGCGGAATTATGACTGTAGCTGCTCCTGCTAAAAATGTAATAATATATTTCACAATTACATAATCTTTACGATCTGCCCTTATATAATAATTAACTATAAGCTTTGATTTCCTGTCATAATTATATGTATAAGAATATGGTATAACTGCTATAATCGGAATAAGCATAAAATATATATAATGCCAATATGACTCTAAATCCCCACCTATCCAGTGATTATATGCACTATGTGGATACAAAGTTCCTATTTTAATATTATCAAGTTTATTGATAATCATATCCATATATTTTACAGCTGGCAATGTAATATCTCTATACTGCAATATACATATAACCAGACACATTATCATAGCTGTCCAAAGTCCTATACTTCTTATTAACCTTCTAAACTCTATTTTCCAGAATCCTTTCATATATAGTATCCTCTATTTTATCCATTCACTTAAATCCAACTTATATACTGCCCAGGAACCATCATTAATATATGTCCCCTGCAAATCAACAACCAGATACATATCATAATCCTTTAAATATTTTATATTAGGAGTATACAGCAATTCATATTCCTTTTCTTCATTAGCCTTTATATTAACTATATTGCATGACTTTTCTGATTTCGCATATTTTTTTCACTATGATAAGATAACTCAATCGGATATGGTGTCAAATTATATTTTAAATCTATATTGCCAAGACATACATTGACATCCTTGTCATTAGGATTCCTCAATTTTACTCTTGCCACTAAAACACGATGTTCACTATCAATATCCCTATCCGAAACCAAATTTGCTCCATTATACATAAATATATTCTCAACATCATCTATTTCATCCGGAATCTGTTGTGTCACATAATAATCTTCCAGTTTTACATACATCCTCGCTCCTTTATAGTCATTACCTGGAATTTCACAAGGCAACTCTACATTCTCTGTATAACATGGCATATTATTAACATATTCATATGATGCTTCTGTATTAGAGGGAGCTATTGTCGGTACTGATATATATGCCGTTGGCTGCTCTAATGTAATATCACTATCTGCTGGTTCAATCTGTGTATTGTTAATATCATTCACATTTTTTATGTAATTCAGCTTATCCTTGTTCTCATAACCAACTATCAGTATAAGTGTACACCCAAGGAAAATTATAATTATATTAACCAGAACTTTCTTCATCAGCCTAAGCTCCCTCCTTCAAAATCTATAGATGGTCTGAACCAGGTCTTACCCCTGACTGATATACGCTGTCAGGACTCCACAAACCACTTGCAGTTCCACTTCCACTTCCAAATATAGCAGCTTCTTCATATCCAGATTCATGCACACTATTATAAAGAAATCTCTTATACCCCTCTTCAAAATAATATACATATCCCATAGAACAATCGTATGCATCAGCTTCTGGATGTCCTCCATACACCTTTGCAGTATAGGAAGATGATGCAGACTGGCAATTCATGTAACAACTTGTAGCATCAACCTTATCTCTAAAACCAGTTTTATGACTATCATATATATTAAAGTTATAAATATAACCTTTATCTGATATGTTACCTGCATTTGCTATCACACTCATTAAATTTATACATATGATTGTAACTGCTACTATGAAGATAGCATTATAAGTGTTCTTTGTTTTAACCATATATTTGTCTCCTTCTATTTATATTTACGTTGATGTTACCAGCTATATATCATTTTCCACTCAGAAAAACAATACTTTATGTCTATAACGACATTTTTGCTACAAAATTGTTAAGACAGTAATGGATGTTACTTACCGTACTGTTAAAATTTTTTATCCATAACACCATTACTGTCTTATAGAAAAACTATCTTACTTTTCTAAAGTTAGCTAATTTTTCAGGTGCTGGCTGCTGATACATAAATCCACATGCTGTAGAATTAGCACTTGATTTAAGCTCTTTTCTAAGAACTGCCTCTGTCATTCTTGCTGCACCTTTCTTAAGTACATCTTTAACACTGCTCATGCCTAAAACCTCCTTTGTAAATATTAACATCAACGCAATTTGATTATACATATATGATTTAATATTAACAATAGCTATGGTTATAACGACATTTTTCTGTCATTTTTGTCGAATTCACTTAAAAAAGCTGTTTTTTGTACAAGTATAAGTGAATAAATCCCTTAAAAAGAATTTAAAAATTCCGTATTTCAGATTTATTCTCTCTGAGATTGTTCAATTTTCAATTATATATTGGTAAATTACATGCATACTAATTAATAATGTAAACATATGAAGGTTATAAATATATGGATGGATTTAACAATGTAGAAATGGGTAAGAGAATCAGAAGCCGTTATAAAGCTATGAATATTAATCAGTTAGAATTAAGTGAACGTGCTAATATATCATCTAACTACTTATCTTCAATTATATCAGGTAATTCTACACCAAGCTTACCTGTTCTTATGAGAATATGCAAAGCATTATCTGTTACATCAAATTACCTGCTTCTTGGTACTATGTCATCAAATAATGTCATGAATAATATCGTTGACAGTTTAAAACTATGCGATGAGGATGACCTTGATATGATATACGATATAATTCAAGTATTTGTCCTTAGAAACCAAAAGAAATAAATATATAACATTATTGACATAAAAATATAGCTGGATGCAATTATGATAATATGCTTCCAGCTATATTTTATCATCTACTTCTAGTATTCTTTATTACTTCTAACAATTGAAGACATAATACTAACTCAATTGCCAGAAAAATACAATTAGAATATATAATCTTATGACACACACATAACAATATATATAACGCTAATATTACCAATAACACAATAGCCGCCTTTATCTTATACTCTTTTATCTCCGTATTATCTAATTTTCTTTTATCTGAATCAAGAGGACTCAGACATGCTATTATAATTACTGACATCAATAAAACTACGTACATTAATAATGAGGTATATATGCGATCTGACAACACCAGTAGTACTGCCATAACTACACTTGAACAAAACAGACATAGAGCAGGTTTATTAAAATGAAATCCACCAGCATATTTCCGAATGGACAAAAAAACTAAAACTATAATCGCATTCTCAATAATCTTGTTCATACATATTGATAATATAAATAATACTATAATCGGTACTGCTTTAAATATAATATTATATGCAGCATACGAATATAGTTCTCTATCGTCATCTGATATAATTCCTGTACTGATAAGAAATCCAGCAATACTATCTGATAATATGTTTATCATAATATATCACCCATCTACACTTTCCCTTACAAATATATTAAATTTCACGAATCAAAAATCATTTCTGTAACCCATCATTCTTCAATTCACTATCATAAAGATAAAATAAATTCAAATAATTTTTTAATTTTGATGTCCAATTATCAATCTCCTCTTTGTCTATTCCTCTTAATATATCTATTTTCATTTGGAGGAAATCGTCATTACAAATAATTTTGCCATCATTATTATCTACCAAAAGAAAAATTTTGCTGCCAGGTAAAAATTTTGCGGTATGCTCTCTATAAAATACTTCTGACGAATTGTTCCACTCAAGCAAATATGCATCACATGTTTCTTTAGTTACATTTTCAGCACGCATAAATCCTCTCATTTCCACTATTGTCTCTTCATAATTAATGGGCTTCAAACTGAATATTTCTTTAAGAGCAATGAATAATTCATCACATGTCTTATATGGCATAATAATCTGGTCTCCATATTTTTCCATTAATTTCTTAAAAAAATCCGGAAAATAAGGATTTATTTCTAAATCATCTTTTTTACCTTCAAAAAGCCATTTTTTAAACATAATGTTTAATTCCTTTTCGTGTTTCTTTTTTCGTTGATGTTACCAGCTATATACCATTTTCTGCCTAGAAAAACAATACTTTATGTCCATAACGACATTTTTGCTACAAATTTGTTGATTTTTTGTCGTCTTAGACACAGACAATTGAATTTCACTCATTATGTCTATATAATTATTTGATATAAGGGGGGTCTATATGTTGAGTAATATAATAACCTTTATTATAGAAGGTCTTATTGCTGCTTTCTTTCTTAACAGGACATTCATCAATACCAACAGCAGATATCAGAAAAGTGCAGCTTTCATAATTGGCTATGGGATTCTGACAATTATATCATTCGCCCATATAATCCCTCTTAATCTGGCTGCATTTACAATTATCAATTTTCTTATTGTATATATAATATATACACCTGTTATCTCAGGTGCGATTTTCTATGCAATAATCATGACATGTGTTATGGGATTTTCTGAACTTTTATTCAGCAGCATTGCAGATAATTTTCAGATTAGTCCTATGCTTAATGATAAATCAATATTTCTATTCTTTATACTTAGCAAATCATCATATTTCATATTACTCCTGGTTGTGTCAAGACTGACCCATAATAATGACAGTTCAAGACATGATGCCAGCAAAAATATATCTTTTGCCAATGTCATTCTTATTGTAATAACATTATTGACTCTTGTTGAGCTGTTCTGCCTATATCATATTATGTGTAATGCAGTTCTTCCAGTAATTGATTCCAATATGATTATATTATGCTGTATCTGCACTATAATCATAGATATAACATTAGTTTGGTTTATGGATTATATGACTGCCAGAAATAATGAACTCCTACAGCTTCATCTTCAGCTACAGTCTGAAATTGAACGTAACAGTACATATCAACTTCTTGAAACCTCATATGAAAATCAACAGATTATGATTCATGATATGAAAAATCATCTTAATACAATTATGAATCTAATATCTGATACACAATCTGATGATGCCAAGTCATATATTAATTCACTTATAACATCTAAGGAATTTAATACTAAGACCAAATACTGCACTGACACAAGACTTAATACTATTTTTAACAGATATACCATGATGGCTGATAGTTTATCGATAAAATGTAACATAGATGCATATAATTCCAACACTTGTTTTATCAAATCAAGCCATCTTACATCCATGATATGTAATCTGTTGGATAATGCTATAGCGGCATGTTCAAATGCACCTGACCCACATATTGACATTAAGATTACACCAGTCGCATCAAGCAGCACAACATTTATATCTATATCCAATACATGTACTAACAAGCCTCTTACAGACGAATCTGGCAATCTGATTACAAGTAATCAGGACACAATTCATCATGGTTATGGACTAAAAAGCGTTAGCAAAATTGTATCTGAATATAATGGCAACATACAGACACATTATGATGATGAAAACAAAGTATTCTGCGTACTATTAACTTTGGAGGACAGGTAATTATGAGATTTGCAATATGTGATGATGAGATTACATCAAGGCAGATTATTAAATCATATATAGAAGAATATTTTCAGGATAACAAACTTGGTCTGCCTGATATATGTGAATTTGAATCTGGAGAAGCTCTTCTTGACGATAACTCACATTTTGACATTGTATTCCTTGATATTGAAATGAATGGTATTAGTGGTATAAGTGTTGGCAGGCGTATGTCAAAAACTGATAAGCACACTCTTTTCATTATTGTTACAGCATATAATGATTACCTTGATGAAGCCATGAGTTTTCAGGCATTCAGATTTTTAAACAAGCCTATTAATAAAACCCGTTTTATGCGGAATCTTCACGATGCCCTATATGTATCTAATACTAATAACGAAAGAATCGCTGTTGTCACTAAAAAAGAAGTCATGACTATGTTCTCATCTGATATTATCATGATTGAAGTCTGCAACCGCAAAGTAACTGTCTATACTACTTATGGCAGCTATGAATCAAAAGAGCCGCTCACATATTACTCTGAGCGGCTTAATCCCAACATTTTCTTCCAACCCAAAAAGGGTTTTCTTATCAACATGGGGTTTATTGATTCATTTAACAATGATAAAGTATCTTTATTTCAAGGCAGATATCATGCTTATGTCACTGTCAGGAAATACAATGAGCTGAAAAATGCATATCTGATGTATCTAAACAGCATAACATAAACATTCTTACCCAAACATGCTCATAAGGTTAGCGACAACTAATCCGCCGCCAGTACCCACAATATAGCCGAGCAGTGCCATCATTATTCCGACTGGAACAAGGGCATTAGAGTAGGCTCCGGCAAGAACCGGGGCTGTTGCTGTTCCACCTATGTTGGCAAGTGATGCAACACAGCATGTGAATATGTCCATCTTCAACAGCTTTGCAAGAATAACCATGATAACGACATGGATTATAAGAATTACAAAGCCTGCGAGCAGCCAGATATGTGCGTTACCAACTGCACTGAGGTCTGCTCTTGATGCTATAAGAGCAATTACTATATATAACATAACATTAGATATCTCTTCAGTTCCCTTAATCTTACCAAATGGTGTGAGGGCGAATATAATTCCTAATACCGATACAATAAGCACTGTCCATGTTGTGCTGTCAAAGAATGATAGCCTTGCATTAATCATGCTTCCAAGTTCCATTGAAGCTGCTGACACGAAAAGTCCTGCACCTAATAAAAGAATAATGTTCTGCCATACAATAGGCTTTGTGTTGGCTTTAGCCTCTTCCTCAAGAGCTGCTCCGACACCATCTATAATACTTGTATCCGCTTTAGTCCATCTGTTGAACTTCTCATGGTTGCCAATAGCCCATAAAAGGAACATGACATATATAGTTGCACAGATAGAATCAATAACAAGTGCATATGCCATTGTTGATTCATCTACCTGAAGAGCTGCCTGAATGGCAAGCATATTGCCGCCTCCACCCATCCAGCTTCCGCATAATGCTCCGAGTGCCTTCCACGCGCCTTCACCTAATATCTGATGGAATATGGCATATGATGCGACAAATCCTAATCCAATAGACAATGTCGCGGCAAAGAAACCTATAAGCATCTTAGGTCCTAATTTTACAATCTTTTTAAGGTCACAGCGAAGCAGCATTATGAACAGCATCGCATACAATATTGGATTTTTAACTGACTTATATACTGCACTTGTGGCACTAAGATCCCATAACTTGACTGTACACAGAATCATAAGTCCAAGGTATATAAGAACAATCGGTGGTGCAAAGTTAAAGAAAACCTTAGCCTTTTTGCCTTTGAATATCTTCGGTAAATTGACTAGTACCGCTGCGACAAGAATAAGAACCGCAAGGTACATAAAACCATCTTTTATCATCTAATATTTCTCCTTTAGGTTATAGATATGTCTGTAAAAGCATCTGCATTTACATATTCTTTAGTGCTTCTAACAGATAATCCCAGCTTCTTTTAACAGAAGCGACATCCATACGCTCATCTGGTGTATGCACGTCTGTAAGTGTCGGGCCAAATGAAATCATATCAACATCAGGCATCTTGCCTGATAATATTCCACATTCAAGTCCGGCATGAACAGAAGCCACCTCTGGCTCATGTCCATATATACGGCTAAAGCTCTCAACCATAATCTGTCTCAATCTTGAATCTTTCTTATATTCCCATGCCGGATAATCTGACATTGTTGTGACTTTACCTGATATATATTCAACAAATGCTGTCACCCTTTCGAGTAATAATTGTTTACCCGATGCGGTGTTGCTTCTTATCAGATATTTATAAGTAAGCATATTATCCCTGATATAAGCGGTTCCAAGGTTAAGAGAAGTCTGTACCATTCCGTCTATCTCTGGATTGACTTTATAAACCCCATCTGGACTCATCTGCAATGCATATATAACATCTGCCGTACTTTTCTTCGTAAGGCATCTGCATATATTCAAAGCACTGGTCTGGACATCATTAATTTTACAAATATTAATTACTGCGCCTGTCTCTATACCGCGCATATCTTTTCTCACAAGCAGTTCATACTCTTTAATACACTCTGTTAATTCAGCTTCTTTACCAGAATCTGCATATATAACAGCCTTCGCTTCCTTAGGAATGGCATTTTCCTTGCCACCGCCTGATATATCTGCAATCCTGATATCAAAATGTCTGCTTATCATCTCTAATGTGCTTGCAATAAGCCTTATAGCATTAGCATGCTGCTTATGAATCTCAATTCCTGAATGTCCACCTGCTAATCCACTTATTGATATCTCATATAATGCCTGATTATTAATATTATCCGCACGGTCTTCCTGTCCCAGAAATGTATATTCAACCGGAATATTGCACTGTGCCCTGACACCTCCTGCACAGCTTACGAATAGTATTCCCTCTGTCTCTGAATCTATGTTAATCAGTCTCTTAGCTGTCAGCACACCTGTATCAAGTGCCTGTGCTCCTAACATGCCAATCTCTTCGTCAGCCGTGAACACTGCCTGAATTGGCGGATGCTGTATTGAATCTGATGCAAGAACTGCAAGTATATAAGCCACAGCTATGCCATCATCTGCTCCAAGAGTTGTTCCATCTGCCCAGACAGAATTTCCATCTGTACACAAGCGGACACCTTCATGCTCCATATCTATATCACAATCAGCAGCCTTCTCACACACCATATCAAGATGCCCCTGCAATATAACTGGCTCATGCTCCTCGTATCCCTTGGATGCAGCCTTAAATATAATCACATTATCAGCTTTATCCCTCACTGCTTTCAGTGAATTTCTTCTGGCAAACTCTTCACAATAACTGGCTATTTTTTCTGTATTACCTGAACCCCTTGGAATATCAGATATCTCTTTAAAATACTTAAAACCTCTACAGGTTCCAGCTCATCAATTAACATATGACCTCCTGATAAATCAATAAGTTCGTCCATTATACAGTATTATTGCCCTGTTTGTCCAGTATACCGGTATATCATTCTGCTCCGGTGTGCATTCCAGCCGTATATCTGCCTGTCTCTGTTATGTTATTATCCTCAAGTTTTATATCTGATAACCTGTACTGATTGTCGTCTTCCATGACATTATAATAAATGTCGCACTCACATTCACAATTTCTCATAACAATATGTTCTGCATATGATAATGGAATATCTTTCCTGTCTTTCAAATCATAAAATTGTGTCCAAGGATTGATGTTGATAAAGCTGCAAATCCTGCCACGCACATCCTCAATCGTTATATATTCATAACGCTGTGGTGTGTCCGGACGCATCTTCAGCCATAAAAGATTATACCCATCATCTATGCGGATATGTCTCATAATTACATTTTTATTATGAACGGATTCCGAGCCACATGTAAGGCAGCCATGACAGAAGCCATACTGGCAGTCTTCTATGATTATACGCTCATTAATTCCATTCTCAGGCAGGCTGTCAGCCCACGGACCTTTGCCGCCTTTCAGTGCCACAGCATCATCATTTACTTCAATAACACAGCCCTTTATCAGAATATCACTGCACACATCTATATCAACCGCATCTGTGCTTGGTGCCTTAACTGGCGTTCTCGGACTGTATATGTGGCAGTTAAGGTATTTTACATGATTGCTTTTGTATATATGATTAGTCCAGAACTGTGAATTGCACATATGAAGTCCTGCAACAGTTATGTTCGTGCTGTCAGAGATATATACAAGACGGGCACGTTGTTCATCCTTATTCGTACATTCGGGATTCCAGCTCCGCCTCTGCCAGAATGCCCTCCACGACCTTGCGCCATTGCCATCTATCGTACCTTCGCCACATATCACCATTCCATCAACGCTGTTAACATTGATAAGAGCCGGATAATACATGCAGTTCTCGCCCTCTATACGTGTCATCATTACCGGATAATCAGATATGTCATCACTGCCTCTAAGCACGCCACCTTTACAGATGTAAAGATTAACTCCCTGCTTAAAAAACAGTGCGCCTGTCATGTAAATTCCCCGTGGCACAACTATCACACCGCCGCCATTATCTGCAACGGTGTCGATAAGCTGCTGGAACTTAGCCGTATATACGACATCTTCCTCTGTATATGCCACATCTTTTATGCCATAATCTGTTATTACATACTGTGTACCAAGCTGTTCTAACTCCGGTACATCATCATCATAAAACCACTTATCTATAACAGTTCCATCTGGAAATGTATCTACTGGCTTCATTAAAACAACTCCTTACCCACTTAATCTTTCCTAATTAGACAGCAATTATTCTTCCTGTCTTGGCATTAACTCTATGAGATATTGATATAACAGTTCTGTTCTCTGATACTCTCTTTAACGCATCAAGAACCTGTTTTTCAGTCTGTGCATCAAGATTAGCAGTTATCTCATCAAGCAGAAGAAGCTTTGGCTTTGCCACAGCAGCTCTTGCAATCGAGAGAAGCTGCCACTGTCCCTGTGAGAACAGTGCTGGAGTACATGGAGTATCATATCCATTATCAAAATTCATAATATCATCATCAAGACCAGCCATTCTTGCCGCATCCCTGACATCTTCCATGCTTATAGAGCTGTCATATAGTGTAATCTGATCTTTAACAGTTCCCGGAACCATATGGAATGTCTGCTCAACATAACCAAACAGCTTACGTTTATCATCATCTGGAATATCATATGTACTGATACCACCGATACGTACTTCACCCTTCTGAGGCTCATATAAGCCAAGTAACAGCTTGAATATAGTACTCTTACCAGCTCCTGTTCTTCCTGAAAGCGTAACCTGCTCACCTTCATTGACATAGAAGCTGAGATTTTTAAGTACATCTTTTTCATCATATCCAAATGTTACATCATTAAATTCTACATATGGCACATCTTTTTCATCCTCAGAATCTGTTTGTTCTGTTGTGATGTCCGATTTATTCAACAATTCATCCTGAGCAAAAAATTCATTAATTCTGTGAACACCAGCAATTGCTGACTGTATAGTCTGAATCTCCATTCCGAGACTCTCTACTGGCGAGAATATCTGTGATATATAGTTGATTACAGCAACTGCTGTACCTGCTGACATTCCAAATAACGCAAGAACATCTGCATTGCCTGATGCTGAGAACAGCATAACAACTGCAACAACAACTGCATTGAGTATCAATATTACAGGAGAATATATAGCATCATAGAAGTTAGTTTTCTCTACTGCCTTGTAACTCTCATCAATATAAGTATCATAACGCTGTGCCATATATTTTTCTTTTCCAAGGCAGTGGATTGTTCTTATATTGTGAAGAGTCTCTGGCACATGACCTGAAGCACGACCCACAGCTCTACGGTTTTCTATCTGTGCTGCGAGCATATTCTTCTGTACCACTCTTGTAAACATAAATATAAATGGAAGCAATATCACAAGGACTATTGCAAGTCCCTGATTCTTAAACCATATAACTGCAAGAATACTTATAATCTTGCAGGCATCTGCAAACATACTTATAATTCCTGAAGTAAAAAGATTCTCAACTGTATCGACATCACCGACGAATCTTGATACAACTGTTCCCGGCTCCTGCTTATTCAGACAGTCTGCTGTCAGATGAATATATTTGTCCATAAGGCTGCTTCTTAATGAATGAGTAATCTTCTGTCCAAATACTGTAAGCAGACCTTCTCTTGCACTCTCTGTAAGTCCTGTAACCGCTGTAAACAGGAAATACATCATAACAAGCATAATTGAAACATCCCCGCCGCTTGTAATTGTATCTATCAGTCTGGCAAGAATCAATGGTGGTATAAGCGCTGCAACAACCGCACCTGTCACAGTCACAACAATACCTAAAGATAATAATATATGTTGTTTAACAGTATTTAAAATAACACTTTTTACATTTCTGCTCTTATTCATAATACCGCCTCCTACATCTGTGCCTGAACATTGTAAAGTTTTGAATATTCCGGACATTGCTTCATTATCTCATCATGTGTTCCAATTACTGTATGTCCATCTTCCATCCATATAATCTTATCCATCTCTGGGAACAGATAAAGTCTGTGTGATATAATAACCACTATGCTGTCTGATGCCATTTTCTTCAGATTAGCAAATACCTGCTCCTCTGTATCCCTGTCTAATGCAGAGAATGGGTCATCAAGAATCATAACCGGTCTTTTATGGCTGAGTGTTCTTGCAAGTGCAAGTCTCTGTGCCTGTCCACCTGACAGTCTCACACCGCCATTGCCGACCATAGTATCTATGCCATCTTCCATCTCTGAAACTTCATTATCAAAACATACTGCTTTGATATAATCTTTGGCTTCAACATTGTCGCCCATAATAATATTATGTTTGATTGTGTCATTGAATAATTCAGGGTCATGTCCAAGATAACCGATAAGTCCTGTCTGTTCTACTGATGGCATATCCTTTAATTCTTTTCCGTTAACCTTGATGCTTCCCTCATATGGATATTCACACAGGAATGTCTTTCCAAGTGTTGATTTACCACATGCAACAGCACCAGTAACACCTATTATCTGTCCCGGTTCTGCCTTAAATGTCACATCTCTGTATATATCACTGCCGCCCGGATATGCAAAACTTAAATGCTCTACCTCAAGCTCTGCCTTATCCTTAACTCTGCTTATATCATCATATTCAACATTGTTCATAAGAGGCTTGATTCTCTTCCATGAAACCTGCGCCTTATGAACTGCATTAAACAGCTTGGCAGCCTTAGATGACTTGTCTGAAAGCTTTATAAAACATGCAAGAAATGTTGTAAATGCTGCGACATCCCAGTTGCACCAGCCTATTCCAAGTACATTTCTGCTTCCAAAATACAGAATAAATATTGTACCAATCATTGCGATAATTCTATACAAAGGCTGGAATATTGTAACCCATATATTGGCACGGACTGCTGATTTCTCATAGTCAGTCAAATTCTTCTCATATGCATCTTTTCTGTCATTCTCACGTCCATATACTCGATATGTAATCGCATTAGAAGCTCTGTCCAGTGTAGCCGCACTTAAAATTCCTGACTGCTCCTTATATCTGGCACCGGTTTTCTGGACATTACCTTTCATCTTCTCTGCAAGAATATATGACACTGGCATGAATATCATACTGAGCAGTGCAAGACGCCAGTCATACACAAGAAGCATTGCTGCGTATGCAACAAGTGCAACACCTGTATCAAATACTTCTGTTGTAAATTTTCTCATTCCCTCAACGCAGTCATCTACATCAAGAATGGCTTTAGTCATTACATTACCTGCGCCCTCGTGTTCAAGCTCTATTCTGCTCTTATGGACAAGTGTATTATAAAGAATCTCTTTCATTCGTTTGTTAACATTGTTAGCAAATCGTCTTACATAAAATCTCTTGATATATCTTGATATCTGGACTACTGCAATTGATACTATGTACGCTGTAACAAGAATAAGCATATCGTTAAACACTGCATTACCGCCTAATATATCAACAAGGCATCCTGTCATCTTACCTTCAAACCAGGGTCCTGCAAGAAGACCGAAATTATATATAAGTCCTGATATTGTAACAATAAGCAGTACAACCCATTCAGCCTTGAAATATGACATTATTCTGTCTGCCCTAAATGCTTTGCCATTACCTTTCATCACTATCTTCCTCCACATCTTCTGCATTCATTCCAATACTCTCGACAAGCTTTGCCACATCGGTAAATCCTGCCTTTCTCTGCATCTTTGAACGCCAGTATAACGTATCAAGTGTCTTTAAAAATGACTCTTTCTCATCTTCTGGAAGCTCTGCCAGAAGCCATTCATAGAATATGGCTTCTATATGTGCCTTGGAATTCTTTAACATCTCTGCCTTCTCTGTAGCGTATAATAGCTGGCTTCGTCCGTCTGCCGGATTAGGCTTGCGGTACAGATATCCTTTGCTTTCCAGACTTGCCGCCCGTCTTGCCGCAGCTCCCTTGTCAATCTTTAACTGCTCTCTTACCTCTGCCTGTGTGATTCCCGGATTATGTCTGATAAGATGGATAAAATCAAATTCTGCTGTGCCTATTCCATCCTCTTTCATAGTCTGTACTGTGAATTTGCTCACCTCTCTTGCTATCTTGGTTATCTTTCTTCCAGTCTCATCCATACTATAATCCTCCATTTAAACGCAAAAATAGATGTACCTACATCTAAACTGGATGATAGTACATCTATTTTTCAAAGTCAATATTTATTATTTTACTTCACACTCATTAATGACTTCTAAGCTTGAATTCCTTTAATAACTCATCAAGAGATATAGCTGAGGCTGTAAGTTCCTCACTTGTAGCAGATGTCTCTTCTGCTGCTGCTGAATTAGTCTGGATAACATCATTGATAGATTCAATTCCTGTTTTAATCTCCTTAACTGACTCTGCCTGTTTATCAGAAGAAACTCTGATATTGGCAACCTCACGAAGAATTTCATCAAGATCGGTCATAACCTGATCCATAGCTTCGCCAGCTTCCTTAGTGATTCTGTTACCTGTTTCAACGTCATGTAATGACTCTTCAATCAATGTCTTAGACATTGTTGCTGAATTAGCACTCTGCTCTGCAAGCTGTCTGATCTGGTCAGCAACTACTGCAAAACCTCTACCATGCTCACCAGCTCTTGCTGCCTCAATTGAAGCATTGAGTGAAAGAAGATTTGTCTGTGATGCGATATTCTCAATATCTGCAATAATCTTCTCGATATTCTGAGTTGTAGAATTAATCTTTTCCATAGCAGTTGTTAATTCCTGCATCTTATTCTGGCTGTCTGCTGCCTCAGCACCTACAACCTTAGCTTTATCATGAACTTTATCTGTTGACTTAGTATTATCAAGTACATGTCCAGTTACAACCTCAATTGTAGTTGTAAGCTGCTGTACAGCTGCTGCCTGATTAGTTGCACCTTCAGCAATATCCTGCGAGCTCTCAGCAAGCTGTCCACTTCCTGTAGATACCTGCTCTGCTGATGACTGGATTCCATGCATTGTATCGCTTATCTTCTCAACCATCTCATCAAGCTCGTCTAACACGCTCTTTAACTGTCCTACATACTTATCAGGACATGTACTGTTGACATTGAAATCGCCCTCTGAGAAATGTTCAACAATATATAAAAGGTCTGAAACAACTGTCTTTAAAATATTAGCAGCTGTCTTGAGACTGCCTGAAAGCTCACCTAATTCATCTTCGCCATCATATTCAATCTCGATATCAAAATTACCCTCTGCAATCTGTCCAGATGCTGCTGCCATTTCCTTAAGCGGCTGAACAATAAGTTCCTCTAATGAACACATTGTACGATAGTTATAATAAAATCCTACTATTGCAATAACAACAACTACTATTGCACCAACAATGTTCTTTGCTAAAATCATGCCGAGAACAGCTAAAATTGCAATCACAAGATATGCCACATGCATACGTCGGAATATCACTGCAAGCTTATCTTTGATTGATTTACTTTTAATCTTTTCTTGAAGTGTACTCATACAAAACTTCCTCCTGACTTTTATTTAACATATATAAATATATTTTAAATCAAATCTGCTTAATTTTCTATAGGCAAATCAAATTTTTTTAATATACAACAAAATTATACATAAATTTTAGAATATATTTAAGTAAATTTAAAATTCATATTTCACTATCTCACAATTCTTAACACCAAACGCGGCATACTCTTCATTCGACATTTCATAAAAATACGACTTCACAACACGCGCAATCCCATTGTGAGCCACAAGTATATATGTTTTGTCAGAAGATTTAATCTCATCCAGCAGATTATATATTCTCTGCGCCAGATGAAGCATTGATTCCCCACCCTCATATCTTGTGACAAACTGGCTTTTTGCCTGTTTAAATTCCTCGCCATCTCTTGGTGTTGATTCATATTTACCGAAATTCTGTTCTTTAAGCCTGATTTCTTCTCTTGCGGGAATACCTGTAATCTCTGATATGTGCATCGCTGTATCTTTCGCCCTTATAAGCGGCGAATAAAGAATCTCATCCGCAGTAATTCCTTCGCTTACAATCTTCTTTCCTGTCTCAACTGCCTGCTGATGCCCAAGTTCTGTCAGCGCAATGTCAGTTGCACCACATATCTTATTCTCTACATTCCACACAGTCTGCCCATGACGGACAAAATATACACATCCCATAACTGTACCTCTTCACTTTCATAGTTAAATTTGTTTTTGGGCTGCTCTCTTAGTAATCTTTCTCATATGAAGGACATACACAATAAATAATGCCACACCTGTGAATACCCATGAAGCCACATACACGTTCATAAGCATTTCATATGTAGGGGCAAGCTTAAATACTGTACCAAGCCATATTAATCTGAACACAACTGTTCCCAGAATTGTAAAAATGGCTGGTTCAAGTGATTTGCCCATTCCTCTTAATGCCGCACTTTCTACCTCGTAAGTAGCAGTAAGACCTTCAAGAGAACATACATGATGCATTCTTATAATTCCATATGCTGCCACGGATGCGCTTGTTGTGTAGATTCCTACAAAGAATTCATCACATATAATAAATATTACACTCAGCACCTCTGTAAAGCCAATTCCGAACAGCATACACATCCAGAATATTTTCTTACATCTCTTGATATTACCAGCTCCGTAATTCTGGCTTGTAAATGTTACCGCCGCCTGTGCAAATGCGTTGGCTATATCATAAGTAAAATATTCAAAATTAAGTGCCAGTGATGAGCCTGCAATTGCCGCCTCACCAAATGAGTTAATTCCGCTCTGTATAAATACATTGGACACTGAAAATATTGCGCCCTGTATTCCTGCAGGAATGCCTATACCAAGCACTCTTTTTAAATATTTCTTATCTATCCTCATTCTGTCAAATCTGAATGCAAACTCGTCCTGTCGTCTGTAAAGATATGTAATTACAAGCACAGCACTTATAATATTCGATATAACTGTCGCAATTGCCACACCTGATACTCCAAGCTTAAAGCAGATTACCAGAATAAGATTTAATATTACATTGACAACACCTGACACGATAAGGTAATACATCGGTCTTCTGGTATCACCGAAGCTTCTTAATATCGCTGAACCAAAGTTATATACTACCATAAAAGGTATACTTACAAAGTAAATTCTCATGTATACAAGTGCTTCTTCAATTACACTTTCTGGTGTTCCTGACAATTCAAGAACTCCTCTTGCAACCAGCCATCCTGCACACATAAGCATTATTCCAAGTATTGCTCCAAATGTAAGTATGGTATGAACCATTGGATTAATCTCTTTTCTGTTGTTCTGTCCGATAAGATTTGCCAGTGCTGCATTAGGTCCGACTGAAAGTCCGACTATCAGATTAACAAATATACCAACTAAGGCAACACAGCTTCCAACTGCTGCAAGTGCGTTATCTCCTGCAAATCTTCCAACAACCGCCACATCTGCTGAATTAAATAACTGCTGTAGTATGCTGCTGAATGCTAACGGCATTGAGAAAAGTATAAGCTTTCCTGCAAGTCCTCCGTTAAGCATATCCATTTCTTTTGATTTAGCCGCGCTCACTTTTGTGCCTCCTGTGAATTAACGAATTAAATTGCATTGATTATCTTATACCCAGTATACCGCAAAATCAATATCTAATATAACTGTATTCTTACTTATGCCCTTTTAAACTGTCCATGATATACTATCTTTCTTCTTATATGTAGAAGCATACACACGAATCTTACTCCAAATATATCTATAAGTCCTGCAACTATCCTGTCAACTCTTCTTAATGAACATTTACTGACCCATGCATTTTCTTTAAGATTTTTCATAAGACTTTTTCTCTCGACAGACGTTGCAGGCAGGTCACTTATTGTCATAATAATGAAATAACTCTCGCAAAAACAATCCTCAAGCAGTTCTTTTAAGCGGCTGTCAATCCTGCCATCCGCTCTTACATCCTCAATATTGCTGATTACCTGCTCCAATCTGTCAGATATATTTTTATAATTATTAATACTTGTGATAGAGCCGCTTACTCCCTTGCGATACGCATAGATAATCTCAGGCATAACCACAACACTTTGTGCTGCCAGAATAACCTGCCATGTCAATCTTAAATCCTCGTAATTCTTTCCCACGGGATATTGAAATCCATTTTCTATAAAAAAGCTTCTTTTATAACAGTAGCACCACGCACATAATCTATAAAATGTATTGCGCTCCAACGCAAACTCTAATACATCTTTCAAAAAACTCGTTCCTGCATATTCATCCTTATGTGATGGCAGTTCAAATTCAGCTTTTGTTACCTTTAATTCTTCTTTATTCTCAAATGGCTGATACGAATACACTACCATGTCTGGCTTATTCTCACACATTGCTGCAACCTGTCCAAGATAATCTCCAAGCCAGAAATCATCGCTGTCTACCAGAAAAAAATACTCTCCTGATGCATTTTTTATTCCTGTATTTCTTGCCGCTGAAAGCCCGGCATTTGCCTGATGTACAACTTTAATTTGTGAAAATTTTTTACTATATTCATCACACATCTGTCCGGAACCATCGGTAGAGCCATCATCCACCAGAATTATCTCATAATTATCATAACTCTGGTTAAGAATCGACTGGACACATTCGTCAAGATATTGTGCAGTGTTGTACACTGGTATAATAAAAGAAAATTTCATGAATATTGTCTCCTATAAATTATGTTTTATCATATGCATTTATTAAATATAAAAGAACATGCATATGTGGAATGGTATATATGTGATATTTATGCAGCCGCATTAGCATTAATAGTTTCTATTATCTTTTTTATTCCCATCCACATTGTCATATCAGTAAATATTTCTGCAACACTGCCTTGATCAGTAAATGGCGTCTCTTGAAGTACTGAAAAATCCTTTAACATTCCATTATGAACAATATATTCAACTATCTGATTTACAAAATATATCTGCCTGCTATCTAGATTAGTATTCATCAAATATTCTGAAAACGCTTCCTTAGCTGCATTCATATCGAGTCCAACAATTTCACGAACAAACTCTCCTAAAGGTTTTGCACCAATTTCCTGTTCATAATCCTTTTTTGTTCCCACTTCTCGCCATAGAATATCTTCAAGAATTACAATATCCTCATTAGTCAATGGTTGATTAGTCTTTAACTTGACTATTGCCTTATTGTCCTGATGCTGTCTGATATAAAATTCTGCTCTTGCTTTATAATTACTTAATTCATCATCTTCAAGTTCAGAATCATTACATTCTTTAGACAATAATACATCATCAAAATTAGTATCATAACGTCTTTCATCTTTAGGAAGATATTTCATTAAATAACGCAGTTTTTCTCTAATTTTTTCAAATTCTTCTATATCTGCATTATCTATGTAATCTGTTTTTAATATTTTATCAATCAACTCAGCCTGTGCAGTAATTACTGGAATATTTGCAACACTTGCAATACCAGCAACTTTTTTATATAAATCGCTACGTGCCTTTGTATATTTCTTTCCATCCAGATAAGCAAGTTCTATCCCATACATAAGAGCATCAAATCTGACAGCGCTTGCATCATCATCATCAGGTCTTATAAGTGGTGCGACCTCTTCACTAACAATAAGGGTATCTTCGTAACTAAGTGTCTGATAATTAGATTCCACAGAATACAAATCAACATATTTCAAATGTTGTTTAACTGCAAAATTATCTCTTGGAAGTTCCTTAACTTTTTCTGTCATCTGCTTTACTAATAAATTACGATAATCAATCAATCTGTCCACCTGATATTCAATATTTTGAAGTTTATATGATATCTCAAACTGTAAATTAAATATTGCACTTTGAACAGCAATAGTATTAGGTGCAGCCTTACCTTTACCCATACGGAAGAACTCAAAATTACCACAAAAATCAAATATATAAAACTTTTCCTTATCTCTACCATCTATCAAGCCAGAACATAATCTTGTACCTCTGCCTATCATCTGCCAGAATTTTGCTTTACTCATTACTTTCTTAAAGAATACAAGATTTACCACTTCTGGTACATCTATTCCTGTATCAAGCATATCAACAGAAATCGCAATCTGTGGCATCTTTTTTGCATCGGAAAATTCATCTATAGCACTCTGTGCATATGTAATGTGATTATCAATTACTTTTGCATAATCCAAAAGATGTGGATATTCCTTGTTAAAAACTTCCAATATCTTCTCTGCATGATTATGATTCTTGGCAAATATAATTGTCTTACCAATCTTTTGACCATAATCTATTTTGATACCATCAGTCATTAAAATATCCAATACTTTTTTAATAGTATCTTCATTAAACAACCAGGTATTTAATGCTGATGAATTAATTGACTCTGGAAGCTCATGATTCTCATCTTCAAATGTTTTCTCGTATTCTTCTTTATCATCATCCGATAATTCATCATATACAATTCCTTGTTCAATAAATTTAAGCCTTGTCTCAACTGATACATAGTCTACAAGATATTTATCTTTTACTGCCTGTGCTAAATCATATCCATATGTAGGCATCTTATCTCCTAATTCAAACATACCATATGTATTCTTATCCACTTCATCTTTAGGAGTTGCTGTAAGTCCGACAAGCGGAGCATCAAAATATGTAAAAATATCTTTATATTTGTTATAAATTGATCTATGTGCTTCATCACATATTACCAAATCAAAATGTCCACATGTGAACAGTTTACCTTCATTATCATTAACAATATCTATACAATTCATCATTGTCTGATATGTTGAAAATACACAATGTGCATTATAGTTATCCTTTTCTTCAACCAGATTTGTACATGATAAATCAGGAAGCATATTAACAAAGCTTCTTTTAGCCTGAGTAACAAGCGAATTACGGTCTGCCAGAAAAAGAATATTTCTAATCCAGCCTGCTTTCAACATAACATCAACCAAAGCAATCACTGTTCTTGTTTTACCAGATCCTGTTGCCATTACAAGCAGTGCTTTTCTACGATTCTTTTCATCGAAACTATCGCAGACAGATTTAATAGCAGCTTCTTGATAATAACGCCCCGCTATATCCTTATTAATTGAAATAT
Organism: Lachnospira sp.; assembly: GCA_050874305.1. Taxonomy (GTDB): domain Bacteria; phylum Bacillota; class Clostridia; order Lachnospirales; family Lachnospiraceae; genus Lachnospira. Next base: position 30,653 of record JBNMKL010000008.1, on the reverse strand, counting down.
ATTTAAGGCTTGTTCTCATTGTTAGCAGATTAAACCACTTTTCTAAATCTCTTTTAGAATATATTGAAGAACATTTTCTTTCTGGATATTTACCATCAATTATGTGTGTTTCAAATCCATTTGTAAGAAAAATCACAGGTCTCCTCTTATATTCCTTTTCTAATATATCAGCATACAATTTTGCCTGTTGTCTGCCCTTAGACACATCTGTACATGTGCGTTTAGCCTCAATTATAGCAAGTGGACGATGTGAATCATCATATAACACATAATCTACACGCCCTGTCTGCGACTGATTAGGCATACCAGAAAGTACAACCTCGTTGAGCCAATTCTTATTTTCAATCCAGCCTGCATCTGTAAGCATAGCATCTATATATAGTTTTCTTGTATCATACTCAGATAAATCAAGAGGTTTAGGCACATATGTCTGCTGTTGTTCCTGCCTTCTAGCAGATAATTGTTCTCTAAGTGACGCATTTTCAGCAATTAACTTCTGTAAATCAATCTCCTGCTGTGCAGACTTTTCCTGTTCCTTCGCCAACTTTTCCTGCACCGCTTTAGCTTCTTCCCTTGATTTCTTCACTTTATCTATTCGTGAAGTAATTATCTCCTTCTTAAATGAGCGTTCCTCATACTTATCAGAATAACAACAGGTTACATAATCAAGAAATATAAATAAATTTTCAAGACAAAGCATGGCTTCATCTCTTCCAAGCTTTCTATTACTATGAGCCACATTATTACCACATATACGGATATAGTCCATTCTTTTCCATATGTCAGTTCCAACAATCTGTCTATATTCTTCTGCATTCATAAGACTTTTTAAATTGTCCTGATATGGCATTTCAAGTTCTGCATCAACTGAATACATCCACTTAACAGCAAATTCCATTGCACGACGACAATTAATTATACAGGCTTCAGGATCCATAAGAATAATCTTCTCTGCTGATATAGCAACATCTGCAAATGTAGAGAATTGTGATTCAGTTTTCAGGTAATCAAAGTTGGTTATCATATAATCATTACCCCTTTCTTGGATTCCATTCTTTTATATTACCATTGAGCCATCTGCCTGCAATATATAATAGCGGCTTTGTGGTGTAACAGTGTTATCATCAAACAGTTTTAATAAGTCTTTGTTTCTTAAAATAATTTCATAACCATTATTACTGACATAGCTATTTATAAATTCTGCTATTTTTTTATAGTCTTCCTCTAGTAACAACTTACCTCCCATTCTTATCTTCCCCCTGTTCTTTAAAACAAATTTTATATTGTTTTATTTGTAAATATATTATTAATGATAATATTTTTAGCATTACAACTTTTGATTTGTAGACTTGTTTAACGAAGCTTGCAAACTGATTCTGCATATCAAAAGGGACTTTTTTCACTTTAATGCTAAGCATCCCTGCTTTAGATATATTCTTCATGCTGCCACTTGTTCCAGAACATTTTCTCTGAATTTGTTTCTTCGTCGAAGGCTGAATTAACATCTGCCATACAAATATTGGATTACATTTTTCATTTAAAACAGCTTTCCATAATCTATCAGGTATATATACCCTCTTAGAAACATGCCATACATATGCAGCTGCACCTGTTAATTCTGCTGTATTCATACGGCTAATAATTATATCGTCAGCACTTACTAGATGTTCTTCCTGAGGTTTATAATCAACTGGCAGATTTTTTACCTGCGAGGCATCAAAATAATCAAAAGACACCGCCCCTGTTTTTAGTACCTTATTCTCACACTCTGTCTCCCCGACAAAGCTCTTTCCCGCAACTAAAGATTTAATATAACATCCTACCTCACATGTATCATTTACGGAGCCAAACATCTCGACAAATCGGGCTTTGATAAGATCATCTAAAGCAGATAATTCCTTATTTCTCTTTAAAATTACTCCTACAACCTTATCAAACAGTTCTGCCAATTCTATTTGTTTGTCTTTACTAGGCAAGGGAATCGAAATCTCATTGATGTCTTTAAGTGACAGGTTCAGCTGAGCAACACCCTGCTTTTTTCTTTCAAACTGTTCAATAACTATTGGCGAAGTAAGTATAAGCTTGATATATGGCAAATACACTTGTCCATCAGATATTCTGATAATTGCTAACGCTTGATTAATATTTGCAGGTAACATCTCTTCTGTAACAATTGCCACACGCCCGATAGCTCCAGCAATAGAGAATAATATATCACCATTTTTTAACTGTGATCTTTTCATTTTTTTGTGACATTCTTCTGAAATATGAGCAACTTTACTCTCAATAAAACCGCCATTTTCATCAAAACATTCTATCTTAAGGAAATTTACACCCTCATCTTGAAATTCATATCCAAGAGTTGTCGGCGTCGTTCCTTTCGTTATTAATTCAACTATTTCTGATAGTTGAACTCGTTTAATATCTTCCATCTACATCATCCCTACAAATCCGAATTTTGTAAGTAATTAAAAATTAAGACATGTATTTCTTATGAGCTGATTTTACATTACTTTGATTAACCATTGCATATTGCATTGTCGTATCTATCTGAGAATGTCCAAGTATCTTCTGGACTTGCTCTATAGGCATTCCTTTGTCTATTGCTCTTGTAGCCATTGAGCGACGGAATTTATGAGGATGAATTTTTTCAAGCTGTAATTCTCTTCCAAGTTTGCGAAGCCTTATCTCCACACCACTAATTTTTAATCTATCATATGGTGCATCCAATGTTACAAATAATGCTTTATTATCATCTATTCTATTATCTATATACTCTTTTAAATGCACTTTGGCTTTAGCATCAAAATAAACTCTTCTCTCTTTATCTCCTTTTCCATAAACTACACATTCCCTACCTTCTAAATCAATATCATCTATATTCAAATTTACTAATTCACCTACTCGAATCCCCGTAGAATAAAGTAAATCTATAATAGCTAAATCTCGTTTTTCTTTACAATAATCCCTAAGTCGCTCGATTCCCTCATCAGATATCGTATTTTTAACAACAGTTTTTGTTTTTATCTTATGTATTCTCTTCATTGGGCTTTTTAAAATATAATCCTCTTCTTCAAGCCATGAGAAAAAACTAGATATATTTCTACGAATATTGTCAATTGTTACATTAGAACAATTATTTAATTTCTGATAATCCGATAAATATTCGCGAATTTCTTCTGTTGTAATTTTGCGGACACTTGTATTAGTACATGATAATAAATGTTTAACAGTTATCTGATAATAATTAATCGTCCGTTCCGAACATCCCTCTATCCTTTTTGCAGCCAGAAACATATTTAAAAAGTCATCATTAGGTATATCTTTTTTGACTGCTTCATTTTCTACAAATGTTTTAATAATTACTTCCTGCAACTTCTTCATCTGAGCAATTGATAAATATTCAGACATTTCATTTAATACTAATACTATTTTCTCTTCCATGTTGGTATCTCCTTTTCTAAATACCAACATCCTACAGCCATTATTTTGTATATTACATCCAATTCTGTTCTATCGTCTTGGACAATTGAATAAACATATCATAATATTTATTTTTTGTTTGATTAATAATATCTAATGCGATAGCCTCATTATATGCATGCGCCACATTATTTCTTGAAACAAGCGCATCAAGCCATAATTGTTCATCATCTATCATTCCAGCCTTATACGCAGTTTTAAGTATTGTTCTTGGAGAACCTGTTGCACTTTCCGCGTATCCAAATTTTTCCAATATTTCCTTTATAGCTTTCCATGCCTGCTCAAAACATATCTCATATAATCCAACCATTCCAACAATTTCTACATTTCCATATGGTTCCTGATATGAATATATGTCCTTTAAATTATTTAACGCAGATTTAAAATTCTCATACTTTTTCATATATAACAATTCCCTCTCGCTTAATAGACTCTAACAGTTCACTCCTGACAGGTTTATCTAAATCAATCACATCAAATTCAAGCAATGTCGATGTTTTATCATCTATATCCAGAATAAATCGGCTGCTATTCCCGCCACAAAAAGCTAAATCTATATCACTACGCTCTTTGTAATCTCCCCTTGCTCTTGAACCAAACAAAATGACTTTATCAACACCATTTTCTTTTGCCAAATGACATATCTCATCTATTACTTTCTGCTTTATTCCAGTATTTTCGTATAAAATCTCTTCTGACATATAATTTATAATCCTCACAAATTCATTCTATAATTATACTTTAACCAAAATACTGTTGCATTAAATTGTCAAACAACTGTTGTGTTTCATCCAAAGCTTTTTGCACCTCAACTTTTGATTTGTAGACTTGATGAACAAACTCTTCAAAGTTATTTTGCAATTCTATCGGCGGTAACGAAATAGGATAATCTTTTAAATATCCAATTGGAACCCTTAATTGTCCACCAGTACCTGTCATTACTTTTTTTGCTCCTAACCTAAACGATTCAAACATCGTAATAACATACAGCCAGTATGGACTACTCTTTCCAGCAATAGGTCTAAGTACGTGAAATTCTGTTGATCCAGATCCAATTCCACTTTCAAGTCCCTTCGCCACAGCCCCTTTACCATTCTCCATACAAGGAGTAATCTTTGCAAACAGTACATCATTCTCTGTAAAATATGTGAATCCCTTGCGAACCTCTTTATATGGCTTAATATCTGAACAATCTATTTTCCCATTTTCCGATACAGCAGACATTGGTACAAACGAAACTAACAATTCATCCTTAATATCTCTTGGTCTTTTGGGATTGAGTTCACAACACTCACCAAGTGCAGTAAGCCCCCACCCTTTATCATCTTTTCCAGGTTTCCCAAACATCTCGACAAATCGGGCTTTGATAAGATTGTCTAACGCCGAAATTTCTGCTTTACGACTATCTATTATTTTTTTTATTCTATTCAACACTTCACATATTTCTTGCATCTTCTCTTGTGATGTGTCAGGGATAACATACTCAGCAATTTGCTTCGGGCTAATATTAGGTTGAGCACAACCTGCAGCCTCTTGAAGAATTCTATCCGTTTGTCTTAACAAAAAATACTTTATATACTCTTGTGGAATATCATCTGATTTCTGTCTTACAATTCCTACTCGCTGATTTATTACATACTTCTCATCTGCATCCATTATTCCAATTTTTCCAGTAGTCGCTCCTGAAAGTGCTATATAAATGTCACCCCTTTGAGAATAGTATTTTTCATTAACACTATCTGTTGTATACTGACATTCTTCAAGATTTAATGTTCCATCCGTGAGAATATTGCCAATCTTTACAACTGGAAGTCCATCTTCAGCATCATTAAATGCCTTGAGTGCATAGCCAGAATATACCTCGCATATCTCATTTAATTTCATATCATCATCCCTACAAATTCAAATAAATCATTTGTAGTTATTGATTTTAGAACATATGTTTGTTACAATATATTTGGTGCTACCCTACACGGTAGGCGGTTAGTTCTTCTTACATAGAAATCTGCTTGCAGAAATCTACGAAAGGAGGATTTTGCTTATGCTTACAACGGAACTTTTTATAGCCATCATCAGTTTATGTATTACTTGCTTTGCTCTTGGTTATGCCATTGGTTCTAAGAGCAATGATAAGGCACAAAAATAACCGCCCAATGTCCTGCCAGACTGAGCGGTTATCTATTAACTAATCATAAAGAGGACTAACCGTCTATCGGTAGCACTCTTCATAATTATATTACCATTCAACCACTTCTATGTCAAACATATATTCTATTTTAACTAATCAATCCCTACAAATCCGAATTTATCTGATTTCTATTTCCTCTCCTTATAATTTCAACAACTTCTCCAACTCATCCATCTCTTTGCTTATATCAGCCTCAATCTGTCGGATATTAGCCATTATTTCTGATGTTGGTGGATATTCAACAGCAACATACTTAATTTCTTTATATTTGTTGATACTAAGATCATAATCATTGTTAACTATCTCATTTTTATTAACCATAAACGACTTATCTGTACGTTTTCTATCCGATTCTTTATCAAGATTTTTAAATCTTTCAATAATATCTGGTATATCATTATCCATTATTGGAGAACGCTTGTCGTCCAAGCTGAAGCCATCCGCTGTCATATCATAAAACCATACACTATCTGTTCCACCATGTTCTGTTTTAGTAAAAATTAATATTGCAGTAGATACTCCTGCATATGGCTTAAATACACCTGATGGCATTGAAATAACAGCTTCCAATCTCTGATTTTCTACTATTTCTTTTCGTATTGCTTTATGTGCTGTAGATGATCCGAACAACACACCATCTGGAACTATACAAGCACAACGACCACCAATTTTAAGTATACGAAGAAATAGTGTCAGGAATAGAAGCTCTGTCTTTTTTGTTTTACACACTTTAAGCAAATCTCCTGCCACTGATTCAGCATCAAGACTTCCCTTAAATGGTGGATTTGCTAAAACTAAGGAATATTTATCTCTGTCTGTATTCTGATCCGATAAACTATCTCTATACTCAATAATAGGGTTGTCAATTCCATGAGTCATCATATTCATTGCACCAATACGGAGCATTGTTCTATCCATATCATATCCATAAAACATATGATTCATATAATGATCTTTCTTCTGTCTATCATAAAAGATTTCCTCTTTTTTCTTTTCTTTAAGATATTCACCAGAAGCCACTAAAAATCCTGATGTTCCACATGCAGGATCACATATCATTTCATCACTCGAAGGATCCATCATTTCAACCATCATTCTAATAATGTGCCTTGGTGTTCTAAACTGACCATTTCTTCCAGATTGGGCAATCTTAGACAGAAGATACTCGTACACATCTCCCCTTACGTCTGCTGTCTGAATTTCATTCATTATTTTATATATTTCATCTAAAGAATCAACTACTCTGGATAATACTAATGGTGTTGGTAATTTAAAAATCGCATCATCCATATATTTAGAATATGCACTGTTCTTATCACTATGTAATGTCTTGATAAACGGAAACACCCACTCCTGCATAACAGAATACATCCTGTCTGCTGGAAAATCATGAAACACCGACCATTTGAGCTGACTTCCATCTATCGTCCTATCTCCTATCTTTATTTCATCTGTAAATATGCTGTTGTAAGGCAATCCCAACATTGCACTTTCTTTCGCTCTCATATTATCCGAATCATCCAAATCATGAATGAACATTAAATATGTAATCTGCTCAATTACTTCAAGAGGATTGACTAATCCTCCCGCAGCAAATATATCCCATAATCCATCAATTTTATTTTTTAGTTCTCCTGTTATCACTTATCTACCTCTCCAATATCAATTATAAAGTATTGTATCATTATTCACAAAATAATTAAATTCATATCTCAAACACCATCACAACATTTCTGCTCCTCTCAAGCGCAGCTATATCTGTGCAGTCTATCTCATCCACAAATGAAAGTTCTGGCACGTTCATCAGAAATGCTATGTATTCATCTGATGGATAATAAAAAAACATTGTCATATGCCTTGGATTCGCATAATACGAATCCAGAATACGCTTCATAACTCTTTTCATTATCTCTATTGAAAATGGATTGAAAAAGAAAAAACTTGTGGCTTCCGAAGGCACAATGTACTTTTCCGCCTCTGTATTTATGAATTCTACGCTTTCAGACATTTTATTCTGGAATTTATCATGCTTATGTGCCTTGTTATATGAAGACAGATTAGCCTGTGCAATGTCAATGAATTCCTGCATCATCTCAATTCCACATGCACGACATCCCGTTTTATAGTTCATGTATATTGGCACTCTTCCCTTGCCGCAGCCATAATCTATAAGGAAATCACATCCTGTTATATATCCACTGTCAGCAATTCTATCCAGTATCTCATATGATGTGGGTTCATATGGGTAACGGAATGTGTCTGAATGAGTATCATCACGCCCAGTAGTCGTTATTCCTAATAATTCATCTTTCTGAGTGTCATCAAAACTTTTCTGCATTAATTATCGCTCTTGCTTTCTTTAATCTTTTTCATGTACTGAGATTTAAGCTCGCTTTCTTCCTTCAGCCTGTTAATCTCTTCTTTTAGATACTGCACATATTCTCTTGCAAGCTTAACTCCACAATGCACTTCAATGTCCGGATGTTTTTCCATCTCATCAAGCCACTGCATAAGGGACTTTTCGCGAATATCATTATAAGTATTATCTGGTTTAATAAACATATCTACGCCTCCTTATTTCTTTGATTATAGCATTTCTATATTATATAGAAAAGATTCTCTAATCGAAAAAACTTTATCAATAACCCACTTTATATTTCGCATAAGTTAGAATAAACTAACCTTGTAACCAGATGATAATTTTTTGCAACTACATCAATTGCAATACACTATGTTATCTGGCATAACCTATAAGAATATGGAGGGATACATATGTTTCTTAAGATTAATAATCTGAACAAATATTATGGAGAGGGTGACAACCGCAATCATGTATTAAAAGACGTGAGTCTTGAAATTGAGCGTGGCAAAATATGTGTATTGCTTGGTCCTTCAGGTTCAGGTAAATCAACACTTCTTAATATAATAGGAGGAATTGATAACGCAGACAGCGGAAGCATAACAATTGATGGTGACGATATCGAGACCATGGACGAGAAAAAGCTGTCTATGTACAGGAGAGACCATCTTGGTTACGTATTCCAGATGTACAATCTGATTCCTAATCTCACAGTTAAAGAAAACATTGAAGTAGGGGCATATCTTAGCAGGAATCCACTGGATACAGACAAACTCATCAAAACTCTTGGTCTCTGGGAGCACAAGGATAAACTTCCTAACCAGCTTTCCGGTGGACAGCAGCAGCGTACTGCTATCGGACGTGCGATTGTGAAGAATCCAGACATCCTTCTTTGCGATGAGCCTACTGGTGCTCTTGATTACAACACATCTAAAGAGATTTTACAGCTCATTGAAAAAGTCAACGAAAAATACGGAAACACAATAATTATTGTCACTCATAATGATGCAATCAAGCTTATGGCTGACAAAGTCGTAAGACTTCACGATGGAACTATCCGCAAGGAATATAACAATGATACTAAAGTTAAGGCGGTGGATCTGGAATGGTAAAAAATCCTTTAAGAAAACGATTATTCAGAGAATTAAAATCTGATTTCGGCAAATATTTCTTTATATTTATTTTTCTTGTTCTTATCATCGGATTCTGCTCTGGTTTCCTTGTTGCTACAGACAGCATGAAACAGGCATTTGATGGAAGCTTTGAGAAATATAATATAGAAGATGGGCACATAACATTTAACGAAAAATTAAGTTCTGACACAATTGCTGATATTGAAAAGAGTCAGGATGTCACACTTCATGAATTATTCTACAAGGAAGTTGACAGAGACAATGATGATACATTCAGAATCTACAAGAACAGAGCAGATGTCAATAAGATATGTGTCATGGATGGAAGACTTGCAGAAAATGACAATGAAATATCAGTTGACAGAATGTATGCAGCTAACGCAGACATTAAAATTAACGACACTGTAAAACTTAATGGAAAGACATATAAGGTCACAGGTCTTATTGCAATGTCTGACTACACATCTTTGTTTGAAAGCAACACAGATTTGATGTTTGATGCACAGCATTTCACAGTTGCACAGGTTTCTGACAAAACATTTGATAATATAACAGATAATCATCTCAAATATAATTATGCATGGACATACAACAAAGATATAAACACTGACAAAGAGAAAAAAGATGCATTAACAGACTTAAAAGATGCTGTTATTGACGAGATTAAATCTGTCAATGAAAAGAGAATGTACGCAGGTGAGCGCGAGAATTTCCTGACTGTATCTGATTTTGTTTCAGAACCCGATTCTCAGGCAATTCATTTCGCAGGTGACGATATTGGCTCTGATAAGAGCATGGTAACAGTGCTTCTCTACCTTGTAATTATCATTCTTGCATTCATATTCGGTGTAACAACGCTTAACACTATTGAGAAGGAATCAGCAGTTATCGGAACTCTGCGTGCTTCTGGTTACACCAAGAAAGAACTTATTATACACTACATGGAACTTCCTGTTATCGTTCTTGCCATCGGTGCAGTTATCGGTAACATCATAGGTTATACCGCAATGAAAAATGTCGTTGTTGGCATGTACTATGGAAGCTACAGCCTCCCTGCATATGTTACATTATGGAATGCACAGGCTTTCGTTCTTACAACTGTTGTGCCATTGATAATGCTCATATGTATCAACTTCTTTATGCTGGTTCATATGTTTAAACTATCTCCACTTAAATTTATCAGAAATGACCTTGGCAGGCACAAAAAGAAAAAGGCCGTTAAACTTCCAGCTTGGAAATTTATCACAAGATTCAGAACAAGAATTATCTTACAGAACAAGAGCAGTTACATAATCATGTTCATAGGAATTGTATTTTCCAGCCTGATTCTCATGTTTGGACTTGTAATGAATCCTCTTCTTAATAATTACAAGAAGCTTGTGGTTGACAGTATGCCATGCTCATATCAGTATGTCTTAAAGACAAAAGCTGATACTAACGTATCAGGAGCAGAAAAATATGCTTTAAGCTCTCTTGAATACAGAAGAGATAATGGTCTTAACGATGAAATTTCAGTTTATGGATTAAAAGACAACTCTCTATATTTTAATATTGATTTTGATAATACTGAAAATGGCGTATATATCTCTGATGGTATGTCACATAAATATAATTTTAAAGTAGGCGACAAAATTGTGCTGAATAAAGAGCTTGAAGATGACGAATACAGCTTTACAGTTGTGGGAATCCACACATATCCTTCATCACTGGCAATATTTATGCCACTCAAGGACTATTGTGAAACATTTGACAAATCAGATGATTACTATTCTGGATATCTCAGTAATGAAAAACTTACTGATATTGATGAGAAAAATATCGCTGTGACGATAACACAGGATGACATGACAATTGTTGCAGACCAGCTCTCTGATTCAATGGGAAAAATGTTCTATCTGCTCATTGGATTTGCGGTACTTATATATCTTATCGTTGTATATCTTCTCTCTAAGATTATCATTGAGAAGAATGCCAATGCTATATCTATCGTTAAGATACTTGGTTACCAGAATAATGATGTATTCAGATTATATGTTGTATCAACAATTATAGTTGTCATCATATCACTTATTATATCAGTACCAATCGCAGATGCATCACTTGCTTATCTGTGGAAGGCAATCATGGCAAGCTATCCGGGATGGCTCAACTATGAAGCTCCTAAATATGTTCTCGCAGAGGTTCCTCTTATCGGAATAGCTGCATATCTTATCATCGGTATTCTTGAGTATAGAAGAATTGGTAAGATTCCAATGGAAACCGCATTGAAAAATGCAGAATAAATAAGCCAGTTTCATATCTCCTATAAATATAGCCAGTTACATAAACTAATGCATATCACTTCATTTGCATCAGCATGTAACTGGCTAAACTCTTTGTAATGTGATTTTATGTCTTTAATGTATCTTATTAGAAGCTTACCAGCTTCACAAGCAGCTCCACAATTTTTTCCATAGATTGTATACATACAAACTCGTATCTTCCATGGAAATTATGTCCTCCTGCACATAGATTAGGACAAGGAAGCCCCATATATGAAAGTCGTGCTCCATCTGTTCCTCCTCGTATTGGAGAAATTATAGGTTTAATGCCTAACTCTTCCATTGCAAGCTTGGCATTATCAACAAGAAACATTGCATCTGTAAGCTTGTCTTTCATGTTATAATACTGGTCTTTAACTTCCACATGGATAAGCTCTTTTCCAAGCTCTCTGTTCATAATCTCTGCAAGCTGATTCATTGTACGCTTCTTTGATTCAAAGAACTGCTTGTTGTGGTCACGTATTATGTATTTGAGCTGTGCTGATTCAACGCATCCATTAATCTCTGTAAGATGATAAAATCCCTCATATCCTTCTGTATATTCCGGTCGGTCTCTGTCTGTAAGCCTTCTGTCATACTCTCTTGCAACTATCGCAGCATTAATCATCTTTCCTTTAGCTTCACCCGGATGAACATTCCTGCCAGTAATATTAACAACTGCCGATGCCGCATTGAAATTCTCATATTCAAGCTCTCCTATTCCACCGCCATCAACAGTATAAGCATAATCTGCTCTTAATCTGTTAAGGTCTATATGGTCAACACCAGCTCCTACTTCCTCATCTGGTGTAAAGCATATCGCAACATCACCATGCTTAACCTCTGGATGGCTTATCAGATAATCTGCCATTGTCATAATCTCTGCAACGCCAGCCTTATCATCTGCACCAAGAAGTGTTGTTCCATCAGTTGTTATGATATCCTGTCCCTTATACTGCATTATCTCTGGAAATTCCCTTGGCGAGAGAACATATCTTACCGCATTGTCTCCACCCTCTCTATGTGCAAGGTCAGCATTAAGAGACCCTTCTCCTAACACAATATCATTGCCCTGATAATCCCTTATAATCTGAGGATTAACGTCCTTACCGCTTACCTCTGGCGAAGTGTCCATATGTGCAATATATGCCAGTGTAGGAATATTCATATTATCAGAATTGTTTTTAATTCTGGCATATACATAGCAGTATCTCTCATCATAATGCACATCATCTGCTCCCATATCCCTCAATTCATCAGCCAGCATCTTCGCAAGATTATGCTGCTTGTCCGTACTAGGAAATCTTCCGTTCTCACTATTCTCTTCACTAGACTGTGTATCAACCTTCACATATCTTAAGAATCTCTCCGTAATATTCTCCCTGCTCATATACTCACCTTCCTAATTAAAGCACCTCTCCTGTCTCTGGATTAACACATATTCCATTAACCTCCAGATGCTCGTCTATCTCTATCACTATACACTGCTTGTCCCCGATTACCATAGTCTTCACAAGGTCAGTCTTATCCGGATTAACCTTAACCACCACATCAGGAGTCTTAACCTCGAATTTTCTCGTCTCTGCGACATTGGCTGCAAGCATTTTTCCATCTTCACCTGCTGCCATCTCAAAATGTTCCTCGAAGTCTTCCAGCTTCTCTTCCCTGACGCCACTCTTCTCAAGCAGTTGTCTTGCTGTATTCTTATCAAGAGTTGCTGGCTCTGGAGCACCTTTAGCTTCTTCTATCATCTCATTGAGATTATCATGTATATTCTTTATAGTCTCATAATCACAGTCCTCGCCAAGTGTCTCCGTCACAATATTCTGGAATGTCTCCTTCTGGTCTGCTGCCGGCATAGGCACATTGCAGTCAAGAACATATGAAAGAAAACTGCTCTGGAAATCATCCGCATCCTTAGTATAGAACAACACACTGTCGTCATCCTCACTTCTGTCATTGAACGCTGGAAACAGGAATCCAATATCAGGCACGTCTACCATATGGAACTGCCTTAAATCATGAAATTCATTATTCTCTTCATTATAACCAAGTCCCGGCTTAGACAATGTAACATGACATATACTGCACAGAATATAGCTGTATACCTCATCTGATGCATCTTCCATCTCAATTCCATCAGAAGTCTTACCCGGAACATCATAAACCTGATTAATAAGAAGAATAAGATAGTTCCCTGGATAATTATATGATGTGATTACCCTGTCATAGAACTCATCAAGCAATGTTTCGTCTTTAAGTTCACTGTCACGCAATGCAAACAGCTTAGTTCTCGCACCATCAGACGCATACGCATCTACGTTAAATTTCATATCGAGAAGATTTTTTCCCGGTGTTCCAGACAATGTTTTCTTAAATATGTCAAAATATTTATGCTTCTCTTCCTCTGGCAGATTAAGAAATGTCTCACTTAACTTTGTAACCTTGTTCTTCTCGCCATCAACATAGCATCCTCTGAGTTTAAGGATTCCACAATCCTGCAATGTATACTGTCCTTTAATCTCATTAATCTCTTTCCTGATCATATCTTCCTCCGTACAGGTTTTATAACCATTTATCATTGTATAGTATACATGCAAATTGAGATTTCTACAAATATAAAATGAAGAATGTTATTCCATTTTAAGCCTCTCAGCCACTTCTTTAGCACTCTCTGTTACAGCAAGTCCGCCCTCACTTGTCTCTTTAAGACAAGCTGGTATCATATCCCCTATACGTTTCATGCTGTCTATCACCTCGTCAGGTCTTATTGCGCTTCTGATGCCTGCAAGCGACAACTGTGCTGACGATATCGCATTGACAGCCCCAGCCACATTACGTTTGATACAAGGCACTTCGACAAGTCCACATACGGGGTCACATGTAAGTCCTAACATATTTTTAAGTGCAAGCGCCGCCGCATTGGCAATACACTCATTATCACCGCCCTGAAGATATGCAAGCCCTGCCGCCGCCATTGCACTCGCAGAACCAATCTCTGCCTGGCATCCACCAGATGCCCCTGCTATAGATGCATTTTCTGCAATAACAGCACCAATTCCAGCTGTTATATACATTGCCTGTACCATCTTTTCATCGGATACATTAAAACTCTGCTGATATGCTATGAAAACAGCAGGAATAACGCCACATGAGCCGGCAGTAGGCGCAGCCACAATTCTTCTCATACACGCATTCGACTCACTTACTTTCAATGCCTTTTCCATCACAAGTCCCATAAATTCCCCACATATATTTCTTCCTGACATATTATACTCATGCATCTTCGCACCATCTCCACCTGCCATTCCGCTTGCAGACACGCGTGCGCCGTCATAATCATCATCCGCCATCTTCATCGCGGCATACATTCCCTGCATCGTGGCAAATGATTCTTCCCTGCTGACCGCCCTCTCGTCAACATCAGCCATAAGTATCACTTCCCAGAAGTCCAGATTTTCACTTTTACATATATCTAATATATCCTTGATAGAATGATAAAAAATCATGCCAATATCCTCCCAGTATCTATTTGAGCGACAGATACGTCACCTTGACGACACCCTCTGCCTTTTCCAGCCATCTTATGCCCTCCTGTGGCACTTCCTGGTCGCACTCTACAACCATAACAGCCTCTCCACCTCTGTTAGACCGGTAAAGCTGCATATAAGCTATATTGACGCCCTTATGGGCGAGCATAGACGTAACCTCTGACACATGCCCCGGCTGATCAAGATTATGAACAACAAGAGTCGGATAATCACCAGAAAAGTTCGTATTAATTCCATCAATCTGAGCTATATTTATTCTCGAACCGCCTATCGATTCCCCTACAACTTCAAGCTTTCTGCCAGATTCGCCTGTAAGAAACATCTGCACTGAATTAGGATGCGCTTCTTTAAGCTGTGCTTCGCCAAATGTAACCTCAAGCCCTTCACTCTCTGCAATCTCAAAACTGTCTGGTATTCTCATATCATCAGCTTTCATGCCAAGAAGCCCTGCAACCAATGCCTTTCTTGTTCCATGCCCCTTTCCTGTTGCAAGAAATGAACCATACAGCCTTATATCAGCAGCAACTGGTCTTTCTCCAAGAAGCTTTCGTGATATATAGCCGATACGCACAGCCCCTGCTGTATGCGAGCTTGATGGTCCTACCATAACAGGTCCAATAACATCAAATATGTTCATAATCCCATCTCCATTTTCTTATAATAAAAGGCACCTACCCCACCTGCCATATGCAGTATGAAAGTAAGCGCCTTTGCTTAATCTTGCCATGTGTCTGTTAAACGAATAATTTTGCTATCTCTTCTACAGGTTCCTGTTTACCAGTTTTCTCCCATTGCAGGAATACGTTAAATAGCGCTCCCGCATGATAATAAATCTCATATATCGACCTTGGATTCTCCGGCATCAGATATCTTGAAACATAATCATTAACTGCATCCATAACGAATGAGTGTCTTCTTGCATCCACAAGACTTAAGAAGAAGTCAGAATATCTGTCAAAGAACTTTAACGCACGAAGCACATTATCATATGCCAGTATATGTGTCTTAATATTACCGCCCTCTGATTCAATATATTCCTCAACTATCTCATCAAGATAATCACTTAATGCTTCTTCCTTCGTTGCATAATACTGGTAAAATGTCATTCTTGACACACCAGCCTTTCTTGCAACATCAGATATCTTAATATCATCATATGGTGTCTCATGCATCAACGCTATAATCGACTCGCCAATACACATGCGGGTGAACTTATTACGCTTGGTCTTTGCACCTGCAGCTTTTGCCATCTGTATCCCTCATTTCAATCATTTTTTGAATAGATTCTCTATGCTTTGTCCAACAGATTTCATTCCCTGTGAAAATTCATCAGCTACATTCTTAGCTTTCTTATCAAGCTCATTCTCTTTAATGTAATGATCTGCTTTATCTGCCGCACTATTAGCCGCATCTACAGCTTTTCCCACACCTTTTAAAACTTTGTCCTTATTAATCAAAGTCATAATCTGTTCCTCCATTCATTAATATAATTGTACCACTTGTTTACAAAATGTGCAATTGTGTAAATTAATTTTACTGTGCAAACTGACTCTCATAAAGATTTTTATAGAATCCACCTTTTGCAAGAAGTTCTTCATGATTACCCTGCTCTATGATATGTCCATCTTTCATAACAAGAATAACATCCGCAGACTGTATAGTTGAAAGTCTGTGTGCAACAATAAAGCTTGTTCTGCCTTCCATAAGCTTGTTAAAGGCATTCTGAATCTTGACCTCAGTTCTTGTATCAATTGATGATGTAGCCTCATCAAGAATAAGCATCGGCGGATGGCACAGCATAACTCTTGTTATACATAAAAGCTGCTTCTGACCCTGTGAAAGACTTCCGCCATCCTCACCAATAACTGTGTCATAGCCCTGTGGCAGACGCTTAATAAAGCTGTGTGCATGTGATGCCTTGGCTGCCTCTATAATCTCTTCATCTGTGGCATCTGGCTTGCCCATAATAATATTGTCACGTATTGTTCCTGATCTTAACCATGTATCCTGAAGAACCATACCATATCCAGCTCTGAGTGAATGTCTTGTAAGGTCTCTTATATCCATATCAGATACTTTGATTGAACCACTGTCAACATCATAGAATCTCATAAGCAGATTGATAATTGTTGTCTTACCACATCCTGTTGGTCCTACAATAGCAATCTTCTGACCCTGTTTTACATTAAGGTTGAAATCTTCTATAAGCTTCTTATCCTTAGTGTATGAGAAATTAACATTTTCAAGCTTAACGCTTCCATCTGGTGTGCCAAGCTCCTGTGCATCTGGTTTCTCTGCTATCTCAGGACTCTCTTCTATAAGTTCAAACACCCTGTCAGCACATGCAAGTGCATTCTGAAGCTCTGTAACAACACCTGATATCTCGTTGAATGGCTTAGTATACTGATTAGCATAACTTAAAAATGTTACAAGCTGTCCAACTGTTATAGCTCCTGCTCCACCAGCGATAACTGACAGCGCACCTGTAACAGCAACACCAGCATATACAAGGCTGTTGACAAATCTTGTCGAAGGATTAGTTATTGATGAGAAAAATATCGCGCTGAGCGAATATTTCTGAAGTCTTGTATTAATCTCATCAAACTGGTCAATTATCTCTTTCTCATGGTTATATGCCTTGACAACCTTCTGTCCACCTATCATCTCATCAATAAGGGCTGTCTGCTCACCCCTTGTCTCTGACTGCAGCTTGAACATTGAATATGTCTTCTTGGCTATGAATCCAGCCACAAAGAAAGATAACGGTGTTACAAGTACAACCACTAATGTTATCTTAACATTGATAAGAAGCATGAATACAAATGTTCCAATTATAGTTGCAACCCCTGTAAAGAACTGTGTAAATCCCATAAGAAGTCCATCAGCGAACTGGTCTACATCTGCTATGACACGGCTTACGACCTCGCCATATGAATGGCCATCAATATAGCTCAATGGAAGATGCTCTATCTTTTCAATAGCCTCATCTCTTATATCTCTTGTGACATGATATGTTATCTTGTTATTACAGATATTCATAATCCACTGCGATACAGCTGTCACAATTATAACTACAGCAAGCTTTACAAGAACATCTCTTACACTTGCAAAATCCACATTGCCTGGTCCTAAAATGTAATCAATGGCATTACCAACTACAATTGGCACATACAATGTTGATGCCACTGTTACAATTGCCATCAATATGGATATTATTAAGTATACCCAGTAATTCTTTATTCTAAGCAGTACTTTTCTTAATGTTTTTCTTGAAACTTTATTTTTGCCTGATTTATTATTTTTATTATCACTCATATCTGTCCTCCATGTATTCACAGCCTAATTATTAGCTGCCTTTTTAAACTGTGAATTATAGATTTCCTGATAAACCTCACAAGTTTTAAGAAGTTCATCATGAGTTCCTATACCAGCCACAACACCATCATCTAACACAACTATCTTATCTGCATGCATAAGTGATGCTGCTCTCTGTGATACTATGAATAATGTTGGTGATGGCTCCATCTGTCTTATAGCTTTACGAAGTGCGGCATCTGTTGCAAAATCAAGTGCAGATGCACTGTCATCAAGAATAAGAATATCTGGCTTTCTTACCAGTGCTCTTGCTATATTAAGTCTCTGCTTCTGTCCACCTGACAGGTTCTTACCACCCTGGTCTACATATGCATTAAGCTTACCCTGCTTCTTTTCAACAAATTCAGTTGACTGCGATACATCTAATGCCTTTCTGATATCATCATCAGAAGCATTCATATCGCCCCATTTCATATTATCTTTGATAGTTCCCTTAAAAAGAATTGCCTTCTGCATAACTACAGCTACTTTATTTTTAAGTGACTCCTCTGTATAATCCTTGACATTGACTCCGTTTACGAGTACTTCACCTTCTGTTGCATCATAGAATCTGGGAATAAGGCTTATAAGTGATGTCTTACCTGAACCAGTACCACCGATAACACCGACAGTTTCTCCCGGCATAACTGAGAAATTAATTCCTGTAAGTGTATCTGCGCCGCTTCCTGAATACTTCATTGACACATTCTTAAATTCAACTGCTGGAGTGCCATCAGAGAACCCATACGCAGCCTTAACCTCTCCATACTGCATGCTTGATTCAACCTGAAATACGCTGTCAATTCTTCCTGCACATGCAAGTGCCTTAGTGATATTGATAACCAGGTTTGCAAGCTTTATAAGCTCTACAAGAATCTGTGACATATAGTTATAAAGGGCAACAACCTGTCCCTGTGTAAGTGTACCTGAATTAACTCTTATAGCTCCAATCCAGATAAGTGCTATAATTGACACATTTACAACAACATATGTCAGTGGATTCATAAGTCCTGATATCTTACCCACGAATTTCTGGAGACTGTTAAGCTCCTGATTAGCTGTCTTGAATCTGTGAATTTCTTCATCTTCCATGTTGAAAGCTCTTATAACTCTCACACCTGAAAGATTTTCTCTGGCAATTCCTAATATCTTATCAAGTCCAGCCTGAACCTTCTTATACATAGGTCTTGTCGATAACATTATTCCAAATACGATAACAGCAAGAACCGGAATAGCTGCAACGAATACAAGTGCCGCCTTGAAATCAATTGTAAATGCCATTATCATCGCACCAAATACAATAAATGGTGAACGAAGGAACAATCTGAGTACAAGATTTACACCATTCTGTACCTGGTTAATATCACTCGTCATACGTGTTACAAGTGTTGAAGCTCCTATTGTATCCATATCTGTGAATGAAAGACTCTGGATATGTGCGAAAAGGTGATGTCTCAATCCAGTTGCGCATCCAACTGCTGCCTTGGCACTGAAATACTGTGCTGTGATTGCACATACAAGACCAATAATAGCAAGAAGTATAAGCATCATACACATTTTGATAATGTATGGTTTATCCCCATTAGCAATACCATTATCAATAATTCCTGATACTACAAGTGGAACAAACAGCTCAAACGTTGCCTCAAGCATCTTAAACAATGGTGCAAGAACACATTCTTTCTTATATTGTTTCAGATACATCCATATACGCTTCATTATTACTCTCCAATCATCTAAAATTAATTATAGAATGTACTTTATCATCCACAAGCATGACAATCGTATGGTATCCGTCTTTAATGTAGTATTTGCATACAACATCCTCGCCATACTTGATTTCTTTCTTATATAATATATGCAGCTCGCCAAATTCTCCATTAATGAATCTGTTATAGACATCCTCTGGCATTGCATCATAGGCTATATCTATATAATTGATATTATGCACATGCTGGTTAACATCTATATCTGAACGCCTTACAACATAATTCGTTGTATATGCTTCTTCAAGCATATCCTCATCACATGTGAGAGCTTCAATCTCGTCTCCCATCGCCAGATAAGAGCCATCTGTCTCATATAACTCTACTATATCATCTGTAAGCCTTACAGGTCTTCTTCTCTCTGTGTCTGTAAGAATCCATTTAGATGTTCCTGATGCCATAAGTTCACCGTTCTCATCTTTAATCTCATAATCTCTGAACGCCCTTATGCCATCCATCTTTCTTGACCATGTCGATACTGTAAGTTTCTGTTCGTATACCGGCAGCTTATGTATCTTAAGTTTCCAGTCAAGCACAACCCATGCCCTGTGCTTAGACTCTACCTCGCGTACCCCGTATCCTACCTGTGCAGAATGCCAGCAGGCACAATCTTCCATAAATATTAATAATGACCTGATAGAAGCATTCTCATTGCGCCCTACTTCTTCTATTCCAACCCTGTAATCTCTTGAATACTTCATGTGTTCCTCCACTATATTTAATACACAAGCTTATTCTTACCGCTCATCTTGCCTGAATAGAGCTTTCTATCGGCACAGCCAATCCAGTCCTCAACAGTTTCACCTTCACCATAAAAAGCAACACCCATTGTAAGTGTTATTCTGAATCTGTTACCTTCATATGAGAAATCATAATTACCAATTGACTTTCTTACATTGTCAAGGTCACGACATGCCTTTCTTATTGCATCCTCATCAGTACCATCTGCCTCACCTGACAACAGAAATTCTTCTCCACCCCATCGGCAGACAACCATATTCTGGCATTTACTCTGGATAATCGAAGCAACAGCCTTAAGAACATAATCACCAGCATTATGACCATATGTGTCATTAACCTTCTTAAAATCATCTATATCCATGATTGCCATAAACATCTTTTCCTTAGTACATTTGCTGGCAAGTTCTGTAAAGTTCTCAGTAAAATAATATCTGTTAGGCAGCCCTGTAAGTTCATCATTATGAGCCTGAATTGACATTCTGTTCTCTATTCTGAATGTAAACTGTATAAGAACCCACAAAAATACTGCAACAGTTGCAAATACGGCAACAGAAGATAACAGCTGTGTTACCTTCATTGCATTTTCTGTTATAATAAATGGTTCATCAATGTAAACTGTAATAATAAATGATGCTATATATGCAATAAAACACGCCAATGATAATTTCACTGACCTGACATGAAAACTTCCTGATTTCTTAGAGCAGTAATCAATAAAGAATATAACAACAACAAGTGCTATCAGATAATTCTGGAATCCACAGTTCCATCCAAAAGACACTGTTGCCATGAACATATGGAATATCGCTTCTATAAATATAATATTAAACATTAACTGATACTTTTTCTTATATATGAGAAAAGCACATACTGCAATTATTATTATGCTGAAAATATTAAGCTTTACCATATAATCAGCATCAAACATTGCATAGAATACACCAAGATATATATGAATGAGCAAAAAAAGTACCACAATTGCAACTGCTGAATAACCTATCAATTTTTTTATATTGACTTTATCCCATTTTATTAATTCCATCTTTCATCCCCCGTTATTATGGATTTTATCTTGTACACATATATTATATACAAAAAATACCCCATATATATACATACCAGTATTTATACGGGGAGTATTATATCACAACAGGATATTTTTTGCATTATTTTGTAATAATTTGTCGATTAGTTTCCCATCTCATACACAATATCAGCAACTGTCATTGTTGATTTCCTATGTGATACCAACACAACTGTTTTATCTTCAGCTGATTCTTTCAGTGATTTTAATATAATTCCTTCATTTAAAGAGTCAAGATTAGAGCTAGGCTCATCTAAAAGCATAAGGCTTCCTGTCGAATGAAGAAATGCTCTTGCTATTCCAATTCTCTGCTTCTCTCCGCCTGATAAAGTATCACCAAGCTCACCTACCTTTGTATCATATCCATCTGGAAGTGTCATAATAAAATCATGGATAGACGCCTTCTTTGCCGCTTCAATAATCTCTTCTCTTGTGGCATTCTGCCTGGCAATGGCTATATTATTAGCTATTGAATCATGGAACAGGTGTGTCTCCTGCGTCACATAACTTTCCATATCGCGGAGTTCTTTAGTTGGAATCTTCTTTACATCCCTGCCATTGACATATATTGCGCCTTTATCAGTATCCCAGAATCTCATGAGAAGTTTTAACAGTGTTGACTTACCGCAGCCACTTGCTCCATGAATTCCTGTTATCTTGCCAGGTTCAAACTTTAATGAGCAGTCATCAAGAATTACTTCCTTATTATATGCAAATGTCACATGACTTGCCTCTGCGCCAGAAAATCCCGTTTCCGCCATAGCTGCCATATCCAAAATTATTCCAGCATTATCGCCACTCTGCTTAATCTCATCAATCTCATCAACAACCGGAGTTTCCTCAAGAAGCGACAGCACTCTTTCTCCACTTGCAAGTGTCTGGTTCAGGTTGTTAGACAGATTAGATAATGCAACAACTGGTCCAAATGAACCCATCATAGCAATTGTACAGATAATAATTCCATCATATTCAATCTGTCCGCTGCCATACAGCCATACAGTGAGTGCAAGCATTCCAAATGATGCTATAAGAATCACCATATTAGTCAATGCTCTCTGTGTCCCCTCGCTCCTGCTGAGCTTTTCCTGCAAGCCTGAAAGCTTCATTGAGCGTGATGACATATCATTCTTTCTCTTCTCACCCTGTCCATACTGGATAGTCTCGTCCAGTCCACGGAGTGAATCAAGTACAAAGCTGTTAAGTTCACCGAATTCTGTTCTGTATTCCATTCCAGTCTGGCTTCCGCGCTTTCCATTCCACAGCGGTATCAAAACACCAACCACCAGATAAGCCGCAAGTGCAAATATTCCAGCCATCCAGTGATATCTTCCGATAAACACAACCATTATAATAGAAGTAAGTGTTGCAATCGCTATCGGCGATATTGTATGCGCATAGAACACCTCAAGGAGCTCTATATCAGTAGTTATGATAGATATAAGATTGCCTTTATCCTTGCCCTCAAGCTTGGCAGGGCACAGTTTTCTAAGTGCCGCAAAAACTTTATGCCTGATAATTGCAAGCAGCTTAAATGCTATGAAATGGTTACAATACTGTTCACCATAATGCAGTATTCCACGCATTACCGCAATCACAACCATGACGATGAGCAGGCCTGTATGTACATTTTTATCCATAATACCTTCTGATATAACCATTCCTGCTAATATTGTAAGAAATATAGCACACAGATACCCTGCTGTACCCAGCGCAATCGCAGTGAGCATTATATGAATAAGCGGTTTAACAAGTCCTATAAGGCTTCCCATAATCGAAACTGCACTTCTTCGTTTTTTCTCCATTATGCCTGCTCCTCCTTTCCATAATTTTCCAGAGCCATCTGGCTGTCATAAAGGTGTCTGTACTCTCCACCTGCGGTGATTAATTCTTCATGTCTGCCAGACTCCTTAATCTCGCCGTCTCTCAGATAATATATGCAGTCTGAATCAACAACATTAGCAAGTCGGTGTGATATAAGAAGAACCGTCTTAGTCTTTGCAATATCATGAATTACACTCATAATAAGTTCTTCGCTCTCTATATCTATATTGCTTGTTGCCTCGTCAAATATATACACTGGCGCATCTTTTAACAAAGCTCTCGCAATCACAAGTCTCTGGGACTGTCCGCCTGACAGATTTCCAGCTTTTTCCTGTAACTGTGTATTTAATCCGTCCTGCGAGTCAATAAAATCAAGAAGGTTAACCTTTCTAAGCACCTCTCTCATCTCCTGCTCTGTCGCATCTGGCTTACCCATTCTAAGGTTATCCTCAACTGTTCCCTTGAAAAGATAGCTGTTATGTCTTACAAGAACAACATGATTCATAAGGTCAGCCTCATTAATCTTATCTAACTGTCTGCCGCCGATTACAATATCACCTGTATATCCATGGTTCTTAGCTGACAATATGCCTGCTATTGTGCTCTTGCCGCATCCAGACTCTCCAACCAGCGATACGAAGCTTCCTGCTGGCAGTGACAGATTAATTCCTTTAAGTATCTGTCTATCTTCTTCATATGCAAAATGAACGTCCTTCATGGAGATGTCAAGGCTTCCATCTGGAAGCATCTCTTTGCCAGTCTCTGGTTCTGGAAGGTCTAATATCTTAAATATCTTGTCACTCGCTGCCATTCCATTCATGGCTATATGGAAATATGAGCCAAGAAGTCTTAATGGCAGGAAGAATTCACTTGCAAGAAGGACTATGCACAATGTCCCCGCAATTGAAATATTGCCATGAAGAAATTCTGTAACCGCAACGACCATTCCGACTGCCGCTCCACCATAAGCCACAATATCCATGACACTTGTGGAATTGAGCTGCATTGTGAGGACTTTCATAGTTATCTTTCTGAAATTCTGCGACTCAACATCCATGTCGTCAGCCTTTTTCTGATCTGTCTGATATATTTTTAACGTTGTAAGCCCCTGAAGATTTTCAAGGAATGAATCTCCAAGTCCTGTATATATGCTCCAATACTTGTTGAGCAGTTTCTTGGCAATCTTTTGTACAACAACGATTGATACAGGTATAAGAGGTACGCATATAAGCAGAATCACGCTTGCTTTTACGCTTACATTACACAGAATTATAAACAATGTAACCGGTGCTATAAGGCTGTAGAACAACTGTGGAAGATATTTTCCAAAATATGTCTCCAACTGTTCAACGCCCTCTGTCGATACCTGGACAATCTCTGATGATGAAACCTGTTCATTATAGGAAGCTCCAAGCTTTAACATTTTCTCATATATTTTTTCACGCAAAATCCTTTTCACATCAACACATGCACGATATGAAGATTTTGCACCCATTTTCTCACACAATAATCTGATTATAACGACGAGTATAAGAACTCCCGCTGTCCTTACTACATCCCCTGTCGTAACTTCATGTAATGCTACACTCTCTAACAGTCCAGCAATTGAAAAAACTGCTGCAACCTGAGATATCAGTGCTATCCACTGCCATATAATTATATACACAATGTATTTCTTTGCATGGGACAGAAGCCCCACAAGTCTTGTCTTTATCATATATTTTACTCACTTCTTTTATGTTTTTCTCTGACACTGCATATCACATGCCACATAGCAAGCACCGGATGATACAGAATCATTCTTGGTCCGGAAAATCTCATAACTGCACGAATCTGCTCACGCATCTGCGGTTTGTAGCAGTGTACCTTGCAGTTGGCACAGAATGTCTTATTCTCCATAAATGGACATTTCTCGCTTCTTAGTTTAGCATAATCTGAGAGTTCCTGACAGACTGGACACATCTTTTTTTCCTGTCTGTTATACTCCTCATGATTCTTACGGCAGTATAACTTAATCATCTCTTCAACAACATACTGCTCTTTCTGTCTTTTTTTCTCAATCTTATTCATAGTTTTTACCTTTAGTTTTTTAATTAAAATGCCGTGCAGTGGATATTAAGCCACCGCACGGCATATATTAATGGGATATCATATGAAGCATTATAGTACTTCATAAAAACTTCTTCTGCTGATTGCACCTATATCTTCAAGGGTATTAATCATTCTGTAAACAGTTGCAGTACCAATTGAACTATCCTTTTTAGAAGCTTTATAATAAATCTCCTTACAGCTTGAACAGTTATCTTCAAGAATTATATCAATAAGTATAAGTCTCTGTTTAGTTATTCTGCATCCGTTCTCTCGAAGTTTATTGATAATTACATCTCTTTCCATACGTCATCCCCCTTCAGGTTAATGGCAATGTCCACCACAGCTACTGCAGTCACCGCCGCAGGTATGTTTACCCGCTCTTCTGTCTTTAACCATCTTCCATATAATAAGTCCGACTATTAATACGATTATTGCTGCAACTACTATAGTACCCATATAACCACTACCTTTCTTAATTAGTCTTTACATCCATGTTAAGCTTAGTGCTCTCTTTGTATGGTCTGAAAAGCATATAAAGGAATCCGATAACAATAAGGAATGCAACGATTGTTCCAAATCCAAATGCACCACTTGTAATAAGGTTACCAATCTGATATACGCAAAGACCTACAAGGTAAGCAAAGCCACACTGATATCCGATTGCAAACCAGAACCACTTAGTATTGTTCATCTCTCTCTTGATAGCACCCATAGCTGCGAAGCAAGGAGCACAAAGGAGGTTGAAGCAAAGGAATGACATACCTGCTGCCTTAGTAAATGCTAATGCCATTGTTGCGTATGTAGAAAGCTCTCCACCACCGTAGAGGATACCAAGTGTACCAACGATATTCTCCTTAGCAACAAGACCTGTGATAGCTGCTACGGCTGCCTGCCAGTTACCCCATCCAAGAGGGATGAAGATCCATGCAAGTAAATTACCAATCTTAGCAAGAATACTCATATCAATCTCATCTTCAGCAAGCATTCTGAATCCTTCGTCTGTGAATCCGAAGTATGTTGTGAACCAAACAACGATTGTTGAAAGGAGGATGATTGTACCAGCCTTCTTGATGAATGACCAGCCACGCTCCCACATGCTTCTTAATACGTTGCCAAGTGTTGGCATATGATATGCTGGAAGCTCCATAACGAATGGTGCTGGATCTCCTGCAAACATCTTTGTCTTCTTTAATATAATACCTGAGCAGATGATTGCTGCGATACCGATAAAGTATGCTGATGTAGCAACTACTGCTGAACCACCAAAGATAGCACCTGCTATCATTGAGATAAATGGAACCTTAGCTCCACAAGGAATAAATGTTGTTGTCATGATTGTCATACGACGGTCACGCTCATTCTCGATTGTACGTGAAGCCATGATACCTGGAACACCACAACCTGTACCGATAAGAATTGGAATAAATGACTTACCAGATAAACCAAATCTTCTGAAAATTCTATCCATGATGAATGCGATACGTGCCATGTAACCACAAGCCTCAAGGAATGCAAGTAATAAGAATAATACAAGCATCTGTGGTACGAAACCAAGTACGGCACCAACACCGGCTACGATACCATCAAGGATAAGTCCGTTAAGCCAGTCAGCGCATCCGATAGCATCAAGTCCGTTACCGATAATTACTGGAATACCAGGAACCCATACGCCATAGTTAGCTGGGTCTGGAGCAGCACCATCATACTTAACTGCTAATTCAATAGCTTCTTTAATCTCTGCTGCATCTGCTGTTCCATCTTCTGTTGCAAGAGTTTCCTCATCTTCAACAGTATAATCAACTGATGCGTTAGGCTTTACTGTTGCTGCAAGCTTGTTAAGAGCTGCTACAGCAGCTTCTGAATCATAATCATCTGCCTCTGTATCAATAGCATCTGCATAAGCTTCTCCACTGTCGCCAAGGCTCTCAATGTAAGCTGAGATGATTGCATCTGAATCGCCATACTCTTCTGAAGCTTCTTCATAAGCACTTGTTCCAATTCCGAACAGATGATAACCATCACCAAATAAACCATCATTAGCCCAGTCTGTTGCAGAAGAACCGATTGTAACCATTGAAATATAGTATACGAGGAACATGATAACTGCAAAGATTGGAAGAGCAAGAATTCTGTTAGTTACAATCTTATCAATCTTATCTGATGTTGTAAGCTTTTCTTTCTTAGCAGCCTTAGTACAACACTCACCGATAATTGAAGATATGTATGTATATCTCTCATTAGTGATGATTGACTCTGTATCATCATCAAATTCATCCTCTAATGTCTTAATCTGCTTAGAAACATCTGGAACTGAATCCATCATGTTACCAATCTTGTCATCCTTCTCAAGAAGCTTGATAGCGAAGAATCTCTTCTGATCTTCTGCTATGTCTGAGCCAATCAAAGACTCTGTCTCTGATATAACGCTCTCAAGCTTTTCATCAAATGAATGAACTGCCGGAGTCTTCTTGCCAGCAAGAGCAACTGCCTTGTCAGCAGCTTCCTTGATACCTGTTCCCTTAAGGGCTGATATCTCAACAACATCACAGCCAAGCTTCTTGCTTAACTTGTCGATGTGAATCTGATCACCACTCTTAGCAACAAGATCCATCATGTTAACAGCCATAACAACTGGAATACCTAATTCCATAAGCTGTGTTGAAAGATATAAGTTTCTCTCGATGTTAGTACCATCAACGATATTAAGGATAACGTCTGGTCTCTCTTTAATAAGATAATTTCTGGCAACTACTTCCTCCAATGTATATGGAGATAATGAATAAATACCAGGTAAATCCATGATTGTCACATCTTTATGACCTTTTAATTTACCTTCTTTTTTCTCAACAGTAACTCCTGGCCAGTTACCAACGAACTGATTAGAGCCTGTTAATGCATTAAATAATGTTGTTTTACCGCAGTTAGGATTACCTGCTAATGCAATTTTAATAGACATTTCTAACTCCCTTTCTGTAATTCTAATATTTGTTAGCTCTGTCTAACCGTGTAGCAAAAAAATAGTCGCACGACTATTATTCGCACTCGATTATCTCAGCATCTGCCTTACGGATTGATAACTCATATCCTCTGACAGTAACCTCAATTGGATCTCCAAGAGGTGCTACTTTTCTGACATACACGTCCACGCCTTTTGTGATTCCCATGTCCATGATACGTCTCTTAACTGGGCCTTCACCAGCAATCTTTGTAACTTTAACTGTCTGGCCACAAGCTACTTCTTTTAATGTCATAGTCTCTCTCCTTATACCAGAATTTTGTTGGCCATGTCTTTACCAATGGCAATCCTTGAATCTTTGATATTAACTATAAGATTGCCTCCAACCTCAGATATAACCGTCACTGACGCGCCAGTAACGAATCCAAGCTTCTCCAAAAACAATCTTACTTCTTCTTTTCCACCAACTTTAATAATGGTGTGTTCCTGTCCTGCTTCAATCATAGATAATGGCATCATAATGACCTCTTTTCTGTGGTTATTTCTGTAGTTATTGATAAAATGTTTCATTTCCAGCACAGTTAGTATATCCGAACACCCATTAGATGTCAATAACATTTTTTAGTTTTTTCTAATATTTTTTAGCATTTTCTAATTAATTTTATGCATGACTTACTTGATTATTATTGAAAAAATTTCAGATAAAGGTGGAAACTTTCCTATTTATGTGATTGTAAATATGTCCAACAGCTTGAAAATGAAAATTTATTGTGATAATATATTGATAACGAAATTAATAATCTATCAGATGGGAATTTCTAATCCCATCTTTATATTTATATGTCTACGATATTTCATTAATAATTATTCAATTATATAGAATTCAATATTTTAGATACGATAAATATATTATATTGCAGATATCTCAAGGAGGCTATAATGAACACAGGTAATAACGAATCTGCTGAAAACTATCTGGAGACTATTCTTGTTCTTAGCAAGACTCTCCCTGTAGTTCGTTCAGTTGATATATGTAATGAATTAGGATTTAAGAAGAGCAGCGTAAGTGTTGCCATGAAGAATCTAAGAGAAAAGAATTATATAATTGTTTCTGATGCAGGCTTTATCACACTTACAGATGCAGGACGTGCTATCGCTGAGATGATTTATGAACGCCATGAGTTCTTATCTGGCTGGCTTATCAAGCTCGGTGTCCCATCAGAGGTTGCTACAGAAGACGCATGTAAGATTGAGCATGTAATCAGCAAGGAAAGCTTTGAGGCTATCAAGAAGGCTGTTGGATAAGAGGATGCGGATGGGTGTGATTTCGTGAAGCTTTGATTTCGTGGAATTCCGATTTTGTGAGGCTTTGATTGCGTGAGATTTCAATTTCGTGAGGCTTTGATTTCATGATTCACTATCATCAGCATATGGGTTTGGCTTATATTAAGGATTTTCTAAGAAAAAATCCAAAAAACGCCAAAATATGACACCTAAAAATTGAAATTAGATTTATACAAGAAAAAGTTGCTGGAAAATCCAAATTCACGAAGAATTCTGGGTTTTCCAGCAACTTTTATATTATTTAAGCCAAAAGTCAATTCACAATCTACAAAACAGATGTCATTTTGGATTTTTAAAGAAATATTCCTCTCATATACCCAAACTTACTTCTATAATTATAATATAATGTACCCCAAGTAGTGGACACGTACATGCAAATTATTTACCTAAAATTCTGGCTGTCCCCCATATTGGAAACACAGATTTTTTATCCTTATACCTAAACTATGTAATTATGTGTGGCTGAACCGATTTTGACACAT
>JBNMKL010000007.1:0-86642 GCA_050874305.1 Lachnospira sp. | reverse complement strand
GTGTCAAAATCGGTTCAGCCACACATAATTACATAGTTTAGGTATAAGGATAAAAAATCTGTGTTTCCAATATGGGGGACAGCCAGAATTTTAGGTAAATAATTTGCATGTACGTGTCCACTACTTGGGGTACATTATAAACCACACATTTGGCTTAAAATAGACAATGTATTGTAAAAAATCCACATTTCAGCTATATATTGGATTTTTCAAGGGAAATTCTTCAAAAATAGAAAATTGTGATAAAAAATATACTGCTTTTATATCAATTTTGGATTTTTAAGATATAAAATCTAAATTTAAGCCAATTAAAATTAAATATGATATATTGATATATAAATTATAGTCATACAGATCACTACTATATGAAGTATTAATGAATAAATCATAATCATGCAGATCAGTACTATGATTAAATATCAATATATGAATTAAATAATCTTTGAATATTATCTTTCAAATCTTCCATAATAATTATGAAATCTTTAAATAAGGAGGACATAATTATGTCTAAGAATAGTTCTAAGAACTCATCAAATAGTTTTGATTCATCAGATTGCTTTGATGCATCTAACGCATACGCTGCAGATTCAAGCAATTCAAGTAATGCGTCTAATTCAAGCAATGCATACAATTCGAGCAATTCAAGCAATGCGTCTAACTCAAGCAACGCATCTAATTCAATGAATTCATCTAAGAATGCCAGCAGAAATGCTTCTAAGAATGCATCAAAGAATTCATCGAAGAATGCTGCCAAATCAGCAGCTAACCCAGACAATTCAACAGATTCATATAATGAATATTAATGAATAAAAAGCTTTAATAAGCTTTTCATGAAATTAAGCATTTTGAAGAAAATAAGCTTTTCTGAAGAATTTGCAAAGGCTCTGTACAATGTGCAGAGCCTTTTACATATTTTATAGTACTTACATATTCCCTGATATCTACATATCCATAGGTATTTCAATATGTATAAATAATGTGGATTGACACTGCATAATATAAGCTTTAATATATATTTAGATTGTTAAATAGTGAACGGAGGAGATAATGGTTACATACGAATTGATTGCACCATGTCATTTTGGACTGGAGTCAGTGTTAAAGAAAGAGATATATGATCTGGGATATGACATAGTGTCTGTTGAGGATGGAAAAGTCACTTTTGAAGGGGATTCAGAGGCAATAGTGCGTGCTAATATCAACCTTAGAACAGCAGAGAGAGTTCTGATTAAAGTTGGACAGTTTAGGGCAGTTACATTTACAGAATTATTTGACCAGACTAAGGACCTTCCATGGGAGGAACTTATACCTGTCAATGGCAAGTTCTGGGTCACTAAAGCAAGCTCTATTAACAGTAAATTGTTCAGCTCATCTGATATACAGTCAATTGTAAAAAAAGCCATTGTAGAGCGTTTAAAGGGCAAATACAACGTATCATGGTTTCAGGAGGATGGAGCACCATATCCATTGAGAGTTAATATCCATAAAGACGTTGTAACTATAGGATTAGATACGTCAGGAGATTCATTACATAAGAGAGGATACAGGCCAGTAGCAGGTAAAGCTCCAATATCAGAGTGCCTTGCGGCTGCGTTAATCAAGCTCACACCTTGGAATAAAGACAGAATACTTATAGACCCATTCTGCGGAAGTGGAACATTTCCAATAGAAGCGGCTATGATTGCGGCTAATATTGCGCCGGGTCTTAATCGTTCATTTACGGCTGAGAAGTGGGAGAATATAATTAAGAAGCAGGAATGGTACGATGCTGTGACAGAAGCTAATGACAGCATTGTAAGGGGTATAGAGACAGATATTCAGGGATATGACCTTGATGGAAGCGTTATAGAGGTTGCCAGAGCCAATGCTGTTAACGCAGGGGTTGATGGAATGATACATTTTCAGCAGCGTGGAGTAGATAAATTAAGCCATGCCAAGAAATATGGCTTCATAATAACTAATCCTCCATATGGAGAACGTCTGGAAGACAAGGAGACACTTCCAGCAATATATAAGACATTTGGAGAACAGTTTGCCAAATTAGATAGCTGGTCAGCTTATATGATAACTTCGTATGAAGATGCAGTTAAATATTTTGGACGTAAAGCTGATAAGAACAGAAAGATATATAACGGAATGTTAAAGACATATTTTTATTCATTTTTAGGCCCTAAACCACCTAAAAGAAAGGAATAATCTTGAATGCCAAGAAATTATATATAGGTTTAATTTTAGTCCTGTCGGTAGTTGTAATCTATCTGATGGCACTGCTGGCGCAGGATAGAGGTATTTCAGAAGGAAGCGTATCGTCTGATAAACTGGTACGCCCGGAAGAATGGAATTTTATGATAACGGCAGATATCAATAATAATGTTCCATCACTGATGGTAGATGGCAAGCAGGTCAAAGTATCTGATCCGGGAATGTATATAGATGATGACCTCAATATAATGCTTCCAGCGACTATACTTGGTAATACATTTAAATGCGCTGTGAATAACATTTCAGAGGGATATATCGAATTGCAGAAGGGCGAGACGATAGTCAAAGTATATGGCGTTGAGAACTATATAGATGTGTCAGGCAGGATAAGCGTTGTTGAAAAGCCTCTTGCTGAGAGATATGGCGATATATACATCAATTCCAAGGTTATAGAGATTGGATTGTCATATGAGAGCAAATGGCAGTCAAATGACAATACATTAAGCCTTATCAATAATAATCAGGGCGAGGGTATACTTCCGGCTAGATACAGTTACCGCGAGGTAGGCAGGCTTCCTGAGATTGAGAATCAGGGCATATATGGAACATGCTGGGCATTTGCATCATTGGGGGCTGTTGAGAGCTCTATACTGCCATATGAGAGCTATAATTTCTCAGAGGAGAATATGAGCCTTAATGGTGGATATAAAGGCAATCAGATGGATGGTGGAGACTATACAAGGGCTATAGCATACCTTACATCATGGGCAGGGCCTGTCCTTGAATCAGATGATGAGTATGGCGATGGAATTGTTAATACCGAAGCTAAAGCAGTAAAGCACGTTCAGGAAGTGCAGCTTATTGAGAGCAAGAATCTTGAAGCAATCAAGAGAGCAGTATTTCTTAATGGCGGTGTGGAGACATGTATGTACACTTCAATGAACAGAGCAGGCGAGCGTTCAATGTTCTACAATGAGAAGACACATTCATATTGTTATATTGGAACGAAAGCACCTAACCATGATGTCGTTATAGTTGGCTGGGATGACAATTATCCTAAGGAGAATTTCAATTCCAAGCTTGAAGCTGACGGCGCATTTATATGTATGAACAGCTGGGGCAGGGAATTCGGCGATGACGGGCTTTTTTACGTGTCATACTATGATTCTAACATTGGAATGCATACAGCCGTTTACACGCGTATAGACGATACAGACAACTATGATAATATCTACCAGTCAGACATATGTGGATGGATCGGGCAGCTCGGATATGACGAAGAAAATGCTTATTTTGCCAATGTATATACAGCAAGGTCTAATGAGATATTAAAAGCCGTTGGATTCTATGCTACAGGCAAAGATACGAGTTATGAGATATATTTTGTGGATGGATTTAATAGTGAGGAATCATTTGCAAAGAAGACATTTGTGCAGTCAGGCAAGATAACCAATGCGGGATATTATACGATAGATTTAGATAGTCCGATAAATCTTGTTGAAGACCACAGATATGCGATTGTGATACGGATTAAAACACCTGGTTCTACGAAGCCGATAGCGATAGAATACAGGGCTAATTATGCTACCAGAAATGTAGATATATCCGATGGTGAAGGCTACATAAGTTATACAGGACGAAGCTGGGAACATGTTGAGGAATCGAAGGAATGTAATATATGCCTCAAAATGTACACAGACAATCATATAGTTGAGGAGAAATAGATATAATGACTAAGATAATACTTGCATCCAATAACCAGAATAAGGTTGCAGAGGTTAAAGAGATATTAAAAGACAAGAATGTAGAGATAGTTTCACTTAAAGAAGCTGGAATTGATGTTGATGTCGAGGAAAATGGAACTACATTTGAAGAAAATGCGCTTATAAAAGCGAGAGCGGTATGTAAATTAACAGGAAGTGTAACTATGGCTGACGACTCAGGGCTTGAAGTTGACTATCTGGATAAGCAGCCGGGCGTATATTCAGCCAGATTTATGGGACATGATACTTCATACGATATCAAGAATAAAGCGATTATAGACAAATTAGAGGGCGTAGAAGGGGATGCCAGAAGTGCGAGATTCGTGGCAGCCATAGCGGTTGTATTCCCAGATGGTAAAGAGATAGTGACAAGAGGCACAATGGAAGGTCTTATAGCCAGAGAACCAGCCGGAGATAATGGATTTGGATATGACCCGATTGTCTATCTGCCAGAGTATGGCATGACTTCAGCGCAGTTGTCACCAGATGAGAAGAATAAGATAAGCCACAGGGGTAAGGCTTTGAAGAAGATGGCAGAGGAATTAAAAGGCATTTTATAAATGTATTAACAATATTAAAAATGTTTGATGGAGGGTTGATATGCAAAGGATAATGATAGTCAGTGACACACACAGAAAGTTGAGAACACTGACACAGGCACTGATGGATGAGGGGAAGATTGATAAATTAATCCATCTTGGCGATTATGAGGGCGATGATGAGGCTATTGCCAATATGTGTGGGTGTGAACTGCTGATAGTCCCAGGCAATAATGATTTCTTTTCGCCATATCCAAAGGAAATTGAGACAGAGATTGCAGGCAAGAAGATTCTTCTGACTCATGGACACTATTATTATGTATCTCTTGATCTTAAAATGATTGAGGAGGAAGCAAGAGCAAGAGGATTTGATATAGTTATGTTCGGACATACACACAGACCAGTTATTCTTCCTTTAAAGGATGTCTGTCTTATTAATCCTGGCAGCATATCATATCCAAGACAGCAGGATAAGAAGTGTACATATATCATGTTAGAGATAGATGATAACAACGAATTTCACTTTGAATTAAAGGCTTTGGACATTTTTTAAAAAAAATTGAAAAAATTTCAAAAAAAGTGTTGACAATAATAGGGTCATATAATATAATCAATCTTGCGTTGCGGTACTGCAGTGCAAAACCAATAGAACATCGGGGTGTGGCTCAGCTTGGCTAGAGCGCTTGATTTGGGATCAAGAGGTCGCAGGTTCGAATCCTGTCACCCCGATTGATATGCGGGTGTAGTTCAATGGTAGAACACTAGCCTTCCAAGCTAGATACGTGGGTTCGATTCCCATCACCCGCTTTGTGTGTTCGTAGCTCAGCTGGATAGAGCAACGGCCTTCTAAGCCGTGGGTCGAGGGTTCGAATCCCCCCGGGCACACTTTTTTTTATGTGTATTTAACATATTGCGATAGGCTGTATGAAAAGCACGTTTTAGATAATATGGTGGGTATAGCGCAGTTGGTTAGCGCGTCAGATTGTGGCTCTGAAGGCCCAGGGTTCGAATCCCTGTACCCACCCTGTCTATTATTGGGCTATCGCCAAGCGGTAAGGCACAGGGTTTTGATCCCTGCATCACGCTGGTTCGAATCCAGCTAGCCCAGCTGGGTTTAAGATAACCTTGTAAGAGAGATAAGGGCTCATAGCTCAGTTGGTAGAGCACTAGACTTTTAATCTAGGTGTCCCGGGTTCGAACCCCGGTGGGCTCATTAATTTAATAATAAGGGAATGAGGTGCTCCCTTGGGTTAATCCCAGAACCGCATTAAGATGCTGATGACTTCTGCGAATTAGGAACGCAGGAATTATCAGTTTTTTTCTGCGATTTTTAGGAGGTAAATTAATATGTTGACAAGTATAGCGATTATTCTTTTGTGTGGTCTTATGGTTGGCTGGATGTTTAATAAGATTAAACTGCCAAGCCTGCTCGGAATGATTATTGTGGGAATTATATTAGGTCCTCATGGTCTTAATATGATTGATGATTCTATACTTATGATATCGGGAGATTTAAGGCAGATTGCGCTCGTTATAATTCTTACAAGGGCAGGACTGTCTCTTGATATATCTGATTTAAAGAAAGTTGGCAGACCGGCAGTTTTAATGTGCTTTGTGCCTGCGTGTGTTGAGATTTTAGGCACTATTTTGCTTGCACCTATACTTTTAGGCGTATCGGTGCTTGATGCGGCCATAATCGGAAGTACGATTGCTGCCGTGTCTCCTGCGGTAATTGTTCCAAGAATGATAAAGCTTATGGATGAGGGCTACGGAACAGATAAGAGTATTCCACAGCTTATTCTCGCAGGAGCATCTGTTGATGATGTATTTGTTATAGTTGTATTTACTGCATTTACAACACTTGCGTCTACAGGTAAGGTATCGGCAGCCAGCTTCTTACAGATTCCTATATCAATTATTCTCGGTATTATTCTTGGCTGTGCGGTCGGTGCAATGCTTGTCATGTTCTTTAAAAGAATACATATAAGGGATTCAATCAAGATTCTTATAATCTTAAGTATCTCATTCCTGATTCTTGAAATGCAGAATCAGCTAGAAGGATATGTCCCAGTATCCGGACTTCTTGCGATAATGAGTATGGGAATTGTGATTAACCAGAAATATTCAGTCCTGGCTAAGAGATTATCGGTCAAATACAACAAATTATGGCTTGCAGCTGAGGTTTTCCTGTTCGTATTGGTTGGTGTGGCTGTTGACATCAAATATGCCATCTCAGCGGGAATTATGGTGGTTGTGCTTATAATATGTGCACTTATATTCAGAATGCTCGGAGTGATGATATCGCTGTTAAAGACGGATTTATCGGCGAAGGAGAGGCTTTTCTGCATGGTGGCATATACTCCCAAGGCAACTGTCCAGGCAGCCATAGGCTCGATTCCACTGTCAATGGGGCTTGAATGTGGAAGCATAACGCTTACAGTGGCGGTTGTGTCGATACTTATAACTGCGCCATTTGGGGCGATATGTGTGGATAATCTGTATAGGAAATTGTTGAGGAAGAGTGGGGAGAGAAGCTGATATAGTGAGGAAGCGGAACAGCAAATTAAAAGAGCAGAAGATTTTCATACATGGATATATGAATATTTGAAGACAAAAAATATAATATGAAAATGTATATCTGGCAGTCATGCACTTAGGGTGTGTGGCTGCTTTTTTGCGTTGGCTGGGGATAGGAAAAGTGTGCTGGAAGTTTTAATTGATCAGTCGCATTTAACTAAGTTATCTATATAGTTAAGATTGAATTAGCTAAGTATTTGCATGCTAAAATAAGTGATGAAATGATGGCTTTGAAGTAGTATAATAAAAATACTTTATGCGATGTAGAATTTATAGATGGAAGGAATTAATATGTTATTTTCAATTAAGAAAGATATTTATGATAAGAAAGTATTATTAAAAACTTGTTATAAATTTACAGATGAATATTATATTCATTTAAATTCAAATACAGATGAATTTGTTATTAGTATACAAAAGAAGGATGGGAATACAGATGCAGCGATAGAAGATGAATTTAAAAATGAACTTATAGAATTTGCAAATAGAGAAATAGTATTCGAACAGACAAAAAATATAAGAGAACTTCTTTTTGCAAGATCAATGGCATCTTCAGTTATCTATGACGACGAAATAGAAACAGATATTGATTTGAATGTGGATGATAACAGTTCAATGAAGGATTGGTTTGAAAATGAATGAGTTGAAGCTTAGCAAAGAAATATATAACTATAGTCTTGTTAAGATTGCTGCCAAGGAATTTGATGGCATATCAAATATTGTGATTAACGATGAACAAGATTACTTAAGATGTGTTTTTAGTGAATGTGTTTATGATGTCGAAACTACATTAAAAGAATTTGAAAATTATGTCATTGATTTAAACAATCAAAAAGGATTAATATGACAAATGTAATTAATATATTACTTATTGTATTGTTTTGCTATATTGCGCTAATAAGTCATTATTATGATCGAAAAAAAGGAATAATTCCAAATAAAAATCTTTTGATTACTGGGATATTTGCTGTTATTTTAAAAATTATTGATTATAAAAATATAGATATAATGCTAACACAGTTATTTATAGCAATTATATGCTCGTTTATGTTTTATGTTTTACATATATGGGCAGGAGGAGATGCTAAGTTATTTATTGTAGAGGCGATATTAGTACCTAATATTTTATATATTCAAGATACAAAAGGGGCTTTTTTAGTTATAATTTATTCTTATTCATTAGTGTATATATATTTGATTATTGATAGTATATATGAAAGTATTTGTAAGAAAGAATTTTACAAAAAAATCTCATTACAAAGTATTAACTTTAAGTCTTTTATTGTAAACTGGTTGCTAATATTTTTGTTTTCAATGGATGTTCAAAAGATTTTGTATTGGATGTTAAGAAGAGCTTATGTGGACAATTATATAATATTTGTTTTTGGAAATATGTTCTTAATATTGACAATTAAAGAAGTTTTTGTAAAAGCGAGTAAAAAACTAAAAATAAGTTTGCTTGTATTTTTAGGAGGTTTATTTGCTATTGTTTCATTTATGTTACCGATGAATTTTGAAATTGATTTTAAAAATATATTTTTTGTTTTGATTATAGTTATATTTCGTGAATGGGCAGATAGATATAGCTATACAAAAATTAAAACTTTAGATATAAAAAAGGGAATGATATTATCTGCATCATCAGTAATGTTTTTCTTAAATTCAAATGTAAAAGGATTGCCAATGAAGATGTCCGAGGATATGTCAGCTAGGTTGACTGATAATGAAGTAGATAGTATTAAAAGATGGAGAAATACTAAAAATGGTAAAGATGAATTAATTATCGTAAAGAAAATTCAGTTTGCATTTTTTATAAATGTTGGTTATGTGATATTTATGGTATTAGGAGGCTATAGATTGTGGTTAGGTATATAAGTGGGTATAAAAGTAAATATAGAATATTTATTTTTTCTACTGAGAGAACATATACAAAAGAACTGATTAAAAAAAATAAAAATGTTGGAGAATTTATAAATAATAAAATTATATTTTATCCTGATATGGAAATTGTGAAACTAAATTATAAAGAAACAAAAATTATGGATGAGTTTTGTGATGGAGATGTTTTGGAAATATCAGAAACAGGTATTATATATAGATGGTATTCGGTTATAGAGGGAGATGCAGGTATTGCAACTACTCCGAAATGTAACTCTAATTGTATAATGTGTCCGGCAAGTGATGGAGAACGGAGTCACAATACAGGGTTGTCGTTAGAACAGTTAAAAATAGTAATAAATCATATGCCTGAAGATTTATGGTACTTTACCATAACAGGTGGCGAACCTACATTAATTGGTGAAGATAATTTTATAGAATTATATAGAACGGTAAAAGAACATCTTCCTAATACTAATATATTACTTTTAACAAATGGAAGAACATTGGGAAATTATAGCTTTTTTGAAAAATTTAAGAAAGAAAATACTGATAATCTTAGAATTGCAATACCTATTCATGGTAGTATAGCATCGAAACATGACTACATAACACAGGCAAAAGGCGGATATGAGCAAACAATTAGAGGATTAACTAATATTATCAAAGCTAATATTGAAACAGAAATAAGAATTGTAGTTAGTAAGTTAAACGAAGATGATATACTAAATATCGCTAGATTGATAGTTACAAAATTCAAAGGTGTGAGAGTAGTGCATTTCGTAGGGTTAGAAATGCGTGGCAATTGTGCAGCAAATGCTAGTAAAGTTGTCATATCATATGAAGAAGCCTTTTCAAAGTCCAAGAAGGCTATTAAATTATTAATGATAAATGGAATTGATGTTGCTTTATATAATTTTCCGTATTGTATGATTGAGAGTGGATATTGGTCATTAGCTAAGAAAAGTATTTCATCATATAAAGCAGAATACTATAGTGAATGTAATGAATGCAATATGAGATCAATGTGTTGCGGGATTTTTACGGCTACAAGGAATTTTTACAACCCCCAAGTATATCCAATAAAAGGTGAAAACGAATGATAGGCTATTTTAATGCAAGAAAACAAAATAAAAATGAATATTTACTTACAAATGATATGGGATTTTATAAGTATGTAAGTTCTGAAACATATGAAAAGTTATGCAATGATAAAATTGATAAAGAAGATAAAAATTACGAAGATTTACTTGAAAAAGGGTTTATTATCAATACATCAAAAGAAGAATATATAAAAAAATATTCAGGATTTATAAGAAGTATGAAGTCATATTGTATGGGAGGTACTTCTTTGCATATTTTTGCTGTAACTAATATGTGTAATCTTGATTGTATTTATTGTCAGGCACATAGTAAAAATTCACATCTAGATGGTAAGATGACAAAAGAAATAGGAATGCGTGCAATTGATATTGCGATGAATTCAAAAAATAATAATTTGACATTTGAATTTCAGGGTGGTGAACCATTATTAAATTTTGATGTTATTAAAAATATGATTGAATATTCAAAAGAGAAAAATAATATTTTAAATAAGAATATAGAATATACAATTGTAACTAATCTTACTTGTTTAAATGAAGATATATTACAATTTTTGATAGACAATAATGTTAGTATATGTACATCATTAGATGGTTCAAGAGAGATTCATAATTATAATAGACCATATAAGTCAACTTCAATAGGTAGTTTTGATGATGTAATAGAAAAAATATCATATATAAAAAGTAAAGGCGTAAAAGTTGGTGCTATTCAAACTACTTCTAAAAAAAGTATTGGAAATCCGAAAGCAATTATTGATCAATATTTAAAAATAGGTATAAATCATATCTTTTTAAGACCATTAACGCCATTGGGAATGGCTGATGATTCATGGAAAAAAGTCGGATATACAATTGAGGAATACATAAATTTTTATAAGGAAGCGTTTGAATATATAATGGAGCTTAACAAAAATGGTACATTTTTTGTAGAAACCCATGCAACATATTTTTTGTGTAAGATACTTCAAAATTATTCTCAGAATTATATGGAATTACGTTCTCCTTGTGGTGCTACATTAGGGCAGATGAGCTATTACTATGATGGGAATGTTTTTACTTGTGATGAGGGAAGAATGTTACATGAAATGGGGGATGATTCATTTTTATTAGGAAATGTATATGATGATTCTTATATGGATATGATTAGCTCAGATATATGTAAAACATTATGTAAGTCTTCTATAATAGAGAGCCTTCCCAAATGTAACAACTGTGTGTATCAGCCATATTGTGGAACATGTCCGGTTGTCAATTATGCAAGCGATAAGGACTTATTTTCGAAGAATCCTAAGGATTTTAGATGTAAAAGTTATTCAGCTATTATGGATTTATTATTTGAAATAATACATAGAAATGATAAACAAGAAATGGATATATTGTATTCATGGATAAGGTGAGGTGATACGAATGGATGATAAAAAATTCCCCCAAATAAGTAAATCAATTCAAGATTTTTTTGAAGATGAAGATGGGAGTATAACGAGAAATAAGGCTTTATTAATGGGAGGGATGATATTAGTATTAGGTATGCTTTTTAGTGATGAAGTTTATGCAACACATAGAACTCATTCAACACATAGAACCCATTCAACGCATAGGACATCTAACAGTGTGCATGGAAGTCATTCTACTCATTCATCACATAGTAATACTCATTCGAATCATGCAACCCATTCAACACATGATTCACATAGTTCGCATAGTACTCATTCAAATCATGCAACTCATTCAACAAGTACAACAGTTCCTACAACACAGCCAGCGACAGCAGAGTCAACAACAATAGCACCAACAGCACAACCAACGACAGTTGAACCAACAACAATAGCACCAACAACATCTTCAGCGACAATGGAACCGACAACGGTTGCATCAATAACAGCTGAGGAAAATATTATAAATTCTAATACGGCAAATTATGTTGGTAATGATGCGGTAAACATATTAGTTGGCGGAGGAGCAATAGCTGCAGTTGGTGGTGTGGTAGCACACCAAATTAAAAAAAATAAAGATGATAAAGAGTAAATTCAGTAATGAAATATATTAGATTTAAAGTATAATAATATATTACTGTAATCCAATGATTATAAGAGTGCGCTTTTTATTGAAAATAAACATGATATATCGTAAAATAAATATAATAATGATGTATTAAGTAGGGGAGGTTTTACAACATGAAAGAAAGATATGAGTTATTCATAAGCAGCATTGAAGAAGGAAAGTATTCTGGACGAGAGATATTAATGTCTGGTGTGATTTTATTTTTGGCAGGTATATTACTTGGAATAATAATTTCTCCTAGAAAGAATCAGACAATTGGAAGTAATAATGGATGTTATAATACATATACTCCAGATTTAGAGGATGAGTCCTGTGACGGTTCCGACAGGACGGTAAAATAAAAAATGACCGAGCGATGAGTCCTGTGACGGTTCCGACAGGACGGTAAAATAAAAAATGACCGAGCGATGAGTCCTGTGACGGTTCTGACAGGACGGTAAAATAAAAATTGACCGGGTGATGAAAGATTAGCGGGAGACTGATACAAGGTCTCTCGTTTTTTATTGAAAATAAATATGTCATATCGTAAAATAAATTATACATTAATTTAGATAACAAATTCGTTTTGAAAATAAAGATAAGAGGCAGGTAATTTTGATGGAAGAGAAACAGCACAAGCGCCGTGTGCATTATTCGGGGAAATATCCTAAGAAATTTGAAGAGAAATATAAGGAGCATAATCCTGAAAAATATGGAGATACAGTGGCACATGTAATTGAGAAAGGTTCAACGCCGGCGGGAATGCACATTTCAATTATGGTTAATGAGATACTTGATTTTCTTCAGATTAAGCCGGGTCAGCAGGGGCTGGATTGCACGCTTGGCTATGGTGGACATTCGAGGAAGATGTTAGAGCAGCTTCATGGAGAGGGAAGGCTTGTATCGCTTGATATTGACCCGATTGAGTCAGAGAAGACAGTTAAGAGGCTTCGAGATGCTGGATTTGGAGAGGATAATTTCCAGTTCTGTCTGACTAACTTTGAAAATATAGATGAGGTGGCACAGAAGTATGGCAAATTTGATTTTGTACTGGCAGACCTTGGCGTATCTTCTATGCAGATAGATAATCCGCAGAGAGGATTTTCTTATAAGACGGAAGGACCACTTGATTTAAGGCTTAATCCGCTGCGTGGCGACAGTGCGGCTGAGAGACTGCATAAGATTGACCAGAGCGAATTTGAGGGGATGCTTATAGAGAACTCTGACGAGCCTTACGCAAAAGAGATAGCAGAGAAAGTGTTCAAGAAAATGCGTGACGGAGCACCTATGAACACAACAACAGAGCTGCGACAGGCTGTTGAGGAGGCATTGGTACGTCTGCCTAAGGATGAGAGGGCAGAGATGACAAAAAAGTCATGTGCGAGAACATTTCAGGCATTAAGAATAGATGTAAACAGCGAATTTGAGGTGCTCTACAGCTTTCTCGAAAAGCTGGATGGTATTCTGAATCCGGGAGCGAGGGTTGCAATCCTTACATTTCATTCAGGCGAGGACAGGCTGGTAAAGAAATCATTTAAAGAATTGCAGAAA
This sequence comes from Lachnospira sp., assembly GCA_050874305.1. Taxonomy (GTDB): domain Bacteria; phylum Bacillota; class Clostridia; order Lachnospirales; family Lachnospiraceae; genus Lachnospira. Next base: position 72,983 of record JBNMKL010000007.1, on the reverse strand, counting down.
GCCGGTGTGTATTCAGAGGTGTCAAAGGATGTGATACGTCCGTCCAAAGAGGAGTGCCGTGTAAATCCTAGGGCAAAATCAACTAAGATGAGATGGGCGATACACAGTTAGATATCGTAGTATTGGAAGGAGTTTTGATATGAAAAAGATATTAGTTGTAGTAGATATGCAGAATGATTTTATAACTGGCTGCCTTGGCAATGATGAGTGTCGAGCTGTTGTGCCGGCGGTTATAGATGTTATCAGTTCGGGAAAGTATGACCATGTGTATGTAACTATGGACACACATGGAGAGAATTATCTTGATACGCAGGAGGGAAGCAAGCTTCCAGTTGTGCATTGTGTATCTGGGACAGATGGATGGAAAGTTAATTCAGATGTTATGGCAGCAGTTGAGGGAAAATATGATAAGACTGACATCACAACAGTGACAAAGGGCAGTTTTGGAAGTATTGAGCTTGGTAATATGATTAAGGAATATTGCGGTGCAGAACAGGCAGAGGTACATTTTGCCGGTGTCTGCACAGGAATATGTGTTATCAGCAATGTCATGATTCTTAAAGCATTTATGCCGGAAGCAAAGGTGTGTGTTATTGAACGTGCGTGTGCATGTGTGACGAAGGAATCGCATAATACGGCGATAGCGGCAATGAGGACGGCGCAGGTGGATATAATATAGTATAAGAGCTTTGGAGTGTTTAGAATATGAGAGGAGTGAAAAGATACATGAATAATTATGATGATGTGGTAGAGAATATACGCAAAGTTTTTAATTCATTTATAAGTGATGAAATTTCAGATTTTAATTCTAATGTATATTATTCTAATCCTAATTATATAAAATGTTCGTATGAAGAAGGACAGTTGCTTGCGTAAATTGTTTAGAAAGTATTTTAACTGTGTTTTGTATATTAAATGCAGTTAATGAGGAGGTGTCGGAACGATGGTAAAGCAGCTTCTTGGATATAAAGTCATAAAAACGTGAGAAAAATGTAATAATTAGTCAATAAAACGTGAGGAAAATCGTAAAATAGGTCATTTTTTCGTGAGAACTAATTGCAGTGTTCTTATGAAGATATTCTTGCAATCATGGGATTAAATAATATGTTATGAAGTAATAAAAGGGTTTAAGGTGCCGCCACCTTAAACCCTTTATCTATAATCTTGCTTTTAAGTCCATCAATCTGCTTATCGTTACATTCGTTGATAAGTTCCACAAGACCTTTAGTCAGAAGCCATGCGCCGTATTTGTTAAAATGAGTGTTCTCGGATAAGGTGTCAGGCTTGGCAAGTTCGGCGGTGAAATCGTAAGGCCAGACACCCTTGTTATTGCCATGCTTAATAGAAGTGTATCTGTGAATAGATTCATGTCCGATTTCTTCAAACATCTTGACGGAATAGGAGAACAGATCAAGTACGATGGTATGGGTTTCTTCGCCAATCTGCTTCATGGCTCTTATGTAAGAGAAATTATTGCCGCCGTGAAGTCCGGCACCATCGCGGATTTTACCATCTTCGGTGAACATTGTGCGGGCAGGAGCGGTTACAAGTATCGGAGTTGCGCCATTTTCACGGGCTAAGTCGATATACTGCTTGATAAACCATTTGTAAGAACCCATAGAGGCATCTTTTGAATAAGGATAGTACCAGTCGTGAGGATAGGCTTTTGTGACTGCCTTAACGCTGTCTAGAACAGCGTCTTTGTCTGATATGGAATCATCTGACATGAGCGCTTCAACATATTCAGGTGGGATATAATCCTTGTCGGTTTTTTCGCCGGGAATAACAGGGTATCGACCATCCTCATCGGGTTCGCCCAGTTCTACAAGTCTGTTGAACATGGTTTTATATTCTTTGGAAGCATCGTCATTGTGGCAGAATTCTATAAAAAGATAATCGCTGGGCTGGATTTGTGAGGCTATTGTATCGAACCGTCCTTCATTGATGAACAGGCGGGAGCTTCTGCCACCTTTGGCATAATTAAATACGTTGACAGAAGAATCAATGTATTCAGGCAGGTATTGTCCCCAGCCTGCGATAAATTCTTCATCTGTGTAGTTTTGGACGATTGAGTCGCCAGCTAAATATATGTTCATAGTAGATTGTTTCCTTCTTAAATTAGTGATTTTCTAGTGATATTAATACTAACAGATTTTGTTATTTGTAGCATATTGTACAGCTATTAAAGTATGAAATTTATCATAACCAAAGTATAACATATTTCTCTAATAACAGTAATGAATTCTAAAGATGTAATACAGAAAATATAAAAATGCTTGCAATAAAAATATATTTATGATATATTAAATATATAGTAATGCATAACTAAATATATCAAGGAGATAACATCGATGTTTAATAATGAATGGCAGAACAAATAAATACCCAACAAAGAAATTATTATACTGATGCAATGCGGATTATAGGAAGTAATGAATACACCAGACATCAGTATATGCAGTTATCAGACAATGAATCATGGAAGTCAAGATTCTGTGATTATCTAAGAGGAACTAAAACGCTCCCACTTCTTTATGACCCATTTTTCAAAGCGATATTCAATCCCGATATTAACCAAGACCGGCTTGCAAAGCTTATCAGTGCTATTCTTGGACAGGAAGTTACGATTGTTGAAGTGCTTCCTAATGAAGACAGCAGTATAATGGGAACTTTGATTATCATGGATATACTTGTACGTATGTCAGATGGAAGTCTTGCTAATATCGAGGTTCAGAAAGCTCCATACCTTTTTCCAGCAGAGAGAATATCTTGTTATTCATCAGATTTAATGATGAGACAATACAACAGAATAAAAAATATGACACAGAATGGAAAGAAATTCTCATATAAGGACTTACATAGAGTACATACAATAATATTTTATGAAAACAGTAGTGAATGTCTGAAAAGCAGTATAGATGAAAAGCTATATTTCCATGTTGGCAAGACAAGATTTAATACAGGAATTGACATTGAATTGTTGCAGGATTTCCATCTTATAAGCCTTGACACCTTTAAGGAATACCGATATCCTAACATTATACAAGGTGACACAACAGTTACTGGATATGATTGTGATGAGTCGGTTTATAAGTGCGAGATAAGCGAGGAAATGAAGAAAAACCGGCTTATGTTTCTATCATTATTTGTGACAGATACCACGGATAATATGAGCAGATTATTATCAGTCTATCCAGAGCTGGAAGACATAGTGAAAGATATGGGACAATATCTTTCACGACCAGAGGAGGTTTTAAATATGTTTTCAGAGAGTTTGAGGATACTTGATAAGAATTCAATGGATTTACTAATAGATGAGGCTATGGAGCGTGCTGAGCAGGCAGAGGCAAGATTAAGACAAGTCGAGGAAGAAAAAGAAAAGGCAGAGCAGGAGATAAAGGAATTAAAAGAAGAACTTGCAAGATTGAAGCAAAAGTAATCAATATATTTTCTCAATCCCACATACGAATTCGTGAAATATTGTTGAAATCTGTGTAAAACTGTAATACAATACACAAAACTATCGTAGGAGATATTATTTATGAAATTACAGCCAATTATAACAAGTTTGTTAGAGACAGATATGTATAAGTTCAGCATGGGACAGACAATATATCATCTGTTTTCAGGATATAAGACTACATGGACTTTCAAATGCCGCAATGAGGATGTGAAGTTTACACCAGAGATGGTTGAAGAGATTAAGGAGCAGATTAATGCATTCTGCCAGTTGAGATTCTCAGAGGAAGAGCTTGATTACCTTGACAATATCAAGTGGATTAAAGGTTCATATGTGGATTTCTTAAGATTATGGCAGCCTCGATATGAGGATTTTGAGATTACAGATGATGCAGAGTGCGGATTGTCAATAGAGGTGGCTGGAACATGGCTTAACACATCTATGTACGAGATTCCTACACTTGCCATTGTCAACGAAGTATATTTCAGAATGGCTTATGATTACAATGAGCTTATCGGACAGTTCAAGAGAAGACTTGACGATAAGATTAAGATGCTTGAGGACGGAGAATATCATATAGGAAGCTTCAGCGAGTTCGGACTTAGACGAAGGTTGTCAGCAGAGGCACAGGAGTTAGCGATAAAGGCTCTCGCCGAGGCAGATATGAAGAATTCAACATTTGTGGGAACATCTAATGTATATCTTGCAAAGAAATTTAATATCAAGCCAGTCGGAACAATGGCACATGAGTGGATTATGTGTACAGGACAGGGCAATCACAAGCACAATCCGGCGTATTCTAACTGGTATGCGCTTGATGCGTGGGTTAAGGAATATGGTATCCTTAATGGTATTGCGCTTACAGATACAATAACAACAGATTGTTTCCTACGTGATTTCCAGCTCACATATGCAACATTGTTCTCAGGTGTGCGCCATGACAGCGGAGACCCTTATGAGTGGGGGGAGAAGATGATTGCACATTACAAGTCACTTGGAATTGACCCTAAGACAAAGACACTGCTGTTCAGTGACAGCCTTGATTTTGAGAGAGCTTCAAAGCTGTATGATTACTTCAAGGATAAGGCAAATGTCGCATTTGGAATAGGAACATATATCAGCAATGACACAGACGTTCCAGCACTTAATATCGTCATGAAGACTACTAAATGTAATGGAATGGATGTCGCAAAGCTTTCTGACACACCAGGCAAGGGAATGTGTAAGAATCAGGATTATGTTGACTATCTTAACAGATGTATTGATTACAGAATGAAGAATGATAAATAATCATTAACGCATTTTCGAGGGGGCTGAACCATATTTTTTCTTAAAGCATCTGTTAAAATACGATATATTGTCAAAGCCGCATTCGCTGGCAATCTGTGTGACTGATAAGTCCGTTGATGTGAGCATGCGTGAGGCGATAAGCAGGCGGTAATCATTGAGATAGCTGATAAATGAAGTTCCGGTGCATTGTTTGAAGAATTTCATGAAATGTGATTCGCTGAAATGACATTCATCTGCTATGTCGTGGATTGAGATTGCGCGTGTGTAATTATTTTCGATATAACGTATTATTAATTTTAATTTGTTCATTTTATCATTAGAGAGGCTGCCGGACACTTCCGAACCGCCTGTATACGAATAATGTGTATGCAGTGCGAAGAAGAAGCTGTACAGGCAGCTTCTTATCTTTAACTCGTATCCTGCCGGGAATGTCTCGCATACTTTGTCAGCCTCGTCAATGAAGCCGATGATTTCTCTATAGTGAAGGTCAGCTGGTCGTATTATGTAAGGCATCTTGTTATCAGAATTATTGATATGTCCGAAATATTCAAGGGTATTCCTGTCACATTCTTTGGGCATAAGCATATTGATATTAAATATTATGTTCTCATATTCCAGTCTTGAATTGTCAGAGTTAGTTATAGAATGGATTCTTCCGGGATAGACTATTACAAGGTCACCCTGGCTGACGGAATGATAGTTAAGGTCAATACTTACAATTCCATTTCCCTTTTTGATATATATAAGCTCCATCTCATTGTGCCAGTGAAGTGGAACTTCCGTGAAATCCTGCGGAATAGTGCAGGGATATGTGTTATATGAGAAGTCAGTGTTGTAGTGGCTTTTGGTTTCATGGAGAGTTTCGTATAATAATTCTTGCATAGATACTCCTTTTTACATTTATTATGATAGTATTGTACAAGTAAAAGATATAATAAATCAAGAAAAATATATACGGAACGATATAATTAGCATATAAGAAGAGGGACATTCGTAATATAACAATACATCAGATTGGAGATTAAATTTATGACAGACAAATTAAATGTTATAAGTAATGAGTTATTGCATAAGAATCTTGAAGCGTGCAGTAATGAGGAATGTTATGCAGTTATTAAAGAGTATGTTGCAGGGATTGAGGCAGCGCGCGAGCGTGAAGATAAGTTTTCACGGTCAAAGTCTGGTAAGAAATTGTATTATATATCAGCAGAATTTCTTATAGGAAAACTTATGTCTAATAACCTTATTAATCTTGGTGTCTATGAGGATGTAAGGGCAGAGCTTGAGGCGGCAGGAAAGAATCTTGCTGAGATTGAGGAGATTGAGAGTGAGGCTTCTCTTGGCAACGGCGGACTTGGAAGGCTTGCAGCGTGTTTCCTTGACTCAATAGCTAACCTTGGGCTGAATGGTGATGGAGTCGGACTTAACTATCATCTTGGATTATTCCGCCAGATATTGGAGAATGGCAAGCAGAAGGAAGTACCTAATCCATGGATAGGTAAGGATAGCTGGCTGATTCCGACAGATGTGTCATACAAGATTGATTTTGCAGATTTCAGCGTTACGTCTAAAATGTATGATATCAATGTGTATGGCGAGAAGACAACGAATAAGTTACATTTATTCGATATTGAAACTGTTGATGAGTCAATTGTAAAGGATGACGGGATTGATTTTGATAAAGAGGATATAAGAAAGAATCTGACATTATTCCTGTATCCAGATGACAGTGATGAGAAAGGAAGATTGTTAAGAATCTATCAGCAGTATTTCATGGTGAGCAACGGTGCAAGGCTTATATTAGATGAGTGCCGCGCCAAATGTGAGGCAGCCAATGCAGCTTTATCGGAAGGCGAAAGAAAGTCGTATAGAAATCTTCCTGAGCTTGCTGTCATTCAGATTAACGACACACACCCTACAATGATTATACCAGAGCTGATAAGGCTTCTCACAAAGAATGGCGATATTGATGGAACACCTATAACAATGGATGAGGCGGTTGAGATAGTTTCGTCTTCATGTGCATATACTAACCATACAATCCTTGCAGAAGCGCTTGAAAAGTGGCCGGTAAGATACCTTGAAAAATGTGTTCCACAGCTTATGCCTGTGATAAGAGAGCTTGACAGAAGAGTTCGTGAGCGTTACACAGACAGCTCAGTGTATATTATTGAAGAACGTGACGATGACAGTAAAGGAATTGTGCATATGGCACACATTGACATTCATTATGGAATGAGTGTAAACGGAGTTGCAAAGCTTCACACAGAGATTCTTAAAAATACAGAGCTTAATAATTTTTACAGGATATATCCAGAGAAGTTTAATAACAAGACTAATGGCATCACATTCAGAAGATGGCTTATCCACTGCAACCATGAGCTTGCAGATTATATAACACGTCTTATAGGTGATGACTACAGACATGATGCGGATAAGTTAAAGGGACTGCTTGCATATGCAGATGATATGTCCGAAATCGACAATCTCTTAGAGATAAAGCAGCACAACAAGACTGCCCTTGCAAGGTATCTCTATGACACACAGGGAATTGTTATTAATGATAATTCTATATATGATGTGCAGGTCAAGAGACTGCATGAGTACAAGAGGCAGCAGATGAATGCACTTTATGTCATATACAAATATTTTGACATCAAGAGTGGCAATATTCCTAAGACTCCTATAACTGTTATATTCGGTGCAAAGGCTGCACCAGCTTATACAATTGCCAAGGATATAATACATCTGATTCTGACACTCTCAAAGGTAATTGAGGCGGATGATGATGTGAACCAGTATCTTAAAGTTGTCATGGTAGAGAATTACAATGTAACTCTTGCTGAGAAGCTTATCCCGGCGTGTGATATATCTGAACAGATATCTCTTGCATCTAAGGAGGCGAGTGGAACTGGCAATATGAAGTTCATGCTTAACGGAGCTGTTACACTTGGAACAATGGACGGAGCCAATGTTGAGATTGCAGAGCTTGTAGGTAAAGATAATATCTATACATTTGGCGCATCAAGTGATGAGGTTATAGCACATTATGCCAACAGTGACTATTCTGCAAGAAAGCTGTACGAGGAAGACCCGGTTATAAAGCAGTGTGTTGACTTTATTGTGTCTGACACGATGCTTGCCGCTGGTGACGAGGTAAATCTGCGCCGTCTGTATTGTGAGATAGTTGGCAAAGACTGGTTCATGGCACTGCTTGATTTAAAGAATTATATTTATGTCAAGGAGCAGGCATTAGCAGATTATGAAGACCGCAGGGCATGGGGTAAAAAGATGCTTATTAATATTGCCAATGCAGGATTTTTCTCATCAGACAGGACGATAGAGGAATATAACAGGGATATATTCAAACTGTAAAACAATTTGCCTATAGTGTCATAAGAGATTATAATACAAGTATTATATCTTAGATGGTGGGCGAGGCAGACGTGTATGTATAATATTCTGATTGTAGATGATGAAAAGATAGAGCGTAATGGCATTAAGATGCTTCTCAAGCGTATGGGCGTTAATCTTGGCATTATAGAGGCTGAGAATGGCAGAGAAGCATATGATTATATTATTTCAGATAATAACAAGGGTGAAGGGCATGTTGACATTCTTCTTACAGATGTCAAGATGCCTTTTATGGATGGAATCGAACTTATAAAGAATGTGAAGGACAGCGGGATTAAGCTCAAAACAATTATATTTTCCGGGTATAATGAGTTTGAATACGCAAAGCTTGCCGTTAAGCTGGGGGTTGAGGATTATATTTTAAAGCCAGTAGACCCTGCGGAGTTTAAGAGTACTATACTTAAAGTTATAAGTGAGATTGATGAGGAATTAAGGAAAAACGAAGATTATAACAAGCAGGCTAACAGCCTGAGACAGTTTTATCTGTATTCACTTATCAATGGAAGTGCCGCGGATGGAATCGTTGAGGATACGGAATTTCTTAATGGATTTAACAGACTCGTGCTTGTTGAATTTAATTCGGATTATTTTGGAAAGTATGATTTTGACTTTAACAAGGCAGTTCAGGATTTTAGAGCATTAGGAAAGAATAATACAGATAATAAGTCCGCATATGTTGTGGATGATAACAATACAGTAAATGAAAGAGCTGTAGAAGGAAAAGGGTTTAAAAAGTTTAATTACCAGTATCTTAACTTAAATCCCCAGCAGTCTGTTATATTGCTGAAAATAGATGAGACGGAGGATGATGGTGATGGCATTGAGAAGTTTCTTACATACCTGCACGATTACATATATGAACAGAGTGGACAGTTCATGTATGCGTCTGTGTCCGATTTTTTCAATGACTATCATAAGATTTCGCGTGTGATGGATGAATTGGAAACACTTATGAATAATAAGTTTTACCAGACTGACAGATACATTTATTCTAATTATGTGAACGCGCAGACACCGGTGTTAGTTCAGATTGATGATGATGCACTAATGAAGCAGATGAAACAGGATATCAAGATGAAGGATGTTGCCTTTCTTAGAATACATTTTGAGGCGTTGTGTAAGAAATACAGGGGACAGTCGAATTTCTCACACATATATATAAAGTTCGTATTTTCTAACCTGTTAAAGGATTTCTACGATAATATACCGGGAGCAAATGAAGATGAGTTCAGCAGGGAGATAGACAGGCTGTACACATCAGAGGATTTCTCATGCATTATGGATATTGTGAATAAGAATATTGATTTGCTTGAGAAGACATTTGGAACTAATCCGGTTGTGTCGCACAGAGAGATAGAGATGGTAAAGGATTACATCCACGGACATTATGGTGAGGAGATAAGCGCACAGCAGCTTGCCGATATGGTTTACCTTGCACCAAGTTATTTAAGTTCGCTATTTAAGAAAGAGACGGGACAGAATCTTAGCAAATATATTAAGCAGTATCGTATGGAGAAAGCGAAGGAGATGCTTGAGGATACTAACATGAAGATTGTAAGTATCAGCGAGAAGGTGGGATATCCGAATGTGTCATATTTCTGCCAGAGTTTCAGAGAGTATTATGGTGTCAGCCCACAAAAGTTCAGGGACGGCGCAGACTAATGTGCATAATTGGATTATTATGTGCAATAACATATGGGATAATGACAAAGAGGTAAGAGAGGTACGGTTTGCTTGAGAGGGATAAGACAGAGGATTAACAACATAAAATTGCAGAATAAGCTTGCCAGTATCTATATAGTTACTGGCCTTATTCCGTTGTTTGTTTTGTTCGCATTTGCATTCGGGCAGATGCGTTCTATTCTTATGGATAGAGATATAAGGAGCATGCAGGGGGCGCTTGAGCAGTCTGTCGCTACTGTGGATGGACAGATTGAGGTCTATAATAATCTTTCTAATTACATAACATTTAATGAGACAGTATCCAGTGTGCTTGCATATGATTACAGCAGCACATATGAGATGTACAGCCAGATTGTCACAACATTTGACCCGATGCTGTCGTCACTGAAATATTTCCATGATGATATCAACAGAGTTACAGTGTATGTGGATAATGGAATCAAGCATGACACCACAATTGCGCCGATTTCGGAGATTAAAAATGAGCCTTTTTACAGAAGTGCATCAGCTTCCACAGCGATTAACTGGTATGTTGATAAGGATAACAAAAAGCTGATATCGGCAAGAAAGATGTCAACTCTTGAACAGATGGGTGTCACAGGAATCATATATATTGATGTTGATTATGACAGTGTCATGTCCTCATACAGACAGGGACTTGAGACTAACTGCGGAGTGATTGTTGTTGATGGCAGTGGAGCAGTTATCGGTGAGTTTAATAATTTAGATGATAACAGGTATGTTTTGAATTATTCGGACATAAATGAGTCTGGAAGCACATCTGAAAAGCTCACTTTAGAAAAAATGATTAATGAAGCGTGCTGGGATGGCAATACATGTGATAATGCTGCAGGCTATGCGTTGATAAGAAAAGAATCACCAGTCACGGGCTGGACAACCTATGTATATGAGCCAAGAAAGCTTATGCTGCGTTCAACTAATTCGATAGTTGCGATGATAGTAGTTGCTGTGGCAGTTGCATTGCTTGGTCTGGCTGCCGCCATCATATCTACATCAGGATTTATCACTAAGAGAATCAAGAAGCTTCAGGCAAGCATGGCAAAGGTTGAGCAGGGAGATTTTGATGCGGTTATCCAGACGGAGGATAAAGATGAGATTGGTGAGCTGATTCAGGGCTTTAATGGAATGACTATACAGACGAAAAATCTTATCACGCAGGTGTATGAAGGACGTATAAGCCAGAAAGAATCTGAGATGAGGGCGTTAAGGGCACAGATTAACCCACATTTTCTGTATAATTCGCTGTCGCTTATCAACTGGAAGGCGATTGAATATGAGCAGGACGACATAAGCAGAATAACGCTTGCGTTGTCGAATTACTACAGGACGTCACTTAACAAGGGCAGGAATACGCTTCTGTTGGAGCAGGAAGTCAGCAATGTCAGGTCGTATATAGAGATTCAGCAGATTATGCATGATAATTCATTTGATGTAAATATTGATATAAGTGAGGATATTCTTAAAGTTGAGTCATTAAATCTTATATTACAGCCGCTTGTGGAGAATGCGATTGACCATGGAATAGACCTTCTGACTGACAAGAGAGGTGTCATAACTATTAAGGGAAGCCGTAGACCGTACAGGAACAGAGCGGGGGAGAGCATAGATATTGTGTGGCTTTCTGTGTCTGATAATGGTGTTGGAATGGATGAGAATGTATGTGCAAGCTTTCTTACAGCAGAGTCTAAAGGCTATGGTGCGCGCAATGTCAATGATAGAATCAGGCTGTTCTACGGAGAGGAATATCATCTGGCGGTTGAGAGCGTTGTGGGTGAGGGAACGACAATCATGATTAAATTCCCGGCAAGGCAGATTGATTACAGAGCGTAAAGAATTAATATCATAAAAAACCAACATGTTTCTAAAATACCTTATATTTTAAATTTATAACCTTCCTAATATAATTAAATCATCAAGAAAAGTTAAAGACGTCGGAAAACAACAGGTAATTGATGATTAGATTATTAAGGAGGGTTTTATTATGAGACTTAAAAAATTAGCGGCTGCGCTTATGGTGACAGCGATGTGTGGAACACTTATGACAGGCTGCGGTTCGGGAAATAATGCAGCCAGCACAGGTGGAGATTCTAAGACAGAGGATAAGATTACAGCGACTATCAAGGTATGGGGACCTGCGGAAGACCAGGCTGAGGAGAATGGCAAATGGCTTCAGACAATGTGTGAGAAGTTCAATGCAGAACATCCTAACTGGGACCTTACATTTGATTATGGCGTATGTGCCGAGGCAGATGCAAGTAAGACAGTAACACAGGATCCAAGTAATTCAGGAGATGTATATTTCTTCGCAAATGACCAGCTTCAGGCACTTGTTGATGCTAATGCTATAGCAAAGCTTGGTGGCGAAACAGCAGATTACATAAAGAAAACTAATTCAAGCACTATTGTAGATTCTGTATCTGTTGGTGGAAACATCTATGGAGTACCTTTTACAACTAATACATGGTTTATGTATTATGATAAGAGCAAGTTTTCAGAGAGTGATGTAAAGAGCCTTGATACAATGCTTTCTAAGAACAAGGTAGCATTTAACATAACTGAAGGCTGGTATATGTCAACATTCTATCTGGCTAATGGATGTTCATATTTTGGCAAAGATGGTAAGGATAATGCAGCAGGAATCGACATTTCTGGCGATAAGGGAACACAGGCAACACAGGCTATGGTTTCATTAGTTAACAATCCTAATTTTGTCAATGACTATCAGGGTGTAGGTATAGCTGGATTAAGAGATGGTTCTGTTGGTGCTTATTTCTCAGGTTCATGGGATTACAAGAGCGTTAAGGAAATCCTTGGCAACAACTTTGGTGCAGTTTCACTTCCAACATTAAAGATTGGTGGAACAGATAAGCAGCTTAAGGCATTTGCTGGTTCTAAGGCAATTGCAGTTAACCCTAACTGCAAGTATCAGCAGGTAGCTGTAGCATTAGCTAAGTATCTTGGCAGCAAGGATGCACAGCAGAGCCACTATGAGTTAAGAGGTGTTATTCCTTGTAACACAGAGCTTCTTGCAACAGATGTAGTCAAGAAAGATGCACTTGTAACAGCACAGAATGATACATTTAACAAGACATCAGTTATCCAGCCTACAGTATCAGGAATGAATGATTACTGGACACCAGCACAGAATTTTGCTAAGGCTGTAGTTAATGGTGAGGTTACAATGGACAATGCTGCGGCTAAGACACAGGATTTCTATAAGCAGATTAATACATCAATAGTAAGTAAATAAGTTCAGGGTGATTAATAAACAGATGGCTGTCAGTGATTGAATCAATGACAGCCGTCTGGTAACAGGAGGTTATGGCGATGAAAGATGATGGATTTATTCAGGCATTCAGAAAAGGTAATGCCATTACCAGACTCAGTGTTCTTATACTTGGACTTGGTAATATCGCAGGAAAACAGATAATCAAAGGGCTTCTGTATCTTGCTTTAGAGGTCAGCTTTATATGCTTCATGATATTTAAAGGAATCAACTGTCTCGCCATGCTTCCCAGCCTTGGTGGAAGACCACAGCAGGAGATATGGAACGAGAAGCTTGGGATATATGAATATGTAGCTGGTGATAATTCACTTCTTATACTTTTATATGGAATAGCAACATTGTTCATAATAGCGGCATATATCGTTCTTATGGCTGGCTCAGTTAAAAGTGCTTATAAAGTACAGGTAAGAATGGCTGAAGGCAAGCACATTAATACATTTGTGGAAGATATTAAATCGTTATTTAATGAAAACCTTCACAGACTTCTTCTGGCACTTCCAGTGAGCGGAATACTTATATTTACAATTCTGCCGCTTATATTCATGATAAGCATGGCATTTACGAATTACAGCAAAGTTGACAGCCACCTTGTATTGTTTAACTGGGTTGGACTTGAGAATTTCAAGCAGATATTTAATTCTGGAAGTTCAATCGGCCAGTCGTTCTGGTCAGTACTTGGATGGACTATCATATGGGCTATATTTGCAACAGGACTTAATTATATATTAGGTATTCTTGTGGCACTCCTGATTAACAGGAAAGGAACTAAGTTTAAATCATTCTGGCGCTTCATATTCGTTCTCTCGATAGCTGTACCACAGTTTGTCTCCCTTCTTATCATGAGAAGTATGTTGAGCCAGGATGGTATCATAAATGTTGTGTTAAAGAATCTGGGATGGATTGAAAAGTCACTTCCATTTTTCACGAATGCAACATGGGCAAGAGTTACGGTTATCGTTGTCAACCTGTGGGTTGGTATTCCATACACAATCCTTCAGGTTACAGGAATTCTTCAGAATATTCCTCTGGAGCTGTATGAGGCAGCAGACGTAGATGGTGCTAATGCATTTGTGAAATTCACAAAGATTACAATGCCATATATGTTCTTTGTCACAACACCATATCTGATAACTACATTTACAGCCAATGTTAACAACTTCAACATTGTATACCTTCTTACTAAGGGGGATCCGGTTCTGGCTGGCGCAACTGCCGGCAAGACCGACCTTCTTGTAACGTGGCTGTACAAGATGACAGTTGATTTCCAATATTATAACCTCGGTGCCGTTATAGGTATTATGACATTCATATTCCTGGCAATAGGCTCACTTCTTGTATACAGAAGGACAAAATCTTACAAAGATGAGGAGGGCTTCCAATGAAAAAGAAAAAGATTGCAAGAAATGTATTGGCACACGCAGTGCTTACAATATTAGCGGTTGTTTGGGTAATACCACTTTTCTGGATAATCCTCACAAGTTTCAGGGCACAGAAGGGTGCATATACAAGCTCCTTCTTCCCTAAAGCATACTCGCTTGATAACTATATTAAACTGTTTACAGACACGGGAATTCTTAATTTCCCAAGAATGTTTGAAAATACACTTATAGTTGCTGTGTTTTCATGTATAATATCTACATTCTTTGTTTTGTCAGTTGCGTATTGTATGTCAAGACTTAAATTCAAGCTTCGTAAGACTATGATGAATATCGCCATGATACTTGGACTTTTCCCTGCATTTATGGCAATGGTTGCAGTGTATTACATACTGAAAGCGGTTGGTTTGTCAGAAGGTTCTATGATAAGAGTTGCGCTTGTGCTTGTATACTCGGCATCAGCCGGAATACAGTTCTACATAGCCAAAGGTTTCTTTGACACGATTCCTAAGACTATTGATGAAGCCGCACTTATTGATGGAGCAACAAAATGGCAGGTATTTACTCAGATTACAATACCTTTAAGCAAGCCAATCATCGTATATACAGTACTTACTTCATTTATTGCACCTTGGGTTGATTTCATATTTGCAAGAGTAATCTGCCGTGCCAATGCCAACTACTACACAGTGGCAATCGGTTTATGGCAGATGCTTGAAAAGGAATATGTTGATGTGTGGTACACAAGATTCGCAGCAGGAGCTGTGCTTATATCAATCCCAATTGCAGCCTTGTTTATGATAATGCAAAGATGCTATAATGAAAGCATGTCAGGAGCAGTAAAGGGGTAGCGGATGGTGAAAACATTTAAGAAACTCACAGCATTAGCTGTCACAATATCATTACTTTCAGCCGGGTGTAGCAGCCCGGCTAAAAGTGTCTATACCGGCACCAATGTGCAGGACGACAGAATGTATTATGCCATGACAACTCCTTATGGCGCATATCCTGAGACTATTAATTACACACTTGGCAAGATGACAAGTGTCAATAATTCCAATATGCCGGATGGCGATACATACACGGACAATGCCTACACAAGATATATCAAATCTATGATTAATGTACAGAATGTTGATGTGTTTGAGGCGCAGGATACACAGTATAACACTAATGTATCGATGGCGATTTCCATGGGAACACTGCCTGATATTATGATGGTTTCAAGTCAGGACGATTTGCAGAGGCTTGTTGAGGCTGACATGATTGAGGATTTGACGGAAAGCTATAATAACTGTATAAGCAGCAGGGTTAAGGCGATGTATAACAGTTATGGTGATTCGCTTAAAGATATGGTTACATTTGACGGAAAGATTATGGCACTTCCAGAGACTAATATAACGGATGGCCCTAATCTGGTATGGCTTCGAAAGGACTGGATTGACAAACTGGGAATGTCAGAACCGAAAACGATAGATGATGTTGTTGATATCATCAAAGCATTTATTGAAAAAGACCCCGGCAGTAACGGCGTTGATGAGAATGGAAAGAGTAACACGGTCGGGCTTGTTGTGGATACGGAGCTGACAGGCGAGTGTGGCTACAGCAGTGAATTTCTGCTGGATATTATATTTGCATGTTTTAACGCATATCCTAAGCAGTGGATTCAGGATTCAGATGGAAATGTTGTCTATGGTTCAGTTACGCAGGAGGCAAAAAATGCGCTTGCATACATAAGGCAGCTATACAGTGATGGAATTATTGATAATGATTTTCTGCTTAGAACAACAACTAATATATGTGAACTTATTGAGAATGGCAGATGTGGTTCGTTCTTTGGTCCATGGTGGGCACCGAATAATCCGCTTGCCAACGCGGTTAGCATTAATCCAGATGCCGACTGGCAGCCTTATCTGATACAGACTTCTGCTGATGGCAGTACAAGCTATCACAGCCAGAATCCATGCTACAAATATGTTGTAGTAAGAAAGGGGTATGAACATCCTGAGATAGCGGCTAAAATTATAAGCGTAATGTTTGACAGCGCAAGATATGACAGCAATGATTCACAGGAATTTGCTAATTATTATCAGCTAAATGTGGAGCCTACAGCGCGTCCTATCTCGATTAATGTAGATTATAATAATGCCCTGTCCATATGTTTTAATAAGATTGACAAGGCCCTTGCAGGGGAGAGCGACCCTAACGAGCTGGAACTGCTTGAAAAGTCATATTATGATGCCTGCAATTCGTATATTCAGAATACAGGAAGAACGTATATAGTGTCACGCAAGCAGGGAAGCGACAGCACGCTTGGAAGAAAAGGCGCGACAAGTACACAGTGGGCGGCTTATATGTCAAGAATAACAGCGTGCAGACTGCTCAATGAGGGCGATATCCGGATTGTTGACTCGATGTATTTTAAGACGACAGACACGATGAAAACACGATGGTGGCGTCTGAAAGAAAAAGAAAAAGAGGCGTACTTAAAGATTATATGCGGAGCCGAGGATATATCATATTTTGATACATTTGCTGCTGAATGGAGTGAGCAGGGCGGTGAGACTATAACTAATGAAGTGCGTGAAGATATTGGGAGGTAATACATGCCTGATTCAAAATATGAACACATAGTGCATCCATTTCCACCATTGTATGATGAGGCTTCTAAGATTCTTATTCTTGGAAGCCTTCCGTCTGTTAAATCAAGGGAGCAGATGTTTTTCTATGGACATCCGCAGAACAGGTTCTGGAAAGTGATTGCGGCGGTCACAGGGGAAGCAGTTCCTGCGACAATTGAGGAGAAGAAGGAGCTTCTGCACAGGAATCACATTGCGTTGTGGGATACAATATATAGCTGCGATATTATCGGTTCAAGTGACAGCAGTATCAAAAATGTTGTGCCGACTGACCTTGCGCCGATAATCAATCAGTCAAAGGTCAGCCATGTATTTTGCAATGGCAATACATCTGGCAGATATTATAAGAAATACCAGCAGGACATTCTGGGGCTTGAGGCTGTCACACTGCCATCAACCAGTCCGGCAAATGCGGCTTATTCTGTTGACAGGCTTGTGCAGATATGGGGAGAGGCAGTTAAAAAGGTATTTAATGAGATTTATGATTGAAAATAGGATTATGACTTGAATTGAAAAATTAACTAATGGGTCATAGGAAAAATATATATATTTATTAAAGTTATGACTCAAAATTTAATATGTTAAATTCAGGTCATATAAAATTATGAAGAAATTGACTTACAATTAATTGTTATGTTTTAAGTCATATGATTGCATGGATAACAGAGATATAATTGATAAAAACATATGACCTAACTCATGAAAAGTGAATATCAGGTCATATGTTTTTTAAATATAAGATTTTTTAATATGACTATATTAATAGAAAAGTGATTAAAGTCAATAAAATATAAAAAAGTAAAGTGAGGATGTTAAAGAATACATTATTTTATCAATAGTACCCTGTCTGTATTATCGTGTTCAATAGTTGCAAATGCAGGTGCATCAAATACATCACTGCCACATCTGCAAATGTAGCTTTTGATGCCAGTAACCGGGCTTACCCACCACATTTCACAGCCTTTATATGAAGAAGTGTCTAGTGAGAAAGGCTTTCCGCTGTAATCATATGCAATAAGGTAATCTGTGCCGGCAAACACTGCAACACGCTCATATTTTTCCTTCTGGCCTGATAATAAAAGCGAGTCGTCAGGCTTTCCATTGATAAAATCTACGGATTCAATGAGATTCTTCAGATGTGTCATCTGTCCAGAACCTTCATGGTGTATGGCTTCCTGCCATGTGCAGGCAGCACCGTAATTAACGCCTATATGTCCAGGCGTGTAGAATTGCATGACAGCGTTATCGCCTGTGATTTGACGAGGCTTGCCCATGAAGGCAGCAGAGCCATATATAATCCAAGTTCATCAGCCATTTTAATGATTCTGTCAACATGCTGCCAGTACTGTTCGCTTGCGGTATCAATCCCGGCACAGTACATGCGGTTGACGACTTCGGTGTTTTCAAGTGAATACACAAGGACAGCCTGAATTACAGTAAATCCTTTATCAGCCCTGTTTTTAAGATAAATATAGGCTTCTTCCTCTGATATATTGGCAAATATCAGCCATGCAGTATCTCCAAGCCAGAAAAATGGCTTGCCGTCTTTGACGAGGTATCTTTTATTATCACTAATGCTTAACATAATTCAAATCCTCCTTTGTGGGGCAGCTCAATATATATGTTCATTTTATATGTGATTTCCATAGAATACTATGGAAAAAGAGAGGTTCTTTAGATGAATTTACAGCTTTTTGGCTTGATTGACTACTAAAAATGGCTTGTAAACGCAGCGTAGATTGACATATTTTGCTACAGTAGGTATCTTTAATGATATATGTTTGATTTTTTAAATCTAAGAAAACAAGGAGGTGAATTAATTTCATGAACAATATAGGAGCGTTTATAGCACAACTTAGAAAAGAACAGAATATGACGCAGAAAGAGCTTGCGGATAAACTTGGCGTGACTGATAAAGCTGTCAGTAAATGGGAACGTGGCAAAGGAATACCGGATATTGATAGTATTGAAAGATTATCGAATGTGTTGGGAGTGTCAGTTTCGGAATTATTTAATGGAAAGAGAGATGAGCTTCCACAGAATGTTAAAATTAATAAAAGTAAGAATAGAGTGTTGTATTTTGTAGCAAATATAGTTTTTTTATGTGTATGTAGCGCATTAATATTTATAGGCTGTTATATGCTGTTTATTCAAAGAATACCATTATCTTTTCAGATTACAGGTAGCGCAGATGGACCAACAGCAATGTTTGTGCAGACGAAACCATCCATGAAAATAGCAGGTATATTGATTACAGTAGGTGTAGGATTGATTGTGGTAAAGATTTGTGTGTTTATAAAAGATAGGAGAAAATAAATATGAATAAAATATGGAAACAAATTATAGTAATAATATTAATAATAATGCTTGATTTAAATAATAATTCTTTAGTGGTATTTGCAAATGATAAGAAAGTAGATACAGATAATATGATTGAATTTGAATTATCTGTTGAAGATTTAAAGAATGGTGTATCAGTAGTAATGTTTAAAAATGATAATGGGGACATAAGTAGTTATGTATGCGAAGATATAACTATGCTTCCAATGAATTGTAGTGTTGATGATGGAAGTGTAGAATTGGCTATATTGCATGTTGGATTTAGAGAATGGAGTGACAACCAAGGGTCACTATATTTTACTTTTGAATGTGATGAAGCAACTTCAAAATTACAAGGGAATTTTTATGTAAAAAAAACAGGATTTTCATCAGGAACATACTGGTCAGGGGCAAATAGTTATAATATGTTTGGATGTCATACAACAACAAGATATATAAAACAGCATATAGATGTAGGAAATGCGACTTCTGTTATTGTGGGATTTAACAGTGTTACATTTGAGACTGTACAAGGAGAAACTGGATGGTTTTCTAATTCGTCGCAAATGGTAAATAAATAAAAAATTAAAGTTGTGTATTTGTTTATAATATATCAGTATTGTAAAAATTTAGATTTTATTTTCCTCTCTTAAATATAATTTAATCATCGATAATAGTTAAAGATATTAATTGGTTATTAGATTATTTTAAGAGGGGATTTTATTATAGAATTGCATATGAATTTGCAAATAATTTGCAAATTCTCTTGACGAATCTGTATATAAGTGTTAGTATGCAAAATGCAAATGAATTGCATTTTGCATATTTTTTTTACTTTAGCAGGAAAGATCGCCTTTGGCGTTTAATCAATGAAATTAAAGAATGAGGAGCGGCATATGCAGAAGAATTATAATACAAAGACTGCACAGGTTATACAGCATTTTATAGATACACATGAGAATCAGCAGTTTTCTGTTGGAGATGTGGTTTCATATATGGAGGAAAACGACTGTAAGGTTAATCTTACAACGATATACAGAAATCTTGATAAGCTTGTTGAGAAAAACAAGATTGCCAAGTATAAGACAGCTAACAGCGATACATACCAGTACAGGATTGAGCGTGCTGATGGCGGATGCCACAGCCATCTTCATCTTCATTGCAGGATGTGTGGAAAAATATTTCATATGAATTGTGAGATTATGGCAAGATTCCAGCAAAGCCTTATGGATGAGTATGGATTTCAGCTTGAATGTGAGAGTTCCATGCTTTCAGGTCTGTGTAGTGAGTGCGCAAAGCTTGCGAAGGCATAAGTGATTTAAGAAACCTGAAATTCCAAAGACCAGAGGGGAATTTCAAAGAGTTAGGAAATCTGATGGAATAATTTGAGTGGGTTGAATAATTTGAGATTTTCGGGAACGGAGAATGATTTAGATGATAGGAAAATATAGAAAATGGTTTGCTAATATCGCGCTTGTGCTGTGCCTTGTGGTTATGATGGCAGGGCTTACGACACTTACAGGATGCAGTATGGGTGGCGATTATGCGGGAGATGGAAGATACAAGATTGTGTGTACAACATTTCCACAGTATGACTGGGTTAAGCAGATAATTGGTGATGATGACAGATTTAATGTAAAGCTTCTGCTTGGCAATGGCGTTGACATGCACAGCTACCAGCCGACAGTTGATGATATGTATCAGGTCGCGACAGCCGACATGTTCGTGTATGTTGGGGGTTCATCTGATAAATGGGTGAGTGATGCCTTGAAGAATGCCAGAAATAAGAATATGAAAGTTGTCAATATGATGGAAGTCATTGGCGACAAGGCAAAAGTTGAAGAACTTGTTGAGGGCATGCAGGAGGAGAAGCACGACAGTCATTCACATAGCCATGACTCAGACAGCGACTCACATGGCGATGGACATAGTGATGATGGACATGAGCATAGTGATGATGCGCACGATGATGACGAGGAGCTTGAATATGATGAGCATATGTGGCTTTCGCTCAGTAATGCAATGATTATCACACAGGAGCTTGCGGACAATCTTAAACAGATTGACAGTGACAATGCTGAGCAGTATGAGGCTAATGCGAAGGCTTATATAGGAAGATTAAAGGAGCTTGATAACAGGTACAGAGAAGCTGTGTCTGGTGCAGCCAATAAGACGATTATGTTCGGTGACAGATTTCCATTCAGATATCTTGCAGATGAGTACGGACTTAAATATTATGCGGCATTTCCGGGCTGTAGTGCCGAGACAGAGGCAAGCTTTGAGACAGTTACATTTCTGTCAGGCAAGGCTGATGAACTGGGACTTAAAGCAATATATGTAATTGAGAATTCAGATAAAAGAGTTGCACAGACTATTGTAAAGAACACAAAAACAAAGAATCAGGAGATTATTGCCATGAATTCCATGCAGTCAGTATCTAATAAAGATATTGCGGCAGGAGTTAACTATATAGGAATTATGGAAGATAATCTGGCAGCACTGAAGAAAGGACTATAGGATTATGGCATATATAACATGTAAAGACCTCGCTCTTGGATATGATGGCAAGGCTATCGTCAGCGGGCTTAATTTTGAGATTAATAAAGGCGATTATCTGTGCATAGTCGGTGAAAATGGTGCTGGTAAGAGTACACTTATAAAGACACTTTTACAGCTCACAGATGCAATGGGCGGTGAGATAATAAGAGGGGATGGCTTGAAATCATACGAGATAGGCTATCTTCCACAGCAGACAGTTGTGCAGAGAGATTTCCCGGCGACAGTATGGGAAGTTGTGTTATCAGGCACATTATCACATCTTGGCAGGAAGCCATTCTATGGAAAGGCTGAGAAGCAGCTTGCAAAGGATAAGCTTTCAGAGCTTGGAATGTGGGATTTGAGAAAAGAATGTTACCGCAATCTGTCAGGCGGACAGCAGCAGAGAACTCTTCTTGCAAGGGCTCTGTGCGCGACAAGTAAGATAATTCTTCTTGATGAGCCGGTTACAGGGCTTGACCCTAAGGTTACTCTGGAATTTTACCAGATTATCAAGGAGCTTAATGATAAAGGCATAACAGTAATTATGGTTTCGCATGATTTGCAGGCTCTTTCTTACGCAAGCCATGTGCTTCATATAACAAGAGAAAAAAGCTACTATGGCACAAGAGAACAGTATATGAAGCAGGATATTGCCAAACATTTTCTTTCAGGGGAGGTTGAAATCAATGAGTGAGACGATAGCAAAACTTCAATTTTATTTTGATTATCCGTTTGTCCGCTATGCATTTATAGTAGGAATACTTATAGCTCTGTGTTCATCACTCCTTGGAGTTGTGCTTGTGTTGAAGAGATTTTCATTTATTGGAGACGGACTTTCACATATCGCATTCGGGGCGATGGCGGTTGCAACTATATTTCATCTGACAAGCGACACAATAATAGTTATGCCGGTCACAATAATTACAGCGATTCTTCTGCTTAGAACCGGTCAGAACACAAGACTGAAAGGCGATGCGGCGATAGCAATGCTGTCTGTAGGCGCACTTGCTGTCGGATATCTTGTAATGAACATATTCTCGACTTCAGCCAATGTGTCAGGTGACGTCTGCTCCACACTGTTTGGTTCAACGACTATCCTCACACTTACATCTGTTGATGTTAAGCTGTGTGTTGCCGCATCTATTGTGGTTGTGCTGTTTTTCTGTCTTTTCTACAACAGAATATTCACAGTGACATTTGACGAGAACTTTACTAAGGCGACTGGTAAAAATGCTGATATGTACAATATGGTAATTGCTGTTATAACAGCAGTGATAATTGTGCTTGCGATGAATCTTGTGGGTTCACTGCTTATAACAGCACTTCTTATATTCCCGGCATTATCCGCTATGAGAGTAATGCACAGCTTTAAATCGGTTATAATATATTCAGCAGTACTTTCTGTGATTGGTGCTACATTTGGACTGCTGATATCAATATTATTCTCAACACCTGTCGGCGCAACAATAGTAGTTGTGGATATGATTATATTTGCACTTAACTGCGTGGCAGGTAAAATCATGGGTAGATAAGCGGACATCCTGCATTATCCCTGAAAGCTTTTAGTAGCAAGCCTGTCACACAGCTGGTTATATCCGTCAGGAGCAAGGCCTGTCATTGTTTGTGTGACAGCAGTGCGGACTTGTTCAGGGGTCATATGTTTTTTATTAGTATTGATAGCTTCCATGCTGTCGTGGTATACTTTTTCTGGCATATCGTGGATGTCCCAGTAGCAATCGTTATAGAACATATTTGTTACCTCCTTAACTTAATTGAAATGACTTTCGTTACGTATTTATTGTTTGCGATTTCGTGCAAAAAACACATGTAATATATGGTTGAATAATAAATATGCCGGTATTATAATAGCCAATGGCTGTGCCTAAAATACGCATATAGATAAGATGTTTATATGTAATAAACCGGAGGAAGAAAGTGAATAATAAGGATTGTGATTCGGTCGCACTTGCGGCGGTCAACAAAGCACGACTGTGTAATGAACACCTGGGAAGATACATGATAAGAGCTATTATGGCTGGATTTTATATTGTGGTAGCAACAATTTTGTCAAATATGACGGCGGCAGTGCTTCTTAGCACGTATCCACAGTGGGGAAAGCTTCTTAGCTCATTTTTATTTGCAATTGCAATTATACTGGTCGTTTTTATGAATGGTGAGCTGTTCACAGGTAACAACTTTGTAATGGCAATGGGTGTATATAAGAAGAAAGTTTCTGTTAAGGATATGGTTAAAGTTTGGTGCTTAAGCTATGTCGGTAATTTTATAGGAGCATTTATACTGGCAGCATTGTTTGTATACAGCGGCGTGTCGCATGGCATTCTTACAGATTACTATAACAGCTTTATCAATGCGAAGCTTGATATATCAGCATTACAGCTTGTGATAAGGGGCATAATGTGTAATTTCCTTGTGTGCCTTGCTGTATTTACTGGAACTAAGTTAAAGAGTGAAAGCGGTAAGCTCATAATTATGTTTTTTGTAATCATGACATTTGTGTTGTCAGGGTTTGAGCATTGTATTGCGAATATGGGAACATTTTCGATAGCTTATATGCTGCTTGGCAATATCGGAACAGCAGCAGTTGTAAAGAGCATGGTATTTGTCACAATAGGCAATATATTGGGCGGTGGCGTGTTATTCGGACTGCCACTGTATTTAAGTGAACTAGATAAATAAATGGAGGTTTTTATAAAATGAGTGAAGAATGTACACATGATTGTGGAAGCTGTGGCTCTAGCTGTGAGGAAAGAACACAGCCACAGAAGGATCCTAATAACTACAGAGGTGTCAAAAAGGTAATCGCTGTAATGAGCGGTAAGGGTGGCGTAGGTAAGTCTATGGTTACATCACTCCTTGCAGTTAATGCATCTAAGAAGGGATTAAAGACAGCTATCATTGATGCTGATATAACTGGCCCTTCAATTCCTAAGTCATTCGGACTTACAGAGAAGGTCACATGCAATGCAGAGGGTACAACTATGTATCCAGTTGAAACTGCTGATGGAATTAAGGTAATCTCTATGAACCTTCTTATGGATAAGGAGACTGATCCTGTAATATGGAGAGGCCCTATCATAGCTGGTGCTGTTAAGCAGTTCTGGGAGGATGTTTCATGGGGAGATGTAGATTGTATGTTTATTGACTGCCCACCGGGAACAGGTGATGTTCCGCTGACAGTTTTACAGTCACTTCCTATAGCTGGTATTGTTATTGTTACATCTCCACAGGAGCTTGTATCCATGATAGTCGGCAAGGCTGTTAACATGGCTAAGGCTATGGATATTCCAGTTCTTGGAATTGTAGAGAATATGTCATATTTTGAATGTCCAGATTGTGGCAAGCGTCATGCTATATTTGGCGAGAGCCATATTGATGAAGCAGCGGCTGAGTATGGAATAGAGACTGTTGCAAAGCTTCCAATCAATCCAGAAGCAGCAAGAATGGTTGATGCTGGTGAGGCAGAGAAGCTTGATACAACAGGACTTGATGAGATATTTAAGGCAATCACACAGGAGAACTAATATGGATAAATGGGTCATAATGTTTAAAGGTGGAGTGGAAACTCAGGAATTTTTCAGCATGGAAATGGCTCATACATTTGAAGCAAGAGGCTATAATGTCTACTGGATTAATCTTGTAACCAGTGAGCAGGATAGCATCTTGCTTCAGCTTTTTCTGGAAGAACATAAGCATGATGAAATAATTACATTTGCATTTAATTTTAATGGGCTGTCCTGCGAGCCGGGATTATATGGTAGAAAATGGAAAAGTGGAAATGTATGGGATGACTACGAGATTCCTGTGTATAACATGGTTGTTGACCATCCGCTGTATTATCACAAGAATCTTGAGATAATACCGAAAAGGTATGTGCAGTTGAGCATTGATTATAATCATATTGAATATATGAAGAGATTTTTCCCGCAGGTGAATGCGAGCAGTGCATATGCCGGAATACCGGATGAGAGATTTTATCTTCCACTTGGCGGAACGGGAATTAACATGGATGGAAGCATACTGGCAGATGAACCATATCTGTCTATGGATGAGCGTCCGATTAATGTTATATTTACGGGCAACTACACTCCACCAGAAAGATTTGAGCGGTATCTTACAGGAATGGATCCAGAGTCGAGAGAGTTTTTCCATGAACTTGTCCATGAAAATATCGCATCTCCTGATGAGCTTACAGAGGTGCTTCTGGAGAGGAAGCTTATGACAGAGCAGGTGACATATGATACGGATTCTCTAAGAAATGTGTGTCCTAATCTTATGTATGTTGACCTCTCTATCCGTTTCTATTACAGGGCGAAGGTTATAACTGCACTTGCGGACAGCGGAATTAAGATTGATACATATGGAGCTGGCTGGGATATGGCTGACTGTGCTCATCCTGAGAATATTATAGTTCACGGTAATGTCAATTCGAGGGAATGTCTTGATATGATAAGCCAGTCGAAGATATCAGTCAATGTAATGCCTTGGTTTAAGAATGGGGCGCATGACAGAATATTCAACTCAATGCTCAATGGTGCAGCAGTTGTGAGTGATTCAAGCGCATATCTTGATAAATGTTTTGATGATGACTCAATACTTTTCTATAGATTAAATGATTTGAGAAGCAAAGATGGCTGTGAGGCACTTGGCGAGTCTGTTAAAAAGCTTCTTGCAGATAAAGACAGACTGGTCAGCATGACTGCCAATGCGTACAGAATTTGTGCAGATAAACATACATGGGCGAGCAGAACCAATCAATTTATTGACAATTGCATCAGCCTCATGGTATAATATAATCTGCTTGCGGATATGGCGGAACTGGCAGACGCGCTAGATTTAGGTTCTAGTGGGAGACCGTGCAGGTTCGATTCCTGTTATCCGCATATATATGTCCAGAATTATTGTATCCGCAATGGTTCTGGACATAAATTGTTTATAGGGGAGGTTTACCATGAAAGGATTCAAAATTAATTCAAGATTTAATCTTATATTCCCCTGCTATTTTGCCTTTTTTGTAAGTGGTGCGATGGTTCTTACAGTAGGAACAATCCTGCCATTTATTATAGGAGAGATGCAGATTAGTTATAGTGTGGCTGGTGGGCTTTTGTCGGCATTTGCTATCGGCAATCTGCTGGCAAGCTTTATATTTCCGCTTCTTGCGGCTAATATAGGGCGTAAGGCATCAATAGTTACTATGTCATTCCTTATTCCATTATCATGGATTTTGATTGCTATGATGCCATCAGTGATTATTATGTATGTGGCATTTGTGCTTATGGGAATTGGACGAGGTTCTATAAGCATTATCAACAATGCGATAATCAACGATAATTCGGATGGAAAGCCAGCGGCACTTAATCTTTTACATATGACATTTGCGATGGGCGCGTTACTTGCACCAGCGATAACAAGCATATTTATATATGTAGGCTGGGGATGGAGAGCTGTTGCGTACACAATGGTTGTTGCGACAACACTTGTATTCATGTTCTACTCATTTATGAAGATAGATTACAACTGGCCTAAGGAAAGTCCTAAGAAGAGTGATGTTGCATTCTACAAGATGCCGGTATTCTATGTTATGGGAATTCTTCTTTTCCTGTATCTTGGGCTTGAGAACTGCGTTAATGGCTGGTTTGTCACATATTTCCAGAATATGAGAATTATGGATGGAACATTTGCAACCAACCTTGTTTCACTGACATGGCTTATGGTTATGCTTGGAAGGCTTCTCACAGCGAAGTTATCAACTATTATAGATAAGAACAAGCTTATATTAATATATTGTATTGCGACAGCGGTATTCTTTATCATGATGATAGCTACAACTAATGTTGTTGTCATCACAATAGCGATTATGGGGCTTGGTTTCTTCTTTGCAGGAATCTATCCTACAAGCGTATCAAGTGCCGGACTTGCCATACAGGGAAGCACTGCGGGCGTGTCTGCATTTCTTGCGATAGCCGCCATAGGTGGTATTGTGACACCAGAGATAGTCGGACTTGCGGCAGATGCCACAGGACTTACAGCAGCTATCATGATACTTTCGATTAATGTTATCGGAATGCTGATACTTTCATTCGTCAATATGAAGATGAGTGGGAAGCAGGAAGGTTAATCCGCAATCTGCTTACCCGTGCCGTCCATATGGAAGTTCTGTCTTATAATCAATTCAGAGATAGGAACAAGCTCATATCCCTGCGCCTGTAATCCAGTGATTACGGATTCAAGGGCATCGGCAGTGTATTTGGCACCATTGTGCATAAGAATTATAGAACCGTCACATAAAGCTTTGTGCTGTGTGACGGTTTTTATTATGCTGTCAGTTCCGTAGTCTTTCCAGTCGAGAGAGTCCACATTCCATTGTATAGGGTAATAGTTAAGACTATAGCATGTATTGATAAGCGTAGAATTGTAGTCGCCATAAGGTGGTCTGAATAAGAATACATCATAACCGGTAAGCTCCTTTACTGCATCACCGACAGATTTGATCTCTTCAACCTGTTCGGATGCACTTAATTTGCTCATCTGCTTATGGTTCTGGCTGTGGTTGCCGAGGTCGTGTCCACGGCTGTAGATTTCTTTCACCATGTCAGGATAAGAATTAACCCATCCACCGGTCATAAAAAATGTCACTTTGACGTTGTATTTGTCCAAAATGTCAAGGATACGTATCGTGTCATCACAACCCCAAGCAGCGTCGAAACTTAATGCAACTTTTTTCTCGCTGGTGTCAACATTGTATATAGGCAGGTCTTTCTTGCCGGCTCTTGGGCTGCCAGTGATGTCGCCGCCAGCTATACCACTGCCGTTATGTACAATATTGGATATAACTGGGAGAGTGGCTGCGATATCAGTGGTTTTTATAGCGTTAATAAAAAGAATTACACCAGTTATACAGCCAGCAGTTACAAGAACAAATGATATTGGGAGCAGATATTGCTTGAAATGAGTGAATGAAAGCTTCATAGCCTCATCCTCCGAAAGACATTTGTTCATTATATGCTGGGGATTAGTAGGAAATTCGTTGATTTGCAACACTAATTTGGCTGCAATTTATCGGAAGAATGTTGATGATTATAATTATTTTAATATAGAAATGTATATTTTTTGGCTGAAACAAAGTGAGTTCACGGGAAAAATCCAAAATAGAAACTTTTCAGATTTATATCGCATTATAAAAATGCTGATTTGGGTAAAAACAAACAAAAGCTGTAAAAAACTCCAAAATTTATAACTAAATCGGAGCTTTTTACAACTTTTTTGATGTAGAGCCAAAAGCGTAGTTTAGCGAAGTGTAAAATAATGAATTTTGGATTTTTTTGTACTATTCGGCTAATTTAATCCAAATTTAGATAATTCATGTAAATCTCCTGCATGTATTCAACGCAAGAAGCATATAAAGGAGCCAACTACAGGAATCTCCTGCATATATCTATCACAGGAATCTCTTGCGGATGTCTGCTACAAGAATCCACCACAGAACCTTAGTCTCCCGTATACATATCCCCCAGCACTGCCTTCGCGAACTTCCTGCAATAGTCAAGTGTGAAGTTGCTTGCGCTGTGGGAGCTGAGCCCCAGGATGTCCGCACCACATACGCAGTTAGTTTCAGTGCACTCAGGTGTGTCTCGCCTTATAGCGTTCTGCATAGCGAGTTCATTCGTGTAATCAGATAACTTGTATGTTGTAATCAGCTTGTAACCGAACAGCTTCTGTGTTACAAGTGGCTCGATTGAATACGAGTCGACATAGGCATTGTTGCCATCCTTTACAAGAGTTAATTTAGCCATTCCGCCAATCATTCTAGGCATTTCGTCCTGATTAGATACGAAATTTCCAAGAGAGTAATACACAACCATTGTGTGTCCATCTTCTCGTGTGAGCTGCTCAACAGGCTCAAGGACATGTGGGTGCGTTCCTATAACAACGTCAACGCCTTCCTCAAGGAATATATCCGTCCATTTCTTCTGGTAAGATGTGGCAGAGTATACATATTCTGTACCCCAGTGTGGGCAGACAATTACAAGGTCTGACATAAGCTTGGCGCGCTGGATGTCATTTCTGACCTTAGCCTCATCATCAAATGTGTTCACACAATATGGAGCAGATGAAGGAATAGCAATTCCGTTCGTTCCATAAGTATAGTTAAGCACTGCAACTTTGAAGCCGTCCTTTTCATATACATATATGTCGTCTGCATCCTCCTGATTGTCATAGATACCGATTATAGACATCTCAGGGTGCTTTGTCTTCCAGTATGAGACAGTGGTGTTAAGGGCGGTAAGTCCTTTATCAAGAGCGTGGTTAGTTGCATGAAGGACTATGTTAAATCCGGCAGTCACTTCTGCATCACCGATTTCCTGTGGACTGTTAAAACATGGGTATTCGTCAAGTCCCATTTCCGTTCCGCCAAGGATTGTCTCCTGATTGACAATACGCATATCAGCTTCGTTAATGTCATCAAGGATATTGGCAAAAAGATGGTCGAAATTATAATTCACATTGTCAGTTGTACCAGAGCGGTACACGCCTCTGTGAATCAGCATGTCCCCTATCATCATGACATTAATCTTAACTGGTGCTTTGGTGTGGGTGGATTCTTTGAGTCCTATGGTCGTCTCTTCTTCGTAATGTGCAGTTGTTGCGGCGGTTGTCTGCGTTACAGAATTGTTTGCCGATATTGCAGCATTTTTACGATTCTCCGTTATAAACCATGCAAAGCATAGAAAGCACATGCATAGAAAAGATATAGTAAGCAGGGTAATCATAAGAATAGTCTGCCTGCTTTTCTTTTGTGATTTTTTATTTTTATTCATTAAACTTTTTGGCATTGTAATTCCTTTCTTAAAGAGCCGGCATATGCGCTGGCACATAGTTATAGTACAGTAAAATAAGGAAAATGACAACAAAATACTATACATCATTTGGCAGATTGTTGTATAATTTCAAAATAGCATATAAATTTAATATCAGCCTGAAGGAGGAACAGCAGTACAATGGGTAAATACACTAAAAATGACATATTCAGAATGGTTGAAGAAGAGGATGTAGAATTTATAAGACTTCAGTTCTCAGATATATTCGGAGTGCTCAAGAACGTGGCTATAACATCAAGCCAGCTTGAAAAGGCATTGAATAACAAATGCATGTTTGATGGTTCATCTGTAGAAGGATTTGTAAGAATAGAAGAATCAGATATGTATCTGTATCCAGACCTTGATACATTTGCAATATTCCCATGGAGACCACAGCAGGGTAAAGTTGCACGACTTATATGTGATGTGTATACACCAGATGGCAAGCCTTTTGAGGGCGATTCAAGACATACATTAAAGAAAGTTATCAAAGAAGCAGCAGATATGGGATATGTGTTTGATGTAGGCCCAGAGTGCGAATTTTTCTTATTTCACACAGATGATAACGGACTTCCAACAACACTTACACATGAGAAAGCCGGATATTTTGATTTAGGCCCTACAGACCTTGGTGAGAATGTAAGAAGAGATATGGTTCTTACACTTGAGGATATGGGCTATGAGATAGAGGCATCGCACCATGAGGTTGCACCAGCACAGCATGAGATTGATTTCAAGTATGATGAAGCGTTAGTTACAGCAGATAATATAGAGACATTTAAGCTGACAGTTAAGACAATTGCCAAGAGACATGGGCTTTATGCTACATTTATGCCAAAGCCAAAGTTTGGAATCAATGGTTCTGGCATGCATGTCAATATGTCACTTGCAACAAAGGATGGCGTTAATATATTCGCAGATGAGAATGATAAGCTTGGACTTTCTAAGGAGGCATACCATTTCATAGCAGGACTTCTTGCACACGCGAAGGGAATGGCTGCGATTACTAATCCGCTTGTAAATTCATATAAGAGACTTGTGCCGGGATATGAGGCACCAGTGTATATCGCATGGTCAGCTACTAACAGAAGTCCTCTTATAAGAATTCCTGCTTCAAGAGGCAATGGAACAAGAGTAGAGCTTAGAAATCCAGACCCATCAGCTAACCCATATCTTGTTCTGGCACTCTGCCTTGCCGCAGGTCTTGACGGAATCAAGAGAAAGTTAGAAGTTCCAGCGAGTGTTGACTGCAATATATTTGAGATGACAGATGAACAAAGAAATGCGGCAGGAGTTGATGTGCTTCCGGGAAGCCTTGAGGAGGCGGTTAACTATATGAAGGCTGACCCATTTATCAAAGAAGTACTTGGTGAGCACATATTTAACAAATATACAGAGGCAAAGATGGCTGAATGGGATTCATACCGCACTCAGGTAACACAGTGGGAGATTGACGAATATCTCGCAAAGTTCTAAGAGGATAAGATGTATACATACTATTGATACTAAAGCTGATGACACGGAGGTATGATATGTCTACTATAATTGTGGCATTTCCGAAAATTGAAGAGGCAAAGGCTATTAAGAATCTGCTTGTGCGCAGGGGATATGACGTCGCTGCGCCCTGTATAACAGGCGCGCAGGTCATCAATCTTGCGGATACGCTGTCAGATGGAATTATCATGTGTGGATATAAGCTGTCTGATAATATGATATACACAGAGCTGAATGAATATAAACCTAAGAGCTTCGACATGCTTCTTGTAGCATCAAGGAATCTGTGGAGCGATTGTCAGGATAATGACATCGTGTGCGCGGCTATGCCTATTCATGCCAATGAGCTTATATCTACCATAGATATGATGCTTGAGGCGCAGATACGCAGAAGACGTAAGAAACGAACTACTCCGCGCCAGAGAAGTGCAGAGGAGATTAAGGTGATTGATGATGCTAAGCATGTTCTGATGGAGCGCAATAACATGTCAGAGCCAGAGGCATTCCGTTATATCCAGAAATGCAGTATGGACAGCGGCAACACAATGGTAGAATCGGCTATGATGGTTATGGGAATGTTCCTGAATGATTAAATTAATGATAATTAATATAGAAGGAGAATTATTATGGTATTTACTAAAATGCAAGGTGCAGGCAATGATTATGTATATGTCGACTGCACAGTCAATGAGCTGGCAAATGCGTCGCAGATAGCGGTAAAGGTGAGCGACAGACATTTTGGAATTGGTGCGGATGGACTTATACTTATCAAATCCTCTGACAAAGCGGATTTCTTCATGGAAATGTATAATGCCGATGGTTCGCAGGGCAAAATGTGCGGCAACGGCATAAGATGTGTTGGCAAATATGTGTATGATAACGGGCTTACAGATA
Source organism: Lachnospira sp. (assembly GCA_050874305.1). Lineage (GTDB taxonomy): Bacteria > Bacillota > Clostridia > Lachnospirales > Lachnospiraceae > Lachnospira. The sequence continues at coordinate 39,693 of JBNMKL010000007.1, read as the reverse complement.
AGACAACAGTTACGGTAGAGACATTATCAGGAATTAAGACATTAAAGCTGAATTTAGGTGAAGATGGCAAAGTCGCATCCATCAAGGTTGATATGGGTGAGCCTGTATTAAAACCAGCAGATGTGCCGGTTGATGTGGATAAGCTTGCATCTTACAAGGGCAATGGTGATAAAGCTGTAGTCAATGAGAAGATTATGGTTGATGGCAGTGAATACGCTGTGACATGTGTGTCTATGGGTAATCCTCATGCTATTGTTTATCTTGACAATGATATAGATATTAAGAAGTTTGAGTTGGAAAAGATTGGACCATCATTTGAGAAGCATCCAGCATTCCCTGACAGAATTAACACAGAATTTATTCAGGTGCTCGACAGGGACAATCTTAATATGAGAGTGTGGGAGAGAGGTTCAGGTGAGACTCTTGCATGCGGAACAGGTGCGTGTGCAAGCCTTGTTGCCACAGTCCTTAACGGAATGTGTAATGATACAGCAGTGCTTCATCTTCTCGGTGGAGACCTGACAGTTACATGGGACAGACAGGATAACACAGTATATCTTGAAGGTCCTGCGGTTACAGTTTTTAAAGGAGAGATTGACTTATGATGACAGATATGAATATGAAAACATTTTTGGATGAATTGTCTTCATCATCACCAGTTCCAGGCGGCGGTGGCGCATGTGGATATGTTGCGGCTATAGGAATGAGCCTTGGAACAATGGTTGCTAATCTCACAACTGGTAAGAAGAAATATGCTGAATATCAGGAAGAGATTGAGAAGATGATAACAGATACAGCCAAGCTTACAGATGAGCTTGCTGAGTGCATGGACAAGGACGCTGCAAGCTTCAAGCCGCTTGCTGACGCATATGGACTTCCTAAGAGTACACCAGAAGAGATTGCGCATAAAGAAGAGGTTATGGAGAAGGCTCTTGTTGTTGCAAGTGAAGCACCTCTTGCCATGATGGAGAAGATTCTTGAAGCTATGATGCTTCTTGACAGATTATCTGTTATAGGAAGCAGGATTGCACTGAGTGATATTGGTGTTGGTATTAAGTTGTGTGAGGCAGCCATGAATGGCGCATCTTTAAATGTCTATATCAACACAGGAATGATGAAGGACAAATCCCTTGCTGACAAGCTTAATGCCAAGGCAGATGACCTTATTAAAAGGTCGGAAGAACTGTCACAGATTACTTATGAGAGAGTATTAAAGGAGATTAGAAAGTAATGGAGATACTTAAAGGGCTTCCAGTTGCCAATGCTATCAATGAAAGAATTGCTGATGCCATGAAGTCATGGACAGGCAGAGTTCCTCATCTTGCTATTATAAGAGTTGGCGAGAGACCGGATGATATGTCATATGAGCGCGGAGCAACAAAGAAGATGGAAAAAGTTGGATTTGATTGTACATCATACACATTTCCAGCAGATATAGATAACGATACATTTCAGAAAGAATTCGATAAGATTAATGAGGATGACAATATAGATGGAATACTTCTTTTAAGACCACTTCCAAAGCATCTTGATGAACAGGCTGTTGTCAACAGAATTAATCCAAGCAAGGACCTTGATGGAATATCACCTGTTAATATGGCAAAGGTGTATGCTGGTGATGAGACTGGTTTTGCACCATGTACAGCCGAGGCTGTTATAGAGATGCTTGATTATGCGGGAGTAGATTTGAAGGGCAAGAGAGTTGCGGTTGTTGGAAGAAGTCTTGTTATAGGAAAGCCTGTTGCAATGCTTCTTATGAAGAAGAATGCAACAATTACAGTGTGCCATACAAAGACTATAGATATGCCGGGCACTTGTAAAAATGCTGAGGTTATCGTGGCGGCAGCAGGTGTTGCCAAAATGATTGATTCATCATATGTTGCTGACGGAGCGGTAGTTATAGATGTTGGAATTAATGTTGACGAGGAAGGTAATCTCTGTGGGGATGTTAATTTTGATGATATAAGTGGTGTGGCATCGGTTGCAACGCCAGTTCCAGGCGGTGTTGGCTCAGTTACAACATCGGTTCTTGCAAAGCACCTGCTTGCAGCAGCACAGATGGCACGATAATAGTGTAAAACTCGATAAGGCTGGATGGGTAGTAGGCAGGTAGGCAGCGCAGCCGAGATTCTTGCTGTCATGATGACTGGAAGTTTACGTGGCTGATGAATAAGTGGATTGATAGAGTGATATATATTGCATCATTATATCTTGCACTATTGCATCTTGTACCATATGGATTTTGGATATTTTGGGGAATAAGCCATGAAAAAATCCAAAAAAAGTAACATATAAGCCGTGAAAAATTGAGTTTGGCTTAATTAGAATAAAAGGCAGTGAAAAATCCACATTTATGAAGAATCCTGGATTTTTTTGCTGCTTTTTTATATTGAATCCGAAAGTTGGGTTTAGCGAAGTGACGAAACTGGAAATTTGGCTTGAATAGGGTGATTAGTTGAAAATAATCCAAAATCAAGTATTACAATTTAAGTGAATAGACAAACGATTATAAAAGAATGTCACAGTGACAGAATCTGGATGATGAAATAGTTGGAATTGCCTGAATGATTGGATATACAATGCATGTGAAGTAATGAGAGATGAATGAGAGATGAATGAGAGATGAATAAGAGATAAATAAGAGATAAATAAGAGATGAATATGAGATGAATATGAGATCAATGCGGGATAATATGGACAAGAAAACCCCCGGCGCATGATATATGCCGCCGGGGGTCATTTCTATATGCTTTTAATTATGCATTTTCTGAGTTCTTAGAACTGTTTCTGTATGCCTTTGTAGAGTTAACTACAATGATGAGACCAAGAACGATAAGGAGGACAGCGATTATAAGCTGAAGTCCGTTAGCGATAAATACGCTTCCCCATGTAGCCTGACCTGCTGGAATTGTAACAGAAGCGGCCTTCTGGATAGCCTTAACCATAGCTAAGAATCTCTGTACAAGTGCTGTAAATGTTACACAAAGCATGATGATAAGTGGTGGGAAGAGCATCTTGTTGCTTCTTCCTGTAACCTTTAAGAATACGCAGAGTGTAAGAAGTACGAGGGCACTTAATAACTGGTTAGCTGAACCGAATAATGGCCAGATGTTAGCATATCCAATCTTAGTAAGGATGAAACCAAATACTAATGTTATTACTGTTGAGAAATATGTATTGCAGAAAAGCTTTCTCCATCCTTCTGCATGTTCCATATCATCTACGCTGAAGAGCTCCTGGAAGCTCATACGTCCGATACGTGCAACAGCATCAAGTGATGTAAGAGCAAGAGCAGATACACACATTGTCATGAATACTGTAGCAAAATGTACTGGAACACCAAACATTTCAAAGAAACCAGCTACACCACGGCTGAATATCTGGAATGGAGTACCTGTAGCTGCTGTTCCGTCTGCTGCAGCGGCTGCACCAGCAACACAAAGAGCAAGAACTGCAAGTAAACTTTCAAGTACCATTGCACCATAACCAACCTTTAACATATCCTTCTCATTTTCAACTGTCTTAGAAGAAGTACCAGATGAAACGAGGCTGTGGAAACCAGATACAGCACCACATGCAACTGTTACGAAAAGGATTGGGAACATTGTTCCGAGCTTAGCATTGTTAAATCCTGTGTATACAGGAAGGTTCATAGATGGATGAGCAACAACAAGACCAAGTGCTGCACCAACTATCATAGCGATGAACATGAATGTTGTCATGTAATCACGAGGCTGCTTCATTAACCACATTGGCATAACTGCTGCAAAGAAGATATATACAAATGTAATATAGCTCCATGCGTTCTTGCCTAAGATGATTGGGAAGAAGTTACCTATTACAAATGAAGCAATAATGAATACGATACCAACAACAGCTTCTTTCCAGCCTGAAAGATTGAACTTCTTCTGGATAAGACCGAATACAACTGCGAATAACATAAACATGATAGAAACTGTACCAGCTGAACCGTTAGTTGATACAACTGTTGTCTGTCCGCCAGCTACAGAGTAAGCATTGAATGTACCTGCAACCATATCAGCGAAAGCAGCGATAACAATAAGTGTGAATAACCAGCAGAAAAGTAAGAAAATCTTACGACCAAACTTACCGATGTATTTCTCGATAATCATACCCATTGACTTACCTTCGTTCTTAACTGATGCATACAGAGCACCGAAGTCTGTAACAGCACCGAAGAATACACCACCGATAAGTATCCAGAGTAAAACTGGTAACCATCCAAATGCTGCTGCCTGAATAGCACCTGTTACAGGGCCTGCACCAGCGATAGATGAAAACTGATGGCTGAATACTGTCCATCCGTTAGTAGGAACGAAATCTTTGCCGTCATTATACTTAACAGCAGGTGTCTGTGCTTCTGGGTCGATTCCCCATTTGTTTGCTAACCAACGGCCATAGAATACATAAGCTGCAAATAATACAACTGCCGCGATTAAAACGATTACTAATGTGTTCATAATCTTTATCTCCTAAATTATTTTATTTCTTCAGTCAAACACTTGAGGGGAGCATGTAGTAATTATGGAAACCATGCAGCTAATGAACATTCAGGTGCTGATAGGAATAAAAAAACCTCCGCCCATGCACATATCCAATGTATGGATTCTGTGCAAAGACGAAGGTAAAATTCATATTACATCCGCGTTACCACTTTGCTTGCCGAACGTGTCGACCTCTCTACTGCCACTCAGCCGATATCAACCTTATGGCATGCCCTGTTAACGATGGGTACCGGTTCCAACTAATCAGCAAAAACTAGAAATCTAACACATATCAGACGCCTTTGTCTGCCTTTCACCAGAACTGCTCGCAGGTGAGGGCTAATTCATTCCTTGCTGCCGTTTCTCATTAATCGCGGCTTTCTGTAAGCGGTGCTATGAAGAAGTCATGTCCTGTTCTTCGCATTTGACTGTTGAATTACGTTGTATGATAGTATCTTGTTTTACATTTGTCAACACCTTTTTTATATTTTTTTAATAATTTTTCTGGGCTGGCTGCCGGGCACGGAAAAATTCATTAATATAAAAAATAATAAAAAATACATTCTTTACAAATAATGACTATATATGATATTATACATTATATTTGAATATCAAAAGACTGTGAAAGAGACTTCTTTTCATGGAACCTGACAGGAAAGTTATGTCATCGGCTGAGAGCATACGCAGGGAATTGTTAAGAGGAACACTCTGGAGTTGAACAGGTGAAGCTGTAGGTTTTATTTTTCTATATATTATGGGTTTGCTCATAGAGTAATATAATAGAAAAGCTGGTCTAGCCTGTTACGTGACATGCGTTAAATGTATAGAGAGGAAGAGCGTGAGCTTTTCAATGCGGGTGGTACCGCGGATAACATGATTATTCGTCCCGGAATACAATACAAGTATTCCGGGACTTAATTATTTTATAGACATTAACAGCACCCGGAATAGAAAGTTTTATATTTATTTTATCTAGGAGGTAACAATGGGTAACATTTACAGAGACACAACATTGCAGAATGTAAGCGAAAGCGACATCGGCAAGGAATTAAAGGTTTCAGGATGGGTTGAGAACATCAGAGACCACGGTGGAGTATCATTCATCGATTTAAGAGATATGTATGGCGTATTACAGGTAGTACTTCGTGATACATCACTTCTTGATGGAATCCATAAGGAAGTATGTATATCAGTAGAAGGTATCATGGAGCAGAGAGACGAGGAGACATACAATCCTAAGATTCCATCAGGTACTATCGAGCTTGAGGCTAAGAAGATAACAATACTTGGACAGGTTTACCAGCAGCTTCCATTTGAGGTTATGACATCTAAGGAAGTAAGAGAAGATGTACGTCTTAAATACAGATACCTCGATTTAAGAAATCAGAAGGTTAAGGATAATATCATTTTCCGTTCTAAGGTTATAGCATTTTTAAGACAGAAGATGACAGATATGGGATTCCTTGAAATCCAGACTCCAATCCTTTGTGCTTCATCACCAGAGGGCGCAAGAGATTATATCGTTCCATCAAGAAAGTATAAGGGCAAGTTCTATGCTCTTCCACAGGCGCCACAGCAGTATAAGCAGCTCCTTATGGTATCTGGATTTGATAAATATTTCCAGATAGCACCATGTTTCAGAGATGAGGATGCAAGAGCTGACCGTTCACCAGGAGAATTCTATCAGCTTGACTTTGAGATGAGCTTTGCTACACAGGAAGACGTATTCAGAGTAGGTGAGGAAGTTCTTACAGAGACATTTGCTAAATTTGCACCAGAAGGATACGAAGTAACACAGGCTCCTTATCCAATCATCAGCTACAAGCAGGCTATGCTTGAGTTTGGTTCAGATAAGCCAGACCTTAGAAATCCACTTAGAATAATTGATTTATCAGATTTCTTTAACAAATGTACATTTAAGCCATTCCAGAATAAAACTGTAAGAGCAATTAATGTTCACGCAAAGTTATCAAAGGGACAGCATGAGAAGCTCCTTAAATTTGCTACAGGAATCGGTATGGGCGGACTTGGTTACCTTGAAGTTTTAGACGACCTTTCATACAAGGGACCAATCGATAAGTTCATTCCAGATGAGTTAAAGGGAGAAATCAGAGACCTTGCAGGACTTCAGGCAGGTGATACAATCTTCTTTATCGCTGATAAAGAGGACAAGGCTGCATTCTATGCAGGACAGATTAGAAATGAACTTGGTGAGAGACTTGACCTTATAGAGAAGAACGCATACCGTTTCTGCTATGTTAACGATTTCCCTATGTTCGAGAAAGACCCAGAGACAAAGAAGATTGGATTTACACATAATCCATTCTCTATGCCACAGGGCGGACTTGAGGCTCTTAATACAATGGATCCACTTGATATCCTCGCTTACCAGTATGATATTGTATGTAATGGTATCGAACTTTCATCAGGTGCTGTTCGTAACCATGATATGCAGATTATGGTTAAGGCATTTGAGATTGCAGGATATGATGAGGAAGTATTAAAGAATAAATTCGGAGCACTCTACAATGCATTCCAGTTCGGTGCACCACCACACGCAGGTATGGCTCCTGGTGTCGATAGAATGATTATGCTCCTTAGAAATGAAGAGAATATCAGAGAGATTATTCCATTCCCAATGAGTGGTACAGCCCAGGATCTTATGTGCGGTGCTCCTAATGAAGTTACAGAGCAGCAGTTAAGAGAAGTCCACATTAAGGTACGTGATTAATACATCTATGAAAGGAGCAGCTTAATGGCTAACGTAATTGATGATGCAACAATAGAGTATGTTGGTATCCTTGCCAAGCTTGAGCTTTCTGACGAAGAGAAAGAACAGGCAAAGAAGGATATGGCAAGCATGCTCGATTATATAGACAAGCTTGGTGAGCTTGATACAACAGGTATTGAGCCAATGTCACATGTGTTCCCGGTAGAGAACGTCATGAGAGAAGATGTAGTTACTAATGGAGATGGAAGTGAGGCAACTCTTGCTAATGCTCCTGAAAGACACGATACATCATTTGTTGTGCCTAAGACAGTTGATTAATCATCGCAGGAGGATTGTATGGATTTATTGAATATGAGTGCGGTGGAGCTTGCCGAAGCAATCAAGGCTGGTAAAACCAGTGCAGTAGATGCTATGGAAGCTGTAATTGCACAGATTGAAAAAGAAGAGAGCGACCTTAACTGTTATGTAACATTTGATAAAGAAGCGGCAAGAAAGGCTGCAAAGGAAGCTCAGGATAAAATCGAAGATGGCACACTTACAGGTTCATTAGCAGGTGTTCCATTTGCAATTAAAGATAACATGTGTACTAAGGGAGTTCTTACAACATGTTCATCTAAGATATTAGAGAATTTCATTCCACAGTTTGATTCAGAGGCAGTTAAGCGTCTTACAGATGCCGGTGCTGTTATCGTTGGTAAGACTAACATGGATGAATTTGCCATGGGTTCTACAACAGAGACTTCATATTATGGAGCAACTAAGAATCCTCGTAACAAAGAGCATGTTCCTGGCGGTTCATCAGGTGGTTCAGCAGCCGCTGTAGCTGCAAATGAGTGTTTTGCGGCACTTGGTTCTGATACAGGTGGTTCAATCAGACAGCCTGCATCATACTGTGGTGTTGTAGGAATGAAGCCAACATACGGAACAGTATCAAGATACGGACTTATAGCTTATGGTTCATCACTCGACCAGATTGGACCTCTCTGTAAGGATGTGACAGACTGTGCAACTATTATGGAAGTAATTGCAGCACATGACCCTAAGGATTCAACATCAGTTGAGAGAGAAGATACAGACTTTACATCAGCACTTGTAGATGATGTTAAGGGATTAAAGATAGGTATTCCAAGAGATTATTTTGGAGACGGATTAGACGGCGAAGTTAAGGAGGCAGTCCTTAATGTTGCAAAGACACTTGAGTCAAAGGGCGCAGTTGTTGAAGAATTTGATTTAAGCCTTGTAGAGTATGCTATTCCAACTTACTACACAATTGCAGCAGCAGAGGCAAGTTCTAACCTTGAAAGATTTGATGGCGTTAAATACGGTTACAGAGCGAGTGATTATGAAGGACTTCATAACATGTACAAAAAGACTCGTTCAGAAGGCTTCGGACCAGAGGTTAAGAGAAGAATCATGCTTGGTTCATTCGTATTAAGCTCAGGTTACTATGATGCATATTACCTTAAAGCATTGAGAGTTAAGGCTATGATTAAAAAAGCATTTGATGAAGCATTTGCGAAATATGACCTTATCATATGTCCTGTAGCACCAACTACAGCACCTAAACTTGGCTCATCATTATCAGACCCAATCAAGATGTACCTTTCAGATATCTACACAATATCTGTTAACCTTGCAGGTCTTCCAGGAATCAGTCTTCCTTGCGGCAAGGATTCTAAGGGACTTCCAATCGGTGTCCAGATGATAGGTGACTGCTTCAAGGAAAAGAATCTTATCAGAGCAGCTTATTCATATGAGCAGGCTCGCGGAAAGTTCATGTAGGAGGTATGGGGATGTCTAAACAGTACGAAACAGTTATAGGTCTTGAAGTTCATGTTGAGCTTGCAACTAAGACTAAGATATTCTGCGGCTGTTCAACAGCATTTGGCGGAGCACCTAATACTCATACATGCCCTGTGTGTACAGGTATGCCGGGTTCTCTTCCAGTACTTAATAAAAAGGTTGTTGAATATGCAGCAGCAGTTGGTCTTGCAACTAACTGTACAATAACAAAGAATTGCAAATTTGATAGAAAGAATTATTTCTATCCTGATAATCCACAGAATTATCAGATATCACAGCTCTATCTTCCAATATGCCGCAACGGACATGTTGATATTGAGCTTGAAGATGGAACTAAGAAAGCCATAAGAATACATGAAATCCACATGGAAGAGGATGCTGGTAAGCTTGTCCATGATGACTGGGAAGATGTATCTTATGTAGATTATAATCGTTCAGGTGTGCCTCTTATAGAGATAGTATCTGAGCCAGATATGAGAAGTGCAGAGGAAGTAATTGCATACCTTGAGAAGTTAAGACTGATAATCCAGTATCTTGGAGCATCAGACTGTAAACTTCAGGAAGGCTCAATGAGAGCTGATGTCAACTTATCTGTAAGAGAAGTTGGCGCAGAGGAATTCGGTACAAGAACAGAGACAAAGAACCTGAATTCATTCTCAGCCATTGCCAGAGCGATAGAGGCAGAGAAGAACAGACAGATTGATTTAATCGAGTCTGGTGAAAAGGTTGTCCAGGAGACAAGAAGATGGGACGATAATAAGGCATATTCTTATGCTATGCGTTCTAAGGAAGATGCACAGGATTACAGATATTTCCCAGACCCAGACCTTGTACCTCTTAATATATCAGATGAATGGCTTGACGAGATACGTTCACGCCAGCCAGAGTTCAAGACAGAGAAAATGGCAAGATATGCCGAGGAATATGGTATTCCAGAGTATGATATAGGTCTTATCACAGATTCAAAGAAGCTTGCTGACATATTTGAGGCAACTACAGCAATCTGTAACCAGCCTAAAAAGGTATCTAACTGGATTCTTGGCGAGACTATGAGAATCTTAAAAGACAGAAGTCTTGATCCAGAGGATATCAAGTTCTCTCCGGAAAATCTTGCAAAGCTTATAGCTCTTGTTGAGGCTGGAACTATCAATGGTAATGTTGCAAAGGATGTATTTGCAGTTATATTTGATGAGGACGTTGATCCTGAAATTTACGTTAAAGAACATGGTCTTGGACAGGTTAATGATGAGGGTGAGCTTCGTTCTACAATCGAGAAGATTATAGCTGACAATCCACAGTCAGTAGCAGATTACAGAAGTGGTAAAGAGAAGGCTATGGGATTCCTTGTAGGTCAGACTATGAAGGCTATGAAGGGTAAAGCTAACCCTGGAATGGTTAATAAGATATTAAAAGAACTTCTGTAAAATATAATAAAAAGGGGGACTCATATGATACTTGATATGTTTAAACTTGACGGCAAAGTTGCTGTTGTAACAGGAGCTAACACTGGTCTTGGACAGGGTATGGCAGTTGCACTTGCACAGGCTGGAGCAAAGGTTGTCGGAGTCGCAAGAAGAGAATGTGATGAGACAAAGGCACTCATTGAAAAAGATGGTGGACAGTTTGCAGAGGTAAGAGCTGACCTCTCAGATATGGATTCAGTGCAGAAGGTGCTTGATGAATCTTTGAGTGCGCATGGCAGAGTTGACATTCTTGTTAACAATGCAGGACTTATCAAGAGACAGGATGCCATAGAATTCAGTGAGGATAACTGGGACAGCGTAATTCAGGTTAACCAGAAGATGGTATTTTTCTTAAGCCAGGCATTTGCAAAGCAATTTATCAAGCAGCAGTCAGGCGGCAAGATAATTAACGTATGCTCAATGCTTTCATATCAGGGTGGAATAAGAGTTCCTTCATATGCGGCAAGTAAAAGTGCAGTTATGGGTCTTACTAAGGCTATGGCTAATGAATGGGCAAAATACAATATCAATGTCAATGGTATTGCGCCTGGATACATGGCAACCAATAATACTGCACAGTTACGCGCTGACGGAGACAGAAGTGATGCTATAATAGACAGAATTCCTGCTGGAAGATGGGGAACACCAGAAGACATGCAGGGAGCTGTTGTATATCTTGCGTCAGCAGCGTCTGATTATGTCAATGGATTCGTCCTTGCGGTAGATGGCGGATGGCTTGCGAGATAAAGATGATTTTGTGATTATCGGGCTGAAGGGGTTTGAAATGAGCTGATTTGGCTTGAATTGACAAAATTACAATAAAAAATCCGAAAAACATGAAATCCGCGAGGGTGGTTATGCCATTTGGATTTATATGAATAAAAGTTGCGGGGAAATCCGAGATTTCGATGGAAATTGGATTTTTTCGCAGCTTTTTTGATATAAAGAAAAATTGATGGTTTAGCGAAGTGAAAAAGGATTCATTTTGGCGTTAATGTAAAGAAATGAGCAGAAAAATCCAAAATATAGATTAATCTGCTCACATAAATACATAATTTTAAAAAGATGTTGATTTTCCTGATATATTGATTGCTTTGAACCATAAAATATATAGATTGCACTGCATCAACATATTGTCCTGAATTATAGAATATATTCCTTACTCGTCCTCAGCCTCAGCTTCGTACTCATCAAATATATAATTCAATATGCCAGGCATTCCGACAAATTCGCATCCATATGCGTATACGTCCTTATCTTCTGTTGGCTGGCTTCTTATTATCTTGACTACACAGTAAAGAATATCCTCTTCACTTCCAAGCTTTAATGCCGCATTAAAATAATATCCTTCTGGAAATACACCTTTAGAGATGAATCCGATACCGCTTCTTGATATATTAGTTACAGTTATAGGAGCATCAACATGCTCAACATTGACATTATTCTGCTTGAAGAGAGATGAAACTGTTAACTTGAGGTCTGCCTTAACTCTTTTACATTTACGTTTTTCCACCATATAATCCTCCAATACTGGAGCGCACCAGCTAATAAGCTGAAACGCTGTTATGCCTTAATGATACACTTATAAGGGTAATTATGCAAGTAAATGTCTATTGATTTTAAAGTATGCATGTTATATAATTTTTAAGCATGGGTTTATATTAATTTTACATTTGAATCCATATAACAAAATTAACAATAAGATATAAGAAAGGTGCAAATCATGGGAGATTTAAAGTTACTTTATGAAGGAAAAGTAAGAGAAGTGTATGACAACGGAGACAACCTTATTATGGTTGCAACAGACCGTATTTCAGTATTTGATATCATCTTGAAGAACAAGATAACAGATAAGGGTGCAGTACTTACTCAGATGTCTAAGTTCTGGTTTGATATGACTAAAGACATCATTCCTAATCATATGATTTCTGTTGACGTTAATGACATGCCTGAGTTTTTCCACAAGGATGAATACACAGGTAACAGTATGATGTGCAAGAAGCTTAGAATGCTCCCAATAGAGTGCATCGTAAGAGGATATATCACAGGAAGCGGCTGGGCAAGCTATCAGAAGAATGGTACTGTATGTGGTATCAAGCTTCCAGAGGGATTAAAGGAATCAGACAAGCTTCCTGAACCTATCTATACACCAAGTACTAAGGCTGAGATTGGTGATCATGATGAGAATATCTCATATGAGAAGAGTATCGAAGTATTAGAGAAGAAGTATCCAGGCCACGGTGAGGAGTATGCTACTAAGATTAAGGATGCAACAATCGCTCTTTACAAGAAATGTGCTGAGTACGCATTAAGCAAGGGAATCATCATTGCTGATACTAAGTTTGAATTCGGTCTTGATGAGAATGATAATATTCTTATTGCAGATGAGATGCTCACACCAGACAGCTCAAGATTCTGGCCATTAGAGGGATACGAGCCAGGCCATGGACAGCCTTCATTTGATAAGCAGTTCGCAAGAGACTGGTACAAGGCTAACCCAGATAATGACAATCTTTTACCAGATGAGATAGTTGAGAAGACTATTGCTAAGTATAAGGAAGCATACCAGCTTATTACAGGCAAGCCATTTGTAAGAAAGTAATTATTTGTAAGAAAGTAATATTACTTGGAGGGTTAGATGATTAACAATCAGGTTAATGATAATTATTATGATGAGGACAGCCTTCATGAAGAATGTGGCGTGTTCGGAGCATATGATTTTGATGGAGGCAATGTAGCTTCCACAATATATTATGGTTTATTTGCATTGCAGCACCGCGGGCAGGAGAGCTGTGGTATTGCAGTGAGTGATACAGAAGGCCCTAAGGGAAAAGTCCTTTCATACAAGGATATGGGACTTGTTAATGAGGTGTTCAACTCAGAAAACCTTGAGAAATTAAAAGGTAATATCGGTGTTGGACATGTGCGCTATTCTACAGCTGGAAGCAGTGTCAGAGAAAATGCACAGCCACTTGTACTTAACTATGTCAAGGGTACACTTGGTATGGCTCATAATGGTAATCTTCTCAATGCGGTTGAATTAAGAGATGAGTTATCATATACAGGTGCTATTTTCCAGACAACAATTGATTCTGAGGTTATAGCTTATCTTATAGCAAGAGAGCGTCTTAATGTCGGAACTGTTGAAGAGGCAGTTAGAAATGCCATGGGCAAGATTAAGGGCGCATATTCCCTTATCGTCATGAGTCCTAGAAAGCTTATTGGCGCAAGGGATCCATTTGGATTCAAGCCACTCTGCATCGGTAAGAGAGATAATACATATTTCCTTTCATCAGAGACATGTGCGCTTGATACAGTTGGTGCAGAATTTGTAAGAGATGTACTTCCGGGCGAGATAGTTACTATTACTAAGGATGGCATTGCATCAGATACATCAATGTGTCAGAAGAATACAGCCAGATGTATATTTGAGTATATATATTTTGCAAGACCAGACAGCAAGATAGATGGCATGGGTGTATATGAATCAAGGGTCAATGCAGGAAGAATCTTAGCTAAGACTCATCCAGTGGAGGCTGACCTTGTAGTCGGAGTTCCAGAATCAGGTAATCCGGCAGCACTTGGTTATTCGCTGGAGTCAGGCATTCCATATGGCAATGCATTTATTAAGAATAACTATGTTGGACGTACTTTCATCAAGCCTAAGCAGGAGCAGAGAGAGAGCAGTGTAAGAGTTAAGCTTAATGTCCTCAAAGAAGCTGTTGCAGGCAAGAGAGTTATTATGATTGATGACTCAATCGTAAGAGGAACAACAAGTAAGAGAATTGTCAATCTTTTAAAGGAGGCAGGAGCTAAGGAGGTTCATGTAAGAATCAGTTCACCAGCGTTCCTTCATCCATGTTATTTTGGCACAGATATTCCATCTGAGGATCAGCTTATTGCATCAGGCAAGACAGTTGAAGAGATTGCACAGTATATCGGAGCAGATTCATTAGGATACCTTGAGGTTGACAGATTAAGTGAGATGATATGCGGACAGACAGGATTCTGTGATGCCTGTTTCACAGGTAATTATCCGCTTGAACCACCTACTATCGATATAAGAGGCGAGATGGGTTAATTAACATTTATACTTAGACGGGTGTCGGAACCAGCTTCTGGCACTCATATCATTTATTATATGAAAGGCGGATTATTCAATGAACGACAGATATCAGACACCTTTGGCAGAAAGATATGCCAGCAAAGAGATGCAGTATATATTCTCACCAGATATGAAGTTTAAGACATGGAGAAAGCTCTGGATAGCACTTGCTGAGACAGAGAAGGAATTAGGCCTTGACATTACTGATGAGCAGATAGCAGAACTTAAGGCTAATCAGGATAATATCAACTATGAGGATGCCAAGAAGCGTGAGAAGGAAGTAAGACATGACGTTATGTCACATGTGTACGCATATGGTCTTCAGTGCCCTAAGGCTAAGGGAATTATCCATCTTGGCGCTACATCATGCTATGTAGGTGATAATACAGATATTATCATTATGACAGAGGGACTTAAGCTTGTTCACAAGAAGCTTGTCAATGTTATTAATGAGCTTTCTAAGTTTGCTGACAAGTATAAGGATCTTCCTACACTTGCATTTACACATTTCCAGCCAGCACAGCCAACAACTGTTGGTAAGCGTGCTACATTATGGCTCAACGAGCTTGTTATCGACCTTGAGGATCTTGAGTATGTTATCTCAACTATGAAGCTTCTCGGATGCAAGGGAACAACTGGTACACAGGCCTCATTCCTTGAACTTTTCAATGGCGACCACGACACAATCAGAAAGATTGATCCTATGATTGCAAAGAAGATGGGATTTAAGGAGTGTGTTCCTGTATCAGGACAGACATATTCAAGAAAGACAGATACAAGAGTTATCAATGTACTCGCAGGTATTGCTGCAAGTGCACACAAGTTCTCTAATGATATAAGACTTTTACAGCATCTTAAGGAAGTTGAAGAACCATTTGAAAAGTCACAGATAGGTTCATCAGCTATGGCTTACAAGAGAAATCCAATGAGAAGCGAGAGAATGGCTTCACTTGCTGATTATGTATTATGTGATGCCTTAAATCCTGCAATTGTATCTTCTACACAGTGGTTTGAGAGAACACTTGATGATTCAGCTAACAAGAGACTTTCAATTCCAGAAGCTTTCCTTGCAGTAGATGGTATTCTTGACCTTTACCTCAATGTTGTTGATGGATTAGTAGTATATGACAAGGTTATCACTAAGAGACTTATGTCAGAGCTTCCATTCATGGCTACAGAGAATATCATGATGGATGCAGTTAAGGCTGGTGGAGACAGACAGGAGCTTCATGAGAGAATCAGAGAGCTTTCAATGGAAGCTGGTAAGAGAGTTAAGCAGGAAGGCCTTGATAATAACCTTCTTGAGCTTATCGCCGCTGACCCAATGTTCAATGTTACACTTGATGACCTCAAGAAGACACTTGACCCATCTAAGTATGTTGGACGTTCTAAGGAGCAGGTTGAGGAATACCTTTCAGAGGTTATCCGCCCAATCCTTGATGTCAACGCTTCTGAGCTTGGTCTTACAGCAGAGATTAACGTATAAAATGTGATGACTGGAAAATATTGATGTCTAAACTATAAATTTGATACCAGCGTGTTGTTAATCATAAATCTAAATGATGTGCTGTCATTATAGGGGTATGAGCTATGACATGCTGGTGTTTTTTGAGTGGAAGGCTGCTTTTTGTATGAAACTGCTGTTAAACCTGGTAAACACAGGAAATATTACACATGTGTCTTACAAATTAGACAAAAACACGACAAAAATGAGCGCAACTAGGTAGTATACGCATTTTCAGGCATATATATTATATATGATATGCGCCGCGCAAGATTATTATGCAAAAAATAATAAAAAAATTTAAAAATATGCTTGACATATTACGCAATATGGTTATATAATAGTCAAGCAGTTGCGACAGAGCGTTGCAACGATGGGATCTTAGCTCAGCTGGGAGAGCATCTGCCTTACAAGCAGAGGGTCACAGGTTCGAGCCCTGTAGGTCCCACTCATATACATCTGTATATGAAAGTGGCAGGAATACCTGCTATGTTATTTGTGGCGAGATAGCTCAGTTGGCTAGAGCACACGGTTCATACCCGTGGTGTCGTGGGTTCAAATCCCTCTCTCGCTACTTTTTTTATACCTATTTGAGGCTTCTAAATATATCAACTATTGTGGAAGATGATATAGCGCTTAGATATATGAAATTGACTAATATTTTGTGAGCGAATATACTTTGACATGTGATTAGACATTTGTACTTGAATATAGTTTGACATGTGATTAGACATTTGTGCTTGAATATAGTTTGATATTTGATTTGAATTTGAATATAATTTGGTATTTGATTGGGCTTTTTACATCCAAATATATTTTAAATATATGAAAATTTACATGTGGAGATGGATTTTGGATTTATGTATCACAATTTATCTGAAAAATCCAAATTTACATATTTGTTACTTCGTTAAACTAGCAAATTTTCTTTATATAATATAAGTTGCGGAAAAATCCAAAATTCTTGGGAATCATGGATTTTTTCACAACTTTTATTTTTATTCAGCCAAAATTATATTTTGTAGTGTAGATTCTATATACAATTTGGCTTAAATATGTGAAAATATTTCAATTAAGCCAATTAAGCCAAGGAAGGGGAGCAGCTTATGTATACAAAGATTCAGTTAAAAGAGCAGTTAAAGAGTATGGGACTTGCCGGCAATGAGACAATTCTTATACATTCATCAATGAAATCAATAGGTGAGGTTGATGGTGGAGCAGACACAGTACTTGACGCGTTGATTGAATATTTTGGGGATGGATTACTGCTTTTCCCAACTCATACATGGAAAAATGTCAATGCAGACAATCCTGTATTTGATTATAGAACAACACCATCATGCGTGGGACTTCTCACTAATATGTTTATGAAAAGAGAAGGCGTCATACGCTCTCTTCATCCAACACACAGCATGGCGGGAATCGGACGTGAAGCTGCTTCATATCTTGAAGGCGAGGAGAATAACAATACGCCATGTACGCCGGGAGGCTGCTACGATAAGCTTAAAGACTGCGGAGGCAAAATACTTCTTATCGGAGTTGGGTATGCCAGAAATACCTATATACACAGCGTAGAGGAAGTGCTTAACGTACCAAACCGCCTTTCAGACATGCCAATGCATTTAAAAACAGTCCTAAGAGATGGCAGTGTGAAAGATGTATATATGAGAAAGCATTACAATCCAGACCAGCCACATATATCAGAAGATTTTGTGAAGCTTAATCAGGCATTTTACGACTGCAATGCGGCTGTAAAGACAAATTTCGGGGATGCGGAGTGCATATTGTGCGATGCAAAGAGGATATTTGAGGTAGTCCGTTTCGTGCTGGCAAAAGAACCTGAATGTATCGTCAAAAATCCATATATTGATAAATCAAGCTGGGAAGCCTTGATGTAGATATCTACAGCTTTCCGGCTATACGTGGTACCGGGCTGTAGCTGCCATCAAGCTGGCTACAGCCCAGTACCACATACAGCCGGCAAATTGGAGATATGCATTTAATTGCACTAATGTAAATAATATATGGATTTTTTGTGCAAAATGAATTATACTTTAATGAATAATGGCTAAATTATAATTGTGATTTGTGTGTGCATTATGGCACAGAAATGAGGATATATATGAGAGTTGGAATGGGATATGATGTTCACAAACTTGTAGAGGGAAGAAAGCTTATCATAGGTGGGGTTGAGATTCCATATGAGAAGGGACTTCTTGGACATTCAGATGCAGATGTACTTGTGCATGCGATAATGGATGCATTGCTTGGTGCAGCAGCTCTTGGTGACATTGGACAGCATTTTCCAGATACAGATGAGAAATATAAGGGTGCGGACAGCATAATGCTCTTAAAAGAAGTAGGAAAGATGCTTGATAAGGAAAACTTCATAATAGAGAATATTGATGCTACGATTATTGCACAGAGACCTAAGATGGCTCCTCATATTATGTCAATGAGAGAGAATATTGCAGGTGCATTAGGCATACAATTAAATCAAGTAAATGTTAAGGCTACAACTGAGGAAGGACTTGGATTCACAGGAAGCGGTGAGGGAATATCTTCACAGGCAATATGTTCAATCTCTTCGGTAGCTAATTATATATATGGAGAGGCGGATATGAAGAACTGTTGCCCTGGCTGTGGAGGATGTCAGACAGATAAGCAGAATTAATAAGGGAGCAGTCATGAAATATATAGATTTTGTTAAACAGCAGATAGCTGTTATTAAGGAGAGAGACCCGGCGATTAAGACTAACAGGGAGGTTTTTCTCTATCCAAGCTTTAAGGCTATGTTAAGATACAGAAAGGCTCATAAGCTGTATCTTGAAGGAAAGTATTACAAGGCACGTAAGATATCACAGAAGACAGCCAGACAGACTGGAATAGAGATTCATCCTGGAGCGCAGATTGGCGAGGGATTCTTTATAGACCACGGACATGGCGTTGTTATCGGTGAGACAGCCATTGTCGGTGATAATGTTACACTTTATCAGGGAGTAACACTCGGCGGAACTGGTAAAGAACAGGGAAAGCGTCATCCTACAGTTGGCAACAATGTTATGATTGGAGCAGGTGCAAAGGTGCTTGGTTCAGTATACATAGGAAACAACTGCAAGATAGGAGCAGGCTCTGTAGTTTTAAGTGATGTTCCAGACAATGCGACAGTTGTAGGTGTACCGGGAAGAATTGTTGTTCTCAATGATAAGAGAGTTGATATTGACTTAGATCAGGTTCATCTTCCAGATCCAGTACAGTGTGATATAGATGAATTAAAGGGAGAGAACATTTTCTTAAAAGACAGGGTTGAGACACTTGAAGCTGAATTATCCAAGCTTGAATGTGTTAATACCACCTCTAAAAAGAACAGTTAATTTTAGTATGTCAATACAAACAGGAGGATATAACAGTGAAGATATATAATACACTTTCAAGAAAAAAAGAAGAATTTGTCCCATTAGAAGAGAATAAAGTTAAAATGTATGTCTGCGGGCCTACAGTTTACAATCTTATCCATATAGGTAATGCCAGACCAATGATATGCTTCGATACAGTAAGAAGATATCTTGAGTACAAGGGATATGATGTTAACTACGTATCTAATTTTACAGATGTAGATGACAAGATTATCAAGAAGGCTATAGAAGAGGGCGTTACAGCAGAAGAAATCTCACAGAGATATATCGCAGAGTGCAAGAAGGATATGGAAGGCATGAATATCAAGCCGGCAACTACACATCCGCTTGCAACACAGGAAATTCCAGGCATGATAGATATGATTCAGACTCTTATTGACAAGGGTTATGCCTATGAGAAGAATGGAACAGTATATTACAGAACAAGAAAGTTTGAAGGATACGGCAAGCTTTCTAAGAAGAATATAGATGACCTTGAAGCAGGACACAGAGACGAGGCTCACCAGCTTAAGGTTTCAGGTCAGGACGAGAAGGAAGACCCACTTGATTTCGTATTGTGGAAGCCTAAGAAGGACGGAGAGCCTTTCTGGGAGTCACCATGGAGCAACGGACGTCCGGGCTGGCATATTGAATGCTCAGTTATGTCTAAGAAATATCTTGCAGACGAGATAGATATTCATGCAGGTGGAGAAGATTTAATATTCCCTCACCATGAGAATGAGATAGCGCAGTCAGAAGCTGCCAATGGAGTTCCATTTGCAAAATACTGGATGCACAATGCATTCCTTAATATTGACAATAAGAAAATGTCAAAATCACTTGGCAATTTCTTTACAGTAAGAGAGATTTCAGAAAAGTATGACCTTATGGTGCTCAGATTCTTCATGCTGAGCGCACATTACCGTAATCCTATCAATTTCAGCCGTGACCTTATGGAAGCTGCTAAGAACAGTCTTGACAGAATTGTCACAGCAGTTGACAATCTCAAGCATTTATCAGCTAATGGAAAAGCTGGTTCAATGAGCGCAGATGAGGCTGCATTGATTGACAAGACTAAGGAATTCTACGACAAATTTGAGACAGCTATGGATGATGATTTTAACACAGCAGATGCGATATCAGCATTATTTGAGCTTGTTAAATATGCCAACTCTAACAGCAGTGCAGATAATACAGTAGAATATCTTGAAGCCATGAAGAAGAAGATTACAGATATGGCAGATATATTAGGTCTTGTTGTTGAGAAGAAGGAAGAAATGCTTGATTCAGACATAGATGCTCTTATTGCAGAGAGACAGCAGGCAAGAAAGGATAAGAACTTTGCCAGAGCTGATGAGATAAGAGACGAACTTCTTGCTAAAGGAATCATACTTGAGGATACAAGAGAAGGAGTAAGATGGAAGAGAGCATAAATGTCGGTCTTACAGATGCTATCATAGAAGGGCTTGATTTAAAGAAAGCTAATCCAAAGCAGTTATCGCCGCTTGTACTGGCGTATATAGGTGACTGTGTGTATGATTTGATTATTAAGACATATCTTCTTGACAGGAAAGGCAATATGCCAGTTAATAAGCTGAATAAGATGGCAAGCGGACTTGTTAAGGCACAGACACAGTCAGAGCTTATCGGGCTTATCGAGGATAAGCTGACAGATGCGGAAGAGGCTGTGTATAAGAGAGGACGTAATGCCAAGTCATACACTTCAGCTAAAAATGCAACTATTGGAGATTACAGAAGGGCAACTGGATTTGAGGCACTGATTGGATATCTCTATCTTAATGATGAGTATTCAAGAATGGTAGAGCTTGTTAAGATTGCACTTCAGGGCTTTGGAGAGATGTAGTAGGAGTTACGATAATGAGATATACAGAATTTACTATTGAAGGACGTAATGCGGTTTTAGAGGCATTCCGTTCAGGTAAAACTATAGATAAGCTTTTCATACTGGATGGCTGTCAGGATGGTTCAGTTAACAGTATAGTAAGAGAGGCGAAAAAGGCAGATACAATTATTAATTTTGTAGATAAAGAGCGTCTTGACCGCCTTTCTAAGACAGGACACCATCAGGGAGTTGTGGCGCAGGCAGCAGCTTATGAGTATGCTGAGGTTGATGATATACTCGAAGCCGCAAGAAGTAAGGGAGAGGATCCATTTATATTCATTCTGGATGAGATAGAAGATCCTCACAATCTTGGCGCAATCATAAGAACAGCCAACCTTGTAGGTGCGCATGGAGTTATCATACCTAAGAGACGTGCAGTAGGACTTACTGCTACAGTTGCAAAGACATCGGCAGGGGCGATTAATTACACTCCTGTTGCCAAGGTTACTAATATCTCAAAGACTATAGAGGAACTGAAAAAAGAAGGTTTGTGGTTCGTATGTGCCGATATGGATGGCGATACAATGTACGACTGTAATCTCACAGGACCTATCGGACTTGTTATCGGTAATGAGGGCAGCGGCGTAAGCCGTCTTGTCAGGGAGAAATGTGATTTTACAGCCTCTATTCCAATGAAGGGTGATATAGACTCCCTTAATGCCTCAGTTGCGGCAGGTGTGCTTGCATACGAGATATTAAGACAGAGATTAAAGAAATAAAAAATATTAGTGAATCAGTTGGGCGCAGAACATCTCTGCTCCCAGCATTAAGATATGTGTTAAATGTGGCTGTGTGAATGGCAGAGGTGTATTCATGAATTATGAGAAATGCAGTGATGAAACTCTTATAGATATGTACAGGGTTGGCAATGAAACTGCAATCGAGACATTGTTTGACAGGTATAAGAATCTGGTACGCAAGAAAGCCAAGGCGATGTATATAGCCGGTGGCGACAGTGATGACCTTATTCAGGAGGGCATGATTGGGCTGTACAAGGCTGCCAGAGGCTATGATGAGAGCAAGGGGACGTTTTGTTCATTTGCAAGTCTGTGTATAGACAGGCAGATAATGACGGCGGTCACAGCATCTAACCGGGAGAAGAATGTTCCGCTCAATAATTACGTTTCATTTGAAATGCCTGCATACAATGATGACGACAATGAGAATGTCATGAAGCTTGCAGACGTGATAACGCCTGCCGCTGACCAGAATCCTGAATTTATATTTATAGATAATGAATACACAAGGACATTTGAAGAAAAGCTCCAGAAAGAGCTTAGCAGCCTTGAAAAAGAGGTGCTTCATTATCATATGGAAGGAAAGGATTACAGACAGATAGCACAGATACTTGATAAACCTGCAAAGTCGATAGATAATGCGTTGCAGAGAATCAAGGCGAAAGCAAATAAAATAAGATAAAGTTTATTAAAGCCATTTGCTAAAAACGCGCTCCGCTTGGACGGTTTAGCAAATGGCTTAACTTTTGTCTAACACTGCCCTAAGAGCCACACGGTAGTCGTCAGGCAGATTTTATATAGGTATGCACCAGGTCTGTGCGGCTGGCTGCCTGCAAATCCCGGAATTTTTTATTATCTATGACGAGACGAAAAGATGTGCTGGCCCTTGTATAGACAAAAAATATTTACAGGTGTCTTGTCAGTTGTAAACTCTTGTAGTATACTGTAGCACAATACAAATAAAATTTGATTGGAGTATACAGATGTCAATTACAAGCGATATTATGAAATTGAAAAAAGAGAAGAATGCAGTTATCCTTGCTCATTACTATGTTGATGAGGATGTGCAGGAGGTTGCGGATTATGTTGGGGATTCATTCTATCTTAGTAAGGTAGCGACTAAGGTTGACCAGGATATTATTGTGTTTGCAGGGGTTGAGTTTATGGGTGAGAGTGCCAAGATACTTAATCCGGGTAAGAAGGTGCTTATGCCGGAGCCGGGTGCAGACTGTCCTATGGCGCATATGGCTTCTAAGGAGGAGATATTAAAATTAAGAGAGCAGTATGATGACCTTGCAGTTGTCTGTTACATCAATTCAACAGCAGAATTAAAGACATATTCAGATGTATGCGTTACATCATCTAATGCAGTTAAGATTGTTAAGAATCTTCCTAATAAGAATATTTTCTTCATACCAGACAGGAATCTTGGAAGCTTTGTAGCTAAGCAGGTTCCAGAGAAGAATATCATACTTAATAATGGATTCTGTCCAAGACATGTTGCGATAACTAAGGATATGGTTATAGAGGCTAAGAAGAATCATCCAGATGCTAAATTTGCAGCGCATCCGGAGTGTACAGCAGATGTGTTAGAGATGGCAGATTACGTTGGCAGTACATCTGGTATCATTGATTATGTAGTTGACACTGATTGTGATGAATTCATTATAGGAACAGTTGATGGCGTATTTGGCGAGATTAAGAAAAAAGCTCCTGATAAGAAGCTGTATACATTAAAGCCAGATCAGGTATGCGTTAATATGAAAATGGTAACTCTTGATAAAGTTCTTGATGTGCTTGAGGAAGAGAAGAACGAAGTATTTGTGGAAGAAGAGCTTGCTAAGAAGGCAATGAAGCCATTGACAAGAATGTTAGAGCTTGCAAAGTAATCACAGGGTGATTAGCTGCAACAGATTGGAGATAATATGGCAGATAACAGATTGATAAAAACGGACATATTGATAGCAGGAACAGGATGTTCAGGATTATACATGGCGATGAATCTTCCATCAGACAAGAATATTCTTATGATTACAAAGTCTGACTGCGAGAGCAGCGATTCATATCTTGCACAGGGTGGCATGTGCATGTTAAAGAGTGAAGATGACTACGACAGTTATTTTGAGGATACCCTTAAAGCCGGTCACTATGAGAATGATAAAAAGTCAGTAGAGATAATGATACGTTCATCAGCAGAGGTTGTGGACGACCTTGTAAAATGCGGTGCAAGATTTAAAAGAGAGGAAGACGGAAGTCTTGCCTACACAAGAGAGGGCGCACATTCTGCGAACAGAATCATATTCCATGAGGATGTCACAGGCAAAGAGATAACAAGCCACCTTTTAGCTAAGGTTAAGACACTTCCTAATGTAAAGATTGTTGAGTATACACGACTGCTTGATATCATAAGCAAGGATAACAGATGTCTTGGTGCAGTTATAAGAGATAATGATGGCAATATCATTAAAGTTGAGGCAGATGATGTTGTCCTTGCAACAGGTGGTATAGGCGGACTGTACAGACATTCAACGAATTTCAGACATCTTACAGGTGATGCAGTTGCGATTGCAATCAAGCATGGGGTAGAGCTTAAAGATATTAATTATGTGCAGATACATCCAACAACATTTTTCTCTAAGAAGCAGGAGGACAGAAGTTTTCTTATATCGGAATCAGTAAGAGGTGAGGGAGCCAAGCTTTATGACAAGAATGGCAACAGATTTGTCAATGAACTGCTTCCAAGAGACCTGCTGACAGAAGAGATTCGCAAGCAGATGGAGAAGGATGGTACAGAGTTTGTGTGGGAAGATTTGAGAACAATTCCAGAAGACGAACTGAAGTCACATTTTCCTAACATAGTACAACATTGCCTTGATATGGGTTATGACCCAACAAAAGAGTGTATTCCAGTCGTTCCAGCCCAGCATTATTTTATGGGTGGAATCAAGGTTAACCATGAAAGCAAAACAAGTATGAACGAATTATATGCAGTGGGGGAGACAGCTTGTAATGGCGTTCATGGAAGGAACAGACTGGCGAGCAATTCACTTCTTGAAAGTCTTGTGTTTGCAAAGAGAGCAGCACAGGATATAACAGCACATGCGCCTCATAATATGTCAGAGGATGAGAGAAAATATTTTGATACATTTGATGTAACAAGATATAATGATGAGGATGCGATTGATAAGGAATATGCAGAGCTTGTCAATGATAAGATAAAAGAGGCAGACAAGGCGTATGAGGAAAGCCAGAAATACGCATAATTGCATGAGATGCAGTGCCAGATAATAATAGTTTACTAATTGGATTGGAGATTTGATATGTTTGATAAAGTTACTATGAAGTTAAATGTTGACCCGCTTATCCTCGGTGCGCTTAAAGAGGATATCACAAGCGAGGATGTGTCTACTAACAGTGTTATGCCAGAGCCAAAGCTTGGCGAGGTTGAACTGATATGCAAGGAAGACGGAATTATCTGTGGTTTACAGGTGTTTGCAAGAACATTTGAACTGCTCGATGAAGATACACAGATAACATTTTTTGCAAAAGATGGTGACGAGGTAAAAAAAGGTCAGAAGATGGCAGTTGTAAGAGGCGACATAAGAGTGCTTCTATGCGGAGAGAGAACAGCTCTTAACTATCTGCAGAGAATGAGCGGAATCGCTACATATACTAATGGCGTTGCAAAGCTTCTTGCAGGAACTAAGACTAAGCTTCTTGATACAAGAAAGACATCACCTAATAACAGAATATTTGAAAAATATGCTGTAAGAGTTGGCGGCGGCAATAATCACAGATATAACCTGACAGACGGAGTGCTTTTAAAGGATAATCACATCGGGGCAGCAGGTGGTGTTAAGCAGGCTGTGACAATGGCTAAGGAATATGCACCATTTGTAAGAAAGATTGAGGTCGAGGTTGAAAATCTTGATATGGTAAGAGACGCTGTTGAGGCGGGGGCAGATATCATAATGCTTGATAATATGAGCCATGAGGACATGCAGGAGGCTATGAAGATAATAGCTGGCAAGGCACAGGTCGAAGTATCTGGTAATGTTACTAAAGATAATATTGCCAAAATAACTGATCTTGGTGTAGACTTTGTATCAAGTGGAGCACTTACACATTCAGCACCTATAATGGATATTTCACTTAAAAATCTTCATCCGGTTAATGAGTAATGCGTATGTGCACATTTTAGCATGCAAATATATGATGGGGAGATGCAGTCATGAATGGCGATGAGAGAAGAAAGCAGATAATTGACATACTTAAACATTCATCAAGCCCGGTTGCTGGTACGCAGCTTGCGCAGATTCTTGATGTAAGCCGTCAGGTCATTGTGCAGGATATAGCACTTATCCGTGCAAAGGATGTGGATATATTCTCTACTAACCGTGGGTATGTGATTAATGACAAGCAGGAGTACAGCCGTATATTGAAGGTAATTCATGAGGATGATGAGGTTGAGACAGAACTGGAAACTATAGTTGACCTCGGTGGATGGATAAGGGATGTGTTCGTATATCACAAGGTATATGGTGTTATAAGGGCTGATATGAATATCCATTCAAGAAGGGATATTAAGAAATATATGGAAGAGATTGCAAGTGGTAAGAGCAGTCTTCTTAAAAATGTCACATCGGGATATCATTATCACACGGTAGTTGCGGATGATGAGCAGACACTTGACCTTATTCAGGAGGAACTTGGCAAGCTTGGATTCTTAGCAAAGCTTCAGGAGTATGAGCCGGTTGATTTCTGGCATAATGCGAATGCTTGACAATATTTTACTTATAATATATATTATGAGAGTGCCGATTATCATGGCACTCTCGTTATTTTACATGCTACTATAGCTCAGGAGGTAGAGCGCAACATTGGTAATGTTGAGGTCACGGGTTCAACTCCCGTTAGTAGCTTTCTGCTTCAAAATAAAATATAAATTAAAGGTATTGGAATGATTGAGGTGCATTATCTATACCATATGATTTTAAGTCTTTTGGTTCCCGGTATTTAATAACATTTTTTAATTTATAAGCGACTGCCTGCTCGCTGTTAAAATAATATTTATCAAAAAATGTTTTATTAACACCTGAATATTCATGTGTAATATTCCATATTGTTTGAGGATTATCAATTAGAATATCCTCAACCTCTGCTTCACCGACAATTTTTTTTATAGGGGTAGTTGAGTATATTATGATTTTATCAACATGTCGTTTACATGCCTTTTTTCTAAATTCATATAATTTTGTTCCATTCATTATATTTTCAACATGAATGGGATTAATTGATAATAGTATTGAACACATTGTATCTATCTCTCCATTTGTTTTTATTATATAGTATATCTTACTTTAATTAATCGATTATTGCAACAAGAACCAGAACAACTGTTCTAATTAACTAATAGATTAGAAACCTCACCTTTTTCTGCAATCATTTCAAATTGTTTATTGGTTAATTCAAAAAATCCCCAATATTGCTTACGTTGTAAGCCAATATCCTCTATTAAATTATGACGGACAATTCTTTTTCTTAAAGCTCCATTGTATGTCATTTTAATAGCTTTGCATTTCCCTCTATTAAACCAGTACTGAAGATTATTTTTTTCAAATACGCTATATTTACATACATAGTCATAGAATTCATCAAAATTCTGAAACTCACTTTGGTCTTTAACATTTTCTACAACACATATTGATGTAGCAACAGAAGAGTATTCAGCATTTTTTGAATCATCAGCAGTTCTATACACAACTACAATATCTCCATATTTTAGTCTTAGTACAGCTTCCATTGAACATACATATATTTTATGAATTGAATTAGTATAGGAGACATCTTTTATTATATTTTTATCCTCTGTTGTTAAAATAGAGTCTGGAAACATGACGGAATGATACTGGGGATAAATACTTAATAAATATTTCTTGCATGAATTCATATTAATAAGAGGAAAATCTTTATAAATATTTCCAGTAATTTTTTTCATTTGTTTTATATACACATTTTCTTTATGTAAACCAGCTCCTTTTGTACCATATAATTCAAATCCAAACTGCTGAACTAAATTGATAAGAGAGTTATGTTTTTCATAAATGGTAACATAGCATAAATCAGCGTCTTTATTTATGGCATAGTCTGTAATGATTTTTATAAACTGTTCTCCCATTTTGGTGCCATGAGCTTCAATTTTAAATGTTCCAACTTTTAAAATTTTTTTAGCAGATATTTTAGGGGCTATATCATCAACAAGATCATATTCCATCTTTAAATAAAGAAATCCAATTATTTTATTAGTATTATCGTATTGGACAAATGCATCCTGTTGACTTTTACTTTTAAACCATTTGTCAAAGCCAGGATAATCATTTCTAAGAGATTGAAAAAAAGGATCATTTAAATCAATATCTGAAAAAAATTTATGTGAAATATTATTCAATATAAGTTTCCTCCTGCATTTTAAACTAATTATTAAAGAAGTTTTGATATAGTATAGTGCACCCTGAGTATTCAATCTGATATGGAGTTGTCATACCAGCATTTTCATATGAAATATTCATCAAAGCACTTATTATAAATAATAAAATATATTATATAGTATAACACATCATAAATAAAAGTCAACCGATAAAATAATAAAATTACTAAAGGTGTTATGAACTGCAATAAAATAAGCAAGGATTTTATTTTAACATAATAATAAAATTCTTGCTTATTCATGTCATACATTATTTAATATCAACATTTCCAACATCAGTTGTTATTGTGACAGATTTCTCTGCGTTGGCGGATGATATATTACAGTTGTTTCTGTAAGTTGTACCAAGATAATTGATTTTACCAATATCAGAAGCGATGTTTATATCACATGCGTCAATTCCATCTATATCAGACATATTAATATTACCAACGTCAGATGCTATCTTTAATTTGTCAAATGTGATGCCGCTTATATCAATATTGCCAACATCTGTGCTGATAGCCATATTAGAGAAGCTGACATCATTAATCTTGATATTGCCGACATCGGAAGTTATATTAGCTGAATTGAGAGCAGTTCCAGATGGAACAGTTACTTTCATCTTACATTTTACATTGTGGAATCCGAAGATATTTATATTCTTGATTCCACCCTGTGTTATATTAAGTGTGTCATTGGTTACAGAGATTGATGGTGTCAGCTTTTTGCTGCAGTCAAGAGAGTAGCTGAAGCTGTCACCAGATACAATTGTTATGTCGATTACATCTGTATCAATAACTATATTTTTAAATGAATCAAGAGCTATATTGCTGTCGCTGTATGATTCGTCAGCTATGTCCGAATTGTTCAAAATCTCGTATTTATCCGTAACGACATTTTTGACAAATCCACCTAAACCGAAGATTACATGATAGCATGTTCCAAATATGATACAAGCAATCGTAACAATGGTTATGATGGTAAGGTATATAGATTTTTTCATAAAGACTCCTTTCCGATATTATTTATGTCCCCAAAGATTTTCTATAAGTGCATTGATAATGGCTGCAACAGGCCATATAATCCATGTCATATGCCATGCAAATGTAAGAAAGCTGATACAGAGGTAGATGCATGTTATAGTTGGCCAGTATACAGACATAATAGCGTTGAGAGCCTTGTTGTCGTACTGATATGCTGTCTTCTGTGCATGGACGTAGTTGCCGCTGACAGTTTTATTGTCGTTGAGCGACAGAAGTCTTTTGTATGAGCCCATATTAAGCGAGCTGTTAACAATAAGAAATACTCCGATTGCAACAAATATGAATAATAATGCACCTGAAAGGCAGTCAGCGAAATCACTATCGGTCGTTGATGGAAGAGCATCAATGATAATAGCGGGTGTTACACTTATTATGCAGAGGGCTATACCGATAACAAGTGATACTGCGTATGTCTGCTTGTATGATGTCTGGCGTTCATTGATGTAATCAGTTGTTGCAATATCTGTCATATATGGCTCATATTTTAGGAATTTCCATCTGCTGACAGAGATATTAGAGTAGATAATCAGTGCGACTGCAACAGCGATAGATACAAACATAAGGCATACACTGACAGCTTCTATGGCACTTGTATACATTTGTGATATGCTGCATAATCCATCTCCGAATACAGGAAAGCATACTGACAATATACACAGCATAACTCCTAGAGAGAGAAAACATGCGCGGTGGCTGTAAGAGCTTATATAATCCTTTGCCAGGTCGATGTTAAAAAGTTTCTTCTCAATGTCTGGCTTTCTGCCAACAACGTTGTCGATGCCTAAGTCTTTGGCAATTTCATCAAGGTTGCCGAATTCTGATATTACAATGCCTACAGCTTCATTTTCAGTTTTGCCTTCGGCTTTTAGCTCTGTGTATTTGTCCTCCATCATCTGCCATAATTCATCTTTGGCTCTGTAGACCTCAGGAGTGTTAGGCAGAGACATGAACATGCTTTCAAGATAATTTCTAATTGTTTCCATAATGTTCCTCCCTGATTTGCACATTATCTGACAAATCATTTTTAATAAATTTTTCAACGACTTCCTTTGTTATAAGCCATTCATTACATTTTTCGTGATAATAATCAATTCCTGCTGGCGTAATCTGATAGTAGGTTCTGCGCTTTCCGCTTGAATTGTTATCATCATAGAATGATGTTACATATCCATTTTTTTCCATTCGTGTAAATGCTGAATAAAGAGTTGTCTCCTTGATAACATATTTTTCATTAGACAATTCCTTGATTCTTTTGGATATCTCATAACCGTAGGATGGCTTATCAAGCAGGAGATACAGAATCATCGTGTCGTTGTATCCACGTATGACATCACTGCTGATACCGCTCATATAATCCTCCTTAAATTAAATATTTAATTACTACGTCTGACATAATACGACTGTCGTACTACGACTGACGTAGTAAATGTATCACACATATGCATATGTGTCAACATATAAAAAAGCCCGGCTTATAAGCCGGGCGTGTGTGTGAGTATATCTGTATTTGTACCTGATAAATTCTGCATTAAATAACTAGCTGATTAAAAATCGACCTGGTTGACTGTGCCGGCAGTTCCGTTCTCATGGAGAAACATTCCAGAGGAACGAACCATAGCAATCGGTTTACCAATGTCTTGGTCCTTGACTGTGAAATCAGTTTTGGAACTGCCAAGATAGATTGCGCCTACGTCCGCATCTTTTAAAGACATCAGGACATCCTCGCCCTTCTCATTCTTGACCCATACCTTGAGTTTGGAATATATCTCGTCAGCTTCATCAATCCATCCGTTGTGGTCAGAATCATACTCGGCAAGTTCTTTGAAACCATTGCCAGTCTTGGCTCCGAACATTTCGCTTCCGTCATTGATAATGCCATCGCCGTTCCTGTCGAATACAAGGTATCCGCTTCCGGCTCCGAGCTGTGCGATATTTTCCTTAGTTCCGTCACAGTTTAAATCAAAGTAGAATGACTGGTCTGTGATGTCGGCAGTGCTGTTCTTTAAGTTGATTACAAGCGGGTCAGTGAGTACATATGGATAAGAAACAGTCGATTCAATTCCAACTGCCTCCATATAACTTCTCGACATTGTGAAATCAACACCAAAAGATACCTGTCTGCCATCAGCAGTAATAGCTGTACCTGAACCTGAGAATGTAGTGGATTCGGATTCTTCGAAAAAGTAAGTTGAAGTATTCTTTACTGTAAATCTTGAATTCCACAGGCTTCCACTCGATACATCAAGTCCGCCGTCACTAGTCAGGCTGCTTTGTGACGTGCCATTGTACATTGAAAATATACCTTTACGGAGCTGCTCAATCAGTCTTAAAAGTGACATAAAGACTGTTGAGGTGTAATTGTTCTGGAGTCCAGTAATATCTGACATTTTATCGGCGGTGGTAGTGCCGCCAATAGAATTGTCATCTGACTTACCGTCAGCATCCATCAGTCTGCCATTCCTTGAATATGTAAACATATCATCAGGAAATGAGCCGCCATCATTACGTCCGGAATAGTCGTATGAACTGCTTCCAGAACTGTAATAATCCTGCTTGCTGTAGCAGCTCTGTGCAAATGTAGACATTGAGACAGATGCTTTGCCTCCCCAGTAGACAGTTCTTGTGTCGCGTTGTCCTTCAGTACGTGAATACTGTCGTGACGATGCAAGGTTTACGTTGCTGCTTTGAATAATCATAGATTAACCACCCTTCATATTATTTCCGCAATGAACACAACAGCAATAGCTTAAACCATTGTTAATATCGGGAAAATGTGCGTATTACTTAATCATTTACAGAAAAAATACTTTTATAAAACTATTTTATAAAAGTTATTGATAAAGCAAAAAATGTTATGTATAATCTGAGTTAAGATATAAATGAAGACTGTGCTATATGGCGTGCAGACAGAGTAGGAGGATTATATGTGGATTGCAGATTTAGGTAATGGTAAATACAGAAATCCGGTTCTTTATGCGGATTATTCAGACCCTGATGCGATAAGGGTAGGGGACGATTATTATATGGTTGCATCAAGCTTTAGCAATGCGCCGGGTCTTCCATTATTACATTCCAAGGATCTTGTTAACTGGAAGGTTGTTAATTACTGCGTAGATAGGATTCCAGAGTTCAGATACAGAAATCCTATTCACGGATGTGGTGTGTGGGCACCATCAATAAGATATCATGAGGGAACTTATTATGTATGCTTCCCTATGCCAGATGAAGGCATATATATGACAACAGCAACTGACCCACTCGGCAAATGGAGTGAGCCAATTAATATAAGACCGGGTGCCGGCTGGATTGACCCATGCCCATTCTGGGATGATGATGGAAGAGCATACCTTGTTGCAGGTGTTGCCAAGAGCCGTATCGGATATAAGAGTGTTCTTCACATGGTGGAGATGAAGCCGGATGGAACAGGACTTATCGGCGAAGAGGTCAAGATATTTGATGGCAATGAGAATGACCAGGTGACAATTGAGGGCCCTAAGATGTACAAGCGCAATGGCTGGTATTATGTGTTCGCACCAGCGGGAGGTGTTAAGACAGGATGGCAGACAGTTCTGCGCTCTAAGAATCCATTTGGACCATACGAGTACAGAGTTGTCATGCGTCAGGGCGATTCGCCGGTTAACGGCCCTCATCAGGGTGCGTGGGTTGACACTGTTACAGGTCAGGACTGGTTCTTGCATTTTCAGGATGTCTATGCAGCAGGAAGAATAATACATCTTCAGCCAATGCACTGGGAAGAAGACTGGCCAGTTATCGGCGTTAACAAGTCGGGCAATATATACGGCGAGCCTGTTATGGAGTATGACAAGCCGGATGTAGGCGCAAGTTATCCGGTATGCGAGCCTGACACATCAGATGATTTTACTGGAAAAAATTTATCGCTCCAGTGGCAGTGGAATGCTAATTATGATAAAGACTGGTATGAGCTTACTGGTGATGCGTTGAAATTAAATGCAGTGGCAGCAGTTCCTGGAAGACCTCTCGGTGACACAAGAAATATTCTTCTTCAGAAGTGGCCAGCACCACATTTCAGCTGTGTTACTAAATTGAATATTTCGGACATGAATG
This sequence comes from Lachnospira sp., assembly GCA_050874305.1. Lineage (GTDB taxonomy): Bacteria > Bacillota > Clostridia > Lachnospirales > Lachnospiraceae > Lachnospira. The sequence continues at coordinate 5,949 of JBNMKL010000007.1, read as the reverse complement.
AGGGCGATGCGGCTGGATATATTTCACTCGGAATGAAGTATTGTGCTGTGACATTTGAGAAAAATGCAGATGGTATTAAGACATATCATGTGACGGGTGTACAGAATTTTGACTGCGATACCCCATACACAGATGAAGTTAAAAATGAGGTGAAGGACTTCACAATCGGCACATCAGGAGAGGTTTATGTAAAATACACAGTAACGCAGACTGGTACGGTAGACCATTATGAGCTTGGACTTCCTGTTAAGAATGCGCCAGTTGAGGAGGTTACTATTGAGATAAGCACAGACGGCGTGACATATTCACATCCAATAACAATTGAGGCAAAGGCTGGAAGATGGGTCGGCATCAAGAACGGAATGTTTATACGCCATGACAGCACTGTTAAGGCAGATGCGGGCAGCATGAGAGTTGAGTATGTGAAGTATTCAGAATAAAATTTACGGAGAGCATGGCGGTTATCTGCTATGCTCTCCGTATTATTGTAATTATTGTATTATTATTTGCCCTATGGATTCTGTTATTTAGTACAGACTCCAGTCCGAGAAGAATACGTGGTCGCCAATCTTTAACTTGTTATCATCCTGCGCGCCTCTGTATCGTATAAAGTACAGAGCATCGATATTGATTCCACCCTCTAATGCCTGTTTGGCTGCCTTTACACATTCAGAACCTGCCCCTCTTGCAAGAACAAGTGCGAAACGTCCACTGGCAACAGGAGAGAACTGCTTAGGTGACAGGATTACACCAGAAACTGTGTTATCAAATCTTGGATTGTTAACACGGTTGCATACAACACTGGCGACACCGAGCTTTCCTGCGTATGGCTGGTTGCCAGCCTCGCACTCAACGATAGCGGCGAGCATGGCAAGGTCATCAGCCGTATATTTGATAGGTGTACCGCCATTGACATAAGAACTGTTCTTGCCAGTTCCCTGCGCCATAAGAGCTGCAAGTCGTTCAGCTTCGAGCTGTTCCTCATATTTCTTATAGAGCGCTTCTGTTTCTTCTATATTGATTGAATTTAAGTCGATTTTGTTCTGTGTGTCAAGAATCAATGATTTCAGATTAGACGATTCCGTCGAAGCAGATTCCTTTAATGTGCCAAGCTGCTGCATGTCTGCCTCAACAGTTTCTCTTGCCATATTAAGCCTTGTCATAGAATCATTAAGATTAACCATCATGGCATTATCATATCTTGTTATCTGGAGAACGTATTCTGACCTTGAAAGAAAATCTGCGAAATTCTCAGAACTTAATAATGAATTAATAAGAGACTCTGTTCCATTCTCATACATATATTTAATTCTAAGCTTCATGGATTCGTACTGCTCATCAATATCGGCTGACAATTCCTCGCTTTCCTGTGTGAGCTTGTCAATCTCTTCCTGCTTGCCCTCAATCTGGCTCTGTATATCAGAAAGTCTGCCGTTGATTGTATCCATCTGGGAATTCATATTAGACAGCTGGGATGACTGTTTAGCCTGCTCTTCACGCAGCTGGTTAAGTGTATCTTTAGTCTCGTCTAACTTCTGCTGTGTATCAGCATTAGCAGCCACCGAAAAACACAATATCATAGATAATACAATTATAAATGTGCTGATAATTCTGTTGCGTGTATTAGCCATCGGCTGGGTCTCCTTTAGTAGTCGATACCAATAATTATAAAATGTATTTATTTAAAAGGCAAGTGGTAATATTTATTAGCATTTCTATGTTTATACATTTTTTATTTGAAAATAATGTAAAGTGAATATAGAATGTATATGTTACAGAAAAGATTGTTAAAATGGAGATTTAATCGTGCTTGAGTTAATAGATATTAAAAAGGATTATGAGACTGGCGGAACGAAGGTGCCAGCACTTAAAGGGATTAATCTGAGGTTCAGGGATAGTGAATTTGTATCAATTCTTGGACAGTCAGGATGCGGTAAGACAACAATGCTTAATATTGTCGGAGGACTTGACCAGTATACGTCAGGTGATTTGATAATTAATGGCAAATCAACTAAGGATTTCAAGGACAGGGACTGGGATTATTACCGTAATAATTCAATTGGATTTGTGTTCCAGAGTTATAACCTGATACCACATCAGACCGTACTTGCCAATGTTGAGCTTGCGCTTACATTGTCGGGTGTGTCTAAGGCAGAGAGAAAGAAAAGGGCAATAGAGGCTTTAGAGAAGGTGGGATTGTCAGACCACATTTATAAGAAGCCAAACCAGATGTCGGGTGGACAGATGCAGAGAGTGGCTATTGCGAGAGCACTTGTCAATAACCCGGACATCCTGCTTGCGGATGAGCCTACAGGAGCACTTGATACAGAGACTTCTGTACAGATTATGGAGCTGTTGAAAGACATTTCCAAGGACAGGCTTATCATCATGGTTACGCACAATCCAGAGCTTGCCATGAAGTATTCAACAAGAATAATAAGACTGCTTGATGGTAAGATAACTGACGATTCCGACCCATACACAGACAGGGAGTACAACAGGGATATCACAGTTGATACGGCTGAGACAGTTGAATTGTTCGAGATGACCGAAGAGGACAGGGCGGCATACGATTACGCAAGAGAGGTTGGAAGTGCAGCTAAAAAGCATGCTGCAAGAAACAATGCAGATGCTAAGAGGCAGGATAAAAGTTATCGCAATGATAACAGCCAGGATAAGAATGGCAGGAAGAACAACAAGAGTGACAAAAAGCAGAGGACTTCAATGTCATTTTTTACAGCGCTGTCGCTCAGCCTTAATAACCTTATGACGAAAAAGACAAGAACGCTTCTCACAGCATTTGCAGGAAGCATAGGTATTATCGGTATCGCGCTTATCCTTGCGATATCTAATGGTATTCAGGAATATATCGACAGGGTTCAGAGAGATACGTTGTCAAGCTATCCTATAACAATCCAGACAGAGAGCATAGATGTCAGCAGCATGATTGAGAACATGACTGGACAGAAGGATAAAGAGATAAATCACGACAAGGATAAAATCTATTCTAATAATATAATGACTGATATGGTCAATTCGATGGTGGCAGAGGCTAACAGCAATAACCTTACCAGGTTCAGGACTTATATTGAGGACAGAAGAGATGAGCTTAACCAGTATGTCAGCGACATCAAGTATTCGTATGATGTTCCGCTCTACATCTATTCCACAGACACGTCTAATGGAGCTGTACAGCTTAATCCGGGAACTATGATGGAGAGCATGGGAATGGGTTCAGGTCAGGAAAGCAGTAATTCTGTGATGACATCTGGAATGATGAACAGCAGCGTGTGGAACCAGCTCCTTGATAATCAGGAGCTTCTTGATGAGCAGTATGATGTTGTGGCTGGAAGCTGGCCATCTGATTACAATGAGGTAGTCCTGATTGTTGATGAGAATAACGAGATTGTGGATTACACATTGTATTCATTGGGCTTCAAGGACCCGGATGAGGTAAAGACTATTTTCAAAAATGTCTATGCAGGGCAGAGTTATGATACAGGTGATATTGAACTTTCTTATGATGATGTTCTGAATCATGAATTCAAGCTTGTGTATCCGACACAGTTTTACCAGTATAATTCCAAGACTGGAACATGGGACGACTACACTAAAGACGATGCATATATGAAAAAGGTTGTTGATGGCGCTGAGTCTATCAAAATATCGGGAATCATACGGCCTAATCCTGACGCAGTCAACACTTCAATATCGAATGGAATCGGTTATACAAGAGAGCTTATGCTTCACATAATTGATAAGGTTAACCAGACAGAGATTGTGAAGAAGCAGCAGGCAAATAAGGACGTTGATATATTTACAGGTGTGCCATTTGATAATACGAAGGATACCAAGATAACTATGGATGATGTCAATGCGTATGTGGCAACTCTTGGCGAAGAGGAACAGGCACAGATGAAGGCATATATGGGAACAATGACAGAAGACCAGATTCTTGAAATGTTCTCTAAATCTGTCAAAGCCAAGACAACAGATGCAACTTATGAATCCAATAAGAAGAAGCTTGGAATAACATCACCAGAGACACCATCACAGATTGATATATATTGTAAGGATTTTGAGTCGAAGGAGCATATATCAGACTTCATAACACAGTACAACAAAGAGGTTGATAATGATGGAAGAAGCGAGGATGAGATAAGCTACACAGATTATGTAGGAATTATCATGTCGTCAGTGAGTACGATTATAACAGCGATATCATCAGTACTCATTGCATTTGTAGCAATTTCGCTTGTAGTCTCTTCGATAATGGTCGGAATTATCACATATATCTCAGTTCTTGAGAGAACGAAGGAGATAGGTATTCTTAGAAGTATAGGTGCATCTAAGAAGGATGTTAAGAGAGTGTTCAATGCAGAGACAATGATTGAGGGATTTGTCTCAGGAGCTATGGGAATAATCATAACGCTTATCCTGTGTATACCAGCTAATATCATTATCAAAAATATTACTGATATATCTAATCTTGCAAAACTGCCGGTTGCCGGGGCTGTGATACTTATTGTTATAAGTGTCCTGCTCACAACGATAGCAGGACTTATGCCAGCATCTATGGCGGCTAAGAAAGACCCTGTTATTGCACTCCGTACGGAATAGCTGCTGGACTTTTATAGTTTAGTGTGGTAAACTATTAACAATGTTTAATTTTGGGGGTGCGATGTGAATAAAAAGCTGGATAATAAATCAGTCGATTTATTTTTTGATGCAATATTGAGCCTTGAGAATAAGGAACAGTGCTATGATTTCTTCGAAGACGTGTGTACGATTAATGAGATACTCTCGTTCTCACAGCGTTTTGAAGTGGCAAAGATGTTAAGAGAAGGCAAGACTTATCTTGAGATAGCCCAACTGACAGGAGCATCTACAGCAACGATTAGCCGTGTCAACAGGTCACTTAACTATGGCAATGACAGTTATGACAGAATATTTGAAAGCATGGGTGTAACCGACAAAGACAAAAAAACAGAATAAATTATAATAAGAGTGGCGCACTTTATAATCATAAGGTGCACCACTCTTATTATATGCTTTTAATTATCTTGTCTTATTATCCTTCTTAGATGCTGACTTATCCTTGGAACCTGGCTTGGACTTATCATCCTCAGGCGCATGCTTGGCAGAGTAATCATCTATAAGTGACTCAATTATATTCTTTTTAAGATATACGTCAAAACTTAACAGTGAAACCAATGAGAATAGTTCAAGAAATTCTTTCTCTTCCTCATCTTCAACGTAAGAGAATGAATCCTGTGCAAGCTGTGACTTGCGTAGAACATCCTTTGATAATCCTGCAAGCTGTGATTTGCACATGTCATGAATCTCTGAGTAGAGACGTTCCATATCAGGGATGTTATCAGTTTCAAAACAACTGTCAGTAAGCGGATTGATAAGCTTCTGGATATCGCTTATAGACAGGATATTCTTGAAATAATATATGAATGCGAGAACATATATGTGGTCTCTTGAATACTTTTTCTTAACAGGTGGTGGAAGGAGATCATTCTTAGTGTAGTTGTTAATCATTGTCTTAGTGAGAATCTTATCGTCCTCATGACGCTTGCTTTCACTAAGATGTTCATCCATAAATGTCGTGACCTGATCCATATAGAGATTGATATTAGGAACCTCTCCGGGCTTAATGTAGTTAAGTCTAGCCAGCTTTCTTAATACAGAAGTGATAATTTCTGATTTATCTTCGCTCATGTCTTGCAATCTCCTTTCAAATACACATAACACATTATATAGTATTAAAAACTAGATGGCAAGAACTTTTCACAATAGAGATAAACTTGCAGGGTGCCTGGTCTGTCTGTGCCGGCTCAGCCCACTGCACTGCTGTAAGCATACTGTCTAATATTCATGACGACAGTCGTGCCAGCCTTAGAGCTGCTAGACTCAAAGGACCAGAATATTAGACAGTATGCT